>JAFGXR010000053.1 GCA_016936555.1 Spirochaetales bacterium | reverse complement strand
TTAACCAAAATGTTTGACCACATGGTTAAACATAATAGTAAAGAAGATTATTTGTCAAGATTTATTTGGAGAGAGTCTCTAATAAAGGGCTGACACCTCATCGAGAACAAACTTACAAATAAATCTGGCTCCAGCGTTGACGAAGTAATAGAAAAAAGAAAAATAGGAATGATAAAACCGACTCTTCACATAGCAAATCAGGCAGTGAGGATCTACTCGCATCCTGTATTTTGAAAAAACTTGATACCTGTTCACTTATAGATTAATTTTAAAATATGTATTCCGCTCATGGACATTACGAGATTTCCGTAGAAAACAAAATCCTCTTTATTGAAGCCTACGGCCCCTGGAACCTGGAAGCCGCTCAGGAATTTGACCGCATTGTACGGAAACAGGTAACGGAGCATCTGTCCGGATCGACCTGGGCTATGATCGCCAGACTCCACGGTCAGGGCATATATACCCCGGACTCCATTCCTCTCCTTCAGGAATTGCACAAATGGCGGATTGAATCGGGACTCCGCCATATCGCCATCATCCACGAAAACAGGGAAGATTCAGGCGCGGGGATAACAGAAACCCAGTTCAACAGAGTTTACGAAGCCGATCCGGAACATCTCTGCGTCGAGCACTATTTCAGGGATCCTTATGAAGCAAAAAAATGGCTACTGTCCGAAGGCTACTGACATGAATTCCCCATTTTCAATGATTCGTGCGAATATATGGGCAATGTAGGCGCTTTTGATTTCAACTGGAATAACGAAACCTGCGAGATCGGGTACTGGATCCTCGGTCAGTTCGAGGGAAAAGGCTACATGAGCGAAGCGGTGGCCGTCCTGGAAAAGGCTCTCTTTGAAACAGGGTTCCACAGAATCATTATCCGCTGCGATGAGGAAAACATCCTGTCGGGAAACATTCCCCGCAGGCTGGGATACACCCGCGAAGGAACCATGCGGGATTGCTATAAAATCGAAGTCAGATATGTCAGCCATGAGGTCCATTCAAAATTGAGCCACGAAGCCTGACAGTTCAGAACCGTTTTAATCGAGAGGTCCCGTCCCCCAGAATCCCTCGAGGAAATATCGGTCAAAATCCTCTTCGGGGAAGATCATTTTCCCCATCTTCACAGCCATATCCTTCTCGTAGAGGATGGATACGAAATCCTTCACTTCCCTTTCCCGGATCGCTTCGACTGAAGGATCATCATCGCGGGAACAATTGTCCAGCGCTTCCAGATAGGCCTCGGAATAGAGCACGAAACAGGCATAGACAGTTTCGAAATAGGCTCTTTTCTCCTCTTCCGTCCCCTTTTCAGGCTCCACCATCTCCAGCCGGTAGGGGCTTTTCCAGGGATCGAGATGGGGGGTCAGCTCTCCGAATCCTTCGGTTTTCCAGTAGGGCCGCGCCAGCTCCAGGGCTTTTTCCAGTTTGTCCCTTGAAACAGAGAAGAAACGTTCCGGATCGACATCGTCATTAAGCGAATAAAAATCCATATACAAAGCGCTCGTCACGCCGGGAAGAGCTTTGAGCGCGTCGCCGTGAAATAGCGGGGCGTTATACCGGTAATCGGGCCGGATCATAAAGGTAAAATCAAAAAAATTCTCTGTGCCGTTTCCGATCTCCAGCTGATTGATCGAGGCCGTATCGATCTTCTCCGCTCTGAAGCTTTTGAGAAAGAGCGAGAGATTCTCGGCTTTAAACATAAGCTTATAGAGAAGCGGCAGATCGAGTTTATAATTATCAAAATACCGGTTGATACTCTTCTCTTCCCCATCGTACCGGTTCAATGCCCCGATCTGATAGCCCCTCATGTTCAGAAAAGTCCCGTAGTCGGAACTTCCCGGCGACAGGACAAACCATATGCCCGCTCCTGCCAGCAGAATAAGGAGCCCGGCCATCACCGATAGGACCAGTCTTATGGATTTTCTCATTTTACCCTCCTGATTTTTTCCAGAAATGCTGTTGAATACTCCAGAGTTCCGGTTGGACAGGCATCGACGCAGTGGCCGCAGCCGACACAACGGGAGGAAACAACATCTCTCTTCATCTGCGCATATTTGCGGATTTCAATAGCCATGGGACAGGTTCTATCGCATTTACCGCATTGGATGCAGTTCTTCAAATCGGTCCGGATTTTCTGACCGGCCCGACGGGAAATCCACCCCAGGACCGTCCCCAGGGGACAGTAGTAGCAGTATCCCCTGCCCGTAAAGGCCACCCAGAAAAACATGGCCATTAAAAGTTCGACCGTAAGGTATTTATAGACCTCAATATCGGCCAGCCGTTCCGCCAAGGACTCTCTGTAATCCCCGGAGATGAGAACGTAAAACCAGAAGAGAAAGAAGAGTAAAGCGGCAGCCAGAAGAGCCCACTTCAAAACAACAAACAGTTTCCTCAGTTTTTTTCCGGGAGCGGATCTCTTTCCAAGGAGGGGAAAGGCAGGAGAGAAGGTTTCGGAGATAAACCCGTTGAACAGACAGAGGGTCGAGCATTGCCACCTTCTGCCTAAAAGAACCGTTCCTGTGAAAATAACAACCGTGATGAGGATATAAACCGCAAGTGAAGCGCTTAAGCCCCCGAGCCCCCATAGGGGCAGATGATGAGAGCGGAAGGCAGATTCTTCCACAGCGGCCTGCAGAGCCGTGGAAGACCAGGGAAGAGGCATGGCGAAAAAATACAGATCGGGGTTACCCGTCAGGACCGGTCCCAGGATATGAACAAGTAAAGCCGCCATAATGAATCCGGTAAAATTTCTCTTCTGCATTCGGGATCTCTTTCCTGTGATGCGGAGCGTAAGCCATGATCCTGCAATAATGAGAAATGTCTTGAAGTAGTTTTCATAAAAATGCCAGATATTTCTGATCAGCTCCGCCACCTCTTCCGATGCTCCGGGCGCCACGCCGTAATTGAGTCCCGCAAAAAGCAGACACAGAAAGATATAGAGGGCGAGCAGTATTTTCAGAATTCTGATTTCCCCTTTCACTTTTTCTCCTTGAACCGACCGATTTTGTGGCAACCTGAAAAATCCGGTACTATGATTATTGTATCAGGAGGCCATGAAATCGACCTGTTTGAAACAGTTTTTCAAAAAACCCCTGTTCCTCTTGTCTTATGTGATGAAGACGGAAGCCGCTGCAACCTCAATCAGGAAGCGGAACAGGTCTTTTCCGCCCGGGTCATAGGCAATATTACCGATCTTTTTCCCGACCTGGTCCTCAACCATAAAACAGAAAACCTCGACCTGAAAGACAAATGGGACAGAATTCATCAAATCGAAGTCAGCTATCTAATAAAGGAAAAGCACTATCTCATAGCCATGAGACGGGAAACCTCGGACTGGGAGGATTTCGTACGGGAGCAGAAAGTCCTGAACAGGATTTACGCCGATCTCTGCACCAGCCATTCGGAAAAGGATATCTACCGGAAAATCGTGGAATGGGGGCGCAGCGAACTCCATATCGACAGAATAGGCATCATTCTCATATCGGAAGATAAACAGAAAATGCTCGGTTCCTGGGGAACCAATGACCGGGGGGAAATCATCGATCAGAGCCATTATGAAGCGGATCTGGAAGATGATAAAAGGGCTTTGGGAGCTATTGCAAGCCGGGACAATGTCCAGGTCGAATTCGACAGGCTGCTGAAAAACGAGGGCGCCGAAGTCGGTACGGGCTGGAATTCCCTTGCGGCGTTTTTCGACGGCGAGGATCCTGTAGGCTGGATTGCCTGCGATAATCTTCTGACACATTCTCCGCTCCCTCAGTGGAAAAAGGAGATTCTGGGAGAACTGGCCCGCATGATCGGCCGTTTCGTCAGCCGGTTCCGCCAGGAGAACCGACTCCAGGAGCTTGTGGAGCAGAGAACCGAAGAGCTGCGGATCAGCCAGAAGCACCTTATCGAATCGGAAAAAATGGCCGCCCTCGGCTCGCTGGTGGCGGGAGTATCCCATGAGATAAACACCCCTCTGGGCATCGCGATTACGGCAAACAGCTATCTCTCCGACCTGATAGAAAACACTCTGCTGAGTTTTGAGGAAGGGTCGCTGACAAAAACGAAACTGATCGCTTTTTTCAACAAGCTCCGGGAAAGCATGAAGATCATCGCCGACTCTCTGAGCCGAACGGACGAACATATCACCGATTTCAAAAATCTCGCCATCAATACCACGTCGGAAGACTACGCCCTGTTTAATGTCAAGGAATGCTTTTCCAGTGTCTATCAGCTCCTTTCCGCGGAATATGCGGACAGAAACGTAACCGTTCAGAACAATATCGATGAACGGCTTCATTTCGAGGCCTGCCAGAGCGATTTCATCCTGATCTTTACCAATCTTATCGAAAATTCCTTCATCCACGGTTTTAAATCCGGAGGAGGCGGCATAATAAGACTGGACTCACGGAAGGAAAACGAAACGGTCATTATCGATTACCGGGACAACGGTTCGGGAATCAACGAACAGGATCTGGAGAAGATCTTCGCTCCTTTTTACACAACGGAACGGCATAAGGGGAAGGCCGGACTGGGGCTGAGCATCATTTACAATCTGGTTTATAAATACGGCGGTACCATTGAAAGCAGAGCTCTCGATCCGGGGCTCCTCCTGAGCCTGCGCTTTACCGGTCTGACTCAATTCTGAAGGACCCGGTTCTTTTCTGACAGAGTGATTTTTTATCTCTTGACTTTGGTGAATATAAGATGTATTTGAAGCGTATGTAGCGGATACGTCCCCTTAGGACTTGGAGTTATCCGCATGAGGTTAAGGATGAATACATCCGCTGATGAGCCCGCGCCTTCGGGAAACGATCTGCTGCTGGACGGTGCCGTTTCCCACGTTCCCCCTATCGATACGGATCTGAAAAATCAGATTCTGACTTCCTCGGACCGTTCAAATCCCACAGAGGACAGGATCTCCGCCTTCCGGGATATCATAGACAGAGAAATCGGCGACACAGCCCTGACAAGGGGCCGCAATATAGAGAGGGAAATCAACCTGAGAAACCTCTACCTCAAGTTCGAGGGGGGCAACCCCACGGGGACCCATAAGGACAGAATCGCCTTCGCCCAGGTTCTGGACGCCCTGCGCCGCGGTTATGAAGCGGTAACGCTCGCGACCTGCGGGAACTACGGGGCGGCCATGGCTCTGGCCTGCAATCTGGCGGGGCTCAAATGCATCATCTTCATTCCCGAGGGATATAAAACCAAACGGCTCGCCGATATGACCCGGTACGGAGCGGAAATCCATTTCTCCGGAAGGGATTACGAAGATTCCTGCGATCTCTCCCGGACCCTGGCAGCGGAAGGAGAGATCTACGACGCCAATCCCGGGGGAGCCAATACGGTCCTGCAGCTGGAAGCCTATGCCCAGATATCCTATGAAATTTACGATGAGTTGAGGGATGCGCCCGCCGCCGTCGCCGTTTCCGTCTCCAACGGAACAACGCTGGCGGGGATCTATCTGGGATTTCTCAGCCTCTACCGCCGCTGCAAGACGTCGCGGATTCCCAAAATCATAGCCGGATCCTCCTACAGAAAAAACCCCATCATCGAATCCTATGTCCGGGGCAGCCGGCAGTGCATCGATCTCGATCCCGGCTCCATTAAGGAGACGGAGGTAAACGAGCCTCTGATCAACTGGCATTCCATCGACGGCAATGAAGCCCTCGACGCCATATACGAAAGCGGCGGATTCGCCTCATACGTATCGGACAAAGCCATGAAGGAAGCCGTATCGACCCTGAAAAAAACCGACGGCATGGTTGTTCTCCCCGCCTCCACCGCCGGTCTCATCGCCCTGATCAACAGGCACAATACGGAGCGGCTCCCCGGCGACAGATACGTCGCCGTGATTACAGGAAAGCAGTCATGATCGCCGGGCCATCTTTTGCACCTGTCACAGGCTCACTCATTGAAAGCGGCATCGAGATAGGTTTCCGCGGAAACAGCTATTCCGTTTCCTGGCCGGCAGATGTCTGGCAGGCCGTGCCGGAGATAACGCGGCAGCTGCTTCTGGACAATCTCGTCTTCGCCGCGGCGATGCATCTGCCCATGAAGATACGGGATCTCAAAGGGCTGGTTTTCTCAACGGGCCGGCCTTTTCTCGAGCCCTTCTTCCGCCAGAACTTCATTGGCGACATCCCCTCGTGCTGCGATATGGACGGGTTTTCCACGGCGGAAGAGATCGAACGGTTCCTCGGGCTCGATTTCCGTTTTTCCGGTTCGGCGCCGGCTCTTCCGTCTCCATGGCCGGTACCGGCTGACTCCGTCCCGGGGGAAAAGGCCATCGTACCTCTCTCCTTCGGAAAAGACTCGCTTCTGACTTACGCCGTCGCCGAAGAAATCGGCCTGGAACCGGTTCCCGTATTTGTCGATGAACCGGGCTTTTCCCGGGAACGGATGCACAAGGAAATCCTGGCGGCGGCCTTCCTGAAGGAGTTCGGAGTCGAACTGAAGATACTGGAACACTCCACGGGGCTGCTGAGAGACGATCTCCATCTGGGAACCGATAAAAACGAATACGGATGGGGTCTCCAGTCCACGGAATACGCCCTTATGATGCTCCCCTATGCCAGAGCCTGCGGCGGGGACTATATCTTTTTCGGCAACGAGCAGTCCGCCGGCTCCTTCTACGGGGACAGCACGGGCCGCTGGACCGTCTACCCCTGCTACGACCAGACCCATATGTGGACGACCCATATCAACTCCATGACCTCACTTCTCACAGCGGAACGCCCTGTGAGGACGGGAAGCCTGATCGAACCTCTTATGGATATGATGATTCAGCGGATGATCGTCAACCGGTATCCCCGCTACGCCTCCTATCAGATGAGCTGCTTCGCCGAGAACGAGGGGGGACGGGATAACCGCTGGTGCCACGATTGCTCCATTTGCGCGAAAATGTATCTCATGTGCATCGGCGGCGCTGTGGACCCGGCGGCCATAGGCCTGACCGGGCCGCTGCTGACCGAAGAGAACAGCCGCTACTTCGCCCTTTTCGGAGGCAGCACCGAGTTCCCCTACGCCCGGACGGACCTGGCCAGGGACGAGCAGCTGTTCGCCTTTCACTGCGCCGCCCGCTTCGGCTCGCAGGAGCCCCTGGTGGAAAGATTCCGCCATTCGCCTCTTATGGCTGAAGCGGAGGAGAGGAAAAAAGAACTTTTTGAGCGTTTTGTTTCACTCTACCCGTCGATTTCGATCCCCGGGGAACTGAAAGAGAAGGTTCTGAAGATATATAAAGAAGAAATCAGCGGATTCATCCGCCAGTACGAGGAATCATGAAAGTAGCTCTTATACTCAACACCAGAAAGGAAGAGGACGAATTCCAGGTGGAATTCGATCCGCCCCATACGATTGAGCAGATAAAAAAAGCGATTGAGAATATGGGTCATGAGTACAGCTTCATCGAAGCCGATGAGAATGTGATGGACAGGCTCAGGAAGGAATGGCCCGATCTTGTTTTCAACAGGGCCGAAGGGATAAGGGGCGAAAGCCGGGAATCCCATATTCCGGCCATTCTGGAAATGCTGGGGATTCCCTATGTGGGGTCCGGACCGGGCACTCTGGCCGTCTGCCTGAACAAAGCCTGGACCAAGCACTTTCTAAGGGGATCGGAAGTGAGCACCCCGGCCTATTCCGTCATATCCACCGTCGAAGAGGCCGGGGAGATTGATCTGCTCTTCCCGGTGATTCTGAAACCGAACAGAGAGGGCTCTTCCATTGGTATAAACGAAGACAATGTGGTCTACGACCGGGAATCCCTTATCGCCAAGGCCGGCGATATGATAGATCTCTACAGGGAGGAGATTCTGGCGGAGGAGTTTATAGAGGGCCGGGAAATCAGCATCGGCGTCATCGTCCGCCCCGAAGAGGAAATTGAGATTTTCCCCCTGCTTGAAGTGGATTTTTCCAGAATGCCCGAATCGGCGTCCAACGTCTTCGGGCAGATCGCCAAAACCGTCTATGACGACCTGGACAATTACATCTGCCCCGCCGTTCTGGACGAAAAACTGGAAGAGAAACTGAAAGAAGATACGGAGGAAATCTGCCGGATCCTGAATATCAGGGAATTCGCCAGGCTTGATTTCAGAATAGACCGCTATGACAGACCCTGGTTTCTGGAAATCAATCCCCTGCCCGGAATGGATTTCGACGAATCGACCAAAGATTTCTCCTTCTACACGCTTATGGCCTTTAAAGCGGGATACGATTACAACAGCCTCGTTTCCGCTCTTGTTAAATCGGCGGAAAAGCGAAGCGGCCTGTGACGGTCCTCGAGAGGGCGGCGGACATTCTGGCTCGTTCGGAGAGAGACCTCGCCATAGAGGTTTTCCGGAGCTGGGACCGCCGGCTCCTGGACCTCTACCGGAGTGCCGAAGTCCGCTGTTTCCCTCCGGAGCTTCTCTACACCGAAGAGGAGTTGGTGGAGAGAGGGGGAAAAGAGGATTTCGAAGCCATGATAACCTTCCGCGGAGGCCTTACCGCCTCTCTTCTGATTCTTTACCGCGACGGTGAACCGGGGTTTCTTTATCTCGATACCCTTGCCGCGGTGAATCAGGGGAGCGGACTGGGGAGAAAAACCCTTGCAGCCCTGATCTCCGCCGGAAAAAAGGATGGCTGGAAAGGAATAGAGCTCGATACGGAGAGAATCAATCACCGGGGACAGCGGCTCGTGGCTTTTTATGAAAAATCGGGTTTCGCCGTAACCGGAGAGGAAGAGTCGGGCAATATTCATATGGTTCTGGAATTCGGCCGCCTATAAACCGGTGCTTTTTACCCGGAAGAGCCGCGATCCCCTGTGGCTGAGACCCTCGATTACCGTCTTTTCCGTTGCGGGGATAACCTCACCGGTTCTCACATCCTCCAGCTCGAGACGCCCCTCCTGATAGAGCCCGAGGGAGGACAGATCATAGGTCCTCCTTCTCAGAGTCGAGGAGAAATTGAAAAGCCCCACATATCCGGCCGTGTTGTAATAGATTTCCGGCAATTCCTGTTCCATAACGTCGACGGCGATAGCCTGGCCGGCAAAGCAGTTGGCCGAGACTTCATCGATCATGGCCATATCGGCCAGGGCTTTATCGGACAGGGTTTCAAAATCATCGGAGTAGATAAGGATTCCCCCGGACAGGGCGATGGCATCGATCTGGGACTGCCTCTCCCCGGGCTTCAGTCCCGTCCCTTTATCGCGTATCATGATGCAGTCCGGATCGTTGAGCCAGAGCCGCTTGTGCATGGGACTGCGGACCATGAAGTTCTTCATGGAGTTGCGCACGCCGAACATGCTTCCGGTGCGCACGAGCTTGGCCGTGTGGTGGATCCAGAAATCCCCCGTGTCGGGGCCGACCCGCATGGCGTCGACCGATCCGATTCCCGCCGAAAGGGGCATGCCGCAGCCGATGATCTTCGTATCGGGACCGGCTGTGTTTCTGATAATCTCCATCCCCTTCTTTATAACCGAAGCCCTGGACAGGGAGAGGTCGTGATGGACAGCCCCCCGCAGAGCGGCAGTGAAGAGAAAGTCGCATTTTAAATACTCGAACCCCCACTGATTGACAATGGTGTCGATAAACTCCCGCAGATACTCGGCATAGCGGGGATGGGTGACATCGACTCCGTAATAGAAGCACTTCCAGAAGGGGTTGTAGCTCGCCTTCAGTTTTTTCCCCGATTCATTCTTGAGTATGTATTCGGGATGGAAGCGGAAGAGTTCCGAATTGGCGGCGGCGGAAAACGGCGCGATCCAGATCCCCGGCTTCATGCCCGCCGACCTGACCGCATCGGCCAGCTCCTTCATCCGCCCCTCAAAGGGAGGGCTCTGATCCAGCCAGTCGCCGACAGCCTTCTGATAGCCGTCATCGATCTGAAAAAAGTCGAAATCCATCCCCCGGTCTTTTATGGCCTTCAGATTTCTGTAAAGGAGTTCCGGCGTTATCTTATTGTAATACTGATACCAGGAGCACCATCCCCTGAAGTTTTTTTCAGAAGGCTGGATTTTCATCTTCTCGCGGATGTAGTGAAAGTACATCTGCTCCACCTGGGGACGGGTTCCCTGTATGATCATGATCCCGTCGAGTTTCACTTTTTTCCCCGGCTCGAGCATCTGCCTGCCGAAGTCGTATATCATCTCGAAAAAGCTCCTGTCCTTCCGGGAGTTGGCCGTCAGGACGATGTAGAAGAACTGGTTGAAAGGGGGAAGCTGGCCGGCCAGCATGGTGCGCCCGTCTTCCAGATCCGTTATAAGCGAATACATATCGGAAGAGAGCATCCCCGGCACATTGGAGGGCAGATTGGCCATATTGGAAGTGGCCAGGGACATGAGCTTGAAACGGGGGCGCAGAGGCTTTTCCGAAATCCTGTAGGTTCTGGCTGTCGACCAGGACTGGTAGCCGTTTCTCAGAAAGGAGATCCTCCGGGGGCTCACCTTCTCCAGAAAGGAGTCGATCCCGTCGGTCGCCGGAAGACGCAGCCTGGTGATCCGGATGTGCTTGCTGCTGATATTGGTCAATGACAGGGAGTAGATGACCCCCTGGTCGATAGACTTTTTCTCGCAGACGACTTCGATCCATTCGTTACGGTAGAATATCTTTTTCGGCGAGCTCTCGACGATGCCGAGAGGAAAACGCTTCCTGTTGATACCGAATTTAAGCTCCACATTGGCCATCGGAAAAAAACGGCTCAGGTGATCCTGTCTGGTCAGCTTTTTCATATGAAGTCCCTCTCTGTCTTAATTATAGATAAGAGACCGGCGACTTTCACGAAGATATTTGCTCTTGAATTCCTGAACGGGATGAATATCATTTATAGAACCAACGATAGAGGAAAGAGAAGATGAAAGAGAATCGTTTCGAGATCGAATTCACTTCATTGCATGGTCACCTCGCCTATACACTCGAATGCCCCTTATGCGGTGAATTCTTTAAAAAGCACACTGTTTGTTATCCAGCGGAAATCAGCTGCCCCTTCTGCCGGGCCCGTTTCACGGCCAATAAGCCCTTTCACATGTCCCCGGGAATACATAACAGAATCATTTATTTCAAAATGACGAGCTAGATACAGCGGGCTGACGTGCACCATGATTGCAAAGGCGATCAACTGATCCGATATCCCGTCGGGTCCCGCCTGATGATCGAAACCATCGTGGATTTTTCCAGGAAGCTGGGGATCAAGACCATAGCGGAGCATGTACATAACGATTCTCTGGCATTGATCATCGCTGAAATCGGAATTGATTTCTCCCGGGGGTTCTTCATTGTGAAACCGGATCCGGCCGTCTCCCTGGAATTGTCCTGTTAGTTCAGGATTTCAGCAAATCGGCCGGTGTCATTATCATATCGAACCGGTCTGAAATCCCCGCTCCGGAGAACCGCAATTAAATCCCTGTCCGTATCCACCTTCCCTCCGAATTCCGTGGCGAAGCAGCCTATTTTTTCAAGTCTGTGAGAATCGCTGGCCCCCGTGACGGGAATCCCTCCCGATTCCGCCATGACATGGGCCTTCAGGTTGTTTAGATAATCGGTATTGCCGTTCCAGGCCTCTACGGCCGTAAGCCCCGGGAGATCGAGGATAAGCTCTTTTACGCCTCTGTCATTATTCCTGAAAGGATGGGCGGCAATGGAAGCGCCTCCCTCCTCCCCCAGCCGGGACACCAGATCCCGGGCCTGAACTGTTCCGCCGGGAATACGGTCGAGACCGAAACAGAGAATATCCCCCTGTGCGGTAAAAATCTCTACCCCGGTGAAAACCCGGATTCCGTAGCGCTTCTCAAGACGGGGAATATCCCGGTAACCGTGAAAGATATCGTGCTCCGTCAGGCAGATGGCGTCCAGGCCGAGAGAAGCCGCCCGCTCCAGACCTTTTTCCAGGGGGATCCGGCTGCACGGCGAATAGGTATCTGTATGGAAATGCAGATCGATTATCATAGGTAGTGGAAAGTCTCCTCTTTCAGCCTGAGATACAGAGAATCATTGGGGGAATAGAAAGCCCCGCCTCTGCTATTGAGCATTGAGACATCGAAATCCCCGAAATCTGTTTTAACACGATAGCGGATTATACTGCTCTGGATTTCGATATCGGCAACCGTTCCGGCTAAGGTTTCATCGGAATCGCCGTCAGCCGCGATCCCGATGTCTTCCGGGCGGATCAGAACAGTATGGAACTTTC
Organism: Spirochaetales bacterium; assembly: GCA_016936555.1. Classification (GTDB taxonomy): domain Bacteria; phylum Spirochaetota; class Spirochaetia; order DSM-2461; family DSM-2461; genus Spirochaeta_F. Next base: position 20,520 of record JAFGXR010000053.1, on the reverse strand, counting down.
CGCTTTCCGGCGCCGATGAAATCTCCTTCCCGAAGAGAAAAAAGCGGCCGTTCCTCCTTTCTCCGGAAAAGAGATTGCCGTAGCCGAGGAAACGGGCCACATATTCACTTGCCGGCCTGTAATGCAGTTCCGCGGGAGCGGAGATCTGTTCGATGCCCCCCTCCCTCATAATGACGATTCTGTCCGCCATGGCCAGGGCTTCATTCTGGTCGTGGGTAACATAGAGACTCGTGACGTTGGCTTGTCGCAGAAGACTCCGGATCTCATTTCTCATCTGTTTTCTCAGATTTTCATCCAGATTGCTCAGCGGTTCGTCAAAGAGAAGGACCGAAGGGCCGATGATCATGGCCCGGCCTATGGCGACCCTCTGCTGCTGACCGCCGCTCAGTTCCGTCACGGGCCTGTCTTCCAGCCCCTCGAGTTTAAACAAAGCGAGGGTATCCCTTATTTTTTCTCTGTTTCTCCCCTCTTTCCGGCCTTTTACTTTCAGACCGTACTCCAGATTCTCGCCTACAGTCATATGGGGGAAAAGAGCGTAATTCTGAAAAATCATGGCGGTCTTCCGCTCCTGGGGCGGAAGAAGTGCGACATTTCTTCCGTCGAGAACCAGCTCACCCCCCTCGACGGGGATCAGGCCGGCCACCGATTTGAGCAGGGAGGTTTTCCCGCAGCCCGAAGGACCGAGAACCACCAGAGTTTCGCCTTCGTATATGTCCAGAGAAATACCCTTCAGGACGGGAATGCCGCCGTAGCTCTGTTCGAGGTTTTTTATGGATAACTTGATTTTCTTCATAGTCTCTTCTTTGTAACCAGATAATTCAGCAGCCGGAAGAAACCGAGCATGAGAGCTGTCGTCAGTGAGAGAAGAAGAGCCATGGAAGCGGCGACGCCTCTTTCGCTGCTGGTTATGATTTGAAATATAGACTGAACGGCCACCTTATTGGAGGGAAGGAGGAGAAAAATAATCGCCCCCAGTGTGGTCATGGTCGTGGAAAAAATTTTAAAAAACGATGTCCGGAAGGCAGGAGAAAGAAGGGGCATGATGACTCCCGCAAAGATTCTGTTTTCGCTCTGCCCCAGGTTTCTCGCGGCTTCCTCGATATTGGGATTGATATGCTCCAGAAGGGCATACCCGGTTCTGAGCCCCACATTCATATAGCGGAAAATGCAGATGATGTAGATGATGATGCCGGTACCCAGTAAAATGAACGGGGGGAATTCCTTCAGGACAAACCGCCCTATTCCCAGAACGGGATATTTGAATGTCACCAGATATCCTATCCCGAGCAGGATACCCGGAACGGCGGCGGGAAGAGTCGCCAGAACATCGGACAGGGTGAGAAAAGCCCATTTTTTCCTCTTGACGGCATAGCTCAGGAAGACACCCGCCGTTGAGGCCATAAGGGCTGTAAAGAAGGCGAGCTGCACGCTGTTTACAAAAGGGGAGAGATCTTTCTGCAGAACTTTGACCAGATGGCGCAGAGTCAGAGTGTAGTCATATCCCCAGTGCTCCGTAAAGGCGCCGACAAAGATAAAACCGTATTTGAAAAAGATGAAAAGGGTGTAGAGCAGGGTGATGGTCAGAGCTGCGGCTCTGACGGGACGGCTGTAATGGCGGTAGCGGATAGACCCGTCCGACAGGGCCATGGCGTAATAGGCCTTCCTCCTGTTAAGCCTCCTCTGATAGGTGAACAAAGCGATGCACGGTATGAGAAGAAGGATCCCCGAGACCGAAGCGGACCGCATATCGTAGAGGCCGGTAATCTGTATGTAGAGATCGGACGCCAGAGTCTGAAAGGGACCGCCTATTATCAACGGCGTACCGAAATCGGCCATCGACGCCAGGAAGACCAGTATGGCGGCTGAGGAGAGCTCCGGATACATGGTCCTGAGCGTGATGTCCCGGAATATTTTCCCTTCCGGAATGCCGAGGTTCCTCGCGGCGGCCTCGATATGAGAGTTCGTCTTCCCTACCGAACTGGATATAATGAGATAGGCCATGGACCCCATTCCCAGAAACTGCAGCAGGGCGATCCCCTGCCAGCCGTAGGGACTGACGTCCAGGCGGAGCAGATCATGGGTGATCAGACCTCTTTTCCCGAAGAGCATGATAAAGGCGATGCTCCCCACAAAGGGCGGATGGATCAGAGAGAGAAGAAGGACCGGCTTGAAAAATCTGTTCAGTGGCGATGAAAAGCGGTGGACAGCAAGAGTTGCAGCCAGTCCGATGAGAACCGACGCCGGCGTGACGATCAGGGCGATAAAAATACTGTTCTTCAGAAAGGGAAGAGACCGGAAAATCATGCTTCCCAGATCTCCACGGGCCGACAGAGGAAACAGCCCGTAGAGGAAAACGGAGAGAACCGGTAAAGCGGTAAAGCAGAAGAGCGCTGAAGCGAGGATGTAGTACCCCGCTTTCATGGGATCGGCTTTCACCATTACTCTACATATTCAGCCCATTTCGCCAGAATCGCCTCCCTCTCGAGAGCGTTGGCCTGAAAATCCGTGGGAAAGAGGGAAATTCTGGTGATATCCTCGATCCCTTCTGGGATTCTGACATCTTTCCTGGCCACTGCGGCGTAACGGGACGAAGCGACGGTTTCCATACCACGCCTGGAAATGATCCAGTCGATAAAAACCTTTGCTTCCTCTTCGTGCTTCGTACCCTTGATAATTGCCGCAGGCTGGGGCCACCATCCCGTTCCGTCCGAAGGATAGACCAGCTTTATATGGGGATTATTGATTTCCAGTTCCCTGTCGCCGTTGCTTGCGTTTATCCCGACAATGGCTTCTCCGTTGACGACCATATTGGCGGGGTCGCTTCCGCGGGCTGTGAAGAAGGGGACCTGGCCGATGAGATCTTTCAGGTAGGCCCAGCCGTTCTCCTCTCCTCTCGTCTGGAGAACAGCACTGACAACATTATAGGCTGTGCCCGATGAGGCGGGATTGGGCATGGAAACCTGTCCCTTCAGACCGGGCTGCAGAAGATCATCCCAGATTTCCGGCATTTTCAGCCCCTTCTCTTCAACTAACTCTTTATTGACAACCCAGTTGACAAGAGTCAGCGATGTGCCGTACCAGTAGAGACCGGGATCCTTCATATCGCTGTCGAGGGCCGCTCCTTCAGGAGATTCATAAGAGAGGAGCAGGCCGTTCTGCCCCGCTATGATAAACGTGTCGGCGCCGCCGGTGAACCAGAGGTCGGCAATGACTATTCCCGAATCAGCCTCATGGGTCAGCCTCTGTAGGATCTCTCCGTTTTTCATTGTGAGATGCTCGACTTTGATCCCCGTATCTTCAGTAAATACATCGAGGATGGGACGGACCTTATCGGTCACTCCGTAAAGATTGAGAACTGTTCCTGCCATATCCTCCCGGTAGTGGGGAGAGGACCAGCCCTGTCCCTGATATTCAGTCTGAGCGACAGTTTTCTCCTGAGTCTCAGCCTCTTTCCTGCCGCAGGAAAAGAGCAGCCCCAGGAAGAGTAGGATTGTCAGAAAGCTTGATAATTTTCTCATAATGACACCTTTTTATATTTGTTAAAACTAATTCAAATTCAATCATCAAGCATATTGTCAGCGGGCCATCCTGTCAATTCTCATTTTTGCCAGACTGTTTTGAGGATAGGATTCCAGAATCTTCCTGAAGTATCCCAGAGCTTTTTCCCCTTCCTTATCCCTTGCAAAAATTTCGCCCAGAGCCATAAGGACGAAAAACCGTTCCTCGGGGGAGAGCCCGGTTCTGAGGCTCAGAGCTTCCAGATCGGCAAGTCCCTTTCTCCTGTTTCCCCCGAAAAGAGCGGGCGCGTTTATCAGCCCCTGAGCCACGATAAGCGCCGCTCTGACGTTTCCGCTATCCAGGGACAGAGCCTTCTCTGCCTGTTCCTGAACCCTACCGGAATGGGTGATGATATACCCCACGCCCTTCTGAATCATGATAAGGCTGCCCGCTTCGGACTGGATTCTCCAGGCACCGGCGCCGGCGCCCCCCGCGGCAGCCTCTCCCGCCAGGTCCCTGCTTTTCTCCAGGGCATCGAGAGAGAGCTCCTCCTCGTCCCGGTAGTACCGGATCTGGCCGACGGCGAGACTGACCCGGGCGATCCAGTACGTCTTCTGAACAGAGTCGCCCAGGGAATCCAGTTCCCTTTCGAGATTTCCGAACTCCGCCAGCGCCTGAAGATCGTTCCGGCGGCCTTCGATCCAGGATGACATAATTCCATCGTATTTTCTCCGGGCCTCTAAGGCCGTCATGGCGAAGAGCCCGGAGGACAGAAATAAGAGAATAAATACTGTCAGGACCGCTTTATATCTCTGCATGTTTTTCCTTCCGCCCGTATAAAAGGCCGTACATCAGGGGAATCAGGATCAGAGCGGTCAACGTACTGAATAAGAGACCGAAAATTATTGTACTCGCCATAGGCTGCCAGACCACGGACACTCCGCCTATCCCAATAGCCGTGGGGAGAAGACCGGCGATAGTGGTCAGGGACGTCAGCAGGATGGGCCTCAGTCTCGTCGCCGCGGCCTCTTTGACCGCCTCGGCCACAGACATGCCCGATTCCCGCAATTCGTTGATAAAGCTGATCAGAACAATGGCGTCGTTTACGGCGATTCCAGCCAGAGCGACCCCTGCATAGAGGACAGTCGTGCTGAAGGGCGTCCCGCTGACGAAGAGATAGAGAATGATTCCCGCAAAAGCCATGGGCACTGAGAGCAGAATGAGAAAGGGCTGCGTATAGGACTTGAACTGCGTCCCCAGAATCAGATAGATGAGAAAGACTCCGATGAGAAAGATTCTGAGAATATCGAACAGCAGATTTGCGAAATCGGCGAATTCACCCCCCGTCACCAGGATCTGATCGGGATAGGATACGGCATATGCGGCGACCAGCTCTTCGATATCTTGATTAATATCCGGAACCGATTCATTGGAATAGGCCCCGGCGGAAATGGATACGACCCGCTTTCCATCGACGCGCTGAATGGTGGAAAGGGACGTTGCTTCCTCGATTTTCGCAACGGCGCTGAAGGGGACTTTCCTTCCGACGGGAGATGGAATGAGAAGCTGTTCGAGCTGGTCAGCCCGGAACCGGCCCGCTCTGTCATAACGGACGATGACATCGATGGACTGATTGTCCTCCACAAAGGTCGTGGCCTGAATCCCGTCCACGGCGGCACGGATATACTGGCCGACGGACAGAACGCTCAGCCCGTAAGCCGCCGCCCGTTCCTCATTGACAATAACCCGGAGCTCCGGCGATCCGCCGCTGAAATCATCTTCGATGTTGAGAAGTTCCGGATAGGATCTGAGCCTGTCGGTTATGCTCTCCGACACGGTTTTCAATCCCTCCAGATTATCGCCGAAGAGCTGAAAGCTGACAGGCGCGGACTGGGGGGGGCCGTTGACCGCTTTTCTGAAGAAGACATTTTCAGGTCCCGGAATAAGGCGGGTCATTTCCCGGACATCGCCCATAATGGCGCTGATGGACCGGACCCGCCCCTGATCCTGCTCCGTCAGATCGACCAGAATCTGGGCGATATTACCCTGGCTCGTATTGCCGTCTCCCGAGGAGAGAAAGCCGATGGAGGTTTTGACGGAAACAACTTCTCCGTTGCCCGTCAGGGGAAAAAGGAGCTCCTCGTACTGCCGGACGACACGGTCCGTCCTGTCCCGGGTTGTTCCGGCAGGCATTTCGATATCGATGGTGAAATAAGTGTAGTCCTCGGCGCTGAACAGATCGATATTCAAGGCACCGGCCAGCCCCAGAAGCCCGAACATGATGATGAAGGCCCCGGCGACAGATAGGCCTTTCCGTTTATAAAGTCTGGAGAGGAGACGGCTGTAAGCCCTTTTGAAGGGATCGAAAAATCTCCCTTCCTTCCGGATTTTCTTTCCCCCCGGCCAGTCGGCATAATGGGAGGGAATGAAAACGAGAGCCTCGAAAGTACTGGCGATCAGGGCGATGGAAACTGTCAGGGGAATGACCCGCAGGAATTTCCCGATCGTGCCGGGGAGAATCATGAGGGGAAGGAAAGCCGCTACCGTCGTAGCCGTGGCGGCGATAACGGGGAAAACAACCTGGTCGGTTCCTTTTATGGCCGCTTCATGGCGGGAAAGCCCCTCCTGCTGAAGGCGGAAGCTGTTTTCGATAATGACGATGGCGTGGTCCACGATAAGACCCAGAACAAGGACAAGTCCGAACAGGGTGTTGGAGTTGAATGTCTCTCCCATGATATCGAGAATCATAAAGGTTATGGCGAAAGTGAGGGGAATTCCCAGAGCCGTCATCATGGCATTTCTGAATCCCACGAAGAAGAAGAGTATGAGAACCAGAAGAAGGAGCCCGAAAAGAGCGTTGCTGAGCAGAACGTCGAGACTGGCCCTGATCTGAACGGTCGAATCATTGAGAAGAGTCACTTTGATGTCGTCGGTGAGTCTGTTCTCCCATTCGGCGCTGATCCGCTTAACCTCTTCGGCGATTTTCACGGAATTACCCCGGGGGATCTTGGCCACGCGTATCGAAACCGAAGAGTCCCCGTTGAACCTCGCTTCGCTCCCGTCATCCTCGTATTCCCTGATAACAGAAGCCACATCGCGGATTTTTACGATGCCGCTTCCGTCTCTGCCCCGTTTGACTATAACATCGCCGAACTGGTCCACGCCTTCCACGCTTCCCACAGTCCGGACCAGATAATCCCGGGAACCGGTACTGACCGTACCGCCTGGAATATTAAGGTTCCTGGCCTGAAGAGCCAGCACGACATTGTCGAGAGTCAGCCCCAGACTGTCAAGACGGTTCTGATCTATCACGATGGCGACCTGTCTGTCCCGGGCGCCGACCAGTTCCACAGAGGAGACTTCATTAATCCGGGACATTTCGTCAGCCATGGCTTCGGCTGTTTCCACCAGGGTCGCGTAGTCTCTGTCTCCGGATAGAACGACTTCGATAACCGGAGCGAAATCATTGGAGGAAAAAGAGCTGATATTCTCCTGCAGAGCCCCTTCGGGAAGGCGGACGCGACTGAACCTTGTCCGGACATCCTGAAAGAGCTTATCGAAGCGCTCCGGTGAGATATCGCTTTCGAAACGGACCGAGACGAGACTCAGCCCCTCGCTGGAAACGGAACGGATCTCATCCACATCATCGAGGCCCTGCATTTCATTTTCTATGGGAACAGAGATAAGCTGCTCCACATCCCCGGCGCTGACACCGGGAAAGGGGACAGCGATATTGGCCCAGTAAAAGGGAACCTCGGCAAACTGCTCCTGAGGCAGTCTTCTGAGACTGAACACCCCCAGAATGAGAAGGGTTACCAGCAGAATATTAATAAGGACTCCGTTTCTAACGGAAAAAGTACCCAGTGTCATCTCCAGTCTCCTGTTTTTCCGATTTCGGAAGTTTCTATGAGATAATTATCTCCCAGAGAAGAGAGAGCGCTGACGACCAGTTTTTCTCCCGGAGCCAGCCCCTCTTTGACAACTGTATTGCCCCCCAGAGATTCGCCGGTGACGACTTCTTTTATGACAGCCCTACCGTCCACCGCCGTAATAACAGACTCTTTTCTGTTCCTGACGATCAGCGCCGAAGAGGGAATGATGATCTGCGGCTCCTCCGCCGTATTTTCCATCAGCACTTTGGCTGACAAACCGGATCGCATGGTATCGTCGATATTGCTTTTCCAGGTGATAATGACGGGAAAACTCCCTGTCGCGCTCTCGCTGCCTGTGCCGATAGCGGCAACGACAGCCTCGACAGACGCTGACCCGGAACTGGAGACAGTCAGCAGAGCCTTCTGACCTTTTTCGATAAGACCTATCTGTCTCTCCCCGAGAGCGATCTCCATCTTCATCGATGACCGGTCAATAATGAGAGCCACAGGTGTACCGGGAGAAAGAGTCGCTCCCGCGACCAGCGAACTGTCCAATTGGGCGACGTTCCCGGAAAAAGGAGCTTTGAGCAAAGTGTCGCCGTAGCTTTTTTCCGCAGCGCGCCACGATGTCTCCGCCTGAAGAAGCCTCGTCCTGGCGCTATTGTAATCACTGCGGGACAGGCCCCCTTTTTTGTAGGAACTTTCAAGTGCCTGAAAATCGAGGCGTGTCGATTCATACTGCTGGAGAGCCAGATCGCGGTTCAGTTTCTGAAGATCGTTTTCAACAGTCAGGAGAACCTGTCCCTCTTCCACTTCTCCGCCAAGGGCGACATCCATAGAGGTTATCTGCCCCTGTGCTGCGGAAACGACCCAGGCTTCCCTTATCCCTTTGATAATGCCGGAAGCTTCGACATAGGGGATCAGTTTCCCTTCCGTCACCTCCAGGACTTCCACTGCTATGGGAATATATTCACCGGCCTGATCCCAGCTCGATGACGTGACCTGATCGGCATCGTCAGGGCCGCAGGACGTAAAGATAAAAACCGACATTAAGATGATAATTACTTTTTTCATTCAAGAGCTCCTTTTATCATTTGCGTATTTTTCCGCGAGAGATATTCCTTCCTCCAGAGTGCCGGCGGTTCCGATGATTCCGGGGAAATCATGAACATCCCTCTCCTTAACGGCCGATCCTCCGAGAATAATCCCGTAGGGATAGCTTCTGTTTTTGTATAGCACATGGAGATAGGTCTCCAGACCGCTCCGGAAAGAGTCCATGGTCACAGACAACGAGAGAACGAGCGGTTTGTGAAATTCCACCGCCGCAATCAGGTCACCGACCGGCATCTTCGTCCCGGCGAATCTGACATCCCAGCCCCTAAGGCGCAAAAGGCGGGCGGTCATCAGCAGAACCAGATCGTGCTCTTCTCCGGGAGCGCACAGCCCCATCCAGCTCAGACCGGGCTCTGGTGGATTATCCCATCCCTTTTCATGAGCCGCTGTCAAGGTGATCAGCTCCCTCACCTTTCCGCTGATCAGATGTTCGTCGAGAACTGAAATATCCCCGGTAAACCAGAGATCCCCGGTCTTTTTAAGGAGGGGGATAAGAAGCCCGGAATAGACATCCAGGGCGCTGTGCTTTCCCCGGTCCTTCCACTGACTGATATAATCCCAGCACCGGGCGACCGATTCTCCGAGGAGAAGATCGAAGAGATGTTCCGGACTGAAATCCGGACCGGCAGCTGTACCTGTCAGAGAAGGGACAGACAACAGATAATCGAGGGAGACCTGAAGGCTTTCCGCCAGTTTCCGCAGCATTTCCTCACCGGGAAACCGGGCTCCTCTCTCGTAGTTGGCGATTACGACCTGACCGGCTCCGGTCAGCTCTCCCAGCTGTTTCTGAGTCAAACCTGATTTTTTTCTGGCATCCCTTAGTTTTTCACCGAAAGTAGATTCTCTCATATCACAAATATAACTAATTGATATTATTAATGCAAATAATAATTACTATTATTTCATTGCGATATACATAAAGCAAAAAAATAACCCCGCGGAATCAATCGCGGGGCTAAATATCAGATTATACAGAAATTAATCAGGGAAGCTTTTCCAGTACCGGCCCGTAATCGGGTTCATCGACTATTTCCGGAACCTGCTGGGTATAGACAACCCTGCCTTCGGGATCGACGACAACCACGGCACGGGAGAGCAATCCCATCAGGGGGCCGTCCGTAAAGGCGACACCGTAATCTTTTCCGAACCGGGTATTTCTGAAAACCGATGCTGTATGAACATCTTTCAGTCCCTCGGTCGAACAGAACCGTCCGGCTGCAAAAGGCAGATCGGCGGAAACGCAGAGAACAACGACATTGTCCCTGGATGAAGCCTCTTTATTAAAACGGCGCACCGATGCGGCGCATGTCGCCGTATCGAGACTGGGGAAAATATTCAGGACAACATATTTACCTCTATAATCGCCCAGCTGCACATCGGAAAGATCCTGACCGACCAGTTTGAAATCAGGTGCGGGCGAACCTTCCGGCGGCAATGAACCTTCTGTATGAACGGGATTTCCCTGTAATGTAATTTCAGCCATCTAAGACTCCTTGAATACTTATTAGTTTAATCTAATATAATAAGCCATTGCATTTTGTCCAGTATTTTTTTTTCAGGAGCCGGCTTCAGGCTCGGGGATCCTGGCCAGGAGAACAGCTCCGGCGATAAAGAGAATAAGCAGAGACAGAACGCCGAAACGGGATTCTCCGGTAAAACGCGTAAACAGCGCCATGAGGAAAGGCCCTACGATAGCGGCGAATTTTCCGAAGATATTGTAAAACCCGAAAAACTCGGCTGATTTTTCCTTGGGCAGAGTTTTACCGAAAAAGGACCGGCTCAAAGCCTGAATTCCCCCCTGAGAAGTTGCCACGAGAAAAGCCATGAGCCAGAAGGCGCCTGTTCTGACAGAGGCGGACTGTATTGAAGGAAGAAGAAAGCCTACGAGCGTGACTACAGAATAGACGAGGATTCCGGCGAAAAGCATTTTCTTGGCGGAATAGCGTTTGGCCAGAGCTCCGAAGATGAGCGCGAAAGGCCAGGCTACGATCTGGATAAAGAGAATAACGGCTATCAGGGTCGTAGCGCCGAACCCCAGATCGATTCCATATGCCGTCGCCATGGAGATGATTGTATCGACCCCGTCGATATAAAAGAAATAAGCTATGAGGAAACCGAATGTCACTTTATATTTTGAAATATCCTTGAAAGTGCTCCAGAGCCTGGAAAAAGATTTGCCTATCATTCGGGGCTCCGGTTCGATGGCGTATTCCTGACGGACGTTTTTTATCATGGGTATGGAAAAAACGAACCACCAGAGAGCGACGATCACAAAGGAAATCTTCATCATAAGCGGAGAGATCTCCGTAGTCCCCGTGCTCATCTGATACCCCACGATCAGGCCGATGGAGGCGATAAAGGGGATGCAGCTCCCGATATACCCCCAGCCGAAACCGAGAGTCGACACCCGATCCATCCGGCTGTTGGTCGTGACGTCGGTCAGAAAGGAATCGTAGAAAATATTCGCGCCGGAGAAAGCCACCCGTGCTACGAGATAAAGGGTCAACCCGAAGAGCACCTGTCCCTGCCGGATCAGCGGCAGAAAGAGAGTAAAAGCCACGCCGGTAAAAAGGGCGCCAAGGAAAAACTTCTTTTTCATCCCCCTGTAGTCGGCGATAGAACCGAGAACGGGAGCCAGAACGGCGAGAATAAGAGAGGCCAGGGATACGACGAATCCCCAATCCGCCGTCGACCGGGCGCCTGAACCGGCCGCAACAAAGTCCTTGTGAAAAATGGGCATAAGCGTCGTGGTAACGATCAGTACGAAGGCGGAATTGGCGACATCATAGAGAATCCAGCTTTTTTCTGTTTTGGTGAGTTTTTTAGAATCGGGCATATAGGGTACTCCCTGTTGTTTTTTATGCCTCAATTCTAATACTGTTTTGTTAGTTTATGATGAGAAAGTTCCCCTCTTTTGACTATAAGAGCCGTTTTCACGACAAAAGCCCCCGGGAAAGGGACAGGACTCGGTTTAAGCATATCCTACTTTATTATTACAGAAAATCATAAGGGAGAAATGGAAGTCCAGTCTCAAAACGATCAGCTTCACCGGTCCAGAATAGGGGCATTTTCCCTCTTCATTCCCCTATGGGGACTGTCAGAGAGTGACGCAGACGAATCTCATTTAAGAAAATTCAGATTCATCAGACGTACATGTCTATGATATTCCCCATATAGGAAAGCTGGGACTGATCGATCTGCTGCACGGCGCTGAGCTTCATGAGTTTTTCAGCCAGGTCCGTACCCTGTTCCTGCGCCTGCTTCAAAGTCAATTCCAGCAGTGCGTAGGGGTTCTGAATATTATTGGATATACCTTCCATAATTATCATTTTCGGATACGGAGCCTATAAAATCAAATTATATTGTCCGGTTTATAAGCCTTTTGCAGCTTTGATCTTTTCAGGATTGATGCCCATCAGCAATACATTCTGGAAATCATACATGGAAAATACCGAGATATAAAAGAATCCTTTATCATCCCAGGTATCATAACCGGTAATAAAAGCCTCGCGGCTCGCGGCTTCATCCAGCTCATCGATCGTGCAGAGCATAAATGAGCTGCCGCTGGCAATATCGTATTCCCATATCTCATTGGAATAATCACGGTTATCGCTTCTGCCGAGATAGATCTTACCTGTTTCATCGGAGAGATTGAAAACCCAGACTTTGTTATTGTTATAATGATTGTCTTCACCTTCGTAGAAACCGGGTCTACCGAGATATTCCCATGAGGCATTTTCATCAGTGAAACGGTAGATATGGCCCAGATCATCGCTCGCATAGAGGTGCTCATGATACTTGTCCCACTGGCCTACTTCGATTGCATACGCGCCCTGAAGACTGAAATCCGTTTCTCCGAATCCTGTTGCGGGATCATAAAACCACACATGGTCCAAAAGGTCTTCCGGTTCTCCCATATTCCATTGAGACCTTTCCGTTCCGCCGGTAAAATAGAGCCGGCCTCTGGAATCGACCCACATAAAGCGATTGCTGTAAAAATAGCCTGTCCACGAAGCAGGCTTGCCCAGAACCGTAGTCGTTCCCCCGTCAATATCATAGGCGACGAGCTTGTTCTCCGGAATAGACATTCCGTAAATGGTTCGGGAAACAGGATCGACCTGTATGGTAACGATCTGAAGTGTCTCGGCTCCGACACCTGAAGGTTCATCGGCGCTCAGATCGATAAACTCCTGATTCACCTGATCATAGGCATACCAGTGGAATCCTCTTGTCGACTGAAAAGCATTGTCCAGGCTCGATTTGTCAAGGGTTGCTACATAAACACGTCCGTCAAAATAGGTAGGACGTGTGTGGAATTTCTCCGCAGTCTCTCCGGATTCCCAGTTATCAGCCCTTGTTGAAGCCTCTCTTGCATCGCCGACCCACCGGAGAACACCATCACGGGCATCGAGCATATAGAGCATGGAATTGGATACATGGTCGTGCCCGGAAATGTAGATGTTTCCCTCGGGATCCGACCCTACGGCGAGCCAGCTCTGATCCGGTTTGGAACCGTCGGGCGCATCGGGAAGCGTCCACAGTTTCACCCCGTCAAGAATTCCTTCGCCGGAATCGGCAGAAGGAGCGGAAACGGCCGGATCCACAGCTTCTACAGATGTGGTACAACCCGCCGGAATGAGCAGAAAAGCGCAGATGGCAAACAAAGATAATACAAGACCGGCATGACCGGTCAGTTTGAACTTTTTCATTTTCTCTCCTGTACAATTAATTTAGTTTGATAATTATTCAAATCACAATCCGTTTACAGACTGCTGACTGTTTCGAGGGATTCATCCTCTTTCAGGATAAAAGATCTCACCTGAGAATTAATTCTCTCATTTATTCTGGAGATTTTATCAGCAGTGCTGTTCAGTTCCTCCATAGACAACGTTATTTCGCCTATCCCGCTTGTCACCTCCGATGAACCGGAAGAAACTTCCGTTGTGAGCTGGGAGATTTCACCGACCCGCTCCTTGAGACTCCGGATATTGGATCCGATTATATGACTTCTCTCTTTAAGCTCACGGGAGATCTCCGCAAGATTATCCATAGCCGAAGTAACAAGATCCCCGGCCTGTCGCATATTACCGGTTGTCTCTTTGATTTCGCCAAAGGCCGTACCGGCATTAGCAATAGCATTTTCAATATCAGCAAAAGAGTCTGAAGCACTGGAGGTCACCTCAGAAGTTCCGACGATCTTCAATGTTACCTCTTTAATGGTCTGGCTGATTTTTTTGGAATTGGAACTGGAGGCTTCGGAGAGTTTTCTAATCTCATCGGCCACAACAGCGAAGCCTCTGCCATAGGAACCGGCATGAGCCGCTTCAATGGCGGCGTTCATAGCCAGAAGATTTGTCTGAGCCGCGATTCCCTGAATAATTCCCGCTATGGACTCGATATCTTTAACATAGTTGTTAACGACGCTCACCTGTTCCTGGACCAGAGTGATCTTCTCCCTCCCTTTTACCGACGATTTGACCAGCCACTCTTCCAAACGGTTCATCCGTTCCGCTTTTTCACTGACGGAAGTCATATGTTGATTCATTTCAAGGACCGATTGTGAAGTCATTCCGGCTATTCCGGACAATCCTGATATTTTGAATATCAAATCACCAAGGACCGATTCCATATCAATCATATTCCGTCCGAACAACAGCATCAGATCATTGAGTTTTTCCGTCAGAGCATCGATAGAACCGATATTGGCCTTGATTTGTATCGACGAGGCGAGAGTTTCCTGCGATGAAGAGGACAGGAGCTGAGTAATTTCGCTGTTTTCCTCCCCTATGCGGCTCATTGCCTGAAGAATGGATACAAGTATGATCCGCAATTCATTGAGATCATCGGACAATCTCTTCATCTCATCGCGGCTTCTGATTTTTATCTGCCGGGAAAGATCTTTCTGAACCATCAAGCCGATAGACTCGGCGATCCCCTTCGTGGACCTGGCAATTCCGAAACCGATAAAAAGGGAAATAACGACCGCGATAAGGAAAAATACAACCATTGTCAGAATTCCAATCCAAAAGGCTTTTTTTTCAATAAGAATCACCTCCCGGCTGATCTGGGAAAGCCGGTCGGCCATGGAATTCTCATAACGGTCGAAAACCTGATCCAAAGGTCCCATAGCTGTTATGACCTGCCCTATCTGAGCCACTGTCATCTTATAATAATCTGATTCTTTATTGGTGGCGAATAAACTGGAATTCCAGAGATTCGGCTGTACGCTCAGATCCGACGCTTTGCCGTAAAGTTTATCAAACATCTTATCCATATCGAGCAACCGGTTTTCCATGACTTTTTTTTCAGAAGTGAAAATTTCATAGAGTTTCAGGACAGTAGCAATATTTTTTCCAAGGTTCCCGTTCAGGCCGGGCAGCAACTTAAGAGTCTTGATATTTTCATAATAACCTTCAGCTTCCGCGCCGGCGTCAAGGTACCGCTGATATGCCATTTTAAAGCCGGTATAATCGACCTGCCCGAGAGCCAGCCGCATATGAAGGATACTGTTATTGAGGGCTTCTATTTGAGCCGCTTCCTCCTGAATCAATTCACTGCGTTTCTGGGAATAGAGGTTAATCAGACCCGAAAGAATTATCGATAATCCGAAAATGGAAATAATAAAAATAAGTTTTGCTTTGATAGTCATAACGACTCCGTAAAAGATTGAGAAAATGTGTTGGTTTTTGCAACCAACACATTTTCTCATGACAACTTAAAGAAGTCAACGATCACTTTGATCCATTGGTGCAGTTGCTTTAATAAACTTATTGGTTTAATATGGTTCGATTATTTCTTTTTTATTCACGGGGATTGATATATGGCAACTCAAAACAAGCTTTTTAAAATTAACACATCCCAGGTACTGCGTTGCATCTGGTTGAATAAAGGAATTAGTCGCATACAAATCGCTAAAGTCCTGCAGATGGACAAATCCACCGTCACGAAAATAGTCTCCAACCTCCTCTCCGTCGGTATCATCAAAACAATGAAAGAGGAAGATATTAAGATAAAAGGCGGAAGAAAACCTGTTCCTCTCTGCATAAACAGCGATTATGGAAGTGTTCTGGGCATAGAAATCCAGACCGATTCCTATAACGCCGTCATTATCAATCTCGACGGTTCCATTCTTTTCGATTCTTCCAGGGATGTGGATTTCGGAGAGTCTACTGTCGAACAGGTGTTCTGGAATATCCTCGAAGAACTTCTGCCCGAAGCGGAAAAGCACGACGTTCTGGGTATTGTACTCGGCTTGAGCGGAATTATAAACAGCAATGAAGGGATTATCCGGAAATCAAACCCTCTGAATATTTATAAAGACTATCACTTTACAAAAGCGGTACAGGATAAGCTCGATGTTCCCATATTCATAGAAAATGATGCCAACTGCTGCTGCTGGGGTGAACTGACGACGAACAGATTAAACCGCCCCCAGAATATGCTCTATATGCTGGGAGAATTCCGTGAAGTTGAAACTCACCACACCTACTATTCGGGAATAGGTTTCGGTTTCGGAATTGTATTGAACGGCGAGGTTTACAGCGGCCCGGAATACTCGGCAGGGGAATTTAAAAGCATTTTCAGCGACACGGCGGCAATCAGTCAGTTCTCTCTCGATGATGAAGTCATTAAGGGAATACAGGAGAAACCGGAAGACCTGGCTGTGCTTTTCAGGGAACTGACAAGGAATATAGCTCTGGTGATGAATTTCTTCAATCTGAACCACGTCGTCCTTGGCGGCGAAATAGAAAAATACAAAGATATGATTGAGCTGATGCTCTCACAGGAAATCCAGAGAAACTGGCTCCATCCCGATCAGATGACCTATTCGGTACGCAATTCAAATCTGGGAGAAAAAGCCGTCGCTTTCGGAGCGGCATGCCTGTTTATCCAAAACCTCTTCGGCGTTCCGGAAATGAACCAGAACAACAACTCGTCCTTCCTTAAAGGTATTGAATTGCTGGAATCCATAAAGGATCTCGATACGGAAGAACAGGACGAAGCGGATTTCTCTTACACGCCCATCTGAAGTATCCTCACCAATTATTCTCTCCTGAGGAAGAACCTCCCGTAAGCATCCTCTGATAATAACCGCAGGTCATCTTACTTCCCCATCGACAGATACAGGTTGACTACCGGACTTTTCTGTGTGAAAATATTTACGTTGGTTTCGCCTATCAACTCAATTAGCCGATATCAATACTCAGGGAAAATATGGCAACACAAAGCAAATTAAATAAGATAAATGCGTCTCAGGCTCTACGGTCCATCTGGTTGAACAAAGGAATAAGCAGAATCCGTATAGCCGAGATGCTGCAAATGGACAAATCCACGGTAACGAAAATAGTTTCGAGCCTTATAGACCTGGGTATAGTCCAGGCTCTCGATGAGGGGACCGCCAGCCCCCGGGGGGGGCGGAAGCCGGTCCCCCTCTGCATCAATATAAATTACGGTTCAATACTGGGAATGGAAATACAGACCGAAACCTTCAATGCCGTACTGATAAATCTTCAGGGCGAAATCATATTCAGCTATAAAGATAAAATCAATTTCGACGAGAAAGAGCTGATCGACATAGTCAATGAAATACTGCAGATCATTGATCCCTTTATAAAAAGCTTCAACCTTCTCGGAATTGTCGTGGGCTTGTGCGGAATTATTAATAGCGAGGAAGGTATCGTTGAAAAATCGAATCCAATGAGCATAAGCGAGTCCTATCCTTTCCAGAATCTGGCCAAAGCGAAAATTTCCGTCCCCATATATATTGAAAATGATGCCAATTGCTGCTGCTGGGGTGAACTTACCACGAATAAGTGCAATCGACCGGACAATATGTTATACATGCTGGGCCAATTCAGAGAGGTAGAAAATCATCACAACTTCTATTCGGGAATAGGTATCGGATTCGGAATAGTTGTCAATGGAAAAGTGTACAGTGGCCCGGAACACTCGGCAGGCGAGTTCAAGAGCATATTCAGCGATGCACCGAGCATCAGCCAGTTCTCCCTTCCCGATGAAAAAATTGAAAATATTCAAACCAAGCCGGAAGATCTGACTGATCTATTCCGTGAACTGGCCCGGAATATCTCATTGATAATCAATTTTTTCAATATAAACCATATAGTCATCGGCGGCGAGATTGAGCAATACAAGGAAGAAATTGAAGTTCTGTTAACTCATGAAATCCGTAACAACTGGTCTTATCCGGATCAGATGTCCTATTCTATCAACTGCTCCAACCAGGGGGAGCAGGCTGTGGCCTATGGAGCGGCCTGCATGTTTCTGGAAAATCTCTTCAGTGTGCCCGAAATGAACAATCGACCGGAAAAGGGAATCAGAAAGGGCATCGAGCTGCTTGAAGCTATCGAGGAGGCGAAATTAATAAGAACCGGTATTTAGGCATATTCAATTTTATCAAGGGACATATTGCCCTGCGTTTTTCAATAATTTAATTTTAGGAGAAATCATGAAAAAGTTATTATTCTTCACGTCTGCCCTTCTGCTTGGAATTTTATTCTATTCCTGTTCAACTCCGACAGATACGACAGTAACGTTGAAAAACATTTCCGTCGACCCGCTGTCGATAAGCGGCCTCCAGGTAACCGATTCGGTTTCCGTTACCGTCACAGCGAATTATTCCGACGGCACAACGGAAAATGTGACCGGCAATGCCGAGTTTTCAGATAACTCAGTCGTTAAAGTTTCCTCCGACGGAATCCTCAAAGCCATGTCGGTCGGTTCAGCTCTGGTTGTTGTACAATACGATGGAAAAGTAACGACCATTTCCGTATCCACCGTTGATAATTCAACGGGAATTTCACTGGATTACGGAACGGATTTCGATTCGCTGGAGATTGGAGATTCCGTAGCCCTGACCGTAGAGCTGATCCACGGAGACGGAAGCACGAGCGTACTGGCCGACGACGACGGACTGACTTTCGAACCTGAAGCTTTTGCGTACTCAGATGGAAAGCTCAAGGTTCTCGATGGCGGATCCGATTCCATTACCGTCAGCGTTCTGGGCCACAGCGAAACCATCAATCTGCCAGGCCCTGTTCCCGCCTATTCATTCTCTACCCGCAGAGCCGTAAGTCCCGAGACACTGAGCCTCAGGGCCGTCTCCTATTCGGGATACCGAGAAGGACAGAGCCCCAATACCCAGACCTATCCTTCCGAGGATGAAATCGCTCAGGATCTCGGTCTGCTGAAGCAGGCGGGTTTCGGCTTTTTAAGGCTTTATGACTCAGGGGTTCATGCCAGAAGGACGCTCAACGTCATCAAAAACAGCTACCCCGACGATTTTAAAGTCATGCTGGGAGTCTGGATACAGGATTCGGCCCCCGAAGAAAATATCCTGCAGGCCGATACGGCCATCGGGTTCGCGACAGGTGATTACGCCGATATCATCACCGCCATCAGTATCGGTAATGAGTGCACGGTATACTGGAACACCTGGGCCCCTGCGGCACCGGCTACAGTCAGACAATTCGTTCAATACGTCAGATCCAATGTAACCCAGCCCGTAACAACAGACGACAACTTCTCCCCCTACACGGGAGCGTCCCCCCGGTCTCTCGAGGTAGCCCAGGTTATCGACTATCTCGCCATCCACACCTATCCGGCCCTGGACACGGCATATGCCCTGGTCAATGACCCCACATGGAAATGCCTGGACACACCTGAAGCGGAAAGAGCCGCAGCCATGAATGACTGGGCTGTCGCCAGAGCCAAAGATGAATATAACCAGGTCAGAACCGCCATGGACAACAGCGGCTTGACGGCTCTTCCCATTGTAATCGGAGAAACCGGCTGGAAACATATGGTCGGCAGCGAAAACCTTATGTATAACCGGGCCCACCCCGTCAATGCAGCCATGTACTACAACAGCATGGTGGACTGGGTATACGGTTCCGAAAGAAGTACCAACCCCGATCCTGCAGCAGCCGCGCTGGAAGGGCCCATGGCCATCTTCTATTTCGAGGCATTTGACGAGCCCTGGAAAGGCGGTGATGACGGATGGGGACTTTTTGACAAGGACAGACAGGCCAATTACGCCATCTACTCTCAGCCGGGATCGACCTTCACAGCCAAAGCCGGAGAAAACTTCACCCTGGCCGATGCTGTTTATATGACAGAATAAAGTCTTTAATTATCAGAGATTGACAAGCCCGCAGCAAACCGTTGCGGGCTTTTTTATGCTTAAGATAATTACCGGGAATCCTATTAATAAATGCTCCCTGATCAGGATCGAATGCAACCCTTTATACAGGGCTCTCCTGTCCTCCTCCTCTTCGGCTGAATAGGCGAGCAGGAAGCTTCTGTGTCTGACAGGTCCAACAGGAGAAGAGAGGAACAGACTCTTTTCGTTCTGTTAACACCGGAATAAAATTGCGTTTTCCAGTAATTGAGCACCGATGATGAAACGCTCCTCTCAGACCGGGGAGGGAGAGGACTGAATGAAGCTACTGCAAAAGGGATTACAAACTGCTTCCCGAACCAGTTAGTCCGTCAGAAATCTATGATTCAACGGCGATATGATTATCTGTTGTAATATCAACAAATCTGACAACATGATTCTCGGAAATCAATTCATCGAGACAGAGAGGGGGCTGTTGCAAAAGTCGAATAATTCCATTCCGTCCCTCAACCCCGGCCCTTCTCCCAGTCAGACTGTGTGAAAACTCTATACACAACTTTACTATGAGAGGGCTTTTTCCCGCCCTCACCCCCAACCCCTCTCCCCAAAGAGGAGAGGGGAGATTTGTCATGTTATAATGAAGCCTATGTCGAATCTCTCGATATGGAAATCCCCGGTTTTACTGTTCCATCATAGAAAACAGGGGCTCCCCCCTACCGCCCTCAATTGAAGATAAAAATCAGAGGATCTGCGTTCTTTGATTGTTCTATATATAGGTATTCGCAACCCATAAAAAGCAGCCCCCCTCTCCTCGTGGGAGCATACTATTACCCATAAGTCTTGGGATTAAGGGCGAGCTCCCAGCCTTCGGCGAGGTCAATGAGTCGTTTCCATCCTCGC
>JAFGXR010000052.1 GCA_016936555.1 Spirochaetales bacterium | reverse complement strand
TCTCCGGTCCCGTCCATAAGGGTGTAGGTGTACTGACTTGAAAGGATGACGCCACCGAATAAATCACCCAGTTTTTCACGGGCGCTCGATGCCAGATTGCTCATGGAGAGGTTCCCGGACGGTTTGGCCTTCGGATAATCGCATACCAGATAAACCTTTTCCGCCTTCAGAATCCGGGCGGCGGTTAAGAACCACCGGGGATTGCCGGCTATTCCCTTGTTTTCATGAAGCGACTCGAGTGGCTTCATGGCAGTGAGAGGGGAATGGAGCACAACTTCATTCAGGCTGTTGAGAAAAACAGCATGGAGAACTGATAATTTACATTTCAGAGACAGTTCTCTCAGCCAGTTGATGTATCTGCCATTGTCCGCCGGTCCCCCGAGAAAATGAATCCTGTCGGTCCGGCTGATAATGTCATTCATATCGATGTGTTCCGACAATTCCGTTCCGTTGATTCGGCAGTATTTTTCAATTTCACAGGACAGTTCGTTGTCTTCAGGCTGATGGATCATGGCCGCTCCTTTATGAGTTTATACTGCAGGTTATGTGCCAGAATGGGTAATGATGATCTTTTTATTGTGAGATGGGTTTCAGGTGTTTTAAAATTTATGGAGTTGCCTTAGAAATACAGAAAATATTGTATAACACAAAAATATTTGTGGTTACTTTCACGATTCCATCTAAACCTATCCGCATGAAGGTGACAGGCGAAATGAATGATTTATGGGACTGATATTGAGAAAGATCCAATTTCGCCATAGGACTCCAGGCCGAACCTGTCGAGGATATCAACTGTTTCTAATAATATTTTTTAAGGCTTTGTGTTGTTGATTAATTTTAAACCGAGTATAATTTAATATCGGTAGGTAGTATGACGATTTCACAGAATGATAGAAAAGAAGATTTGGACAGAATTGTAACCTCTCTAGTAAAAGTATATTCTCCTGAAGCAATTTATATCTTCGGTTCTTATGCATGGGGAGAACCTACAGATGAGAGTGATATTGATCTTGCAGTGATCATTGATCATTCAGATCTGGGAATGGCGGAAAGAATCAGATTATCTTCCAGCGAACTATGGGACATTCAGGTACCAACTGATATCATTGTATATACTCGTGAAGAAATGGAAGAAAAAGCTAAATATAATTCAACATTGCAGCACAGGATTATGACCGAGGGAAAAATCGTTTATGAAGCCGCATGAAGAATGGCTTTTCAAAGCGGAGAACGATTTAGAATCAGCAAAAGTCTTATTGGAATCAAAAAAACAGCTTTTTGATATCATCGTATATCATTCTCAACAGTGCGCTGAGAAGTCATTGAAGGGCTTTCTTGCCTTTCATAACCGGAAGATCGAAAAGATACATAATCTTGTAGTATTAATAAAAAAATGTGAAGAAATTAATGCTGATTTTGAGAAAATCCGGGAACAGGTAATATTTCTGAATCCATTCTCAACAATTTACCGTTATCCGGATAATGAATTATTGCCTTCATTAACAGATACTCATTCTTCTATTACGAAAGCTGAAGAAATACTGGTCTTCGTGAAAAAACTTGTTGTTTCATAAACACACTATTCTGCCTTTGCTGCCGTTCTATTTGGCAGAAAGAATCAGATCTGAGATTTAAACCTGATTCTATTATAGGGCTTGAATTAATAAATCGAATCAGTAAAAAACTCTTGTTGCATATTATTAAACTCCCTTTGATGATATTAGTATGATCCCTACAGTCAGGAGTTCCTATGATTTTTGATTCCTATATTTATAAGAAAGCAGAGATAACAAATAAAATAGAGAGAGAATAGTGCATTGAGTTACTTTCTGAGCTTTTAAGCATCGGCAAGAAAGCCTGGATCGAAGGGCTGTTATCTATAGAAAAAGATATTGATGAGAGGACTGACCCGTTTCTCAGACATGGATTATCACTTGTAGTGAACGGAGTTGATCCGCGAGATATTTTAAAAATTTTAGAAACCATTATTGCCTTCAGCGACTATCAAGTTAAACGCATATTGGAGATGTGTATAATTACGATTGGTGTGCTCTCTATACAGGCGGGAGATTTTCCGGAACTTCAGGCTCTGAAAATGGCTACTCCTCTCAGTGATACAGGAATTAAACTTTCAAATAATTTTCTCTATCGTATGAGATATCATTATGATCTGGATGAGTTGAAAAATCTGGACGGGAGTCTTACAACCCAGATACTGATGCATTTCAATGGTATGGAAGATGCCAGTATTCAGAGGTTTATAGAAACAATCGATATCGATGTTTTTTCTATCGGGATAATTCCGCTTTATGGAGATGTTCTGTTCAGGTTATATAAAAACTATGTTGCAATACAGCCTGACTCGGATAGGGGATTTCAGAAAATAGAAGAGAGTTACATTACATCTCATATGATTCTGGAATCTCAAAAAGAAATGTTAAGAATTATTGAAGCTGGATATTCTCGATAAACGGTTCTCTTAAAAAAAAGTGATACCACAAATAAAATTGTAATTTAATAAAAATATATGTACTTATTCTCCAAGCTGCTTAGTTAATAGTGGTTTTATGCCATTTTTTTTATGGCACAACTCTTGCACTACAATCTGCATGAAGCAAACACTGCGTATAATAACCAGATTCAGCCTTTATCCCGGACTTCTGATCCTGGGAGTCGTGGCAATATCTCTGATAGTTCCTGAACTACTACCTGAAATATACTCCAGAGTTACTGCACTCAGTGTTCCATTCATTCTTCTATCAGGATTCCTGATCGACATCTCGCTTCTCTTTCGTCAGGGATACAAGCGGATCCCATTCAAAGTCAATTTTCTGCTGGGAAACATGCTGATTGCTGCAGCTCTTTTCAATGATCATCTTCCATCTGATTTACCGATTCATGACGGCTATACTCTGCTGGCTTCAATGGTCTTTTTTCTGATGGCCCGTTATGTCATGGCTCAGGATTTTCTCGATGGAAAAAGATTTGGGCTGGTGATCCCGATTCTTGTTCTTGTATCCAACACCGGAATAGGAATTCTTGCCGAACCGAGTGAGGACATCCGGTACAACGGTGAACTCGATGAAATCCTGGTTCAGATCCACCCCGCCTGGGAAACGGTTGAGGGATTTCAGGAAGATCTGGCTCTAAGACTGGAAAACCTGTCGGACAGTAGAGAAAAGGAACATTTGATTGATGAACTGAACCGCCGGATCAGGCAGATGGAAATTGATCAGGAGCGCTTTGATTCTTTAAAAGAGGAGAACCGGAAACGCGATGAAGAAATCCGGTCTCTCAAAGAGAAAATCGGCGAACTGAACCTGAACCGCAAGTCCTACGAAACGGTAGCCCGGGTCATGACTTATGAAGAAGCCGTACGCCCGACATCTCCCATCGTCCGGGATTTTGCGGTCAAGCTGGCATCGGCCTATCCGGGAACCTATTACCGCTACAGCCGCGGGAATAACCCGGTTCCCGGTCGCGAAGGGATACAGCAGATTCTGGCCATACACCGGTATATTGCCAGTGAATGGTCTTACATTAACGATCCGCTTTTCGAGCAAAGCGATTACTATTCTCCGGCAGACAGAACTATTGCCCTGGGACTGGCGGGAGACTGCGACGATTACGCCATCCTTATGGCATCGGCTGTGGAAGCCATCGGCGGGAAAGCCCGGATTCTCTACGGAACCTGCGTCGAGGGTGCCCATGCCTGGTGCGAAGTCTATATCGGTCCGGAAGAGGTGTGGCGACAGGCTCAAAGCCAAATCGGCAGACATGTCAGTTACCTCCCGCCGGGAGCCGACGGAGCATACTGGCTGTGCCTGGACTGGCAGATCGGGACCTACAGCTGCGGGAATAATCCGCGGGTTCTCTACGAGAGTTAAAGTAATCTAATTATTAATATGATAGACATTTATCCAGGATTTGAATCATGGGAGAGTAATTCATTTCTACACCAGCTTGGTTGGCATGTAACCAATCTTCAGTCGATATGTGTCTCCAATCGATATCATATCCACAATTGGCAAATAGATGTATGAATAAGATTCTCTGAGAACGGCCATTTCCTTCTCTGAATGGGTGTATAAGATTTAATTCTGTATAAAGTTCTGCACTATTGGAGATCAATTCATCCCTGTCAAAATCTTCGAAATAGTTGTGGAGAGAGAGTTGTGAGAAAAGTCGTTCAGATTCCTGCTGGATATATAAGGGGTTACAGAATTGTGTTTCCAGTTTAGTAATATTCACAGTTCGTAATCTTCCAGCCCACTCAAAAATATCAGAAAAGAGTTTTTTATGAATACTGCACCAGTAATCGAGATTGTAGGGAGGTTGAGAATAATCTATTTCTCGGGCATTAAGGAATGAAATTTCTTTTTCAGCTTCTTCAAGAAGTCTGGAGTCTTTAATACCTAACTTATTAATCAGTGTTGTTGAGCCGGGATAACAATATGGATCATTGTCTGTACCATATTTCAGCGACATTACAAATCTGCTTGCTTTAAGAAATACTGAATAACTTCAGATTTATCTTTTCCGTGCAGATTTTCTACTTCTGAAAAGCCTTCAAGTCGAAGACTCTCTTTGTAGTTCCTGTCCCGGGATGCTCTAACCAGTTCGATTTTTTCAACTAAAGTCTTTTGTTTCATCATTTTAATTTTAGTCAAATTACAGCATCAGGTCAATCTGAGGATCAAAAAAGTAAATATAATCTTCCGGGCAGAAAAGTTCTCCGGCGGCACTTCAAGGCTCAAAATTTAAGCTCTGCCAATTGAAGCCATTCTTTTGCTGCCGTTCTATTTGGCATAAAGAATTTTCCCGTTTTTTACCAGGTCTTCCTTATAAAAATAATCTTCTTTGTTATTCAGGTCCTCTTCTGAAATTGTGAGGATATCTATGCCGATATGATTGGTCAGAATGAAATCTCTCAGGTTTTTCCTGGCTTTCAGCTTAAAAGAGGATTGGCTCGATTTTATATCGCTTTTTACAATGCAAATATCAATATCGCTATTCTCAGATGCAGTCCCTTTTGCATAACTGCCAAAGAGGATTATTTGCTCGGGATCGAGAGGTATTAACTTTTCAACAATCTCATCGAAGTTGATGTTCATGGCTTCATTATATTCCTTTAATAATAAAGGAACAAGATAATACGATTCGGGTTTATGGTTGGTTAAACATAAAAAAAATTGTGAATTATAAGAATTATTGAATTTGAAGTAACAATCTGAACACTTTTAAGTTGAAATTCAGCAATTATTTTTTTGGCATGTTCTTTGCTTTTCTCTTAGGGGCAGAGGTTTACTGTTTACTGAAAGGAGTCAAAAAATGCAACGACCAACTAAAACTTTCCTGAACTTTCTCTTCTTCCTGGTCTGCGCGGGAGGCTTCGCCGTCATCTTCTTCAACGAGAGGATCGAATATCAGCTGGCCCCGCTGCTGCCCACGTTTTTCATCATTTTCTACGGGCTCATCGTCAGCGGTGCTATAAAAGAGTGTAACGATTTCTCCCTGGCGGAACATCTGACCGACACGATCTACTACGGGGGATTTCTCTTCACCCTCATGTCTCTGGTGGCCCTGTTTTTCAAGCTGAAGGATATTCCCGAAATGGCTGAGGGGCACATTCTCATCACCATGACATTGTCTCATCTGGCCATAGCCATTACCACGAGCATGGCGGGTATGTTAATCCGCTCACTGGTACGGGGGCGATGGCTCAAACTGCACCCCGAAGAGGAGGGAGATCTTGAAAAGAGTTATGAAATGCTCAAAGCCATCGCCGATCAGTTTTCGTCCAGCTACAGTGACACCTTTGACTCGATCAAAGCCTATCTGGAGGAGAAAGTGCAGACCGCGGCAGCGGTGGATCACAAGGAGAAGGAATACCTGGCATCGCTGGACCGCTTTATTTCCGCTTCGGACCGTTACGCGGCCATGCTGGAAAAGCAGAACAGCCAATACGGGAATGCCATGGAGAACCTCTCCCGGTCCGGGAAAGAGCTCTTTGAAAGCTCGGACAAAATGAGAGCGGAACTGGACCGCCTGCCCCTGAAGGAGATCAACGACGATCTGAACCGCTTCCGCGGCGAAACAGGGGAACTGAACCTGGTTCTCGATTCCCTTGTGGAGATTCTGGAGAACAAAGTGGAGAAAGTGAGATGAGGCGGCGGACCCGCTCCGGTGAATTGATGGCTTTCAGCCTGTCGGAGCTGGCCTATGTGCTGCTCTTTCTGGCCGTCGGGGCGCTGGTTTTTCTCTACAATCAGTTTGGAATATCGCAGCAGGAGATCGCGATGCTGAAGACCGAGGTGAACTTCCTCAACGAGATTCTGGCGGAGAAGGAGAACGGAGTGGTCCCCTGCTGGCGCCGTCCCGAAGCGGTCATTCCCGAGATTGTGGGAGACATTATTATCCACAGCAGTCGGGAATACACCATTGTCCACCGGGAAAGCGGAGCGGAGGAGAACTTTACGGTAAAGCCGGAGGATAAGGAGAGTTATGTGACGGCGCGGCTTCTTGCAATTTTCGCGGAAGAGAGGGCTTATGCCAAAGAGAAGAAATGCTATATCCGCATGAAAGTGACGAATGAAACAAACGATTTCTCCCTCTACCGGGATATGGGACAGATTTTGAGAAAGATAGGAGTGGTACTGGTCAATGAGTAGATTAAAAGGATTCCTGTGGCTGGCTGTGAAAATTACCGGCGATAACCTGGCCAATTTCAGGCTGGCTGTTATTTTTATGATCGAACGGCTCGGAGAGAGAAACTTCCCGGTCAGGGCCGTGCTCCTCTCCACCGGGCAGAATCTCCGATTCAGAGGGTGGCGGCACGTCGGGGCTTACTGGAACGACAGCCGTCCGCTCAGGCTCGGAAGGAAGAAAAACGCCGCTTACGGTTTAAAACAGGGGCCCTGCTTCATTCTGGGATACGACGGTCCGAAGGGGCTGCAGAGAAAGATCGTATCGAGTCATTTTCTCTATCAGTTTGCCATTGAACCAACAGATGGAGAACTGGATATTCTGTGCTGCTTCAGCAGTCTCTCCTGGCTGTCGGGAAGACTTTTCGACCTGGCGGGGTGCGGCTCGGGAAAAGAGATAACCGACAAAACGCTTCTGCGGTGCAGCACTGTCTACAGCGCCTACGTACAGCTGCTGGCTATGGAGCTGGAACTGTTTCATTCCCGGGAACCCGATGCACAGCTGTTCCGGGCGGACAAAGAGATGAAAGGGCGTCTGAAGGCCATTGAAAAGGACCGGAAGAATTTCGGTGCGATTACGATGCAGTCCTGGAAAAACTATCACTGGCGGCGCTGGGAGGTGGAGAAGTTCGATATACAGCTGGAGTTGATCGACCAGACTTTTACCATGGTTCTGGGTTCGAAAGATATCAATCATCCCGCCAATCTGCGGGTCATGAAAAATATGGAGGAGACAATTTATGAGTAGCTGGACAAAAGCGACGGAAAGCGGGACGGATCTGCAACGGTACAGTCCCAGAGATCTGACAGATTCAAAGGATTTTTCCAAGGATCTGCGGGAGATAGACCGGAATCAGACTCTTTCGGTCATGGACAAGTACAAGGCGAAGAAGGCTCTTATGCGCACCGTCTTCGAGGCCAAGCAGATGGAGATCGGCCATTACCTGGAGAGTTACGAGAACTATCTCCTGGCCCGCAAGGATGTGGAGGCCAAGGCGATTACCCTGGAGGCACAGAAGGCCATTATGGTGTTGGAGAAGGAGCAGCTGGAGATGATGAAGGAGATGGGGCTGGCCCATTCCGATGAGATTTCCAGTACGCTTATCAAGGCAGGGGAAATGCTCACCGACAAGCTCCATGAGGTGCAGGAAAGCGAAATGCTGCCCGATATCAAGGTTATGGTTGTGGGGAATATCCGGAATGTGTGGCAGAAGACGAACAAGCGGATACTGGAGAGTGTGGATACTTATATGGATGAGCTTTATGAGAAGGAGAGGGGGCGGTGAATTCCGGGGAGGGCTGCCATCCCGCCCCGACGGGCGGGACCGCGCCTGGTCGAAAGCTTCGCTTTCTGCTCGGCCATGCATCCTGGTCATTCCAGGGGTTCCGTCCGGCGGAGCCGGACCGCTTCGCGCCCTTGCAATCGCTTGTCAAGAGGTGGAAAAAGCCTGGGGCTTTTTCTTTTTGTAGGAAATTTTCTTATAGAAAAATATCTCAGATAGTATAAAATCATGATGATTACAGTAAAAAATCAATCTCAGAGGTTCTTATGCTAAAAAAGATATTTTTAATACTCATTATCATCATGAATATTGCAGCTTTCGTTACTGTCAAAATTGATAAAGATAAGGCAATCAATGGTGATTATAGAATTTCTGAAGTTAAGCTTGTCGCAATCAGTTCATTTGGTGCTGTTCCGGGAACACTTCTGGGGTTCAAAGTTTTCAATCATAAAACAAACAAAAACAAAAAAGGCTATTTATGGGATGCTTTATACCTGGTAGCGGTCCAGAATGTCATTTTGTATACTGCTGCTCTTGCAATTAAGCCTAAAGGAACTAAAGAAAAAACTCTTCCCTTATATCATCGCAGAAATATCGATAGATACTGATTAGTGAGGCTTCCTGTGAATTTAATGTTTCTTGATTTATATGAAATAGAAAAAAACAGTAAAACAAAGCATTTGTTTTTTGAGTTAATGATGTCCGAGTTTTATTACCATCACATTAGAACAAATGAGAAATTTCTCAATGAAGCGCTTTTTCGACTTCGCAGATTTGTTGAATCATTTTGTAATTACCGGATGGAGGAACACTCCATACCGAATGATAACCCCATAAGTCGGTGCAATGAATTCTCCCTTCATCAGAAAATCGATCTGCTATTTAATCAGAAGATTCTCTCATTTGAACAGAAAGATATTCTTCATGATATCAGAATGAAAGGAAATGACGGAATACACAAAAATGTAAGCTTGAAAAACGACTCTTCTTCTATAAGCCGAAACTCATTACTGGATTTATTGAAAAGAGTTTTTAATCTCCTGGCGCCATCAATCTGTAATGAAACCTCGACATTTGCTGGAAATAACTATGCTTTTGAATATGACAAAATAGAGAGAAGCCAACTGGTCCAGGACTTTCAATCGAGAGTTCAGAAGGAATATAAAGCCAGGATCAGCAGGATTGAGTCAGAATACCAGGGACGTATTAACGAAAAAATTGAAATGCTGGCAGAAATCTCAAATCTTCATAAGCGGGAAATGCAGGTTCTTGAGGACTTGTACAAGGATGAAATCTCTCAGCTGGATAAACAGCTGGTAATAATAAAATCAGAAAAAGAGAAGCTGGAGCAGGATTTTGAGCAGGATTTACATAATCTTGAAAAGGAATATGAAATCAAGGTTAAGGCATTGAATGACCTCTATAAAGACAGCAGGATTAAGTACAGGAAAGAAAAAGTTATTCTCGACCTTCAGCACAAAGAAAAGGTTCGTCGAATCGAGATGAAGTACAACAGGCTGATCCACGAGAAGGAAACTCTGATTGAAAAGCAATTAAAACAGCTGAACAAACTGAAAATTGTCCTGGCAGGTGTAACATCCGCTCTTGTTCTTGCCGTAGGAGGCCTGTTCGCTACAATAATGGGGAAGAATAAAAAAGCCCTTGAATCAGAAATGGAAAATTAAATGACAAATATCTATATCTCTTGGATAGCCTATAATAAAGATGATCCGGAGAAATCTGATGGAAAATATGGCCCCACGCTTTCGGTTTTGCTCGGGAAAGATTCTGAATACTCAATAGAAAGAAAAAAATATAAGTCAGTCTATCTCCTTCATCAGGATGATAAAAAAGGACAGAGAGTTTTTGAATATTTAAAGAATCAAATTGCCCGTGAATCGAAATGTAAAGTGGAAAACATTCTCTATAAAGAGACTGATCCGACAGATCACCAGAAGATTTTCAAATTTATAAAGAGTGAAGTTTTCGAGAAAGTCCAATGCAACAGAGATCAGAACCACAGGTATTTCATTCATATCTCACCCGGTACGGCATCTATGCATTCAGTCTGGGTGCTTATGCACGGCTCTGCAATGATCGAAAATGCGACTTATATTAAGAGTCATACTATCCCTGGAGAAAACATCGTTATTAAACCGGTGAATCTGGAAGTTGATTCCATTTATCAGGTTTTCAGAAAAGACAATACTTTATATAAGAATCAGGAAGACAGTGTTTTTATAGATCCCCTCAGGGTCAAATCCGATAAGCTGCAGGAAATTTACCGGAAAGCCAGCCGTTTTGCCGATCTGAAAATACCTCTTCTTATTTTAGGGGAAAAGGGTACGGGGAAATCGACTCTGGCCAACTGGATAAGATCCAACAGCCGGTACAGGCAGGAGAGGAATGACGGGAACTGGGCCAGCATCGCCTGTGGACAATTTTCAGAAAACCTGCTCGAGTCTGAACTTTTCGGTCACGCTAAAGGCGCCTTTACCGGGGCTGATAAGGAAAAAGCCGGTTTACTGGAGAAAGCCCATAAAGACACACTATTTCTCGATGAAATAGGGGATATGTCTCTTAACCTGCAGAGGAAGATTATTAAATCCATAGAAGACGGAACTTATACGCCAGTAGGCGGAACGGATACCAGAAAAAGCAAATTCCGATTAATTTCTGCTACCAATAAAAACATGAATGAGTTGAAAGAAACTCTTTCAGGCGATTTTTATGACAGAGTCAGTTATTTGGTTCTGGAGCAACCGCCATTAAGAGATATTCTCGACGATCTGGAAATTTTCTGGGATCAGATCTGGAAAAATGCCTGTTCACGGGCCGATGTTGAAAGACCTGAATTATCAGCATCAGATAAAAAAGAACTTTTCAGCTGGATTCGCAGGCAGCCTCTTAAAGGGAACTTCCGGGATTTGTATCAAATTGCTTATACGATAATAGCTTTTTCTAATAAAAGTTCCATTGCCGATATCAGGGATGTTTTTAAAGAATTAAAACCGGTATCGGACTCAGAAACTCTATCAGTATCGGAGAAAGATATGGTGAAGAAGATGATGGAACCATATACAGTCGACAATACCGTAAGGACCGCAGAAGTGATTGCTGCATTAAAACGCGAAATGGCCATAATTCTCAGGGAGAGAGCAAAAGCTGAGGATGTCAATGTAAATGAAATATGCGATGTTACAGGACGTTCATTGTCCGATTGGAGGAAGATGTCTTCATGATATAGGAAGATATCTTCTTTGTTGTTGATCTTTAATAAATCTGAAAAACAGCTAAATATATACTCTGTAAATAAATAATATTTTGGCATCTATTTTGCATTACTGTTTCTGAAATATCATAAAGGAGATAGAAAATGCAAAATGAAAAAAAATCAGGAAGAATGAAAATGAAGTTTATCGGTGCTGTTGAAACGGTTACCGGTTCCTGTACTATGCTGGAATATGAGAGTGGCGGTACCACTAGATTCCTGGTCGACTGCGGAATGCATCAGGGAGAGGAAGGACAGAGTTTTTCCGGATTTTCATTTGATCCATCGGCAATACACTCTGTTTTTTTGACTCACGCCCATCTGGACCACTGTGGATTGATTCCTTTGCTCTACAAAAACGGCTTTAAAGGGAAAGTTTACTGTACATCGGCGACAGCAGATGCATCCAGGGAAATTCTCATCGATGGTGCAAGAGTTAGCAGACTTTATGAAGTATCCGATGTCGATCATATCAATTACAAAAAGGTGGATCATGATAGCGATTTTAAATGGGGTAAATCGATACCAGTAGCTAGGGATGTCTTTTTTTACTTCCTGAGATCATCTCATATTCTCGGAGCTGTCTCTGTCGGACTGACCTGGATTGATGAAGAGGAAAAAAGAAAAACAATAACTTTCTCCGGAGATCTCGGTGCAACGGATTCAAAAAACAGTCAGTCGCTTCTTTTAAAAGACAATCAGTATCCATTTAATGGAGATGGAAATGATTTTATCGTTCTTGAATCTACATACGGGGGATCTCGCAAAAAAGTCCGTAAAGCGGGAGAGCGACTCGATCGTCTCTATGAGATTATCTCAGATTTCTTTTCCGATGGAACACAGCAAACCCTGATCATTCCTTCGTTTTCACTCCATCGCTCCCAGGAAATCCTCTTTGATCTTTTTGTCTTATTTTCAACACGGGAGTTCACAGCAAGATATCCCGAAGAGTATATCAGGGAACTTATCGGGAAAGAGGACTCTTTTCCGGCTCAGCTTGTCGAATCAATTCCAGGTTATAAACGGCATTTTGAACCATCTACGAATAATAGATACAGAATTAAGCCGGAAATAAACAAAGATTCGCTATATGAATACCTGGTCCCGAGAGAGTGGGGGTATAACTGCCAGGTTTCGGTTTTCTCCAATCTCATAGAAAAATTGATGCCTGTCTATAAAGAAGGTCTGAAAAACTTCAGATCAGTTGATGGCGAAGACAAATACTTTTATGCCAACTCAATACTTGAAACTAACGCGGACTTTCTTGGATTTGAAGATCTCCCCTCATTGATCGACCAGGTCTTTTCACTGGGTGAAAGATGTGAGCAGAAAGGGAAGATCCGTAAAAAGAACTTCCGTGCGGGGAATGCTTTTTTCAACTCTATTGATAAATACAAAATAAATAAAAACAGATATCTCTTTGAAAAACGGATAATCATTTCTTCTTCCGGAATGTGTGATAACGGAAAAGTCGTTGAACTGCTAAAACATCATCTTCAGGATAAGAACACAATGATACTGTTAACAGGATATCAGGCGGGAAATACAAACGGCTATCTGCTCAATAATCTAGAGCATTATTCACCGGATGAAAAGCGGAACCGGCGGCTGAACGACATAGATCTCCGATTATCGGATGTTAAATGCAAGGTGGAGAATATCAGCGAATATTATTCAGGACATGCAGGAGCTGATTCTCTCCTACGTTATATTTTTGGAAATCCCGATCAACCACGAACTGAACCTATACAGGTTTTTCTTAATCACGGAACTAATCGCTCGAGAAAAGAGTTAGCCGGGAAGATCGATGAAATTAATAAATCACTTGATCCAACGGCTCCCGAGACAATCCTTCCTATGCGGGAGCATTGTAATAAATGGTTTGATATGCATGAACGGATGTGGGAAGTTCCGTCAAATACGATTGTTGATAAAATGTCGCCTATCTCAGCGGGGCTCATTATGGATTTCAAAAATGGAACTGTGCAGTTCCCTCCCGGTACAGATATGAAATACATCGCTCAGGTGTCAGAAATCTTTAAAGCAAACTTTGAGAAATTAGGAGCGTAATGATGAAAACAACAACTATCCAATCATTAAAAAGAATCGACTATAAACTTTTTGGAACTTTACTGATTCTCGGGCTTCTGCCAACTATTTATACCACTGTGAGGATCTTTTTTCTCGGCTCCATGCCGGGAGATTGGGGCTATAATATCGCTTCGCAGCTGGCATGGGTAAATGTGATCTACGAGGTAATCCAGGAGGCTCTTATTCTCCCCATGTTTTATTTCCTGGGAAAATCTCTGGCAAACAAGAAAGATTTTGCCAATAAAATCAGAACAGGGTTGGCGCTGACAGCCGGTATATATACAGCGATGTCTTTACTTCTGATTATATTCATCCGTCCGATGCTGGTTTTCATGTCTTTGCAGACTGACCTTATAGGAGCGACTGCGACCTACATCCGGCTGGAGTCCATCGGTCTGACATTCTCGACATCAGTTAAATTTCTCATGCTGGTTCTCATCACTATGAAAAAAGAGAGTTATCTCTTTCTTATCCTGGGGGGGCAGATGGTCATGTCGGTCATACTGGATACTTTTCTGGTAAGCGGACTTTCCTTCTCACTTCAAATAGGTGTAAACGGCATAGCTCTTACAAATATATTACCTGAATCCGTATAAATATTCTTGTTTTTATAATTAACCCCTTAGTGTAAAATGATTTAACCACAAATCAACAATCACCTAAGGG
>JAFGXR010000051.1 GCA_016936555.1 Spirochaetales bacterium | reverse complement strand
GGAAGAGAGAAACGGTTCTGCAGCTCCTTGCTCAGATCCCGTCTCACAGCCACCCAGAAATCGGCTTCTTCATCGGCGGTATTGACCTGAAAACCCGTCGCCTGTATTTCCGTAATAAGTTTCAGCGACTTTTCGATAACTTTGAAAATCCTGGTCGTAGCCCACTGATTGATCTCTTCGCCGAGTTTTTTGAATTTGAAGACCAGGTCGGCATGGAGGCCGATATGAATGACAGGCTCGTCGCTTCCGTCATAGGATTTTCTTTCGTACAGATTGTAGAAGATCTCCGGCAGAGTCAGAACAGCCTGCTCGCTTCCCCGCCCGTTGAAACTGAGAATGCCGCTTTTCCCGGGGAGTCTTTGAATCACATCCCCCGGACCGATGGGAAGATCCTTTCCGTCTCCCATCCTCAGAGAACCTTCACCTTCGATGATGTAGATAAGGGAACAGGTTCTCTCCTGCTCCTTTTTCTGATCGTTCCACTTCTGAAATGTAATGTTCTCAAAATGACAAGAAAACTGCTTTTTAAAACCCTTCAGGCCGCTGCTCAATGCCATATATGACAATTTATTAGCTTCTGATCTGGTCATAATATCACTCCAAAACCCGTAATGGGCTTAATAGAGCTTATATTCACAGTACAACCTTGTCAATTATGACAACATGGAATATTTAATTAATTTTTTAACCTTGTCAAATATGACAACAATTTGCCATGTTCGTATAAAAAAACCGTCCGGGAAAACTTCCTCGGACGGCTTCAATTGTAAAATTCATTAATGGGGACTTCGTTTGGTTTATCAGTTGATCTTTATCGTTACCGGTTTTGCTTCCGGTTTTTTTCCTATAGCAAGGTAGAGAAGACCATCTTTCAAAGATGCCTTGATCGCTTCTCTGTCAGCATCTTTCGGGAGAGAGAAAGAGCGTCGGAACTCTCTGCTGACTCTTTCGCGGAGAAGATATTTCACCTCTTCTTTCGGCTCATCGGTTTTTTCCGCTTCCTTCATCCTTGAAGCCGTAATTGTGAGCAATCCGTCATTGAGAGTAATATCCACTTCCTCATCTTTAAAGCCGGCCAGTTCCGCAACCAGCACATAACTGTTTTCCTGCTCTTCCACATCAACGGGAAAG
Source organism: Spirochaetales bacterium (assembly GCA_016936555.1). Lineage (GTDB taxonomy): Bacteria > Spirochaetota > Spirochaetia > DSM-2461 > DSM-2461 > Spirochaeta_F. The sequence goes on along the minus strand of JAFGXR010000051.1, from coordinate 5,965 downwards.
GAACTGTAAACAGGTTTCTGCGACGGGACAGGCCTTCCGTAAAAAAAGGAATCCAAAAGCTCATCCATCGTATTCACAGGTCTTGTATTTGTTACATATCTCATATCAGGCCTCCATTTGCCATTTTATTTTAATTTACACTACCTATATTGCATAATTCATGCCAACTCCCGAACACAAAACAATATATCCTTTCCCAATAAAGACTTAAACTATCCATCGTCCTCCTATCTCCCACCCCCCCGGCCCGTCTCCCTTCTAAACCACAAAAAGCCCCCCAAAACCGTCGCCAAAATCAACAACTGCGCCAGAATTCCCCAAGTCAATGAGTCAATTTTACACACAGTCTGTTTCTCTCAGAAATTCTGTGCCTAAATTCGCCACACCAATTGCCATTTTGCCTCTCACATACCAGAATTTCCCCTTGAGAAGATGAGCCTCTTTCCGCTATTATGGCCTACGCATCGACGATCCGGGGAGGAATGATGATTTACGAAAGCACAAGGGAAAATATCGAAAAAGCAGCCCACGTGATACTCAAAGGGGGCCTGGTCTCCTTCCCGACCGAAACGGTTTACGGACTGGGGGGGAATGCTCTCGACCCCAGAGCGGTAGCCCGTATTTTCGAAGCCAAAGCCCGCCCCTCTTTCGATCCTCTCATCACCCATATCGCCGAACTTGAAATGCTGGACCGTATAGCCGATGTGAAAAACAACCGCACCTTCGATATAATTGACAGGTTCTGGCCGGGTTCGCTGACCCTGATCGTTCCCAAAAGGGATATCATTCCCGGCATAGTCACGTCGGGTCTCCAGACCATGGCAGTGAGAATGCCGGACCACCCTACGGCACTTGAGCTGATAAGACTGTCCTCGGGAGCCGTCGCCGCGCCCAGTGCCAATCCCTTCGGCTACCTGAGCCCGACGACCGCCGCCCATGTGGACGAGCTGCTCGGCGACAAAATAGAAATGGTACTTGAAGGGGGAACCTGCCGGATAGGCGTCGAATCGACGGTTCTCGATGTAACGGGAGACCGGCCTATGGTGCTTCGTCCCGGAGGAATTGCCCTGGAGACCATAAAAGAGCTGATCCCCGATGTGGAGATCTTCAACAGGGAAACGATCTCCCCCATAGCGCCCGGCCAGTTGAAAATGCACTATTCACCGACGAAACCTCTCCATATCGTCGATTCCGTCAGTATGGTTTCCGATCGGGACAGATGCGGAGCTCTGTTATTCAGGGATGGACCCGATACGGCAGGATTCAGCGCCGTAGAGACTCTCTCTTCCGAAGGAGATCCCGTTGAAGCGGCTGCCCGCCTCTTTGTGGCCCTGCACAATCTGGACAAATCGGGAATTGACAGAATATACGCCGAAAGAATTCCCGAAGAAGGTCTTGGACGGGCCGTTATGGACAGAATCTACAAAGCCTCTGAAAAATAAGGCATCAATCAAAAATAATGGTAAAGACTGTCCTGCCTTCCCGTTCCAGTTCGATTGCCCCTCCGAGCTGCTCGACCAGCAGATTTATGACTTGAAAGCCGAGTTTGTTTCCTTTTCTGATATCCACATGTTCGGGAAAGGGATGACCGTTATTGGCGACTGAGAGCCTTTTATGCCCATCGCTTTCCACCAGCAGGGAAATGATCAGCCGGTTGGTTACACTGTTCTCCCTGTAGAATCCGTATTTCACTGCATTGGTGATAAGCTCTGCACAGATTAAACCCAGAGAAACCGTTTTATCCGCATCCAGATTCAGCGGCGGGATATTGATTTCCATATCGATGGAAAAGTTACTGGAACTCATCATACCGAGAAGGAGAGATGCCAGCTCCTCCAGATAGGGACCGAGCTCTATCTGGGTAAGATCCTGGGTTTTGTAGAGCTTGTCATGAACCAGCGAGATAGACTGGAGCCTGGGCTGAATTTCCAGAAGAAGGTCCCGGGCCGGTTCGTCACCCAGCATGGAACTCTGTATGCTGATAAGTCCGGAAATAATATTGAGATTGTTTTTAACGCGGTGATGAATTTCCCTGAGGAGCATCTCCTTTTCACCGAGGGCTTTTTGAAGACCCTCTTCTTTTTCCTTGAAGGTCGTCACGTCGTTGAGGAAGATTATTTTCGCTTCGACGGAATTGTCGGAAATGCGATGGATCGATGTGCGGACAAAATGGCCGTTGACAGGTATGACGATATCGCTAACAGCTATTCCGCTGTCAAAATCTTCCATAATGGTCCGGATAAATCCCGCTTCTTCATCATTGAAGGCCTCATACAAATTGCGGGACAGCATAGTCAGATCCCCGGTGCCTAGGATTTCCGCCGCCGCCGGGTTAATGTATACGATGCGGTTGTCTCCGGAAACCTCGAGAATCCCCTCTCTCATATTGGCGAGCAGGACCTCCAGATGTCTTACGGAAAAAAGCAGCTCCTTGGTGATGTGCCTGGGAGCGATCTCATTGAGCCCCAGATAGTTCTCCGGGTGGATCCGCCTTTTCTTTCTGCTGTACTGATCGATTACATCGAGAATATGTCCCGCCATCAGCTTAAGCGGCCCCTTGGCGATAAAGGCGTCGGCATGACTGGGGATATCGATTTTCTCCGATTCACTGGCGATTCCCGAAAGGATAACGATAAAGGAATCGGTGAACTCCTCCTGCTCTCTGATATAAAGACTCAGTTTATCGCCGTTGATATAGGGCATAATCAGATCGATAAAGAATATCTGGGGTTTGAATGTTTTCATGATATCGATAGCTTCAAGTCCCCCCCCGGCCTTTCTCACATCGAAACGGGGAGCGCTGAGTATGTTGCCGATAGATTCAAGAAAAAGGGGATGGTTGTCCACAATGAGGATTTTCAACGGGTCGTCAGCCAAGATCATTCTCCTCTGCGATCTGAAGTTTCAGGTTCTGAAATTGTGTCAGAAGCTGAAGATAGAGTTCCTGGCAGACAGGACTGATGTCCCCCTCGTCACAGAGCTGAACCATCTGACGGGCACTTCGGGCCATTCCGTCAATCTCCAGATTCAGAGAAGCCCCTTTTATATGATGGGCCTTTTCCCGGATTGCCGCACGGTTCTCTTCAGCGATAAATTGTCTCAATTCCTTCAGATCGATATCAGTCTGATTAATGAATATATAGTAAAGTGAAAGGAGCGAACTTCTGTCTATTCCGATCTCTTCAGCCTGTTCTGCAAGATTAAGAGGTTCCATATTTCCAGTATAGGTTCGCCCTCCGCCAATAACAAATTATTTTAGAACAGGTTTTCGGTGGAAGATTCTGTGATTTTCCCTTCTCTGCCAGGAGCTCTGAGATCTGCGCGGGTCACAACATCCGCAAAAGTGGAATATTGGAGATACCAAGTTGAAAAAGTTCAGATATCTGACAATGTTTTCTACGCTTTGCTGCCCCGGGATAGAAGTATGGAAAGAAAGAGAAGACCCAGCGCAGCCATCATGTATAGCGGTATGACTTCCAGTCCGTAAATACGGGCAAAGACCCCGGCCAGAGACGGCACGACGGCCGCGCCGAATCCCGCAGCAGAGATCTGCATACCTATGGTATTGGAGACATGGCGGACACCGACTCTGTTTCCCGTATCGGAAATAAGGCTGGGAAAGACCGGAGCAATGGCAAATCCGATGATACCGATCCCCGCAACAGTCGGCCAGATGCCCGGATTGAGAGCCACCAGGAGAGTTCCCGTTAGAGCCAGCCCCAAGCTGGCATAGAGAATCGTGCGGACAGACATTTTGCGGGTATACCAACCGGCCAGAATACGTCCGACAGTAAACATGGCCCAGTAGCTTCCCGTCACCACGCCGGCAACCCCTGACGGAACCCCTCTGGAAATGGTAAGCAGTGAATAGGACCATAGGCCCAGGCCCAGTTCGACGCCGGTGTAAATGAAAAACATCAGCATACTGAGAAGAGCTCTGGGCCGTCTTAATGTTTCCCCGATGGACGCATCCGTTTCATGATGCTCCTCTTTATGGTTTTTTACTTCATCTTTCTGCCACAGATGGACGGAAGAGAAAAAAACAAAAGCCAGGGAAAACTGAGCCAGACTGACCACGAGATATCCGGGGCGCCACTGTCCGGTCAGGGCAATGCCGGCAGTCATGACAAGAGGGCCGAGAGTCACACCGATCCCGAAACTGGCATGGAGCCACTGCATCATCCTTTCGCTGTAATGCTTTTCCACATAGGTATTGATTCCCGCATCGATGGCTCCGGCACCGAGCCCTCCGAAAAACACAGCCAGAAACAGCAGAGACCAGAAGGGCGTGAGAAAATAAATCAGGAGTGCCCCGGCTGTGAGGCTGCAGCTAAGTCCCAGTAGACCGCCGATTCCAAAACGGCGGACGAGTAAGCCGCTGAAAAAACTGGAAGCCATATAACCTGCGGTACTGAAGACCAGTAGAAATCCCAGAGCATCGAGGGGAAGGGAAAAAGTGCTTCTGATACCCGGCCAGGCGACCCCGAGAAGCCCGTCGGGCATACCGAGAGATATAAAAGCGATGAAGGAAAGGGCGATAGCCGCCTTCCCGGCTGTTTTCTGCGTATTTGGCATAGGGTCATTTTATTCGGGACAAGAAACGTGATCAAGAGGAATTGGCTATTGCCAATCCCGGACCGATGTGAATCAATCAAAAGTTTTCTGAATATTCGAAAGCAGAGACAAACTGTTCAAAGAGATCCTGTCGGAGTAGCCGCCCTTCTATACACCCCTAGAATAGAGAACTGAACGGCCATATCACCGAACAGTTCCAGAAGTAAAGGCGGCTCGCGAGCCGCCTATACAAGAATCCCGATTACCATTCGGTTTTAAACACACTTCTGATAACCTGTCCCGAACCGAGTGCCGTCACGGCAAGCCCGACAAGGAATCCCAGGTAGGGAACCATGGACAGTATCACATAGATTCCGAAGGCCAGCAGGAAGTACAGGAACCGGTTCTCATTATTCCATTTGAAAACTCTGAAAAGCATACGCCCCGCAAGGGTCAGTCCCACGATCAGGGTCAGCATCCAAAGAGGGAATGCCGCAAGAGCCAATCCGATGGACATGGGGAAGAGCGGAATCGTCACAATAACCGCAACGGGATAGATAAACAGCGGGATAAGACCCCAGAGAGCTGTCTTTCCGCAGGACCGGAAATCTCGCTCCCCGGCCATAATCTCTTTGAATACGGGGAGAAGCAGGACGAGCAGACCTGTAACGGCAATTCCCGCAAAGAAAAGAAGGCAGGCGAAAAACTTGAAAGTGGAGAACTTCTCCGTATCGATCTCTTTGCTTTCTTCAAATTTAACCGTACCGCTGACTCTGGCCTTCTCCGCTTCAGAAAGCAGACTGTTCGAGCTATAGATGAGATTGCCCTGAACAGAACCCCTTTCTGTGATGATGAGTTTACCCGTGCGGACATTGACATTCCCCTTAACAGCTCCGTCTATGATGATCTCACCGGCGCCCGCAAGAAGACCGTTGCGCAGTTCACCCATAATGTGCAGCGTATTGGATCCGCTGAGCATCGTTCCTTCTACTACGGCATTATCGGCCACAATAATATCCTGACCGGCAACAAAAGCCGTATCGCTTATCGTACCGGTTATACGGATATCGTTACCCGCTGAATGGAGATTGTTCCCGACGCGACCGTCGATTTTTATCGTATCTCCGAAAGCCGTCAACGTCCCCTCGGACAGACCTTCGAAATCAATATTGCGTCCCATCAGATAGAGATCATCAGCAAGACCTTTGAAATCGATCCGGTATCCGCCCCAGAAATAATCTCCGTCAAAGTCCCGCGATTCGATAACCGACGAATCCTCTTCTTCTCCCGCCACATTTATACTGCCGGCATTGAAATCCATTGATTCGGCGGTCAGAATCGCCGTTGTCGAAAAAGCCATTATCACCATCAGATAATAGGCAAAAATCATTTTTTTCATATATACACTCCT
>JAFGXR010000050.1 GCA_016936555.1 Spirochaetales bacterium | reverse complement strand
TCCAGTTCATGGTACAGATTGAACATTATAGCCAGATCCACAGAATCGCTATCGATGGGAAGAGTGTTTTCATCGACCAGTAGAGGGATGATCTCCCCCGCCCCGGAAGTGAGGTTCTCCTTCATCCAGTCAACCATTACGGGAGAGACATCCGCGGCATAAGCCGTGCCGCTTCCACAGAGTTCAAGAAAGGCTTTTGTGAAAAGACCGGTTCCCGCGCCGATATCGGCCAGAACCGAACATCCTTCAAGCTCCAGCTTTTCCAGGACAAAAGCCGGGGGAATCTGTACAAGCCGGACCGGATCATTGAGCCGGGCCAGTTTTCCCGGATTGAATTTTCTCTCCACTATTTCTCCAGAGCGCCTTTCCAGCGGCGGACGCCGCCGAAGCTGGTCACATTGGTATAGCCGTTAAACTCCAGTTTTCTCTTAGCAACGGCGGCACGCCCCCCGCTCTGGCAATAGACGACGATCAAGGCATCCTTGTTTGTCTTTTTGAGCTTGGCGGGAAGGTTCTCCGGAGAAATATGTTTCGAGCCGGGAATGCGGCCAGACTTGTATTCCTTGTTGGTCCGCACATCGAGAAGGACGAATTTATCGCCGTTTTCCAGTTTGCTCTTCAATTCCTTGTAGCTCATCAGGGTCACGGCATTGCGAATGTAGCGGTATATGATAAAACCCGCAATGATCCCCATGATGATATAGGGTAAATACTGCGTCATAAATAAAGTCTCCTCTGGGTAGAAAAATATATACCGCAAAAGGATTTTTGTACATAGAGAGCTTAGTTTTATCTTTGCCCGAATAATACTTTGTTTTTTTATTAGGAAAGACTAATATTTAAGTATCAAATATTACAGGAGTTATTTATGCAAAGTATTGAATTGAGTACAAAGATATCGGCTCCCAAAGAAAAAGTCTGGTCTGTCATAGCAGATATTGAGAATTCCATTCATACTATTTCCGGTATTAGAAAGATTGAAATTCTTGAAAAGGGAACTCCTCTGATCGGTTTGAAATGGCGTGAAACGAGAGAAATGTTCGGTAAAGAAGCGACGGAAATCATGTGGATAGAGGAAGCTGAAGAGAACAGATTTTACAAAGTTAAAGCGGAAAGCCACGGATCAAAATATTTTACAGATTTCTATCTGGAGGAACTGCCTGAAGGCACCTTGCTCACCTTGAAATTTTCCGCTGAGATAATTAGCTTCGGGGCGCGACTGGTAAATTTCCTCATGGGCTGGATGTTTAAAAGCTCAACGATTAAAGCATTCGAAGCTGATCTTCAAGATATTAAAAAAGCTGTGGAAAAATAACTGTATCATCACTCAGTCATATTCTCTTCTTATAATTTCATTGCACAGGACCGGTTCCAGAAGCTCTTTCCACTGCGGATCTTTCCAGGTTCCCAGCTTTTCGTGCTCCAGAAGGTATTTCTGCGGGATGGGATGGGTGCCGGTCACTACGGGAATCCCGTATCGCGATTCTATAAAATCCTTGAAATGATCTATATGGGGACAGGGGGGGTAACCCACCAGAAATCCCGTGGCGAAATGAATGACATCCACCCCGTTTTTCTTCATCTCTTCGGGAGAATACTCGATATTGCCGCCGGGACAGCCTCCGCAGCTGGTGTAACCGGCAATTTCAAGGGGTTCGTCGGCGTCATAACGGTCGAAAGCCCCTTCCCTGTTCTGAAGCGCCCGGAAGCATTTGCCACCGGCGCAGCTTTTATAGCGATCGCAAATTATAATGGCTACTTTCATACCTTTCAGTTAAACACCGATCAGTCCGGCTGTCCACAATAATGTGCATATACAATTTAATTTGTTTCAAAAACGACAGAGATGTCATAGGTAATGGAAATCTCGCCGCCCGGTATTTCCGATGGAACCGACCCTTCGTACTCCATCACCGCGGCATTGCGCTGAACCATTCCGTAACCGCCGTAGGGAAGGCTTCCCGTACCGGTTTCGTTTATGTTCAAGGCACGTCCCAGTTTCAGATCCGCATAGGATGCCAGCTCCTCGCCTTTCTGTTCCGCCTTTTCGTAGGCCAGCCGCCTCGCTTCGATATAATACTCCCTGGGATCGGCAATGGAGAACATGAGGTTGCTGATCTCGATACCGTCAATCATCCCCAGGGAATCGAGAACAGAAGCCAGCAGATCGGGAGAATCATTGAGATCCTCGAACTTGACCATAACGGACTGGCTGACGATCTGTCCAACAATTTCGTTCCGCCTGGTCTGATCATTCCAGATATAATCATTGGAAAAACGGATGGCAGAGGTGGTGATATTCTTCATTTTGATTCCGGCGCTCTTCAATGTTTCGGTGACAAGGGAAATTTTCCCGTTGGCCAGAATCTGAGCTTCTTTCGTCGTTTTTGCCATTTCCGAAACAGAAACGGCCAGTTGCGCCGTATCGGGAGCCGCCATGACAGTCCCCGAGCCGCTGACTGAAATGGTACCGTGCTCCTTTGCCATCGCGCATGAGAACAGCAGAATAACAGGGAGAACCAGAAATATTTTTTTCATATAAACCTCTTTTTCAGTTTGTTTACAAAGAATACGAAAGTTTCCTTATAAGGTAACAATAATTTTTCCGAGAACTCCGCCTTTCCGGGATTTCTCTACAGCTTTATGGATCTCTGCCGCCGGGTGTACACTGTCGATCAGAGCCTTTACGGCGCCGGACCCGAGGAGCATCCCGATCTCTTTCATCCGTTTCGCCGAGGGATAGCCGAGAAGCATTCCGGTTTTATAGGGAGAGAAAAACCAGAATAAGGTCCGGAGCACCTGAAAGGGAATAAATGAATCGGGAATGTAAACCGGAGCGTATACCCCCCCTTTTTTCAGAAGCGCTGCGGGATTATCCCTGATAACCGCCGCCGGGCAGTCAACAACGGCGTCCCATTCCCCTTTTCCCGATATGTCCTCTTTCCAGCTATGCCGGTCCAGAAACCTGCGGCAGCCCAGTTCTTTCAGAACCATCCTCTGTTCATCGCGGCAAACCGCCGTAACATCCCACCCCCGGGACGCCAGAATCTGCAGAGCAATGGAACCGACTCCACCGGAAGCTCCGAAGAGAAGAACCTTTCCCGGTTTCTTCCGGCGCGAGAAAGAAGTGGCCAGAAGAGCGCTGATACAGGCTTCGGGCAGCGCCGCGCCATCTTCGAATGAATTGTTCTCCGGCAGAATCAGGCAGTGATCGGCGCGGACTTTGAGCCACTGACGGCCGGATCCCTTATTCAGAGGAGAGACCAACCCCATCACCGCCATCCCCTCCCGGAACCCATTCCTCCGGGCTTCCTTTCCGGCGCGATAAACCGTTCCGGAAAAATCGGTTCCGAATATCCTGGGAAAACGGGACAGGGTAAACGGCCTCTGAGAGCCCGAGAGGATCTTCCAGTCTATGGGATTGATTGATACGGCCCGGACCTGAACGAGAATTTCCCCTTTTTTCAAAACCTCCCGGTCCGGAACGATAGAGGCCCTGAGGGGTAGCGATCGGAAGGAAAGCTCTTCCGGTCCGCCCCACCGGCTGTAAGAAATACCTTTTTCCATATAAGTACCATTGTATAGAAAATTGAGCCGGGGGAAAACGAATCATGATAAGATATTTGTTATGAACAGACAGATAAGCAGCACACCTCTGCTCCACGGGGTTCCCGTCGTTCTTCTCTGTGCCGAATTTGAAGGGCGATGCGATGTCACAACCATCGGGGATGTGGCGGTTATGGGCCTCAATCCCCCTCTGGTCGGTTTTTCGACACAGGAGAACCACCTCATTACCGAACTGATCGACAGGGAAAAGAAAGTTACCATCAACATCCCGGAAATCTCCCAAATGAAGGAGGTGGATTTCTGCGGGATCCATTCGGGCCGGGACAGGGATAAGACCCCGCTCTTCAGGCTGGAGAGAACAGATGGCTTTGTCCGGTTGGGCGATTGCCCGGTCAATCTCCATGTGGACGTACTGGAGAGGATACAGATTAAACAAAGGGTCATCTATGCCGGAGAGGTAAGAGCCACCTTTGTCAGGGAGGATCTAATCCGCGATGATAAACCGGATATGAGAAATCTCAAGTCCCTCCACTATGGCCTGGACAACCGCTACTACTCCATCGGAGAAAATATCGGAACCGGATATGGGGAAGGACGGGATCTGTCATAAAAAACGCGGCGGAGTCTCTGTCCGCCGCGTTGTGAAATCATAAAGAATTCTTTCAGTCGATCAGCTTTTCCAGCCGGTCGATCAGGGCTTCCAGGACTTTGAATCCCGCTTCCACGGGCTCTGTCGAGAGCATATCCACACCGCCGGTCGCCAGAGCTTCCAGCGGATAAACCGAATTGCCCAGACTCAGGAATTTCAGATAATCTTCCACAGCGTTCTCTTTCCCGTCGAGTATTCCGTAACAGAGAGCGTGCGCCGCCGAAATGCCCGTGGCGTACTGGAATGTGTAGAACGGTTCGTACAGATGCCCGAAGGTCGCCCAGGTGATGGAGGTTCTCTCCTCATCATCCTTCAGGGCGTCGCCGTAACCTTCGGCATAAAATCCCTTCATGATTTCCTGGAGGATGTCGGCGTTGAGCGGTTCGCCTGCTTCGAGCCGTCGGTACACTTCAAACTCGAACCGGGCCAGCGTCGGCATGATAAAGAAATAGCGGTGGATATTGTCCATGGCCTCCTGGATCACGGCCAGCTGAAAATCCCTGTCGTCATTTGTTTTGAAAAGGTAATCGCGGACCATAGCCTGGTTGAAATTGGAGGCCACCTCGGCCACGAACATGGAGTAATGGGAATCGGAATAGCTCTGATTCTCATGAGTCAGCCAGGAGTGCATGGAGTGCCCCAGCTCATGGGCCAGCGTGCTGATCTCCGTCAGGGTGTTGTCGTAGCTGAGCATGATGCAGGGATAGGTGTCATAGGTGCCGTATGAAAAAGCGCCCTGGCTTTTCCCTTTGTTTCTGCCATAGTCGACCCAGCGGTCTTCCAGGCATCCCTTGCGGACCGTGCTGACGTATTTCTCCCCGAGAGGAGCCATCCCCTTTCCGATCAGATCGACCGCTTCTTTAAAACTGTATTCCGGCTGTTTTTCCGTCAGAGGAGCCCAGATGTCGTAAGGGCGCATTTCATCGAGCTTCAGAAGCCGTCTCTTCACATCCCAGTAGCGGTGCCATATGGGAAGCTTGCTCTTGAATGTATCAATCAGATTGTGAAATACATCTGCCGGTATATTGTAGGGCGCCAGTTTGTACTGGAGAACAGAATCGTATCCCCGGATTTTTGCCAGCGTTGCCGCCTGTTTCGCCGCGGCGATGTAATTCCCCGCATAAGTATGGCGGAGCCCCAGATAGGCATCGGCATAATTTTCCATGCCGCTCCGGCGGATCTTTCTATCGGGATGCTTTTTAATCTCTTCGATATTGCTCTGGGTGACATCCATGGATCCGCCGTCCTGACCAACTGCATCATCGATCTTCATATCCATAGAGGAAAGCATATTAAAGGTCATTTCCACGCTGCCGAAGGGGTCGGACACAAGGCCCAGGACCTCTTCCACTTCGCCGGAGCGGACATGGGGCCTCGTGCGGATCAGATCCTCAAGGCTGTGCCTGAAAGGAGACAGCCCCTCTTCCGACCCGATCCAGGAAAGAAGCTGTTTCTCGTCCATGGACAGAATTTCCGGATCGGCGAAAGCGGAGCGGGCTTCCATATCGGCACTCATGCTCTGGATCTGGCTGACCATGGAAGTGGCTTCGGCGTCGTCGCCGTTAACCGCCATGGCCATATAGGCGTAAAATCCGAGTTTTTCCGCTTTCCGCGAAAGCTCTTCCTCTTTTTTCAGCCATTTAATGAGATTGTCCGGACTGGACGAGAGAGTCCCCTCGAATCCGTCAATCTCAGGGAGTTCTTTTTTCAGTTCCTCGAAAGCCTTTCTCCAGGCTTCTCTGTCTTTGAATACCGCTTCGGCATTCCAGGTCTGTTCCTTCGGTATGTCGGAACGCAGGGGTACACTTGTTTTTTCCATTATTTACCTTCTTTTTTAAACTGAATTATTCTAGCATGGAACTTTGACCTCAGTGTACCGTTTTATCTCCTTTTCAATCGACAAGCTCCAGAGTTCCCCAGCCCGTGGTATTGCGCCACGATTCATTGGTGGGGTCATTCCATTTGGAGATTCCTTCACGCTCGGCGTTCCCGAAGTTGTCGTTGACCTGAAAGTCCATCCCCATGGTGAGTCCGGCATCCCCTTTGACCTTCTGGAGGATATACTTCAGTTCCACCCGGTACCCCTCATCGGTGATCCGAGCCGACGATTCAATCTTATCCTTCCATCCCTGACCGCCGAAACTCATTTCATTGGTGTGCCCTATACGGATCTGGCAGTCATCGCTGCCCAGAGCGACCGTTTTGTCATTGAGCTCGTCGATAAAGAATTCAAAGGAATCGTTCATGTACGCCTGGTCGGCGTTGTCGCTCACCGTGCTGTCCTTAACCTCGGCCAGGATGTAGAGGTGCTCTTCATCCCAGAGCATTCTGACCGATGCCACCGCTCCCGGCGCGCTCATGACCTGGGTATCGGTCAGAACAACCGGTGCCTTATCCCAGACAGGATCGATTTCCCCGTCAATGACCGGTGTTCCCCCGGGAGCCCGATAGGTTTTATTCTGGCGCGGTTCTTCCAGAACCACATCTTCCGGAAGATCGGCCGATCCTATGATTCCGTAATATGCCGGCTTGGCTTTCATCGCAGAGTCGAAAGGCAATGGCCAGTCCGGCCGGTTGTAGGGCTCGCCGGTCCTGTAGGTATGACCGTCGTTGAATCCCCAGAAGGTGACGCTGCTGATGATGTCATCATTTTTAACAAAGATATCGAACAGCTCTTTATAACGGTGGGCCTGGCGGATCAGGGAATCGCCGTCCGGTTCCTCCATGGTCTGGAACTCTCTTGAATAGAGAGACATATCCAGTTCCGTGATGTGAATCTCCACGTCGAGAGTCCTGAAGAGATCGATCGTTTTCTCAATCTCCTCAAGGGGCGGATGGGAAAGAGTCAGATGGAGCTGAAGCCCTACGCCGTCTATGGGTATTCCCCTTTCTTTCATTCCTTTTACCAGAGCAAAGAGGGCCTCCCTTTTCGCCGGCTCGAAGGTGTCGTAATCATTGAGGAAGAGCTTTGCCTTCGGCGACAGTTCCCGGGCGAGCAGAAAAGCCTGATCGACATAATCGGGGCCGATGCTCTCGTACCAGGGAGTGCGCCTCATTTTATCGGGCTGGCTTAAATCGACCGCTTCATTGACCACGTCCCAGGCATAAACGCTATCACCGTAACGGTCGATAAGTGCGGCCATATGGTCTTTCAGGATGGACAGGACCTCTTCACGGCTTCGCGCTTGTCCCGATTCATCGGCGAATACCCAGGGAGCGATTTCATCGGGATGGTGCCAGACGAAGGTATGTCCCCGCATTTTCATGCGGTTTTCTTTTGCGAAAGCTGCCAGCCGATCGGCCGGTTCGAAGTTGTAGGTATTCTCTTCGGGATGGATGGTGCGGAATTTCATAGCGTTTTCCGCCGTCAGACTGTTGAAGTGGTAGGCGAGCAAAGCCCCTTCGGCCCCCTCGAGCTGATACGGTTCCGCTGCAGCTCCCATTAAAAAGCTGCCTCCATAGACAGAAGAAAGCGCTTCCAGATCCGTTTCAATTTCATGTCCGAATTCTCTGACGATCGGTGCGGTGACGCAGGCTGTCAGCAGAGAAGACAAAAGCAGTAACGCGATATTCCCCAATTTCACAAAGACCTCCGGTTAGTTTCCAGTTTCAACTAACTAATAATAGCAGAGCATATCCGGACGGGCAAGAAAATATTATATAGACTCTCTGTAATAATCGAACCGGGAAACGAGGCGGAAACCGCACCGCTTATAGAGATTCAGGGCTCTCTCATTCTCCGATTCCACCTCCAGAACCACTGTTTTCGAAGGATCGGAACGGCGGCATACATCTATCAGCTGCCATAAAGCCTGCTGCCCCCATCCGCGCCCCCGGACAGAGGCATCCATGGCAAATCCGTGAATGTAATCCCGGTTCTCCTCGAGATACCGCCCTATCATCCCCACGACCTTCCCGTCATGAATTACCGCATAAAAATCTCTCTTTTCCGATGTATAGAACAGATTGACCGTTTCTTCGACTGTTCTCCTCTCTTCATTGAAGGCTTCCCCGTTGATCCTGATCAGCTCCTGCCTGTCTTCTTCAGTTACAGGACGGATGTCTATATCCCTGTTATTTTCCGCCCCGACAGGAGTCTCCAGTATCATGGAGAACTCAGAGAAATCATAAGCCGTCTTCCGCCGCTTGATAAAGGCGGCACCATCTTCCGATTTCCCGTCACAGACAAAAAGCAGGGACGGGATGGAGCGCCGTCTCAACTCCGGAACCACCTCCCCCAGCAGGGAAGTCATATATCCCCGGCGCCTCTGATCCGGGACGGTGAAACCATAGACTTCGGCCTCGGCCGAAGTGGGGACAAAGAGATAGAGGGCGGACAGAGGCTTCCCGTCTCCGTAAAGTATAAAATAGTTGAGATCTCCGGGCTTCCTGTAATCATCCCCGCTGTCGAAATCATATGATGTGCCGTCGCGGCGGTTGCACTCATCAATAACCCGATGTATGTCTGAGATCTTTGTATCGGGAAGTATATCCCCTTTGTATATTTCTATTTCCATAAATTGATTTTTCTTCGGATATGAATAAAAAGCTACGGATTTTACTCCTGTAACTGAATTTTCCCTGAACAAATTCCCACATGAATCGCAGATACATTCTTTTTTATATTGACGTCCTGAATCGCGGTGTATTATTTTATTTAAGCAAACTTAACTATTTAGGATACTTATGCAAAAAAAAAGAGAAGAATTGAAGGAAAACCTGCAGGAGCTGGGCCATTATCTGATGCACCGGTCCATGAGCGGATATTTCCAGTTCGCCAGGAAGCACAATCTCTCATACAGCCAGATGTTTATACTGGGCAGACTCAACAAAGGCGGGAGAGCCTCGGTCAGCGAATTGAGTTCCATGCTCGATATCAGCAATTCAGCCGTCAGCCAGCTTCTGGACAAACTGGTCCAGTCCGGATACATAGAACGGCGGGAAGATCCCGATGACAGAAGAAAGAAGAATCACTGCATCAGCAACAAAGGGGAAAAAGTCCTCAAACTTTCTATCCTGGCCCGTTCATCCTGGATGGAGGAACTGGTCGGAAAGATCTCCGAGGAGGAAGCGGGGGAACTGCTGCCCTGCCTGAAGAGGATTGTTGAGAGATTCGGCGAGATCGAACCTCTCGATAAACACCACCATCACCAAAAAATACAATCCGGGGAGGAAAAATAGTGTTTAAAATTCTGCGCTACTACGGGCCCTACATACCGGCCATTGTTCTGGCTGTCGCTCTCCTGTTCCTGCAGGTAAACATGGATCTGGCTCTGCCCGATTACATGTCGAGAATCGTCAATATAGGTCTCCAGCAGGGAGGGATCGAATCTCCCGTGCCGGAAAAGATTTCAGCGGCGACCAGAGACAAACTCTTATCTCTTTCGGACAGCTCCGGAGCAGAGCAGTTCGCCCGCTACTACAATGTTTCCGATGAAGCGGAGCCTGCGGTTCTGAAAGAGGGAATGCTGGAAAATCTGAATTCCGATCGTGAGTTCCGGTCCGGTTTCCTGGTAAGTTTCATACTCGCCGCATCGGACGGTTACCGGAATGCCGCCATGACTCCCGAGGCGCTGACGGCCATGCCGGATGAACAGAGATCGGCGGTTCTTGCAAAAATGAAAGAGCAGTTCGCCGGCCGTTTCGATCCGGCCATGATTGAACAAATGGCTCTCCAGGCGGTCAGAACAGAGTACGAATCGATGGGTATGGATTCATCGGAGCTTCAGAGCAGCTATATTCTTAAAACCGGTGGATTTATGCTGATAATTGCATTAATCTCGGCTGCGGCGACCATTGCGGTCGGGTTTCTCGCCGCCCGGGTTTCCGCAGGCGTGGGGAGGAATCTCCGCTCCGATCTGTTCCGGAAAATAGAGAGCTTCTCCAATGCGGAGTTCGACCGCTTCTCCACAGCTTCGCTTATCACCAGGAATACCAACGACGTGGTACAGATCCAGCATGTGACATTTATGATAATGCGCATGATGTTCATGGCTCCGATTATGGCGACGGGAGCTATTATCAGAGCTTTTACGAAAGCCCCCTCCATGGGCTGGATCATCGCTCTGGCCGTGCTCGTCCTTATGGGTATCGTCAGTGTCGTCATGATAGTGGCCCTGCCCAAATTCAAAGCCATACAGGGGCTGGTTGATAAAATCAATAAAGTTGCCAGAGAACAGCTGACCGGAATTCTTGTCGTCAGGGCATTCAACAGACAGTCATTCGAAAAGGACCGGTTCGATAAGGCGAACAGAGAGCTGACCGGTGTCAATCTCTTCGTCAACAGGCTGATGGTGACTCTCATGCCCTTTATCACCCTGATTATGAATATTCTTTCTCTGACCATTATCTGGATCGGAGCCCACAAAGTGGCTGAATCTTCCCTGCAGGTCGGAGATATGATGGCCTTTCTCCAGTACGCCATGCAGATCGTCATGTCCTTTCTCATGCTTTCCATGGCTTTCATCTTCCTCCCGAGGGCCTCCGTATCGGCGGGAAGAATCGATGAGGTTCTGAAAACCGAAGGATCCGTTAAGAATCCCCCGGAACCGGCAAAGCTTGCCGATTCGGTCCGGGGGCGAATCAGTTTCGATAAGGTGAGCTTCAAATATCCCGGCGCCGACGACTACGCTCTGAAAGATATAAGCTTTACGGCTGAACCGGGCGGGACGACAGCAATTATCGGGTCGACGGGAAGCGGCAAATCGAGTCTGATCAACCTCATCCCCCGCTTCTACGATGTATCGGAAGGGAAAGTTCTCATAGATGATCTGGATGTAAGATCAATCTCCTTACCGGACCTGAGAAAACAGATCGGCTATGTTCCGCAGAAAAGCGTGCTATTTGCGGGAACCATCGAAAGCAACCTGGCATACGGCTCCGAAGGAATCGGCCGGGAGAAACTGGAAGTTGCGGCCCGGATATCCCAGTCCACCGAGTTTATCAGTAAGAAGGATGAGGGATACGACTCTCCTGTCAGCCAGGGGGGAGCCAATGTATCGGGAGGCCAGAAGCAGCGCCTATCCATAGCGAGAGCCTTGATAAAGGACTGTCCCGTGCTGATTTTCGATGACAGCTTTTCCGCGCTGGACTTCAAAACCGATGCCGGGCTGCGGAGGGAACTGGAACGGGAATACGGTGGAACTACGAGAATCATCGTGGCCCAGAGAGTCTCCACGATCATGCAGGCCGAACAGATACTGGTTCTCGACGACGGAAGACTTGTCGGGAAAGGACGGCATAAGGAACTGATGGAAAACTGCCCGGTTTACAGGGAAATCGTTCTCTCCCAGCTCTCGATCAAGGAAGTATAAAATGAGTGACAATATAGACAAAAGGAAAGAAAGCCTGAAAGGAAGCATGGATCAACCCATGAGGCGCGGCCCCAGGCCGGGTGGCGGCCGGGGCCCCCATGGCATGATGAAAGGCGAATCGGCCAAAGATTTTAAAAAAGGTATCGGCCGGCTTCTCCGCTATATGGGTAAATACCGGTTTACCGTTCTGGTGGTCTTTGTTTTCGCCTCCTTTTCTACGGTTTTCATGATTATGGGTCCCAAAATCATGGGACAGGCCACGACGAAACTCTTTGAAGGCATTATGGCGAAAATAGCCGGGACGGGAGAGATAGACTTCGCCTCGATCCGACAGATTCTCCTCATAACCCTCGGCCTCTACGGCGTATCGGCTCTTTTCTCCTACATCATGGGCTGGATTATGTCGGGCGTTTCGGCCGATCTCTCCTACCGGTTCAGAAAAGATATTGCCGGGAAAATGCATAAGATCCCGCTGAAATACTATGACGGGAACAGCCACGGAGACGTTCTGAGCCGCATAACCAACGACGTGGATACAATCAATCAGACCCTGAGCCAGACTCTGACCCAGATGATCACCAGCGTGGTCACCGTCGTCGGAGTCCTTATCATGATGTTTTCCATCGACTGGCGGATGACCCTCACGGCCCTGCTGATCATTCCCCTCTCCATGGGAACCGTCGCTTTCATCGTAAAGAGAAGCCAGAAGTACTTCAAGAAACAGCAGGCTTCGCTGGGCCACGTCAACGGACATATCGAGGAGATGTTTTCCGCCCACATCATAATGCAGGCTTTCAACGGCCAGGAGAAAAGCATCGGGGAGTTCGGCGTATTTAATGAGGAGCTTCACGAATCGGCCTGGAAAAGCCAGTTTTTGTCGGGGCTTATGATGCCCCTGATGATGGTTTTCGGAAATATCAGCTACGTGGCCGTCACCATTCTGGGCGGCTGGCTGGCCGTGAGGAACATGATCACCATCGGGGATATTCAGGCATTTATCCAGTATGTCCGGAACTTCACCCAGCCCCTGACACAGATAGCCAATATCAGCAACGTGCTTCAGCAGACCGTGGCGGCGGCGGAAAGGGTCTTCGAATTCCTCGATGAGGAGCAGGAAATCGCCGAGAAGGAAAATCCTCTAAAGCCGGAGACTATCCGTGGAGAGGTCGAGTTTAAAAATGTCCGATTTTCCTATGACAAAAAAACTCCCGTTATCAGAAACTTCTCCGCCGTTGCGGGGGAAGCAAAGAAAATAGCCATCGTCGGTCCGACCGGCGCGGGAAAGACAACCATGGTCAAGCTGCTCATGCGTTATTACGATGTGGACAGCGGCGCCATTCTCGTAGACGGCATGGATATCCGCGATTTCACCAGAGAGGATCTGAGAAACAACTTCGCCATGGTGCTGCAGGACACCTGGCTATACAACTCGACAGTCCGGGAGAATATCCGCTACGGAAGAACCGATGCGACTGATGAAGAGGTGGAAAAAGCCGCCGGAGCCGCCCATGTGGATCACTTCATCCACACCTGGCCCGAAGGTTATGACATGGTCATCAACGAAGAGACTTCCAATATCAGCCAGGGACAGAAACAGCTTCTTACCATCGCGAGGGCCATTCTCGCCGATCCGAAGATACTTATTCTCGATGAAGCGACAAGCTCCGTCGATACGAGAACCGAAGTTCTGATACAGAAAGCCATGGACGGACTGATGGAGGGACGGACCAGCTTTATCATAGCCCACCGCCTTTCGACGATCCGCAACGCCGACCTCATCCTCGTTATGAACGAGGGGGATATCATCGAACAGGGCAGCCATGACGAGCTGATGAGCCGGAAGGGTTTTTATGCAGACCTGTACAACAGCCAGTTCGAGCATGTGACGGCCTGAGATGGAGCTATTAAAATGACATACTCCGTTCACAGTTTGTTCATAACTTTCTCCTAACTTGTAGTACATAAAGCAATCAGGAGGCTTTGAGATGAAAAAACTGAATATGATAATTATTTTGACAGCTATGACCGCTGCGGCTCTTTCCGCAGGAACAATCGGATCTTCCAGCGTAAAAGACGATAAAAACTACAGCCTGGAGGATATGCTCCGCTATGCCATGGAAGATGAACACATGGCCCTGGCCGAATATGAGGCGATCATGGAAAAATACGATGTGGACCGGCCTTACGCCAATATCGCCAGATCCGAGGAAACCCATATCAGCTATCTGAACAAGCTGTACGAAACATACGGTTTTGACATTCCCCGGATCGATACGGATGCCCATGTGGTCATTCCCTCCAGCCTGGCGGAAGCGGCACAGGTCGGCGTCGATGCGGAGATAGCCAACATTGCCATGTACGAGAAGTTTCTGGACCAGGATCTTCCCGATGATGTCCGGGAAGTGTTCACCTTCCTGAAAAACGGATCGGAAAACCATCTGGCATCATTCCAGAGACAGCTTGCAGCCGGTGCCGGAGGCGGACGGTTCGGACGCCGGGGATAAATCGCAAACATTACCCAATAGGGTGCAGTCGCCATTTTGGCGACGGCACCCTATTTGGTTCGGGTTTCCAGGAGAGCCCGGAATTTCGGGGCAGTCATGACTTCAACGGCCAGCAGCTCCCCGTCGTGAAAAACGGAGAAGAGCCCCCAGGGAGTCGGCAGTTCTTTCAGCTTTTCCCTATTGTCCATCTGATGAATCCGGACCGGGAATCCCAGTTCATCCGCAATATCAGACATAATCCGCGTAAAATCCTGATTAAAAGGACAGGACGGCGAATAAAAGAAGTCCAGCCCTTTCGCACCGGTTATTCTTCCCCTTCTGGCACTGTCGTAGAAACGGGGATCTTCAGCGTCGATGTCGAATTTTTTAGCAGCCAGCTCATACCAGGGATCGGCCCGGTCCACAACTTCAAAACCGAAATGGGTCAGAACTTTCTTATCGGCCATAAAAGGCTTTTTGGTTTTCGCCACAACAGCGGCCACCCCTTTATAACCGGCCTTGCGGCAATCCTGCTCGAAACGATCGTACAGTTTTCTCCCAAGCCCATGCCCCTTGTAGCGGCCGGAAACCCAGAAGCATTGAATGACCGCGTATCCCTCGGCTTCCAGGGGAAATACGGAGATGTCCGCCGGTGAGTACTCGATGAAGACCTTTCCCCGGATATCGGCTTTCAGAAATCTGTGTCCCTTTTCGAAGCGCTCTTTCAACCATTCCTTTTTCTGATCGCCCCTAGCCCGGTTTGTTTTGTCATTTCCGATGGCACAGCATATATGTTCTTCGGCGATATTGCCTTCGTTAACATATTTCAAGTCGATTTCATCAATATTCAATGGTTCGGACATTGTCTCTCCTTCCTATCTCGCGTTAACAAATTCCTGTTCCCAGTCAAAGTCAGCCGCATCTTCATACCATCGGGGCCAATGGGCACACCAGGCCGGCAGAGAAAATTCCTTTACCCTTTCCATTCCGTAGTATGGTTTGATATCAAGCACAGGCGTTCCCGGCTCCGCATCGATAAATGCCAGTCCGACTATCCCCTCTTCTTTATCGATAAAAGTGAGCGGCACCAGAGTCATGGCCAGCGGATTGGGCCTGATCGGGGATCTTGTGGCAAAGATGCCCAGAACATCGGGAGATTTGACATAGGGCTTATCTACAGTCGTCAGTCCGCGCATTTGGCTTTTATCAAATAAATGGGCCCACCAGTAGACCTGAACATGGGAAAAATCCTCCAGTCCCGTCAAAGCAGCCCTGAAGTTTTCTTCCAGACGAATACAAAAACCTCTTTCTCCTGTTTCAATCATACCGATGCTTTGCAATTCATATTTCATTTCATCCTCCTGATTATCAGAAGGCAGCGGTAACGGGTACGCAAATAATAACAGGATACCTGCCGTTCTCCCCTTTTTCATCATCTTTCGGGAAGAGCTCGTAAGCCGGCCGGTCATCGGGAACATATCCGCTTTGAGGCAGCCACTGACAGTAAACCCAGTCCCAGGCCTCCTGATATTCCCGGGAATTCAGCCTGAAATGAGCCATGGCTGTCTTTCCGCCCTCAAAAGGGAGAACGCCCAGAACTTCATCTCCTTCGAAATCAGATCCCGTGGAGATCCCCAGAGTGACCCGGAGCTTCCCGTCATCAGTCAGATCGGGGTTATCATGGTAAATAGCCAGATATTCGCTATCCTCTTCTATGACATCCCTCGCTCCCGCACAGGTATACAATTCCGTCCACAGGCGCTGAAAAAGATTTCCGTCCCCTTTATAAGGCCCGGTATACCTGATATAGGCCAGCCTGCGGGAACCGATCTCTTTCACTTCC
The DNA here is from genome assembly GCA_016936555.1 of Spirochaetales bacterium. Classification (GTDB taxonomy): domain Bacteria; phylum Spirochaetota; class Spirochaetia; order DSM-2461; family DSM-2461; genus Spirochaeta_F. The sequence goes on along the minus strand of JAFGXR010000050.1, from coordinate 28,654 downwards.
ACAATTCTCTCCAGATCCTTATTGCGCATCCGCCAGAGCTGCACACCCTGACGGTATTCAATATAGGGGATCCAGGGAGATTGTTCTTGATCCTCATTGCGGGGACCTATGCTCAAATTGCTATTGTTTAATTTTGTGAATCGCCACCGGCTTGGTGTCTCTCCGAATTTCTGTTTGAAGGCTCTGGAGAAGGAAGCCGCGTTGGAAAATCCGCAATCCATGGCAATATCGATGATTTTACTGTCGGGACGGACTGTTAGCAGCGTTGCCGCCTTTTCCAGTCTCAACCTCTGAAGGAGTTCGAAAGGGCGTTCTCCTGTCTGGCTGAGAAATATACGGTGGAAATGAAACGGGGAAAAACAGGCGATCCCTGCCAATTCTTCCAGAGACAGTTCCGATCCCAGATTTTCTTCCATATAATCAAGAACTCTGTTTATGCGCGTCTTGTAGGAGATCATAAGACAAGTATATCAATAAAACAGCAATCCGGCTGAACTATTCGCTACCTCTCAGTGGATTCGGGAAGATAGGCCAAATCCTCCCCGTCCGATTCCTCTCTGGTTTTAAAGTACTGAATCCTGTCATAGAGCTCTTCGGCCTGGCCGGAAAGTTCCTCCGTCGCAGCCGCCGCTTCTTCCACCATGGCCGCGTTCTTCTGGGTATTTTCATCGAGGCTCCGCAGGGTCTGATTGATTTCGTCGACGCTGATCAGCTGCCGCTGAGAGGTTTCGGAGATTTCCTGAACCAGAAGGTCCACTTTATTGGAAGCGATTTTTATCTCGTCAAGGACGGCCACGACATCGCGGGCGATTCCCACCCCTTCTTCAACCTTCTCGTTGCTGGCTTTAATGATCTGAGCGATTTCCCCTGCCGCTTTATCGGACCGTTTGGCCAGTTTGCGGACTTCGACGGCCACAACGGCAAACCCTTTGCCCTGTTCTCCCGCCCGGGCCGCTTCGATTGATGCATTGAGGGCCAGGAGATTGGTCTGGAAGGCTATGTTGTTGATGACTTCAATGATTTCAGTAATCTTGCTGCTCGACTCATTGATGGTAATCATGGCCTTCTCCATCTCGTTAACGGCTGCGGTACCCCTCTCCGTTTTCTCTGTCGCCTCGGAACTGAGTTTGTTGGCGGCCTGAGTGTTGTCCGCATTGGATTTGATGGAGACGGCCAGTTCATCGATGGAAGCGGATGTTTCCTCCAGCGCGCTGGCCTGTCCCTCTGTCCGGGAGGATAGGTCCTGATTGGCTATGGCCAGTTCGTTACTCGATGAGGAAACCTGTCTCGAACTTGTTATGACCGAATTGACCGTGTCGGAAAGCCGCATGGTTATGTTGGTCATGGCTCTGCTGAGACTGCCTATTTCATCGCGGGAATTGTATCGGAACTCTTTTGTGAGGTCTCCTTCGGCAATCTGCTTGCTCAGTGCTTCGAGCCCTGCGACAGGTTTGACCACGGTTCTGTTCTGAAAAATGATAACGGTTAAAAGAAAGGCCGCAAAAATCCCGATGAAAAAACCGCCGGCTGTGAAGGTGACGGACCGGACACGGTAAAGTTCTCTCAGGGCTATATCGGTCTTCATCCCCAGAAGGTAAAGTCCCGTCTCCCGGTCTCCAAAATTTGTAAAATGACCGGCTACAGAGAGATACTGATCATCGAGTAAATAATGCTGTTCAAGGACTTGCGATATAATGTTGCGATCAATGACATAATTGAGGAAATCCTCATTGACTTCCGACTGACTGAGAATATAGCCAGCCTGCTTCAGATTCCCCGCCAGAGAAGGAGAGATTCTGATATCGTCCGCATCCATAAAATACAGGAATTCAATATAATTGGGAGCCAGCGCCCTGGTAAAGGAGTTGATGCCGCCTTCAAAGTTGGCAACGCCGAGAAAATCATCCCCGTTGAGAATGGGAAACAGCCCTTTCAACCTGAGCCCTTTTTCGGACATTTCCATGCGGGAGAGGGCTGTGCGTTCCTTCTTTATTCTCGCATATCCATCGGAGTGATCAAGAGACTCTCCGTATGAGTCGAAATTCCAGTTTTTATAGTAGGATTTCAAATCGGCATCCACTATATGAACATTGACATTGCGGTATGGCGTAAATTCTTTATAAGTCGCACCCAGTTGGGACATCGCTGTATGAATAAGCTCTCGATCATGATTGAGCATCCCCTGAACGACAGCCGGGTTCTGGGCGATCTGTATGACATTTGTCTGCCAGACATCGACTTTGTTATTCATGGCTTCGTTGTAAAAGACCAGGATTTTGTCAGCAGCTTCCCTGACGAGCTGTGCTTTTAACCCGTTGTAAATTATGACGTTGGAAATGATGTAGACCGACAGCCCGAGAATGAAAATTGCCAAAGTCAAACTTATCGTTTTTTTCTGAAGTTTCACGGCGATCTCCTATAACTTTAGTTTTAGTATAGGAATAGGGAGATTACAAATACTTACTGGTATTACTTAAACATTTAAAACTATGATATTTTTGCAAACCAATCGCATTTTTTATCTTGACCTTATCAGTAATGAATCTTATCTTAAACCTATGACCAGAAAGCGGCAAATGATCTACGATTGCATTATCGAGTCCTCATCCCCCCTCAATGCAGGACAGATCCACCGCGAAACCGGCCATGAAATGGATCTGGCGACGGTCTACCGGGGTCTGCAATATCTCGAAGAGGGTCATTATATCGCCTCTTTCGTATTCTCCTGCGATGAGCGGGGGATGGAACGCTATTACACAAAGGCCCGGTCGGAGCATACCCATTATATGCACTGCCGGAAATGCCATCAGTTTTTTCCCTTGCCTCTCTGCCCATTTAAGGACAGCGTGGTTTTCGAAGAGAAAATAGACGGATTCCTTGTGGAAAGCCATACCATAACCCTGACAGGGCTCTGCAGCTCCTGCCAGTAATTTTTTTTAACACAGTTGCAAATCATTTGCATCTAATTGGAGGTATTATGACCAGGATGAATAGAACAGCATTAGTGGCTCTCATGATTTCAGCATTATATTCCGCGGGTCTCTCCGCTTCAGGCGCCGGCGAGAGCAGCAGTGAAATCACTGTTGTTACGACAACCAGCATCGTCACCGATGTGGTTCAGAACATAGCCGGAGACCATATATCGGTAAAAGGGCTGATCCCCCAGGGAGGGAATCCACACAATTATCAGCCTACACCAAGGGAAATGGCTATGGTCGAAACAGCCGATCTTCTTTTTGTCAGCGGCCTGGGTCTGGAGGAAGCCCTTCTGGATGCTTTAAAGAATGTATCCAAAGGCAAAGTTGTTGAAGTTTCTTCACGGATACAGCCTCTTGCTTTTGATGAAGATGCAGATGAGCACGATGGCGAAGATGAACAACAGGAAGAGGGAGACGATCACCATGAGGCTGAAGACCATCACCACGATCAGGACCCCCATACCTGGACAAGCCTTCTCAATGTCGTAACATGGACGGAAGTTATCAGTGACGCCCTGTCGGAACTGGACCCGGCCCATGCAGCGGCCTACCGGGCCAATGCCGAAAACTACAGAAAACAGCTTATGGATCTGGATAGCCGGACGAGAGTCATCCTATCAGAAATCGATGAGAAGGACAGAAAACTGGTCAGCGATCACAGTCTCTTTGGTTACTTCGCCAGAGATTACGGCTTCGAGGATTTCGGAGCCCTGGTTCCCAGCTTCTCCACAAACGGAGAGGTATCGGCAAAGGATTTTTCCGAACTGATCGAGAAAGTGGATAAACATCAGATCAAAGCCGTTTTTATCGGCAATACGGCGGGAGACTCGATGAAGAAACTCGGAGCCGTTCTGGTCGGAGAAGCGGATCATCCCGTAGAGCTTCTGACCATTATGACCGGATCGCTCGCCGCTCCCGGCGAAACCGGGGACACCTATCTGGGTTATTTCGAGTACAACGTGAATCAGATAGCGAAAGGGTTGGGTTCGAAACACTGATTTGCCTTTTAAAAGTCCCGGCTTTTGTCTCTGAAGGATCCGGGACTTTTGCAACATTTCAAAAAGAAAAGGGAGTTACTGCCGATCTTCTCCCGATTCCCAATCGTAGCCTTTTCTCTTTCTTTTATCTTCGTACATCCTTCCGTCCGCCCGCTCGATCAGTTTCTCCACGGTCCCGCCGTCTTCGGGAAAAACAGCGCATCCTATGGAACAGCCGATTGAGAGATTGTCATTGCGGAAGTATATCGGCGCTTCCATTTCCGACCGGATTTTGGAAATAATGAGGTGTATGTCATCTTTCGTTTTCAGGTTTAAAAGCAGCGCGACGAACTCATCTCCGCCGAAGCGGGCGGAAAGGTCTGACTGCCTCAAAGCTCCGGTCATTCGGGATGATACCTGCTTTAAGACATAATCTCCCGCATCATGGCCGTATGTGTCGTTAACAGGTTTGAATCCGTCCAGATCCATAAAGAGAACCGCCGCCATCCCGCTGTTCCTGGAAACCAGCCCCAGAGATTTAGCCGCCATTTCCAGAAAGAACTGCCTGTTCATAGTGCCTGTTAACCTATCGATTGTCGCAAGATGCTGCATGTGTACTTTCTGGGATCGGTTCCGGAAAAAAAGATAGGCGATCAGCAGGGAAATGACCAGATTCATAATCAGAATAATGGGAAAATTGGAAAAGACATCTTTTATTGTTTCACTGCGGATAGTATCGAGATACCCCCGGTTGATAAAACTTAGATTTTTCCAGCAGGAGTCTTCCGCTTCTTTAACGAAGCGGGAATCATCGGAAGCAGAAAAACCTTCCGAGACTTTCCCGGGGTAAATGGAATTCCAGATAAAGATTCCCTTACCTGTCGTAAGCACTCCTTCTTCCTTCGAATAAACCATTTCCGCTTCGTCGGGAAAGAAATCGAAAATCCCGATCTGCTCCTGCTCGGGAAACATGAATCTGAAAGCGAAATCAGAAAAATGATCGGAATGCAGCCAGAAGCCATCCCGGTTCAGCAGCATATTGCTGCAGCACTCCGTTTTGCTTTGCATATCCGATAGGCGCTCAAGAATCGTCCCGGCCAGATAATTCAGGATAACAATTCCCCGCCTTTCATCAGTCGAGTCGATCGCGGGAACGGCAAACCTGATCATCGGTTTGAAAGGGATCTCCACCGCATTGTTTTCCATATTCAGATCCAATGGGGAGATATAAACCATTCCCTTATCCAGATCCATGGTGGATGAAAAATAGTAACGGATTTTCTTGTTCTGGAGTTGTTCCGGGGCGACGATGACAGCTGAGCTACCGGACTTGTTAATACGGATAATTTCATTTCCCTCTGTATCGATGTATCGAATCTGGTCATAGATGCCTTTTCGTATGCTGAACGAAACCAGATTCTCTTCCAGATTGGTTGTTGTGCCAGGACCTGAGTGTTCCAGATGACGGACAATGACATCGTTGAGAAAAGCCAGATCGGCATATACCTGAGTCAGGGATTCCTCGATATTTCTCTTTACAGAGAGAACCCTCGCCTCTTCATTGATCCTGATTTCCTCGATCTTACGGGAGTAGTTGCTGTTGAACAGAAGATTAAATACCAGAAACAGAATTAACGTCAGAGTTGTAAAAGAGATGAAAAAGGGTTTAAAAATCCATCTTCCGGTCAAAATGATTTAGCCTCTATTTCTTTTAATCAAATATAATTGTAATTACAATTAATGGAAATTTAAAACTTTTCAAAACCATTCTGCAGAACATTATCCCGATTCAGATAAAAAGATGCCTGCGCTGATTCATCTCCACTGTTTTTTTCAGAGAAGCCGGCAGTTCCCATTCATCGGCCAAAGCGGAAAATTCTGAAAAAGCTTCGCCGGTCCGGGAGAGAATATTCCGGCTCTGTTTTTCGCTGAGATTACAGAACCGGCCGAATTTCAAAAGATCTGCTATCTCAAAGTCATCATTTTTCCCATTGAGCCAGCATTGATGATTTTTCGTATACTTTCCTGCCGGGTCGAAGGAATAGACAAGATCGAAAGCCGGAGAGAGCCGCCATTTCCCCGTCCGGTCCATAAGAAATCCCGTATTTTTCGTATGATCATCATGATTCATCTCCCCACTTGAAATCCCCGGCAGAACCGTCTCTGTCACGGACACGTTTCGGTTGATCAGCAGCGCTTTTCCCAGCAAGGGGACTGAAGGAATCCGATTCGGGAAACAGACGCTCCAAACGGTCCAGCTCGCCGAGAGCTCTCAGAATCTTAATAAAGTTTTTCAAGCTTATCCCTGTCGATCCCTGTCTGAAATTGTAGAGCGTTTTCCGGGATATTCCCGCTTTCGCTTCCATATCCGAATCTTTCAAACGAGAGGCAATGCGGAGAGAATCCACTTTTTCAGCCAGGTTCCGGATAATATCTTCATCAGTCATAAATCTGTACTCCACACAAACCTCTTAGTAGCAATATATTACACATATTAAATTAAATCAAATTATATTGAGTAATATATTACACATATAAACTACATATAAAGTACAGAGTATACTTCCCCTATGACAGATCACTCTTTTCCAGCAATATAAAGTTCAGAAAGAGGAATAAACGTGAACGCAAAAGCTTTTTCCGTGAAACATTGAAGAGGACGCCGAAACCCGGCACCCGTTTCACGGGGAAAATTTTCAGAGAGAATTCGCTGGAAATCGATTAGAATATTATTCTGATGGATTTTGCAGGCAGAACGGAACAGCTGAACAGGAACGCACTTAAGGATTATCTTTCGGGACTTAAAAGCCCCTGTTATGAAACAGATCTGATGAGAGCGACCTTCGGGCTGAAAACCATACCCTCCGATGCCCTGGAACTCTATCAGTTACATTTCGCCCTCTTCCACACACTCTATTCGCTCCAGAAAGAATACGCGACTGAAGGATTCTATCTCCATATCCACTTTATGAGAACCTTCCTCCTCCCCTATCCCCGAAAGGGTTACTGCCGGCATTACGATCCCGAAGGCTTTTTCTGCCGAACCGAAACAGAAGGCACTTATTGCGATTTTCACAGCAAACCTGAAGATGAGTTGGCTCTCGATGATGTTTCGGCAAAGTATTTCTATCTGGACAGTGAGAATTATGACGCCATTTCGGGTGAACAGGCCGAATCATTTATCAGCGGAGCCTGGGAGCTGATGAACTCCTGGGACAAGGCGGAGGAAGCGAGAGCTGTTCTGGGACTGCCGCAGGGATTCGACGGGAAAATGCTCCGGAACAAATTCAAGAAACTGGCGAAAGCCCATCATCCCGATATGAACGGCGGATTGACAGTCGACAGGGAAGATGAATTTATTAAAATCAATAATGCCTATTGTTTCCTGAAAAATCTGCAGGGGTATAAGCTTTAAATGATCTAGTTCTTTATCGATTCGAACAGTTCCTGAGTATTCAACTCAAACCCGGGCAAAACAACGGATTGGAAGACGCCATCTTTGACAAATAACCGACCTTCATCAAATTTTCCATTGTCTATCATAGAGAAAACCTGAAACCACTCTCCCGCCGGATCCACAACCCAGTATTCTTTTACGCCATGACGCTCATATAGATCAAACTTCACAGAGAGATCTTTTCTGCTTGTCGATGGTGATAGAACCTCCACACAGATATCGGGAGCGCCTTTCGCCCCGGCATCATCGAGACGGGTAAGATCACAAAAAACAACGATATCGGGCTGTACAACTGTATCGATGGCCTCATCATCTGCTTCATCAGCTTCAGGTAACCGCACATCAAAAGGAGCAAAATAGGTTTTACAGGATTTATCTTTGAGAAAAAGGGAAAGTTCTCTAAACAGCCAGGATAGCGTTTCCTGATGCTTTCGACTGGGGGCGGGGCTCATATTATATGCTACACCATGGATCAATTCCCATCTTTCCTCATCAGGCCAGTCTTTATACATACCATAGGTGTAGTGATCATCTTTTTTTATCAGCGGCAGTCCCAAATCCTTCATACTCCCAGTTTACGATTCTTTAGTTGTATAAACAAGAATTTCGCCGATTCCGCTTCAAAAGAAATGGAGATACTGGAATTTCACCCCCGCCCGGTCAGGTACCATGTCCTGTGAGACCCCAATCCCTTCAGCTCAATTTCCCCTCTCTCTTCAAAACTGAAATCCCTTCCTGCCGCCTCGCGGAACGCTTCGCTCACGTGGATTTTTCCCTTTTCACAGGTCGATTCGAGACGGCTCGCCTGGTTCACCGTTTCGCCCCAGAGGTCATAGGCGAACTTGCTGATCCCCACGACGCCCGCAGCAGCCGGTCCTGTGTGGATCCCGATGCGGATATAGAAAGGCTTGTTTTTATCCAGATAAGTGCGCTTCATATAATCCTGCATTTCCAGCGCCAGTTCCGCCACGGCTCCGGCATTGTGGCTTTCCGCCACGGGGAGACCGGAGGCGGCCATCCAGGCATCGCCGATCGTCTTGATCTTCTCCATGCCAAAGGATTTCGCCATTTCATCAAAGGTGGAAAAAAGAGTGTTCAGAAGTTTAAGGACCTTGGAGGGATCGGAGTTTCTGGTGAGTCTGGTAAAGCCGACGATATCGGCGAAAAGAACAGTCACCCTATCGAATGAATCGGCAATGGCTTTTTCATCATTTTTCAACCTTGCTGCAATGGGAGCGGGAAGAACATTGAGCAGCAGATTTTCGCTCCGCGCCTGTTCTTTCTCGATGGTTTTCTCATATCGGCGGCTGACTCTCCTCGCCGCCCAGGACGCGGGAAAGGCGATAAGCAGACCGAGAAGGCCGAAGCCCGCCAGAAGTGTATTCTGAATAACGGCGATTTCGCCTTCAACCCTAGCGGTATTCTCGTGGCTGGAGAGTATCCAGTCCGTCCCCGGAACCGGCGTGAAATAATCGATTTCCACTGTGCCATCGGGATAGACCAGAAGCCCCCCTGTCCCGGCGCCGCCCTGTATGCTGTCGATCCAGGGCTTTTCTCCGGAAGCCGGAGTCAGAAGATCGCTGAAGGTCTGCCCCATGGGAGCGATGGCCTGCCCTATCATTGCGGGGTCGGGATGGCAGAGAAGCTGACCGTCTCCTTTGTCGATCATACAGAGATAGCCCCGGTCCAGCTCGGACCCCTCGACGCTGGCCTGAAGATTGTCGATGACCATTTCGGGAGATTCCCCCTGATCCAGCAGGTTCCTCAGAACCCGGGCCATATTGTCGGCCTGCCGCATATTGACATCGATCTGCAGGGTCACATAGGTTTTGCGGACATAATTCATCACTAAAGGGGCAGCCAGGGCGCCGGCGATAACCAGAGAGAGGAGAATTCCTATGAAGGTGAATAGGTAAAGCTTTGAGCTTTTCATATTATCAGTATATCCGATACCGGTGATTTATCAGCTACAATTATCAACAAAGTTCATAAAGGTTTGCAAATACCCGTTCAGCGAGCCATAGAAGCGACCGCCTCGGCATACGTGAGCCGGAGCGGAAGGAAATCCGCCGGAGGCGGAAAACCGGACTTTACATAATAAAGCGGTTGCGGCCTTCTCTCTTGGCCGAATAGAGATTCTGATCAGCCCGGAGAAGAAGTTCCTCCAGCGATTCATCCCGGCCCGATAGAGCACCGCCGATGCTGGTCGTGATATGGAATCCCGCGGAGAACCGGAAACCAGCCACAAGCTTAAGGATTTTATTCCCCAGAGCGGCCAGTCCGTGTTCATCGCATTCGGGGCTGATAACAATAAACTCCTCACCGCCCCACCGTCCGGCAATATCGGTAGGCCGCAGATATCTTCTTAATATGTCTCCGACATCCCTAATGACAGCATCACCCGCGGCATGTCCGTGATTATCATTTATGGCTTTGAAATGATCGAGATCGAGAAGAAGAACGGCAAATCCCCGGCCGTACCGGCTCGACATCTGATGGATTTTTTCCAGTTCCTCATCTATCTGCCGTCTGTTGTAGAGTCCGCTCAGCTTATCGATTGCCGAGAGAATTTCCAGTTCCCGGTTTTTCTCCTCGAGAAGCATATTGGTTTTTTTCAGTTCCTGCGACAGAGTGTAGAGCTCTTTTTCCGCAAGGCCTGACAGCTTTGCAGCAATGACTCCAATTTCATTGGAGGGATAATCGTATTCCTCCTCCGGTTCGGCAGTTCCGTTGATTATATCCGTCACATGTCTGTAAAGGTTCTGAATCGGGGTGAAAAACCGGATTCTCAGATAATAGCTCTGTATAAGTCCGAGAAAAACGGCAATCAGGGCGATGAGAATGATTCGGGGGATAATGATCCTGGGCAGCGGCGACAGAATCTCATCGAGATTGACCACTGTCATAATATACCAGTCGGCGATTTCGCTGCGGCTGAAATAGGCGATTTTATCCACTCCGTCCAGACTGTATTCCAGCCGCCCTTCATCCCTTCCGGAGATCTCCTGCTCATCCATATATGAAGCTATCGATTGTCCGAGAAACTGATGGTTGTTGTGAATAAGTATATTCCAGTCGGGGCTGAGTATAAGGCTGTAGGCCGTATCATATCTCGAAGCTCTTTCGTCGAGCAGCGCGGCTATTTTATCGAGGGAAGCATCAATAACGACCACACCCCCGGGGAAGGCGCGGGACGAGGAAACCAGCCACTGGTTATCTTTGATTTCTCTGTAGGGCACACCGATTGAGGTGTGGGGGGCTTTCTCCTGAGCCGCAATATACCAGGGCCGTTCAAGAGGGTTGAAGCCCTCAGGCTCAACGTAATCATTGATAAGAAGCAATCCGTTTTCATAGGCTGAATAGATATAGGCGATATCCCGGTTTGTCCAGCTGTAGGATTTATACCGTTCCAGCAGGGCCCGGGTCTCCGCGGGATCGAGATAAGGACCGTTCTGAACCTGAAGGTCCGCTGCCAGGATTTCAATGGAATCATTTATTTTGGACATAAAACCATCGACATAGAAGTTAAGAGCCAGATTTCTCTCGCGTATAATCTCCGAGGCTTTGTCCAGTTCCGCCTGACGGAGCATGCGGGAGAAGATAAGACTGAAAATAAAAAGGATGATGAGTGCGGTCAGTATGCTGTTAAAGAAAATCTCCCATCTGATACTGTTTCTTAACACTTTCACGCATTCCTCTTATATGGAGTATTCCGGCTTTACTGTTACCATTCAATTCAGTAGATTTAACAGGAATAATTCTTAAGGAGTCCAGAATAGTGTTATCACCGAAAGAATGCAACCGCTCAACCCGCGAACTGGCACAGAAACAGATGGCCGAGAAGGTCAGTCATGGTGAAACCGATTCAGGCTATACCCCCCTGGCGGGATCCTGTTTTCACCGGGACGGATCGCCGAGGCGGTTCCCGGGAATCCGCCTGATGTGCCGGACAGTGCCGGGATCCCCTTCTCTCAAAATGCTTCTGGACCTGCAGACAAAGCTGCGGTCCTCGGCTCATTCTCAGAACTTCACCTTCCCGCCCTCGTCGTCGCTCCATATGCTTTTGAGAAAATTCGACGACACAATAAAGCCATTTATTCCCGGTGATCTTCCCGGAAACTTCCTTATGGTCCCGTGGAAAACGGAATTGCGGGCCGATGGTGAATTTGTTCTACTTCTGCGGCCTGCCGATAGAAAAGAAGAACTTAAACTGACCGGGATTCCCGATTTTCTCAAAGATCCCTCTCAGCAGGCCTACGGCATAACTCTGGCTTACCAGATTGTTTCCATGACCCCCGGAGCCCGGGCGGAATGGGTGGAGAAAGCCGGAGAGATTATGGAATCCCTGTCGGCCTGTAACATCTCTCTCGAATTGGGAAAGCCGGAACTGTACCGCCATAACAATCTTCTGAGCTTTTATCCCTTCAAATGAGTTTCCCCTGGATTTGAATTAATCAGTTTATCAGCTTCTCCAGGGAAGCGATCAGCTCCTCCAGACCGGTTGTCGTCACGGCAGTTGTTTTTATCCCTTCGGAGACGCTTCTCGAGGCGCGGGAGATCTCTTTCATCGTCTCGAGGATCTGTTCGAAACCGCCTATCTGCATTTTGATATTGTCGCTGATCGATTTGGCGGAGAGAGACGTGGCGTTCGACGTGTCCTGAATGGCGGAAAAAGAGATCTGGGTCTGCTGCGAAAGGTCCCAGCTCGTATCGATCAGGTCGGTCGTCTCCTGCGAGGCATCGTAGAGCTTGCGGCTCTCCTTCTCGATATAATTGATTTTCTCACGGATTTCCGAGGCGGCAGTTACTGTGTTATCGGCCAGGCGGCGCACTTCCGAAGCGACGATTTCAAAGTTTTTCCCCGCCTCCCCCGCGGCGGCGGCTTCCAGTTCGGCATTGAAGGCAATGATCTTAACCTGGTCGGCGATCTGTTTGATGATAAAGCTCACATCCATAATCATTTTGATGTTTTCGTTGAGGGAAAAGACGAAATTGATGGAACGCGTATTGGATTCCTTCAGTTTTTCCATGGTATCGAGGTATTTTTTAATCCCCTCGATACCGGAGCCGACTTTCTCCAGGTTTTCCTTTGCATGGCCTTCCACTTCCCCGGCGATCTCACCCATATACCGGCTGAGGCGGTTCGAATCCTCCATGGTAGCGACGACTTCAGCTACGGCTGTCGCCTGGTCGTTGGTCGCCCGGGCGTTGGCATCGGAATCCTTCTTCAGATTTCCCGCCGAATCGGCCAGGTGATTGATGGCTCCGCTTATGTTCTGCATGATCCCTGAAAAACGCTCCACGACACGGTTCGTCACATCGGCCAGCTCGCCCAGCTCATCGAAATTCGTCAGATAGATGGGATTGATCTCTCCGATTTCCTTCTGGTTGCTGATAATTTCCATCTCTTTCAGCACTTCCTTCACATGGAGCCGGAATTCGATTCTGGAAATGAGGTTGGGTCCGATGCTCATTAACATAAGGAAAATCATCGGAGGCAGGACCGACAGGGCGAATTCCCCCAGTGTTACAGGTTCGCTTTTCTGGGAATAGTACCAGGCGATATAGGAACTCTGGACAACGAGATAAAATGCCGCGGCGATTATGGCGATCATGTCGCGCTTTTTAGCGAAACTATCGATCTCCGCCGGACGTATCGATGTCATGTTCAGCTTCTTTTTCAAATCCATCAGGATGAGATTGATAAAGAAAACAACATACAGCGCTCCGAGCGCTCCGCTTGAAATCTTCAGCATCAAGCCGAAAGCATAGGGTATGCCGCTTTCAGCCTGCCATTTCTTCAAGGCGTAATAGGCCGTCGTCCCTATGATCCAGACGGTTATCTGAAAGATGATGACCATTTTCGGCATGGCCACGGCGGCTTTACGGGCCCGGCTGTAAACCAGCTCTTTATTTTCTCCGGGAGAAAACCGGCCCGTATGATAATAGAAAAGCGACTTGAGGTACCGGAGAATGATGGAATACAGAGTAGATGTGAAGATGATGTAAACAACGAGGACAGTGGGTTTGAAAGCGGCGGCGAGCCTGGCCGTCCGGCTGAATCCGAGAAGATCGAATCTGTTGTTAAGAAATGAATTGATCAGTTCACTGGAAATAAGGCATATGAAGAGGCTGACATATAAAATGGCCGCAATTTTAACTTTTAACCTTTGGATTTCTTCTTTCATTCCATCTTTTCGCTTATGAATAAATGTTAGGAACAAAATTGAGGGAATTCAAGGGGAATTGAAAACTGATGAAAAATAAACCGTTTCATAGTATTCTGGTCCTATGATGAAACAGATTGCCGGATTTCTGACCCCGATGGGGATATACCTGATTATCACAGGGCTCCATCTGATAGTACCCCGACGGAAGGTCACGGGATATGTCAGCGATGAGATAACGGGAGAAAAACTCAAATACCACCTCAACGGAAGAAGAGTCCTGGTCATTTCGGTACTCCTCTGGATAGTCGCCGGGCTTCTGAACAGGGAACTGTTCAGCTGGCTCTACACAGTCCGTTTATACAGCCTGGCCGGAGCCCTGGTTATGGGTCTGGCGTTCTCCCTTTATATCGTTCTGTCAGGACCTTCCACGGGCAAGTCCTTCTTTGCCGAGTTCTACTTCGGCCGTCTGAAGAATCCCCAGTTTTTCAAAAAACGGGTTGATGCCAAAATGTGGCTTTATATGATCGGCGCCATCATGCTCGAATTGAATGCCCTCAGCGCCGCGGCCCATCACTACATGAAATACGGAACTCAGGCCTCGCCGGGAGTTTTCATCAGCGCCGCCCTGATCTCCTGGTTCGTCTTCGAGTATCTGACTTTTGAAGAGGTCCATCTCTACACCTACGACTTCTTCGCCGAACGGACCGGATTCAAGCTGGGATGGGGCTGCCTGGCCTTTTATCCCTATTTCTACCCTATCGCTCTCTGGGCGACGGCTGATCTGCCCGATCCGGGGACCCATATGATTCTGCGAATTCTCTATGTGCTGCTTTTCTTCGCCGGCTGGAGCCTGGCCAGAGGAGCCAATATGCAGAAATTCTACTTCAAGACACATCCGGACAAATCCTTTCTGGGAATCAAACCGGAAACATTGAGCGACGGACAAAAAACGCTACTTGTAAACGGCTTCTGGGGTCTGAGCCGCCATATCAATTACCTTGGGGAAATTCTTATGGCTTCAGGGATCATACTCAGTGTCGGCTACCCGGCGAATCCTCTGCCCTGGCTCTATCCCCTCTATTATGTGGCGCTTCTCTTCCCCAGGCAGATGGCCGATGATAAAAGGTGTGCCCTTAAGTACGGCCCCCTCTGGGAAGAGTATGAGAGCAAAGTCAAGTACAGGATCATACCTTATATCTATTAGAACTTTAAAAACCGCCTTCCATATCTTATGTTTATAGAGAAGGCTATAAAGGAAATGACCAGGAAGATTTACAATTCAGCCCGAATAGAGGAGCTGGAAGAGCGGAACTACAATCTCTCGGAAATAATCGATATAGACTTCATAACGTCCATCTGCGAGCAGTTTACGAAGCTGACGGGTTTCGTCACCGCCCTGCTGGAACTGGACGGCACCGTCATAGTGGCCACGGGGTGGCAGCGGATATGCACCCATTACCACCGGGTCAACGGGAAAGCGCTTCAAAGATGTACCGAAAGCGATATTTATATCGGAAGCAAGCTCGAATCCAATCAGGAATACACCATTTATTCCTGTAAAAACGGCCTCTGCGATGCCGCCATACCGGTCAAAGTCGGGGAGAGGCATGTGGGGAATTTCTTTACGGGCCAGTTTTTTCTCGAAGGAGATGTCAAACCCCGGGAATACTTCGTAAAACAAGCCGCGGAACTGGGAATTGAAGATGTAGAAGGGTACCTGAAAGCCTATGAAATGGTTCCTGTTTTCACGGAAGAAAAGGTCAGAACGGCTCTCGAGTTCCTTGTCAACATTGTCGAAATGATCGGTCATATGACCAGGAGCGAAGCGGAAAAACTGGAACTCCAGGAGCAGCTGAGCCAGACTCAGAAAATGGAAGCGGTCGGACAGCTCGCCGGAGGCATCGCCCATGACTTTAACAACACCCTCGGGGGTATAATCGGAGCGGCCCAGCTGTTGAAAAAGCCGGCCTGCGGACTGAATGAAAAGGGCCTGAAGTATGTGGATCTGATTATCCAGGCTGTGCAGAATGCCGATGAACTGACCGGCAAGCTCCTCACCTTCTCCCAGAAAAACTTCACCATATCTAAATCCCTCAATATCCATAACCTGATCAGCGACTCCATTATGATCCTCTGGAAAACCATCGACAAAAAAGTGAAGATCCACTTTAAGAACCTGGCGGAAAACCCCATGATCAAAGGTGAGCCGGGGATGCTGCAGAATATTTTCGTCAATCTCGCCATAAACTCCTCCCAGGCCATGGAAAAGGGCGGCGAGATACTGATTACAACTTCCAATGTAACTCTGTCGGCGGAAGAGAGCGGTAAGGGGAAGATCCACCTGAAGCCGGGAGAATATGTTCAGATCGATTTCAGCGATACGGGAGCGGGAATCCCCCGGGAGACTCTTCCCAGAATTTTCGACCCCTTCTTTTCGACCAGAGACCGGGAGAAGGGAGCAGGCCTCGGCTTATCGGCGGTTTACGGAACCGTTAAAGATCATAAAGGCCACATTTCCGTGGAAAGCGAAGTGGGAAAAGGCACGGTCTTTCATATCTACCTGCCCAGCTCCGGAGAGACGCCCCTCAGGCCTGAAGAAGAGAGGGATGAGCCGGTCAGGGGCTCGGGCACCATTCTGCTGGTCGATGACGAGGAGATGATACGGATCACCGGCACATCCCTTCTCGAGGAGATGGGCTATGATGTACTTACAGCTCAGAACGGTACCGAGGGGATCAGACTCTTCGAAGAAAACCGCGGTAAAATTAAAGCTGTCGTCCTGGATATGATAATGCCCGATATTGACGGTACGGAAGTTTTTCAGAGGATTCATGAGGCGGCCCCCTTATGCCCGGTCATTATAGCGTCGGGCTTTACCAGCGATAAAAAGGTGGATGCCCTACTCGATAAAGGGCTGTTTGCCATTTTAAAGAAACCTTTTTTGACAGCGGAATTGAGCCGTCTACTGAATAAAGCCATTACAGAAAAATAAAATACATCGATTCAGGACAATTATATGGAAAAGAAAACATTCTGCCGTATCTGCGATGTCGGGTGCGGATTAATAGCCACAGTGGAAGAAAACAGAATCACCTCGCTCAGGCCCAATCCGGACCATGTCGTATCCAGGGGTTTCGCCTGCAGAAAAGGTCTGAAGTACCACGAGATCGTTCATTCTCCCGACAGAATCCTCTCTCCGCAGAAACGCAGCGGAACGGAATGGGAGTCCCTGGGATGGGATAAAGCGCTGAGAGAGATCGGCTCGGAAATCCGCAGGATACAGAAAGAGCACGGCCCCGATTCGGTAGCGCTCTACGTGGGAAACGGAGCGGGGTTCGGCTTCCTCCACCCCTTTTTCGCCCAGGCTCTCCTGATCGGCCTGGGATCGGACAGCGCCTACAGTTCGGCGACCCAGGACTGTTCCAATAAATTCATTACAGCCCAGCATATGTACGGATTCCCCATGACGCAGCCCCTGCCGGATTTTGAAAATGCCGGGTGCTTTATCATGATGGGCGCCAATCCCTATGCCACGAAAATGTCCTTCCGGGGCGTTCCCGATGTGATGAACAAACTGAAGGAAGCTTCGGAAAGGGGATGCCGGATCATCAACATCAACCCCCGGAAAACCGAAACAGTCAAGGCGGGAGGAGAGCATGTCCCCATCCGTCCCGACACGGATATTTTCTTTCTTCTGGCTCTGGCGGGCGAACTGATCAGAATCGGCGCGGTGGATCACAAAAAGGTCTCCCGCTATATGAAGAACTTCGACCGTTTCGAGGCCGCCGTCAGAGAATGGACTCCTGAAAAAGCAGCGGAAGTGTCGGGGATATCCGAGGAATCGATCCGCGATATGGCCCGATCCTTCGCGGAGGCCGACGGCGCCTCCATCTACTGCTCCACGGGAATCAATATGGGACGGAACGGCGCGCTGACCTTCTGGGTCAGCGAAGCCATAAACGCCATGACGGGAAACCTGGACAGAAAGGGAGGGACTACGGTCAACAAGGGGCTTGTGGACTTCCCGAAAATGGGTGCGAAGAACCGTATCATGATGACCGATAAAAGCAGCCGGATCGGAGAGTTCAAAGCGGTGAACGATCTGTTTCCCGGTTCGCTTCTGGCCGATGAAATCCTCACGCCCGGCGGAAGGCAGATCAAAGCCCTGATCGTCGCCGCGGGGAATCCACTTCTGACGCTGCCCGATACAGCGAAAACGGAAAAAGCGTTTAGAAGCCTTGAACTGCTTGTATCTGTCGATATCTTCCGGAATATGACCGGCAATCTCTCCCACTACATTCTGCCGGGCATAACTCCCTTCGAGCACGCCGATATCAACTATCTCTTTCACTCGCTCATGGGCATAACCCACCGGCGCTTCTATCAGTATACGGACAGAGTCATCGAGCCGTTGGGAGAGGCAAAAGACGAATTGTGGATCTACCAGGAGCTGTGCCGCTACAGCGGCGGAAAGTTCTTCGGCTCCCGGGCCATTCACTACTGGCTCAGCCTGAGACGCTTTCTGAAAAAGATCCCCCTTATGGAAAAAGGTATGGCCTTCTCCCACGAACAGATCCTCGATATCGTCTTAAAGCTCTCCCGGAAAAAGGGAATCAGAAAGATGAGACACCATCCCGACGGCATCCTTCTGCCCCAGTACGGAGCCGGTTCCTTTCTGGGCAAAAGGGTTTACACCGAAGACGGTCTGGTCGATCTGGCCCCGGAACCGATGATCAGGGCGATGAACAAGCTGGAAGGGGAATGGCAATGGGAAAAAGACCATGCCGATGCCCTCAAGCTCGTTAATATGCGCCAGCTTCTGACCCACAACACCTTTATGCAGAATGCCCCTTCCCTGGTTGAAGGGAAAAACAACAGCAACTATATCTACCTCAATCCTCTGGACGGATCAAAAGCGGGATTTACAGAGGAAGAGATAGAGAGCGGCGTATCGAGAGAAGCGGACGTGTTCAACGAGAGAGGCTCCATAACTCTTCCCGTCCGGTTTACGGAGGACATGATGCCCGGAGCCGCAGCGATACCCTTCGGCTGGGGACATCAGGGCGCCGACGGTCTGTCCAGGGCTTCCCGGACAGGAGGAGCCAATGTCAATTATCTCACGCCGTCGGGAACCGGCCATGTGGAGAGGCTCTCACTTATGGCTCACCTGTCCGGCATTATCATCCATGTCCGGCCCGCGGAAACAAAGGAATAAATATGAAAACCCTGAAGAACTCCCGAACTCTCTCTTTTCTCTATATTCTGATGGCCTACGGAACCGCCTTCGCCGCAGCCTGGCTGACCTGGCGTTTTCTTCCGGAAACCTCTTCTCTGCTGACCAGGGCATTTCTGGCCGATCTGGCGGCTGCCTCGGCCATCTATATCTTCAGTCTCATATCCGATAATTCCAGCTGTTACGATGCCTACTGGAGCGCCGCGCCTCCGGTCATTTTTTCTGTCTGGATAATGGCGGCTCAAAATGCTGCGGGAGTCACAGTCCGCCCGATTTTAATTCTGGCTGTAACATGGCTATGGGGGTTGCGTCTGACGGCGAACTGGGCTCTTTCCTGGCCGGGACTGAACCATGAGGACTGGCGGTTTGTCTCTCTCAGGGGCAGCACCGGGCGGTTATACTGGCCGGTCAGTTTCCTCGGTCTTCATATCTTCCCGACGGTTCTGGTTTTTCTATCCATGATTCCCGCCTATTTCGCGATTACGGCGGGACCGGTCTCTCTGAATATTATGGATTTTATTGCCTCAGGTGCGGCTCTCGGAGCCATTGCCATGGAATGGATCAGCGATTTTCAGTTATCCCGGCACAGGGAATCGGCGGAAAAGGATAAACCGGTAAGCAGGGGTTTATGGAAATTCAGCCGGCATCCCAATTATTTCGGTGAAATCCTCTTCTGGTTCAGCCTCTATTTCTTCGCCCTGGCGGCGGCTCCCGGAAAATACTGGACAGGCTTCGCCCCGGTAATCATGTTGTGCCAGTTTGCTTTCGTCTCCATACCTATGATGGAAAAACGTCAGCTCGAGAGAAAAAAAGGTTACGGGGAAATCCGCGGAAAAGTATCCATTCTGGTCCCGCTGCCGCGGAAAAGATGGTTTAACCGTCCACTTTGAATTTTCGGACCGAGAGCAGCACATAATCCCCGACCTTCTGTGTGGAAATGAAACTGCTGATCTGCTTTTCCTCATTCTCCGTCACAACTTTAAGAGTGGTTTTAACATCGGTCGAAGGTTTTCCCGAGAGATAGGTTTTCTCGACGGTGTTGCGGAGAGTACAGCCGCTGCAGTGGATCGTCTTTCCGCATCCGCCGGGTTTACGCCAGTTGACGCATTCAAAAACCTCTCCCCCTTTCCGCTCTTCGAGCTGCTGCTCATTTTTCCCGGTCAGCTCGCGAAGCATCCTGTTTTCGTATTTCAGATTGACATCGGAATCGACAAGCAATACGGGATAATCCATTTTATCGAGAAAGGAATTGATAGACCCTTCCTGCCTGGAGAGCATCCGGAAAGCGCAGTCGGAACACATGCCGTGAGAAACTTCATTTTCAGGTCCCGGTCTCTCACCCATTGAAATTCCGCACCATCCGCATTCAACTTTCATAGGGCCTATTGTAAATCAGAGGATGAGTTTTCATCAAGACTCTTAAAATTTGAAAGCTGCCGGACTCCCTACTACAATTAAATGGAAATCTCTTCGTTTTACCGCAACGCTGAACAGCCTGAAGGAGCCAAGATGCCTCAACCGGACAAAAAGATTCTCATCATCGATGATGACCCTACCCTTGTAACGATACTGACAGATTTTCTGGAAATGGAAGGTTATACAGCCCTGACGGCCAACGACGGGGAAACGGGACTGGAGCTGCTGGAGAAGAACAAAGATCTGTCGGCGATAATCCTCGACTGGGTTCTCCCGTCCATCACGGGAATCCAGCTGCTGAAACAGATAAAGCAGCTGGAAGCCTATTCCGACATCCCCGTCATCATGCAGACAGGGAAAAAAGATAAGGAAAGCATTATAGAGGGGATAGAAGCGGGTGCCTTCTACTACATGACCAAACCCTACAGCCTCGAAGTGCTGACGACCATCCTGAAAAAAGCTGTTTTCGATTACCATAACCTCCAGGCGATCAGGGACAACACCGGAGAGACTGTATACGGTATAACCGATTTTATCAGGAAAGGGGAAATCGAAGTGGAGACACCGGAAGAGGCGCGGAAAGTGGCTTCTTTCTTCACTCAGGTCACAGATTATGACAGGACTTCCATCGGCTTATCGGAGCTTCTCCTCAACGCCATAGAGCACGGCAATCTGGGCATCGGATACGATATGAAAGAGGAACTGATTATGGAAGACCGCTTTGACGAAGAGATCCGGCAGCGGCTTTCCGCCCGTGAAAACCTCGGCAAGAAAGTAAAGGTCGACTTCGAGAAAAGCGGCGGTTCGCTAAAAATCATGATTTCTGACAGGGGACCGGGCTTCGAATACGAAAAATATCTCAAGATTGATCCCGACGCCATTTTCAACCTTCACGGCCGCGGGGTGGCCATGGCGAAGCTGATTTTTAAAAATCATCTTGAATTCCGGGGAAAAGGCAATAAAGTAGAGGTGATACTGCCTTTGAAAGAAACGGAGAAGAAATAAATGACAAGCCATGAAATCGATTATGAAATATTCGGCGACGATATGCAGACTGTGGAAGTGGAACTCGATCCGGGGGAAACGGTCATTGCCGAAGCGGGAGCCATGAACTGGATGGAAGAGGGAATCCAGTTCGAAGCGAAAATGGGAGACGGGACGGAAGCAGACGATTCCATTATGGGAAAACTCTTCTCCGCGGGAAAGCGGGTTCTGACGGGCGAGTCCATCTTTATGACCCATTTTACCAACCGCGGTTCCGGAAAGAAAAAAGTGGCTTTTGCGGCTCCCTATCCGGGGAAGATCATACCCGTGGATATGGGGCAGATGGGCGGAAGGCTGATCTGTCAGAAAGATGCTTTTCTCTGCGCGGCCCTGGGGACGAAAGTATCCATAACGCTGAATAAGAGAATCGGCACGGGCTTCTTCGGAGGGGAAGGTTTTATCCTTCAGAAACTGGAGGGGGACGGGAAAGCCTTTCTCCATGCCGGAGGAACCATCATCAAAAAGGAACTGCGCGGCGAAAAGCTCCGCCTCGATACGGGCTGCCTGGTGGCCTTTACCGACGGGATAGAGTATTCGATCGAACAGACCGGCAGCCTGAAGTCGATGGTTTTCGGCGGGGAAGGTCTCTTCCTGGCGACACTGAGCGGCCACGGCACGGTCTATCTCCAGAGCCTGCCCTTTTCGCGGCTCGCCGACCGAATTATCCGCCATGCCCCGTCCGCCGGCGGAAAACGCAAAGGAGAAGGCTCGGCTCTCGGTATGCTGGGGAATCTCCTCGACGGGGATAATTTCTGATTGAAAAGGCGGGATCAGCGTAGATTCTGAAGGGGGAGCTTCTCTCCCGGCCGCCAGCTGAAGATCTCATCGCTCCAGATACCGAGGCGGGTACCCATTTCTTCCCTGACTTGATCTGCTTCCCTCCGGCAGCGAACTATCAGATCAGGGGGATAACTGTAACGGCTGCTGTTCTCTTCAAATTCTTCCTCGTCATCGAGAATGATCTCTTCGCTTCCGAAAAAGCGGATCAGATCGAGATCCAGATCAATAGCGGAAACCTGTTCTCCGTTCCAGTCGGCTTCCGAAGCGATGTTGACGTAATGCATCCGGGGCGACCAGTCGGGATTCCAGTGAATATGGATATTGTGGAGCCTGTCCCTGAAATAAAACATCAGGATATGCGTATGGGTGTTGAACTCACCCCGATAGCTCTTCAAAGGTGTATCGCAGGGAGTATAGACGGCAAGAATCTTCTCCGATTCATAGATTTTTCGAGTTTCAAAACGGTAGTGGGTACCGCTGTTATATTTTGTCGTGTGGTGGATCATGGTCAATAATAGCAGGCACGGGTCGCATCTCTCAAGCCCCCCCTCCTTCCGTTCCATCGGCGAGCAGGGAACTCGTTTCCGACCATTCCGAAGCGGAGAGGGACTTGCAGAGAAAAGAGACAATACCGGTTACAGGAAGATACCGGCTTGCTCGATTATTTCGATCAGGGATTATCCAGTTTCATCCTATTGATGACAGGCGCCGCATAGAGCTTGATCAAAGCGTGCCGCAAAAGCTCATCCTGGCTGCTCAGCTTTTCTTTCAGCCAGCGGACGGGCTTGTCTTTTACGGAGTCCAGCCTGTGGAGAAGACGGGCCGCATAGTTGTTGGATTCCCAGATTTTTGTACCGCTTATGATACTATCATCCAGCTTCTTTACCAGTTCAGCCCTTTTCGAGCCGATGACCCGGGGAGAGATATGGATGTGAATCTTCCGTTTCGTCTCGCCGATTTCCTGCAGGATCTGGCCGCTGTCCCTCCGGGAATCATTCGTATCGGTCATTCCCAGATGGTCCCGGACAATTAAGGTATCGAGAGGGATCTCTTCATAACTCATGCTGACCGGCACAAGGGGTATTTCCCGGCTGAATTCTTCCCAGCTCTTCTCTTTGTGGGATAGCTTGAGCATCGCCAGCACCGCCGAGTCCGTTCTGTCATCTCCGTCTTTGGCTCTGCCGTTACGCTGGGCGATCCACACATTTCCCCCTTTCCGGACGAGGGAGCGGATATAGTGGGAGAGCTTTTCCGCTTCGTGCAGTTTCTGATCCATATCCCCGACATTGCGTTTGACTATGAATCCCCTGTTCAGCCGGATCAGGTGTCCCAGCCAGGAGGTATTGAGGAGGTTGTCTCCGGCGGCATTATAGGCCGTATTGCCGGTTTCTCCGTGAAGCATGTAATTGAACAGAATGGGATCCAGGGAGGTGCTCCGGTGATTGGAGATGAAAATCGACCCGCTTTCCGCAGGTTTCTTCAACTCCGCCGTGCCGCTGAAGGAAATGTCTTCGACAGTCTTCATCACCAGCAGTTCGACCATCTGGATCATCAGGCTCCTGAACTGGTCATGGCTTTTAAGAGACGAAACAATGTTCCTGATGTTAAGGTGATGACGGCTCAGGTGTTCCAGAAGGACTTTGAAATGGGGATCTTCTATGACCTTATGCCAGTATGTGGAGAATATTTTTTCCGGATAGGAACGAATGTCTGAAAAATCCATAAACCCTCCTGAGGGAAGCCCCTCTAATATACGGGTTAATGGAGGCTGTGACAAACACTTTCTCAAAGTTTACTTCATCACAAAAGCAATAATTGTACTGCATAATTCTTGACACAATATAACAATCAAACCATCATATAAGAATGAATCAGGAACAGAGCAGTAAAAAATATATACAAATAGCCGATCTGATTATCGATGAGATCAACAAAGGGACCTGGAAAGAGGGGGAAGCGATCCCGACGGTGAGAAGACTGGCGGAAATATACGGCGTCAGCCCCCAGACCGCCAATAAGGCGACAACCCATCTGGCGGGATTGGGCATAATCGCCTCACGCCAGGGATCAGGTTCCCTGGTGACCGGAAAGAAGAGCGCCCTGGCGGGTCCTGAAATCCCCATGCTTATCGATAAGGCCCGGTCATCATACCTGAGGGGAGAGGATACGGCCGTGGGTTATCACGGAAAAGAACTCTATCTCAACTACCTCCACGAAATGAAGGAAGAGGGAATGGAACCCCACCTTCTGGTATATGATAAAAGAGAGACGGTTCTTCCGGAAGAGACGAAAAATATCCTTTTGCGATCCAAAGGGACACTTGTTCAGGGTAGTCTTCCCGATTGCTATATCGATTTTCTTGAAAAGAACGATATTCCTCTTGTATTGATCAACAGGTCGATCCACAAAGACTTTTCCGGGAGAATAGGCTCTGTCATGATGGATAACGGAGGCCTGGAACAGCTTTCAGCCTATGTAGCCAGTCTCGGCCATGAAAAATTCATTTTTGCCTTTTCCAATGAATTTGAAATGACATCGGTTTACGACAACAGACTGAAAGTAATTGGAAACACGCTGGAGGAAAACTGCCGTAACGCCAAACCGGAAATTTCCGAATTCCATTTTACTCCGGGATCAAATAAAGACTCTCTGAAATTGAAAGAATTGATTGATAAGGGTGCTACGGCGATCCTCTGTTATAACGATATCTGCGCCCTGCGGATCTATGATCTGCTCCATCAACAGAATATCCGCGTCCCCGAGGAAGTGTCGGTCAGCGGGTTCGATGACCTTTTCATGGCCGAAATGGCCGCTCCTCCGCTCACGACTGTCAAAGTGAACCGGAACCAGCTGATCTGCAGCTCCCTGTCTCTTTTAAAGGAATTGATTACCAGGACATCGCCCTGCAGGGAAGAAGGGGTATCGGAAACAAGTCTGGTTATCAGAAGGTCCTGCTGGCAGAAAAGATCCGCCGGATAATTGTATTGCACAATTATCAACACAAATAGTTGACAAATCATTACAATGTGATATTCTTTCCTTATGACAAGGAACAAACTAAAGAAAAAGAGCCTGATTAACCAGAGAGAACTGTGGATCATGCTGATTCCGGTTATTCTCTATTTCGCGCTCTTCAAATACCTGCCCATGGGCGGCGTCATCATCGCTTTTCAGAGATACAGCCCCTTCAGAGGCGTCGCCGGGAGCCCCTGGGTGGGACTCGAATACTTCCGCCAGTTCTTCTCCTCCATCTATTTCGGGAGAGTCCTGAGAAACACGCTGATGATCGGGCTGTTCGATCTGGCCTTCGGATTTCCGGCGCCGATTATTCTGGCGCTGCTTCTGAACGGCATCCAGAACAAGCCCTTCAAGAAAGCCACTCAGACGGTCACGCTGCTCCCCCATTTCGTCTCCTATGTCGTGGTGGCGGGGATCGCCCTGAATATGCTTTCCCCCAGCACCGGCGTCATCAACGCCTTCCGCATGAAGCTCGGACTGGAAAGCATCTATTTCATGCAGGAATCGAAATATTTCTGGGGCATTTTCACGTCCCTGAGAATCATCAAGGAATCGGGTTTCTCCGCAATCATCTATCTGGCGGCCCTGACGGCCATCGACCCCACGCTCTACGAAGCGGCGCGGTGCGACGGCGCGTCGAGGCCCCAGCAGCTGCGCCATGTCACCCTTCCGGGAATCATCCCCACTATTGTCATCATGTTCATCATCAAGGTGGGCAAGATCATCAGCATCAGCTTCGAGCAGGTCCTGCTCCTTCAGAACGACGTCATCCTCGACACATCGGAGGTGATCAGCACCCTCGTGTACAGAAGAGGTCTGGTCAATGCGGACTACTCCTACGCCACGGCGGTCGGTCTGTTCGAAACATTCGTCGCCCTGGTGCTCGTTCTGTCATCAAACGCCATTGCAAGGAGAATGAAAAGTGAATCGTCCCTCTGGTAAAATGGAACTGTTCTGGACCATCGCTGTGGCGGCGGCGGTTATCCTCATATGCGCCGTCATGCTCTACCCCTTCCTCTTCACCATATCGGCCTCCATTTCCGATCCCGATATGGTCATCAGAAATCAGGTCACCTTCTTCCCCAAAGGACCTCTGAGCTTCGAGGGGTATAAGATCCTTTTCAGAAACGAGAGGATCTGGCAGGGCTACGCCAATACGATCTTCTACACGCTTTTCGGAACGGGAGTGAACCTGGCGATTACAATCCTGGCCGCCTACCCCATGTCCCGGAGGGGATTCAACGGCTACCGCTTCATCAATATCTTCATATCCCTGACCATGTTCATTTCGGCAACGGGAATGATGATCCCCCTGTTCCTCGTGGTCCGGGGTCTCCATATGCTCGATACGAGGCTGGCTCTCCTCATCGTCTTCGCCGCCTTCCCTTATTACATCATCCTTCTCCGCTCCTTTTTTCAGCAGATGCCCGAGGAGATGTTCGAAGCGGCCCGGCTCGACGGAGCCAGCGAGTTCACCATACTGCTGAAAATTGTTCTGCCCCTCTCCGGAGCCGCCCTGGCGACCATAGGCCTCTACTACGGCATCAACCGGTGGAACGGGTACTTCTGGGCCATGATCTTCCTCAGGGACGAAACCAAGCAACCACTGCAGGTCGTACTGAGAGAGCTTATCGTTCTGGCCTCCATGGGAGAGGAAATGGACGCCAGCCTCAACAGGGGCGGCAGCAATGCGGAAGTGATCAAATACGGCGCCATCGTTCTGGCGACGCTGCCGATCGCAGTCATCTATCCCTTTATACAGAAATATTTTGTCAAGGGAGCGACTCTCGGCTCGGTCAAGGGCTGATCAGAAAAAAAATCCCCCGTTGTACGGGATTTTAAATATACCGGGATTGCCCGGAAAAGGAGTCTCAATGAAAAAAATATTTATTCCCCTGCTTATGGTTATGACAATAGGCTTTGTCAGCGCTTCGGGAAACCAGGAAGCGTCCGGCTCTTCGGGCGGACCGGTCGAACTCGACGTATGGGCCGTCAAGGCGGCGGAGCTCCAGGTCGACACGGAATCTCTGGCCAACTGGAAAGGAATTGAAGAAGCAACGGGAACCAGACTGAACTGGTCGCTGATCAGCACCGAAGTGAAAGACGAGCAGTTCAACCTGATTATGACTTCCGGCGACCTGCCTGATGTCATGGCCTATTACGAAGGAAAGGGCGGATTCTCCTCTGTCAACAAATTCGGTGCCCAGGGAGCCTTTCTTCCCCTGGAAGATCTGATCAGGGAAAACGCCCCCAACCTGAAAGCCGCCGTTCTCGACGATCCCAAAGTAAGGGAATCGCTCCTGGCATCCGACGGCAATATCTACTACATCCCCATGCTCTCGGCGCTGAACGCCGCCCGCGGCTGGTTTATCCGCTTCGACTGGCTCGAAGCTGTGGGCAAAGAGGTTCCCACGACGACCGACGAACTGTACGATGTCCTCAAGGCCTTTAAAACCGGAGACCCCAACGGAAACGGCGAAGCCGATGAAATTCCCATGATCTTCCGCCGCCGCGGCGATGACGCCTTCTACAACCTCGGCGCCCTGGCCTACGCCTTCGATGCCGATACAGGATGGGTTCTCAGGAACGGGAAGGTCGTTTACGGCCCCTCGGAACCGCAGTACCTTGATTTCCTTAAATACATTGCCAAACTCTATAATGAAGGCCTGATCGATCAGGAAATCCTCACCCGTCCCGGCAATCCCAGAAACGATCTTCTCGGCAAAGACCAGGCGGGAGCCATTCACGACTGGTTCGCCTCTACGGCCAGTATCAATGACGACCTCGCATCGGAGATTCCCGGATTCAATCTCCGCCATATGGCCCCTCCCGTGGGAACAGCCGACAGGCCCTTTACGAGAATACAGATGAGCAAAGTCCGGGGAGACGGCGGATGGTCCATCAGCCACAGCAACCCCGATCCCGTAGCCACGATTAAAATGATGGACTATATCTTCAGCCCCGAGGGCAGCCGCTACGTGAACTTCGGAGTGGAAAACGACACCTATGTACTGAAAAACGGCAACCCGGTCTATACGGAAAAAATTACAGCCAACCCCGATATGGGATTCCACGAATCTCTGGTGACGAACGGCATGCAGTGGAAGATCGGTCTTCAGCAGGATATCGAGTACGAAAAGCAGTTTGCCAACGCCATCGCGACGGAAGCCCGTATCGACTATATGGATAACTTCATAGAAGAAGAATTCCCCATTCTCAGCTTCACCGAAGATGAGCAGATGGTCATCGACGACAAGCTCAGCCAGATTAATCTCTACACGGCTGAAATGAGCTCCAGGGCTCTGATCGGAGCCGACGCTCCGGCAGACTTCGCGAAGATTTTCGCGGAGCTCGATAAGATGGGACTGAAAGAAGTGACGGCCATTTATCAGGCGGCTTACGACAGAAAGAACTAAATCAGAACCGACAGAGTTTGTGATAAAAGTATGTTTTCCAGCCCTCACCCTGGCGAACGATTACCCCCTTCTCCCATTGGGAGCATACTATTACCCACAAGTCCTTTGGGCTTGTATAAACCCTCACCCGGCCTCTCCCAGAGGGAGAGGAGGAAGGAAAATCAC
>JAFGXR010000049.1 GCA_016936555.1 Spirochaetales bacterium | reverse complement strand
TTATCATGAAAAAAGGACATGGTCACAATTTCTTGTTTCCATGTCCTTTAGAACTCCTACTTTAGGGAGACTTTTTCAGTGGCCTCGTGCCAGCCGGGGGCTTTCTTTATCAGGGTGAATTCTCTTCCGAAACGTCGCCTGCCTCTTCTCTCTCGGGAGGAGGAACCCATCCCTCGGGAGGATCGGGCAATGTGGAGCTGTTTAAAAGAAGTATGAGACCGGAGATAAACGATGCGACGCCGACCGAGGCCAGCCCGATCCCCAGACTTTTATCCTCCATAAAGCTGAATGCGGCAGCGCTGCCGCCGCCGAGGAGAAGTCCCGCAAGAGCCAAGCCGCCTCCCGAGTTCTGGAGACGTCGTTTTTCGCCGAAAATTTTCGCCGTATAATAATCATCATCAGCGGTGCTCTCAGCCAGGTCCACAATCTGGACATCCTCTTTTTCGATCATCTCATATACGAACCTGTTCTCTTCCCAGAACTGATCGATTTCCTGATCGATCTGATAGACGACCAGCGGCTGATCCGTCGCATTTGAAGATGTGACGACCATCTGGTCAGCTTTTATAAGAACTTCCTTCAATTCTCTGGTCTCTTTATCTTCCTGCTGGACCTGAACGGCACCTTCGAAGCAGTAAACCGAAGTGATGGCTTCATTGGTTTGCGCTTCGGTAATGTCTTCACCGAAAGTCAGATCATAACCGAAATCGGTTCCGCGGACTCCGGCCGTGGTTCCGGAGCCCATGACCTCGAATTTGTCTTCTGTCGTCAGTTTATTGATTTTTGCACGGATCCTGCCATAGGCCACATTGAGAGTCCCGCCTCCGGAGTTTCCGATTCGCTCGAAAGCAAAGGTGGTGTTTTCCGCGATTTTGATCAAACTGGCATTGGAGGTCACCTGAATTTCCAGAAAAGTATTCTCTTCGGTCAGCACAGTATCGCCTTCATAGAGGAGCATTCCCAATATATCGTCATAATCGACTTCGAAAAAAGATGAAGCTCCCTCCCGGACCAGCGTGAATCCTTCACCTTCCGCATAAACGATTACAGCCGATCGACTCTGGCCAAAGAGAAAACCGGAACAAACCATAAAGATTAGAGCCGATAGGATCTGTTTGTATTTCAGCTTTTTCATACTTTAAGTGTATCGCCGGAAAAGCCTTCTTGCAAAGAAGGTTTGATTTTTTATAAGATGATTCAATGACAATAACGAGAAATGCACTGAAAGACAGCAAAATTACTGTAATGGGACTCGGTCTGCACGGCGGCGGCATAGCCACAGCCCGCTTTCTGGCAAAAGCCGGAGCGAGAGTCACTGTGACCGACCTGGGCAGTCGGGATAAACTGAAGAGCTCCATGGATAAACTCGCGGGACTGGACATCGAATACGTTCTGGGGGAACACCGGGACAGGGATTTTGCAGATGCGGATCTGGTTATCAAAAATCCGGCTGTGCCTCCGGAGTCTCCTTTCCTCAAAATGGCCCGGCAGGTGGAAACCGATATATCGCTCTTCCTCCAGCTGACGGAGAACCCCGTCATCGCCGTAACGGGAAGCAAGGGAAAATCGACTACTGTTTCGGCGATTTATCATGTTATGAAACATGCTTATCCCGGAACCAGGCTCGGGGGAAATATCACCGTTTCGCCCCTCTCTTTTATCGATGAATTGAATAAAGAGGACCGCGTCATACTCGAATTGTCATCGTGGCAGCTCCACGATCTGGGAGAAAGGGATCTCCTGAAGCCGCAGATTGCCCTGATCACCAATATCATGCATGATCACCAGAACCGCTACAGGACTTTCCGCGATTACGTCGCGGACAAGAAACTCATATACCGCAATCAGAAACGGGGACAGATTTCGCTTTTCGGAGAAGACAGCTGGGCTGAGGAATTCTGCCGCGAAAGCGGCGGCGATGTGTACCGCTTTTATTCCGCCGAACCGTCGGAAACTGATAAAAGACGCTGCGGCTGGCTCGGCGATAAGAGCGGCTATTATACGGAAGACGGCAGGGAGATATTCGAAATAGTTCCCGCGGCGCTCTCCGTACCGGGCGAACATTTCCGCATGAATATGCTGATAGCCGGTATTGTTCTCTATAAGTCCGGAGTGGAACCGGAGGCGATATGCGCCGGATTATCTGCTTTCAAAGGCGTCCCTCACAGGATGGAGCATTTCGCGACCAGAAATGGAATTGAGTTCTACAATGATTCTGCCGCCACCATTCCCGAAGCGGTGGCCGCCGCGGTGGAGAGCTTCAAAAAGCCGCCCCTGCTGATTACGGGGGGAACCGATAAGGACTTGAAATTCGAAGTCCTGGGGAAAGCCCTTAAAGAAACCAAGGGGATTTTCCTGCTTGAGGGCAGCGGAACGGAAAAAATAATACCGGTGCTCAAAGAGAACGGGATAAAGTGGAAGGGCCCCTACGGCTCCCTGAAGGAAGCCCTGGAGCGGGCTTACGGAGAGGCCTGCGAAGGCGATGCGGTCATACTCTCTCCCGGTTGCACCTCTTTCGGCATGTTTCTCAACGAATTCGATAGAGGCGACCGTTTCAGGGAACTTGTCGATGCCCTTTAAACCTCGATGGGGAAGCTTGTCCAGCCTTCTCCTTTGAGGGTATGGAGCTCCCTGTAACCGCAGTCCCGGATAATTTTCAGAGCTTCGGCGAAATAGAAATCTATGTGTTCGGGCACATGGGAATCGGCATTGAGCATGAGAGGGATCTTTCTCTCAAAGGCTTCTCTGATAATCCAGGGAGAGGGGTATACCGTATCGGTTGCCCCTCTGGAAATCCCTCCTGTATTCACCTCTACGACTAAATCCCTGTTCTTCAGATAATCCAGCGTATCGCGAACCTGATTTCTGTACCACGGCGCGTTTTCATCGAAATACCGGTTATCGCGGTTGCGCTTTTTTATCAGATCGAGATGACCGAGGATATCGAATCCTCCTCCATCGACCATATCGCATATCAGAGAGTAATACTTTTCCGTAACTTTTTCCACCGAACCGTTATAGACCACATCGATCAATTCGATCAAATGTTCCTCCGGACCGTCGACAGCGAGGAATCTTTCCCCGTCCCCGGACTTTATCATATGGACGGAACCTATGGCGTAATCGAGGTGCAGATCCTTAAACCGCCTGGAGGACGGTCCGCTGATACCATCGATATAATCGATTTCCAATCCTTTCCAGATCTCCAGTTTCCCGGCATATTTCTCTTTCAGTTCATCGATATGTTTCAGATAAAGGGGAAGATCGCTCTCGCTGATAGTCCAGGTCGGTTCCGAAGCGATCGGAGCGTGTGAGGAAAACCCCAGAATATCGAAATTGCGGGACAGGGCCGCTTCGACAACATCTTCCGGTGTTCCCGCCCCGTCACAATAGTCACAATGAGTATGGAAATTGCTTAATATCATAATATGATTTTTCCTTTTTTTTCCATTTTTGTCATTCACGAAAAACGGAATTTATGAAAATATAGTAATACTACAGAAACTTTACAAATACTTAAGATCAGCCCAGGCAGAAGGAGAGAAAATATGCCCTATACCTTGAGAAGTGCCGAGACCAGAACGGGACGGAGAATGGCCGGAGCCAGAAGCCTCTGGAGAGCCAACGGAATGAAAGAGAGCCAGATGGACAAGCCTGTCATCGCCATTGCCAATTCCTTTACCCAGTTTGTTCCCGGTCATGTTCATCTCCACGAAACCGGCCAGATGGTCAAGAAGATCATCGAGGAGAAAGGTTGTTTTGCCGCCGAATTCAATACTATTGCCATCGATGACGGCATTGCCATGGGCCATGACGGTATGCTCTACTCCCTCCCCTCCCGGGAAATCATTGCCGATTCGGTGGAATATATGTGCAATGCCCACAAAGCCGATGCCCTGGTCTGTATCAGTAACTGCGATAAAATTACTCCGGGAATGCTGATCGCCGCCATGCGGCTCAATATACCGACCATATTCGTTTCCGGCGGCCCCATGGAAGCCGGTGTCTCGGGACCGGAAAAGTTCGACCTGGTCGACGCCATGGTAGCCGGCGCCGATTCCACCGTCAGCGATGAAAGAGTTGAAGAAGTGGAAAGAAGCGCCTGCCCCACATGCGGTTCCTGCTCGGGTATGTTTACAGCCAACTCCATGAATTGCCTTGTCGAAGCTCTCGGTCTGGGGTTGCCCGGTAACGGAACTATCGTCGCGACACACAGAAAAAGGCTCTCTCTTTTTGAAGAGGCGGCAGACATGATCGTAGCTCTGGCGGATCGCTATTACAGCGGCGGCGACGATTCGGTTCTCCCCCGTTCCATAGCGACAAAGAGTGCCTTCGAAAACGCCATGTCCCTCGATATAGCCATGGGGGGCTCAACCAATACGGTACTTCATCTCCTGGCTGTGGCGAATGCCGCTGAAGTGGACTTCACCATGAACGACATAGACAGGCTGTCCCGTAAAATCCCCTGTATCTGCAAGGTAAGCCCCAACTCGCGGTATCATATCGAAGATGTTAATCGTGCCGGGGGGATAATAGCCATACTGGCAGAGCTGGCCTCAGCCGGGCTGATCGATACCTCCGTCCGGCGCATAGACACTCCGGATCTCGGGGCGGCCATAAAAAAATACGATATAAACAATCCGGCAGCCGACAGTGAAGCCCTGAAAAGGTTTTACGCAGCCCCCGGGCGGGTGAAGTCCCTGAAAATGGGATCTCAGGAAAAATACTACGAGGAAGCGGATAAGGACCGGGAAAAGGGCTGTATACGAAGTATTGAGCACTGCTACGATATCGAAGGAGGACTTGCCGTCCTGTTCGGGAATATGGCTGAAAAAGGCTGCATTGTTAAAACGGCGGGTGTCGATCCTTCCATATACAAGTTTACGGGGCCGGCAAAAGTGTACTACTCCCAGGATGCCGCCTGCGATGCCATTCTGGACCGCGATGTTAAAGCGGGAGACGTCGTCATTATCCGCTATGAAGGACCCAAGGGCGGCCCGGGAATGCAGGAGATGCTCTACCCGACCTCCTACCTGAAATCGGTCCATCTGGGCAAAGAGTGCGCGCTGATCACGGACGGACGTTTTTCCGGGGGTACATCGGGATTATCGATCGGCCATGTCTCTCCTGAAGCGGCAGCCGGCGGAGCCATAGCCTTGATCCGGGAAGGCGATATGATTGAAATCGATATACCGGAGCGGAAAATCAATATCCTTATCGATGACGGCGAACTGAGCCGGAGAAGAGTGGAAGAGGAATCAAAAGGGAAAGACGCTTTTATGCCGGTAGGCCGAAACAGAAAGGTGTCAACGGCGCTGAAGGCTTATGCCCTTTTGGCAGCTTCCGCAGATAAGGGAGCCATGAGACAGCTTCCCGAGAATTAATTTTTCCTTGTCTGACTGAGAATTTGCCTCTAGAATTCAGGTTGTGACCGAGAAAGAAAACGATACTTTACATTTTCTATCTGAAGACTCTGTTCCGGAAAAGGGACAGAGTTATATCAGGACTCCCTGGAAAATAATAGTAGCCGATGACGATGAGGAGGTTCATGCCGTAACGGCACTGGCTCTCAGCAATTTTCAGTTCAAAGGCAGGGCACTGAAAATGATCAGCGCCTATTCAGCCCGGGAGACGGAAAGGCTTATAGAGGAACATCCCGATACAGCTGTTATTCTCCTCGACGTCGTTATGGAGCATCACGATTCAGGCCTGGAACTGGTTCGCTATATTCGCAATAAAGCGGAGAACAGTATGGTCAGAATCATCCTGCGGACCGGTCAGCCGGGCTATGCGCCGGAAATGGAAGTTATACTCAATTACGATATAAACGATTACAAGGAGAAGACCGAGCTGACATCGTCGAAGCTCGTGACAACTCTCATCGCATCATTAAGAAATTTTGACGATCTCCAACGCATAGAGCAGAATAGAAAGAGCCTGGAACTCGTAGCTGCCGGTTCTCTGGAAATGCATGGTCTGAATAACAAAGAGGTTTTCGGCCCCTACATTATCTCCAGTCTGAGTGATATTTTGAAAAGCTTTTCCCCTGACTTCGGAACTTCGATTTTCCATGGTTATCTGACTGGAGATAAGTCGAGTGTCAGAATACTGAACGGTTCGGGAGAATTCTCATCGGGCGCGGAGGAGCTGGATCTGATGAGCTTCCTTCCCCGCGAACTGATAGGGAAAATTGAAAACCCCACTGGCGAAAATAAGTTTTTTTACCATGGCGCAATGGCATTGCTGAATTTCAAATCGGCCGGAGGAAGAAACAGAATAATTTTCATAAACTACATACCGGAATTAAATCCTATTCAAAAGAGCATACTTTTAACGATTGCCAATCACATCATCACCGTTTTCAACAATATCGAGTTGATGGATGAACAGAAAAAAACTGAGAATGAAATCAGAAAGTCTCTCGATGAAAAGCTTATTCTCGTCAAGGAGATCCATCACCGGGTCAAGAACAACCTTCAGATTATCTCCTCCCTTCTTCATATGCAGTCGATCGGCGTCTCAGATCCTAAACTTCTCGAAGTTCTTCAGGAAAGCGAAAACAGGGTTCAATCCATGTCCCTGGTCCACGAAAAGCTGTACCAGTCCGATCTGATGGCTACTATAGATTTTAATGAGTATCTCTCCTCTCTGGCTGAAAGGCTCATTCACACCTACAACGTCAGTTCGGAGATAAACCTTAAAATAGAAACCGATCCGCTGATGCTCAGTATCAATACGGCCATTCCCTGCGGCCTGATCGTAAATGAAATTCTCACGAATTCCATAAAATACGCTTTCCCGGAAGGCAGAAACGGAATAATCTCGATTCTCATGAAAGTTAACGATTCCGCTGTCTCCCTGACCATCAGCGATGACGGAATTGGCCTCCCCGCGAATTTTGATCCCTCAAAAGCAAAATCACTGGGAACAAAACTGATCAGAGTTCTGACAGACCAGATAGATGGAGAGCTTATCATCAACAGCGAAAGAGGCACAACCTATACCCTGAATTTCAGCGAATCCGCTCAAAGGGAATCGTAAGAGCTTGAAGCATTCTATCTTTTTGACTATGATGGACCGACATTTTATAGGGACAGGAGATCATTGATGTTTATCCATCAATCAGACTTCAGCGGAAACGAAAGACAGCTGAAGGTATTAATGAAAGCTATCAGAGAGGACAATATCCTTCTGTGGAACAGCTTTGTAAAAAAAAGCGGTCCCCGCTTCAAAGCGGATCTCAAGGGAATAAACCTCAGCGACTTCAATCTCCGGGAAATCAATTTTACCAATGCCGATCTGAGCGGAGCCGATTTTACGGGAAGTGATCTCCGGAGAGCCAATCTTACAGGTGCGAAGCTGGAAAAAAGCTGTTTCCAGTCCGCAAACCTTCAGGGCTGCCATCTGGGCAAGGCCCGACTCAATCATGCCGATATGTCTAAAACCGATCTCTCTTTCGCCGATTTCGGCGGCGCACAGATAAAAGGCATAATCTTTGATGAATGCCGTTTTGAACAGACAGATTTCAGGGGAACAGATTTGAAAGGTCTGGATCTCGATATGATTGATCTGAAAAAGATTAAAACGGGAAAACCGGTAAAGGTCAAAGTAAAGACGGAAAAACAGGAAGTTCCCGACGATAAAAAGATCACCTCCCCCTGGCTGGTAGCCAGAGATGAAGAAGAGGACAGGCGGCAAACCCGTCTGAAAAAAGAAGAAGAGCTGCGACTTAAAGAAGAGGCGGATCTTCAGAGAAAGTTGGGGACCGGCAAAAATCCCTGGAAAAAAGTCTGAAAATCCGGGACAAAAAAAGGACCGCTCATTGCATTGCGGTCCTTTTTTATATTGACAGGATTATACGATATCTTTTTCCTGAACAGTTTTTCTCTTATCCTTTACAGCATTTTCAATAGCAGCATCGCAGATCTCTCTGATTTTATCAGAAAGAGCATCAATAACTTTAGCAGAGCATTTGAGATCTCCGTTTGACTTAATGTAGTTTTTTACCTTTGACGATACAACCAATGTTTCTTTTTCAGCCATTTAAAAACTCCTAATTAAAAATTATTTTCATATCTTATACAGAGTAACCTCTTTGATTTGCACTCCTCTAAAGATTGCTTACATTTTAACAGTTTTACAGACAGAATCAAATAAATTAGTGTAAAAAACTAATTTTTTTCTTCATTATCCTCTTTTAAACTGAGAAATCTCTGCACATCAAAGGGGGTTATATAGGCATTTGCCACGGCTATTTCTCCGAAAAGCCTCTTATCGCCTCTGTCCTGTGTATCCACAATCAACTCGACTTCTCTGGATGAGAGCAGACCTTCAACGATCATCCATTCTCCGATTCTTGCTGCCAATTAGAACTCCAGTAGCGGTTCCTGCCGCTAAAAATCATTTTAAAACCCTTAGGGAATTTTGACACGTTATTTTTTAAATCTTTTGCGAAACGGGACAATTCTTGATATAAAAAAAAAACTGTGCATAATGAATTCCATGAGAATTCACAGAATTGCCACAGCTTTCCTCCTGTTTTTCTATATAATACTTCCCGTAGTCGCCTCGGCTGAGACAAATGGATCAGAATTGGATGTACGGCTCTTCATCATAGGACCGGGAGACCCGGTTTATTCTTTCTGGGGGCATACAGGTTTAGCAATCAGAGATAAGAGAAAAAATTCCGATATCTTTTTCGATTTCGGGAATTTCTATTTTGAAGATGAAAATTTCTTCAAGAATTTTGCAGTAGGACGTCTTCTCTATATGGCCTATGCCGCTTATACACAACCTTATATCCGCTCTGTAATAAGTGAAAACAGAGAGTTGACCGAATATGTCCTCAACCTTCCTCCCGAAAAGAAAAAAGAGATGTACGAAGCCCTGAAAGAAAAAACCCGCCCCGAGAACAGAACCTATCTCTATCATCATTACAACGATAACTGCTCGACTCGGATCAGGAATTATATAAACGAAGCGACAGACGGAGCACTGAGAGAGCAGAGCGAGCAGATTTCCGGTTCGACCTACAGGGAGAGTTTTCTTCGCTTTACATCACAGCGGAAGCTGATCGGTTCTTCACTTTCCCTTCTCCAGGGCACACCGATAGACGGGAAAATAAATTTATGGCAGGAAATGTTTCTCCCGGCCGTTATGGAAGATTTTGTCAGTTCTTTTTCCTACCGGAACAGCCGGGGAGAACTGATACCTCTTGTCAGTGAAATAAACATTCTGAATAAAGCCGAGGGCAGAGTTCCGGTGCCGGCAAAATACGAGAGGCCTTTTATTCAGGCTCTGTTGATCGGACTGGCCCTGTCCGCCCTCATTTTGTTTCTACATTTCAGAAGTTTTGAGAAAGGCCGGAAGCTCTATGGAGCCGTGAATATCGCCGCGGCTTTACTCATTGGCGTTACCGGATCGGTTCTCCTTTTTCTGGCGGGCTTTACCGATCACAGTTACGCCTACTACAATCTCAATCTTTTTATGCTCAACCCCTTGGCTCTCTTCATCATTCCCGCGGCTGTATTCTATATCAGAAGAGGAGAACCATGGCGCAGGAGAATGGAAATTCTTTGGCTGATTCAGGTTTTTTCCTCGGCAATCATGATTGCTATCAAGATCTTCACACCGGTACATCAGGACAATATGGTTGAGATTATCGTGTTTTTCCCGCTCCTCTTTGTTCTGAGCCCGATCATTCCGGCCGGACTCAGAAAGTTCAAGCTACTGGGGAAGATCCCTGATCCTTCCCTCCAGAGCGGGGATATCGGCAGCGGCTCCCGTTAAAGCGTCGCTTCCCGAAATGACTGTTATAACGGCTTCATCCCATCTTTCCAGAAGGTCGGAAGCCGCCTTTTTAATATCTGAAACCGAAGTTTCCAGCAGATAATCCCTTTTCTTCTGACGGATTTCATCGGTAATCCCCAGCAGATCCCTTTTGAAAGAGACTATGCCGGATTCTGCCGGGGAGAGAGGACGGAGCTCTTTGCCCACCATACCGATCAGAGCTTTCTCCAGATCATCATCAGAGACATTTTCTGTCATGAATTCCAGACTCTTTTTATAGGCTTCCAGAGTTTTTACGATATTGGGATCGCGGTATGAACCGAATGAGAAAACGCCTTCGAGACCGGAGATCGAGGCAAAGGCGCCGTACGCCCCT
This sequence comes from Spirochaetales bacterium, assembly GCA_016936555.1. Lineage (GTDB taxonomy): Bacteria > Spirochaetota > Spirochaetia > DSM-2461 > DSM-2461 > Spirochaeta_F. The sequence goes on along the minus strand of JAFGXR010000049.1, from coordinate 62,951 downwards.
CCCCTCATGCGGATCTGCTCCCACAAATAGCCCGTTTTAAGAAGATGGGAGAGAAGCAGAGACGAAGCGTGCTCTTTCGTCCCCAATCTGCTTCCGGGAATGGACAGGGAGACGTAGGAAACAGTCGACGGTACGGATAAACCCTCGGCTTCATCGTCATGACGGAACAACCGGGGCAGCGGAGATTCGCGGAATTCCCCCGCCTCGAGACTGTTCAGATCTTCAATCAGGGTCGAGACGACAGCATCCCCTTCTCCTATGGGAGCAGTAACATTGATTTTAATGGCTTCGCGGTTAAACAGGGAGGATCGCACCTTATTCAGGATTCCGGCGATTTCCCCGAGAGCCTCCGCCGAAAGATCATCAGATACGGAAGCGAGATGCTCGAGCTGAGTGATGCCGTACCAGCTTTCCTCCAGGGCCGAAGCTTCGGAAAACCGGCATCCCGACCGCATCATTGCATAAGAATGCCCCGAAGGTATAATCGATGATTTATAATCATTCCGGATTTCCAGAATAAGATCCTTCAAACGGTCCAGGTCGGTAAAGTCGATTTCTCTGATCAATCGGGAGACAAGTTCAAGACCCGCGTCCCTCTGCTCGCTGAGCATTTTAAAACGGACATAAATGACTTTCAGCATCCGGTCGTCGACAAGCGTGCTGCTCGCTTCGAGAGAACAGCCGAAGCCGCCGGTGTGGAGCGATAAGAGCCGGGCGGTTTCATCGTAGGGAATTCCTTTCATGCCCATGGAAGAAAGGGCTTTGCAGAACAGGGGCATCCAGATAATCAGCTCCGGAGCAAGGCTGTCCATGGTGAATCCCATATCGCAATAGATGATTCCGTTGGTAAAGAGCTCATGCCTGTACCAGTGAATGCCCCTGGAAAGCCCCTTGACCGTGGGAATGGTCAGAATATCGTGGGGAACATCTTTGCGGCTCAGGGAGGGTATGGAATCTCTCGCTTCCTCGGGATCCGGAGTTTCCTGATACTCTTTCAGTTCCCGGTTCTTTCTCTCCAGATCCTCCAGATCAGCTTTGCTCATGGATTCTTTCAGCCTATCCATGGCCTCGGCATGGCGGGCGTCGGCTTCCTGCTGCATCGATGGATCAGGACGGACAGTCACGACCGAATAGTGACGGTTCTCGAGGAAAAGCTCTTTTATCAGATTTTCCAGATATCCTTTTGTACGGCAGTTTTTCCGGACCTGCTCGATATACCGGTTAAACCTGAGAGTCCTCGAAGGACCGGCTCCGTGAAGCCATCCGCGAAGCTGTTTTCTTATCAGCCTCAGTCCGAAGGGACCTCCCCCGCGGATTTCGCGTACCCGGAATTCAACGGCATGAATGGCCCCTTCTATCAGATCGTCATCGATGCCTTTATCTACGACCTCATTTAATGTTTCAAATACGAGTCTGACGAAATCATCTCTTTTTTCCGGGTCCGATCCCCGAACGGCAGCGGTAAAAATCAGATCCTGCAGTTCCATTTCCAGTCCGCTGACCGGAGAGACATCCTCTCCCACTTCGGACTGCTGAAGAGCCTTGAGAAGCGGAGATCCGGCATTGCCCATAAGAACTTCGGCGACGATCTGTGTTTCGATCACTTTTTCCGGTTCGGTGACAGGAAACAGCCGCCAGTTAAGCGTATGGGTCGTCTTTCCCGACAGGTTCTCGTCTTCGGGCGCCGAAGGCCAGAACTTCTCCATGTACACAGGTTCGCTCCACATTTTCTGCGGGCGGACTTCCGAATCGATAAGGCGGTGCCCATCAAAGCGGGAGAGAAAGTTCTCATCGATGAAATCGAGATTTTTTTTCAGATCGCTGTTGCCGTAAAGGGAAATCAGACAATTGGAGGGGTGGTAGTAAGTATTGTGAAAACTGACGAACTGCTGATAAGTCAGTTCGGGAATTTCATCGGGATCTCCTCCCGAATCGTATCCGTAAGTGTTGTCGGGAAAAAGAGACCGGCCTGACCACTCGGCGGCAATGGACTCGACTGAGCTGTAGCTGCCTTTCATTTCATTGAAGACGATACCGGTGCGGTAGAGTCTGCCCTCTTCGTCAATTTCCAGACGATGTCCTTCCTGACGGAACATGTGTTCTTTCAGAAGCGGAAAAAACACCGCATCGCCGTAAACATGCATGAGATTGAAATAATCCTGTTCCACAGCGCTTCCCGCCGGATACATGGTTTTATCGGGAAAGGTCATGGCATTGAGAAAAGTATTCATGCTTCCCTTGGCCATGGACAGGAATGGATCCTTTACGGGAAATTTTTCCGAACCGCACAAAACGGTATGTTCCAGGATATGAGCGACGCCGCTATTGTCGGACGGCGGCGTTCTGAAAGTAAATGAGAAGAGATTCTCCTCATCTTCGTTGATGATCTTATAGACTTTGCACCCTGTTTTAATATGTTCGAGATGAATGGCGACGCTGCGGTATTCATCGAGCTTATCAATAGATAGAACTTCAAACCGGGAAATCAGCTCTCCCTTTTTCGGAATATTCAATATGTTTATCTCCCTTATAACCGATTCTGGCCAGTTCCCCTTTCCAGCGGGAAACGCTCCCGAAACAGGTGACATTGAAATAACCGCTGCTGCTCAGATAACGGGCCGCTCTGACCGGTTGATTTCCCTTCCCCCCATATACAATTATAGTTAAAAACATATTTTCCACAGGAAGTGATGAAATTAATTTCTCAAAAGGGATACTGACAGCCGTGGGAATATGGGCTCTCTCGAACTCTCTTTCCGGACGTATATCTATCAGCAGATACTCGAAATCCTTCTGAGACACAAGGCGGTTCAGTTGGATCCACCTTCTGTAATCCACAGGATTGCGCTTTCCCGAGAGTATGAAATAGATTGTCAGCAACAGAGCTCCGCTTACAAGCGCTCCCACTGTAAAATGAAACATGACTGGGCTATCTTATCACAGGGTGTGAATCAAAGTTAAGCAGAATAAGCAAGATTTTTCTTATGGCAGGATTCGAAGGGGGGATCGGGTGCCCATCGGGGGGAAAAAAAAGACCGGCTTTCGCCAGTCTTGCTTTCTTAATAGCTTTTCGATCCACCGTTTACTTTACGAAGCTTTTTTGCAAGTTTGCGTCTTAAAGCTTTGTTCTTGCGGTTTTTGATCGTCGACGGTTTTTCGAAGTATTCGCGTTTTTTGAACTCGCGGATAATACCTTCTTTCTCAACCATTCTCTTGAAGCGCTTTACCGCTTTCTCCAATGGTTCGTCGTCGTAAACTTTAATATTGGCGATGTTACATCACCCCCCTCTTTCAATGGATGGATTCTATAATATCCATAATCTCGTTTTTGTCAATCAGGGGAACCTCCATAAAGCGAAGAGGATCGACGGGAATTCCGGAAACCCGCAATTCCCAGTGAAGATGGGCTCCCGTAACCAGACCGGTTTTTCCGACGACACCGAGCATTTCCCCCCGGGCAACCATCTTGCCGGTCTGAACACCCATGGTATCCATATGGTAATAGAGCGTGTATACTCCGGGAAGATGCTCAAGGACCACCGTGTTCCCCGTGAGGATTCTGAATTCAGCCATAACGACCTTTCCATCAGCGGGAGCAAGGACAGGCTCTCCGACCACTGCTGCCAGATCCGAGCCGTAATGGAGGGACTGGCTGGAGGTTCCGTCGCTGTAAAGATAGCGTCTTCTGTCACCGTAAAAAGCCGATTCGAAATAATTTTCCACCGGGCAGTCGAAGCTGCCGTCCCAATAGTCCGCTTCTCCATCAAAGGAACTGAGAAGTGCCCAGAGCTCCCTCGACTGTTCGGCTTTCCGGGGGTCTTCACTCGTTCTGAGTTCTGTCATGGTGCTGTTCAGAGTGATATCCATTTCCATGAAGTCTCTGGCCGTTACAAAAAGGGGTTTGGTGAACTGTTCGGATCCCTTCGCAGTTTCGCAGAATACTTTCAAGGTGTACTTTCCGGGCTCGATATCCGATGGGATTCCGAGCAGGGCGGCGATAATGGATTTATCACCTTCACTCATCAGAAAACCGTCGCTGACCGAAACAGGCCGGCCATCACTGCCTACGAGGGAGAAGCGGCTCGATTCAATACCTTCCACAGGATAGACATAAGCATTCAGGATTTCACCCCTCCTGGCCGATCTGTCGGTAAATAAGTGCTGGGCATACAAGCCCTGAAACAGGAGCAGGATGAGTATGGTTATGACAAATCTGTTCATTTCTTCAAGTCCAGTATGGATAATTGCAGAGTCTCGCGGCTCTGGAAAAAATTTCGGTTGATGTGGTAAACAATATCCACCGTATCATTTTTTTCGAAGAGTTTTCCGTACTGCTCCGCTCCGTTCCAGAAAACGGCGGGCCACTTGAACTCTCCGCTGTCAATGAGCAGACGGAGATGATCACCGGTCTTACCGATAATATTTACATCGGCAATTTTCACCTTTTTCGACATAAAAACAAGGGGACGGTTTTTTTCTCCGTAGGGCTCGAAAATATCGAGGATTTTCTCCAGATCGGGCGTCAGATATTCAGGAGGAAGTTCCGCATCGATATCGACAGATTCCTCCCTGGGCTTTTTACTGTCGAGCTGATCGAGCTTTTTTACAGCCTCTTCGAGAAGTCGGTCAAGATTTTTCTCCTTCAGAGAAAATCCCGCAGCCAGATCGTGCCCGCCGTAATCGAGGAACAGATCGGAGAGGCTCTGCAGGAAATCGTTTACGCTGATACCGGGCAGGCTTCTCATCGAACCGGTTACCGTTCCGCCCTGAGATGTCAGGACAACCGCCGGAACCTTAAAAGCCTGGGAGAGCCGGGAAGCCAGAATCCCCGTTATCCCCCGGGGGATTTCCTCATCGACGAGTATAATGAGTTTTTTTCTGTATTTTTCCAGCACTTCGGGAGCTCTGGCGAAGACGCGCGTCCAGGCTTCTTCTCCGAGCGCTCTTCTGCGCTTGTTCATTTCCAGGAGTTTATCGGTAAGAACATGGATTTCCTCGGGATCCTCCGAGAGAAAGAGCCTGACGGCCGCATCGGCTTCGCCCATTCTCCCGGCTGAATTAATAACAGGCGTAATCTGCCAGGAAATATCTCCGGTGCGTATATTCCGGCCGCGCTGATCGAGTTTGAGCAACAGCTCCTGAAGGCCCGGCCGTTCCGTTCTGTTGAGCAGCTCGACCCCTTTGGCGACCAGTATCCGGTTTTCATCGAGAAGCGGCATCAGATCGGCGACAGTCCCCAGAGCCGCCAGATCAAGGGATTTGGCAAAAGGCTGAAAGTGATCCTCATTTTTTTTCAGCATATAGGATATAAACAGATTGGCCAGAACCTGACCGGGAGAATCGTCCCCCTCCTGGTATCGGGCGAAACGGCTTCTGGCGCTGAGCGAGTCGAGCGTATCGTCTTTCAGTTTGGGGAAAAGGGCGGTCAGTTCCGGTTTCAGATCGTAGAGAGAAATATCGACGGCATGACCGAAAAGTTCTTCCCGGAGTATCCGGAGCTGAGCCGGACTGTCATAGACAAACAGAGCTTCGCCGGAGAGGAAGTCAACGATCTTCCCATAGGCTCCTTCCGCACGGGGATCAAGATCGAGACGGCTGACAATCATGAGATTTTCAACCTTGACAGCTTCAAACCTGAGATTCTCAGCTTTTCTGCCGACATTGATCATGGTATAGCGCTGATTGTACTGGTCAGTTTTCCCCAGACAGAGAGCCCAGACCGTCTTGACGGCAATACCGCAGCCTGCCAGACCCTTGAAAGGGTAATCATCATCATCCCGTTTCGGATTGACGATGGCAAAGGCGGGAGGCAGTTCCTCCCCTTCCCTGGGATTGTGGTGATCGAGAACCAGGACATCGATTCCCAGTTCCGCAGCTCTTTTTATTTCGTCATAAGCGGAAATTCCGCAGTCCACGGTTATGATCAGGGTTCCGCTGTCACGTGCGAAATCCTCGACAGCGGCTATGGAGAGTCCGTAATCATCTTCACCGACCGGAACAGCCCAGCGCGTCTCGAGACCGAGCGACCGGAGCATCTGGGTCATAATAACCGTAGAGGTGATACCGTCGACATCGCGGTCTCCGAAAACCATGACTTTTTCCTCTTCGGAAACGGCCATCATTATTCGATCGACTGCTTCCTCCATCGATTGCAGCCGGAAGGAGTTGTGGAGAAATCGGAAATCTTTCTCGAGAAAGAACCGGAACTGCTCCGGCTCGGTTATCCCCCGTCTGGCAAAGATGGAAGCGGTCAGCAGGTCGAGATCAAAGAGGGAGGCGATCTCCCTGACTTTGACCGAATCTATATCCTTCTTGTTCCATATCATGCATGATCCTTAAGAAACTGTCGAAGGATCTTAAATTGCTTTAATTTCCTTCAAAATCAAGTGAGTTTTTACATATGGTTCAGGACCGATTTTATAGGCGCCCCGCATTTTGGCCAGTGCATCGGCATTTTTCCCCTCATCCTCCGTATAGATGATGCAAAGAGTTTCACCGGTTATGACCGCATCGCCGCACTTCTTCTTCAGTTCAATTCCCACATAGGGAAGAACATCATCGGTTGTTTTATTCCGTCCCACTCCGATCATAACACCGGTCATACCGGTTTCGAAAGCATCTATTTCCTGGACGATACCGTCTGATTCAGCTTTCAGTTCAACTTTACTGGAGGACCGGAACGTCCCATATCCCTTCTGCAGCGCCCCGGGATCACCTCCCTGCTCTTTGACATTGAGCAGAAATTTTTCCCAGGCTTCGCCGCTTTCTATTTTTTCGCGGCACATGGCCAGAGCCGAGTCGATATCTCTGCAGATACCTCCGGCAACGAGCATCCAGGCTGTCAGCCTGAAGGTTACTTCCATCAGATCATCGGGACCTCTGCCTTGCAGGCAGTCCATACTCTCTTCAATCTCCAGGAAATTTCCGACCATGTGACCAAGCGGTTCATCCATTCTCGTAATGACAGCTACGACTTTGCGACCGAGACTCCGTCCCGTTTCGACCAGGGACGTGGCCAGTCTCTCCGCCTCCTCCATGTTTTTCATAAAGGCGCCGGAGCCGCATTTCACGTCGAATACAAGAGATTCCGCTCCTTCGGCGAACTTCTTGCTGAGAATACTGGCCGTTATAAGGGGAACCGATTCGACGGTAGCTGTAACATCTCTAAGAGCATACATCTTTTTATCTGCGGGAACAACCTCTTTACTCTGTCCGGTCATAGCCATGCCCGACCCCATGAGATTGCTCCGGAATTGTTTGATATCAATCTCGGTGGTAAAGCCGGGAATGGTATCGAGTTTGTCCAGTGTCCCGCCCGTATGACCCAGTGCGCGGCCGCTCATCATGGGGACCCTTACACCGCAGGCTGCAGCCAGGGGAGCCAGAATAATGGAAACCTTATCGCCCACTCCGCCGGTGGAATGTTTGTCCACAAGAGGACCGGGAATGCCTTCCAGATCGAGCACTTCGCCTGAGGCGATCATCTCTCTGGTGAGATATCCCGTCTCTTCGAAAGTCATCCCTTTGAAATAAACAGCCATCAGCCAGGCTGAGATCTGATATTCGGGAATGGACCCGTCGACATAACCGCTGATGAGGAAGTGTATTTCCTCCTGAGACAGTTCTTCTCCCATTCTTTTTTTCATTATGATATCAACAGCTCTCATATACACTCCTTCTTAACCCCTTGAGGGTTTCCGCTTATACTTTATTATCTGGTGAAAAAGCATTATACCACGATGATCCACCATTGTCATACAAACAAACAATAAAATTTGTCAATGTAAATCAAATAAACATAGAGCCGGTTTCAAGAGTTTTCAGAGGGTACCCGATCAGGCTCTGTGCTATAAGTATAAGACATTTTTTTACCGGGGCCAGAACCATTTCACCTGTTTCCTCGGTAAGAGCCTCTTCATAAGTCATTCCCGAGGTTATATACAGGTAGTTTAACGCCTGATGATTCAATTCATTGGACAATTCTTTTGAACAGGACGAACAGGAGAATTGTCCGTCCCCTGTATAAAAGACCGATTCACTCCGGCCGACCGTACGTCCGCAGCTTTCACATTCCCAGGGGTCGGATATAACGCCGCTCATTTTCAGATAGCGCCAGAGATAAAAAGCCAGAAGTTTCTCCACATCCGCGTTTTCCCGGGCCCGATCTATAAAACGGATGGTTTTTTCAAAGAGCGCATACGCTTTTTCATCGCCGCCGCCGTAAGATTTTAGTATTATTTCTGCAAGTAGAGAAATTGTGTAGAATTTTTTAAGATCGGAGCGGATTCCGTCGTAGAGATCTTTACCCGATAGATGGGTGACGCGCCACAGATCCTTGACCGGATCGTGGTAGAGTTCACCCTCGCAGAGGCAGAAAGGCGTCGTCAGCCCTCTCATAGGGCTTTTCGAGCCCGCGGCACCGAAGGCCAGGGCGCGGATGATTTGGGAGTTGGAAGTGAAAAGGGTTACCAGTCTGTGGTTCTCCCCGCTTTTTTCACTTTTTAAAACTATTAATTCCGATCTTTGAATCCTCTTCATATTTTCTCTTGTGGTTGATATAATCGCTGAACTAAAATTGAGTATAACAGGAGACTGTTACAAAAAGAAAGGATAGTCTATGTCTGACAACGAAGTTGAAAAAAAAGAAACAGTACTGCCCGAAGATCTATTGATTATCCCCCTCGTGGGAAAACCTCTCTTTCCCGGCGTTTTTACCCCCATTATGATAACGGCAAGCGATGATATGCAGATTATCGAAAGCGCCATGAAAGCGGAGATGATGATCGGGCTCCTGATGGTCAAGGATGAGAACATAGAGATTCCCGACGCCCAGGATCTGCACAAAATCGGAACCGTTGCCAAAATCGTCAAGAAAATCAATCTCCCCGACGGGGGAATCAATATCTTCATCTCCACCATCAAACGGTTTGAAGTGAAAGAGTTTTCTCAGGGGCAATCGCCGATTTCGGCGAAAGTCCGCTATATAGACGATGATGAAACTGCAGCTCCCGATGAAATAAAAGCCATGACCCGCTCACTCATTGCAGAAATGAAAACCATTTCCGACAACAACCCGCTCTTCTCCGAAGAGATGCGGCTCAATATGGTCAATGTGGACCACCCCGGGAAGATCGCCGACTTCATCACATCGATCCTCAATATAGACAGGAACCAGCAGCAGGAGATCCTCAATACCATCAACATAAAAGAGAGAATGGAAAAAGTTCTCATCTTTATAAAGAAGGAACAGGAACTGCTGAGAATTCAGAGGAAGCTGACAGCCCAGATCAATGAGAAGATCGAAAAGAGCCAGAGGGAATACTTCCTCCGGGAAGAGATCAAAGCCATTAAAAAAGAGCTGGGCGAACCGATCGATTCCAAGAGCAGCGAACACCTGAAATTCAAGGAAAAAATCGATACCCTCAATTTCGAAGGTGAGATCAAGGAACAGGTAGAGAGCGAACTGGAAAAGTTTTCCCTGATGGATCCTTCATCCTCCGAGTTTATCGTAACCAGAAATTACCTGGACACCATCGTCAATCTGCCCTGGGAAGCTCCGAAGCCCGATGAAATCAATATAGAACGGGGCCAGGAGATTCTCGATGAAGACCATTACGGCCTGGAGGATGTGAAAGAGCGGATCATAGAGTATCTTTCAGTTCGAAAACTGAAAAATGATAATAAAGGCTCTATTGTCTGTCTGGTCGGCCCTCCGGGAGTCGGGAAGACATCGATCGGAAAGTCCATAGCGCGGGCTCTGAACCGGGAATTCTTCCGTTTTTCCGTAGGCGGCATGCGCGATGAAGCGGAAATTAAGGGACACAGGCGGACCTATGTGGGCGCCATGCCCGGAAAGCTGATACAGGGCCTGAAAATCGTCAAGAGCCAGGCCCCTGTTTTCATGATCGACGAGATCGACAAACTCTCCTCGAGTATTCAGGGCGACCCCTCCTCGGCTTTGCTTGAAGCCCTTGATCCTGAGCAGAATGCGGAATTCCGCGACCATTACCTGGATCTGCCTTTCGACCTGTCTCACATTCTCTTTATCTGCACCGCCAATACGCTGGATACGATTCCCCGCCCCCTTATGGACAGGATGGAGATTATCAGACTGGCCGGATACATTGAAGATGAAAAAATAGAGATAGCCCGGAAATACATCATTCCCAAATCTCTGAAAAAGCACGGACTGGAACCGAAACATATCCGCTACTATAAAACGGCTCTCCACGCCATTGCCGACGGTTATGCCCGCGATGCAGGCATGCGCTCCTTTGAAAAAGCCATCGACCGGATTCACAGGAAAGTGGCCCATAAAGTCGTACTGGGCAAAGGCGAAGTGCCCCATGTCATAGAAAAGAAAAACCTTGAGGAATATCTGAAAAAAGCGCCTTTCCGCGAAGAAGTATCCAAACAGATTACCAAGCCCGGCATGGCTGTGGGGCTGGCCTGGACCAATTTCGGGGGAGACACTCTGATTCTCGAAGCGATCGCTCTGCCAGGCAAGGGGGGACTGAAACTCACGGGACAGATGGGAGATGTCATGAAGGAATCGGCCGATATCGCATTCTCCTATGTGAAATCCATATCCGTCGATTACGATGTGGATCCGGAGTTCTTCGAAAAACACATCATCCATCTTCATATTCCCGAAGGGGCTACACCGAAAGACGGTCCTTCAGCGGGTATAACCATGGCAACGGCTTTTCTCTCCCTCATCACGGGTAGAAAAGTACGGAAACATCTGGCCATGACCGGAGAGCTCTCCTTAACCGGGAAAGTTCTGCCCATCGGCGGACTGAAGGAAAAAACCATTGCGGCACGGAGAATGAAAATCGAAAAGATAATCATCCCCAAGCCCAATGAGAGAGACCTCGATGATATCCCCGAATACGTGAGAGAAGGTATTGAATTCCATCCTGTGAAAGAGATCGGCGAAGTATTCAAGCTGATTTTTGACGAGGAATAAATGATGAAGGGGCTGCAGAATGAGCAGTCCCCTTTTTATTCTGTCTTTACGTTCTGAATTGATTGAAATCCTTTTTCAATTCTTCTACAACCCGATCCAGGCTCTGAACAAGTTCAATCATCTGCTGCATCGTTTTGACAATTTCCATGGCTCCGCGATTCGATTCATCCATCCCCAGCGAAACTTTCTTTGAAATCTCCTTGATCGTCGTCGAGGAGGCGAGCATCAATTCGGTACCGGATTTGATTTCACCGGACCCGTTTCTGATATTGACCGTGGCTTCATTAATCTGATTCGAGGAATCGAGGATCTGTTGCCCCCCCGTATTGAGTTCGGCGACAGACTGCTCAATCTCGGAAAAGGCATTGACCGTATCCTGAACTTCTTTTGTTATTTTTTCGAACGTTCTGGAAGTGGCCATGACATTTTTATCAGTTTGATCAACCGATTCCGTTATATTTTTAATCAGCTGAGAAATCGCCTGGGACGATTCACCCGCCGAAGTAGCCAGTTTTCTGATCTCCTCGGCGACAACGGCAAACCCCTTCCCGGCATCTCCCGCGTGGGCGGCTTCTATAGCCGCGTTCATAGAGAGCAGGTTTGTCTGAGAGGCAATGCCGTTTATCGAGTTGGTCATTTCATGGATCTGATCGATGTAAGTGACGACGGTTTTAAAATTGGCTGCCGTCTCGTCTATCATGTTTTTCCCTTCTCCGGCTACTTTGGACAGCTCCTCTGTGGTCTCCCGTTTATTGTGGGCAACCGTATTGACGTTTTTCAGCGATGCGATCATTTCCGTTATGGCCGCCGTTGATTCCTCGACCATAGCCGATTGATTTATAATCTGATCATCAACGGAATTGATATTGCGCGTGACCTGCTCTATCGCTGAGACATTTTCATTAATATTGTTGTCCAGAGTTTCGATCTGCCGGTTTATCGATCCCAGATTGGCGCTGATCTGTTCTACAGAAGCAGATGTTTCTTCGGTTGAAGCCGACACATTCACTTTGATACTGTCGGTCTCGCCGATAGCCTTTTTGACTTCCACCATCAGGTGCCTGAGTTTTTCGACAAAGCGGTTGAAGGAATCGGCTACTTTACCGATCTCATCATCCCGTTTCATATCAACAGAGACAGTCAGATCGGCATCCGCTTCGGATAGAGCCTCCAGCCTTTTTCCGAACCGGATAAGAGGGCGAACCATACTTCTCATGGAAATTATATAGACCACGACCTGAAGCACAATAAATATAATCAGAAAGGTTAAAAACGGCGGAACCAGCGTCTGAGCGACTTCCCGAACAAAGACCTCTCTGGATATGGATATAATCATAGCCCATCTTGTACCAGGAATGTGAACGGACTGGTTTATAGAGATGCCATTGGGAGAATTGCCGTCAAAGGCAAAAGTATCCAGTTCAATTATCGATTCAACAAGATTATCTATCGATTCGGTGGAATAACCTAATGCTCCGGCCATCTGAGACAGGTTGATAATATTCTTCGGATCGAAGAAATAGGCTCCTCCGTCATTCTCATACCAGAGAACGTACTCTCCGGCCGTATCAATCAGAGTTATACTGATGCCGAGCATCTTTTCAAAATCCCGCAGTATTTGAATGATCGGGTCAAATGTATAATTGAGTGCGACAATCCCGGCGCTTTTATTATTATCCCCGGGAATATTGCGGGCAGCTGTGATAACGATTTTCGGTTCTGCCGTTTCTTCCGCAGAAACTCGGGGCTCGCTGATAACTATTTCCCCGGGATTCCCGAAAGCCCCCTGATAATAGTCTCTCTTCCTGACGTCAAATCCTTCACCCAGCTGAACGTCGCCTGAAAGAATCAATCCGGTAGAAGCCGTTGCGGCAACATAAACCAGTTCGGCGCTTGTTCCCTCGCGGGCAACAGACATAAGCTCTTTGAGGTCATCAAATTCATCCAGTCCCCTGTAATCATCATTATCCAGTCCTGCGGGAACAGAATTCATTCTCTCTGCAACTCTTTTCGTAAGAGAATTCAAAGCGATATTTCTCAGTAATTCAAAGCTCTCTGACAGCTCTATTACAATGGAATCCCGGACTCCGAAGGAGGAATACTGCAGTTCCGATCTGGCACTGTCCATGCTGTTCATAAATACAGCAAAAAAAATATAGGATACGAGAATCAGAATAAGAGCAACAGGAAGTATGATCGATAATATAAATGTTTTAGTTTTTAAGCTTAATGACTTCAATTTCACAGCAATACCCTCTTATAAATAAAGAATAATATATGCGAAACTAAAAGTGCGAATTCCTTAAAAAAATCTACTGGTAATTAAAGATTTTTTTGAAGTGCCTGATGACCAGCTGCTGCACCTCTTCCAAATCGGGTTCCCGTCCGAGCAGTTTTTCCAGCGACGTGACCCCTTTATCCTGAATCCCGCAGGGAACGATCCACTGAAAATGGCTGAGGTCCGGTTTAACGTTGAAAGCGAATCCGTGCATGGTGATGTCCCGGTTGACAGCAAGACCGATAGCGGTGATCTTTGAATCGCCCACCCAGGCTCCTCTGTGTTTGTCATCCCGTCCCGCTTCAATTCCGAATTCTTCCCGGAGCAGAGTGATAAAGACCTCCTCCAGATCGTTGACAAAGCTTTTGATTCCCTTACGGTAATCCCTGATATTGATAAAGATATATCCGACGATCTGTCCCGGCCCGTGATAGGTAACCTCGCCGCCTCTCGTGGTTTTAACGAATTCCGCCCCGACTTTTTCGGGATCGACAAAAATATTATGGCTCTGGTCGCGGCGGCCCGTCGTGATAACGGGATTGTGTTCCAGAAGGATCAAAGTGTCGTCTATTTTCCCCTCCATCCTTTCCTTCTGGGTTTTGAGCTGTAGTTCCAGCCCATCTTCGTAGGACATCCGCCCCGCATATATGATATTGAGTTTTTTTTCCATAGATTAGAGGATACGCGATAAAATCCTATTTTTACAAGCTGATGTAATGAACTTCCGTTTCAATCTTATGGGAGAGCACAATGGATCTCCAGCCGATATCCCGGGAGGATATGGCGAATTCGGGAGTCTGATCGGAAATCTGGAAGTAAGTTGAGGGTGTCATAAAAATATCCAGATTGCCGAAGGAATATTCTTTCCCATTGTGGTAGTGCCCGCAGAATACAGGCACCCGTCCGGGATAGGTGTAGAGGGTCTCCTGCAACTGGTCCATATTCATAAGGGGATATTTGCGGTCCATAAAAGGGACTCCGGCTTTTGCCGGGGGATGATGTATGAAGAGAACCGGTTTTGAGGCCGTATGGAGATCCTTCCGCAGCCGCTCGAGGTGGGGGCCGCTGACCCTGTGACGGGAACTGTCTCCGAAGATCAGTCTGTAACCGGGTATTTCCCGGACCGCGTAGAGATCCCGGCCCGACATCTCATAGCCGAAAGCCTTCGCCAGCGGCGCTGATTTATCATGATTACCCGCAATGACCATATAATCCAGTCCGGTGCTGTCGAGTTTAGCTTTGACATACTCGTAGACCTTCGCGTCGTTGCGGGTAAAGCACAAATCCCCCGTCAGAACCAGGAGGTCCGGAGACCAGGAAACGACCTGTTCGAGAATTCTGTTGAAATTCCCGACGACATCGATCCCCTCGGCGGCTTCATCCTCTTTGAGAGTGATATGTATATCGCTGACCTGGGCAATCCTAAAGAGAGACATATATAGATGATCGAATGATTCGGACTGATTGTTTAAAAAAAATTAATCGGGAAGATTCATCTCTTTTTTAATCCTGTTCAGTTCCTTCTCCATGGAGATGGTGCGCTTGTTTATCTCGTTCATCCGGAATTCGATGGAATTGAGAATCCAGAATGAGAAATGATTCGCTTTACTGGCACTGTGGATAAGCATGATGATCTTAATGGACACGAGGAGAACGCCGATTTCCAGGGAGATATAGGACGGGAGAAAATGAGTTGTCAGCTCCAGTGTGAAAAAGACAAGCACGATGGCCAGAAACGCCATGTTGATCAGCTGCTCCCTTCTGTTCTGACGGGATCCGCCTATACTGCCCAGAAGATTTCTGACCCGTTCTTTTTCCTTTTTGAACTCCTCCAGTTCGCGCATGAGCTCCGCTTCTTTTTCCGTCACTTCCTCTTCGTTAATGTCCATGGACTGCTCCCTGTAATTGTTTTAACGCCTCTATCTTAACATTGACCTTTACATATGAGAAGCGTTATATATAGGGCTATGGAATTACTGGCCCCTGCGGGAAATATAGAAAAACTCAAATACGTTTACCAGTACGGCGCCGACGCGGCGTACATCGGAATAAAAAACTTTTCGCTCCGCGCCAAAGCGGATAACTTCGGACGGGATGAAGCATCCTATATGAGGAAGATCAAGGGAGAAAAAAAACTTTACTGTGCTTTGAATATCTTCTTTCATCACGATGATCTTCGGAAGCTGGAACGGGAGATCGACCAGTTCGCCGATTATCCCTTCGATGCCTTTATCATCAGCGATATCGGAATCATGCCCCTCTTGAAAAAACACTTTCCCGACAGAGAACTGCATCTCTCCACACAGGCTAACTGTGTTAACGGTGAAGCAGCTAAAATCTATCGGGACATGGGGTTTTCACGGGTCATCCTGGGAAGAGAAACCCCTTTGAAAGATATCAGGAATATAAAAGAGACTGTTCCCGATCTCGAACTGGAAACCTTTGTTCACGGCGCTATGTGCATGGCTTACTCCGGGCGCTGCTTCCTGAGTAAAATGATGACCGACCGATCAGCCAATCAGGGCTCCTGTGCTCATTCCTGCCGCTGGAACTACCGCGTTCTGGAGGAAAAGGAAAGACCGGGTGAATTCTACCCGGTCGAAGAAGGCGAGAACTTCACAACCATCATGTCCTCCAAAGATCTCTGTATGATCGATTACATCCAGGAACTGAAGGATGCAGGGATCGATTCGCTTAAAATAGAGGGAAGAATGAAATCCATCTATTACGCGGCAGTAGTCACCAGAGCCTACAGGAAAATGATCGACAGCAAAATGGGTATGGTCATTCCCGATCTCGAGGGATTCAGAGAGGAGCTGTTCAAGGTGAGCCACAGAGAGTTTACTACAGGCTTCTACTTCGGTAAGGATGATGTTGAGGAATCGACGACAAAGATGTACGAGAGACAGTACGCCTTTCTCGGCTCCGTTGGAAATAAACAGGAAGACGGAACATGGTCGATTGATGTGAAGAACCAGATCCTCTTGTCCGATGAACTGGAGTTTATCGGTCCGGATCTGCTCTATGTCAAATGCGAAAACTTTGACATCTTTGATGAGAAAGGTGAGAAAGCAGACAAAGCGGACCACGGAAAAACCTACACGATAAAAACTGACACGCCTCTTGAAGAGGGATTTATTATAAGAAAGAAGTCATCCAGACCGGATTATTACGCCCCCTGATCTGAGATCCTGCCCGATACCCGGAAAAGTTAATATCTATACAGTTTCGGGCAGGTCATCAACCCTTAATAGTAATAATATCTATTTATACAGTAGAATTTTACGTCAATATCAATATTTCTATAAAAAAATAAATAAAATTTGACAGGCAAATTTCAGCTTCTTAGACTTATGGAATAGCAATCGAAAAAGGAAGGATTTAATTCACATGGGTAAGAAGCTCTACGTAGGGAACATTAACTACAGAACATCGGCTGAAGCGCTTGAATCGGTATTTGCCGAATTCGGTACGGTTGAATCGGTCAGCATGGTCAGCGACAAATATTCGGGAAAATTCCGCGGCTTTTCCTTCGTAAAAATGGCCAGCGAAGTGGAAGCCAAAGCAGCTATGGAAAACATAGACAGCCAGGAACTGGACGGCCGGCAGCTCCGGGTCAGCATGGCGATTGAAAAAGGACCGAAAAGGGATCGCGAAAGCCAGAATAGTTAGCTTTTCATTTTTATCTTTTTTTTCAAAATAATCTTGCATGTTTTTTTGCAAGTATGCTATAGTCAGTCTCGTAATAAAACGGGCTGTAGCGCAGGGGTTTAGCGTACATGTCTGGGGGACATGGGGTCGGTGGTTCAAATCCACTCAGCCCGATCGTTTTGAAAGACTGGAAAGTTTAATTTCCAGTCTTTTTTTTTGCTCAAAAACTATTCAGGATTAAATCAAAGAGGCTGAGAGGATTTGAACAGACTGAAGCGCCGAGCCAGCGAGGAAAAGCCGACAGGGAGGTCGGCGGCAGCGGAAGTCTGGGGCACGGAATGAGTAGTCAGGATGACTACGAATGGGGTGCAAATCCACTCAGCCCGACTCTTAAAGTCATATAGGATAAGGATTTAATTCTTTTTCTATATGGCTTTTTTTTTGGTGCGACCAAAAGTGTGACCAACTGAAATACCGATTTTGCACTTCTTTTTTTCTCCAACTTTGATCCCGAGGAGAGAAAAATGGAACCAGAACCCTATACTTTGTTCCCCCGGAAATCGAAGGCAATGAAAAAAACAAGCCAATTTATCAGGTCAGATTCAGAGACCCGAGTACGGGAGAACGGTTTTCACCTATTATTTAATCTACCCTGTACAGCCTTCTGGGATGTCTCATCTGCTATTTCTGAATGTAAGTGATTATCCGGTATATTGTTCTCTGTTCCATTCAATACTCCAGACATATTGTTTCTTCTCTTTGGTCTACTGGTCAATAACGTCTTTAGGTACTGAACTTATATACCGCCCCTCCGGGACATTAGGTACTACACATACAGACACATGTAGTATATAATGTCATACATGACCGATGAAACACGAAAGCGGATTAAAGAAGTCTTTACGGAACATTCCGGCTACGCAAGGACCCAGGATATTCGTTACAGTGGAATCCACCACAAATATCTCCAGCAACTTGTCGATGAAGGCTCCATCATTAAGCTCAAACACGGTCTTTACAGCCTGGCAGAAATGGATAATTATACCGTTCTTAAGGAAGCACTTCTCACAGTTCCGGATGGAATCATCTGCATGGGAACAGCACTCTCCTTCTATGAGCTGACAACCTGGAATCCCCCGGAAACACACATTGCAATTGAACGGGGAAGAAAGGTTGTATTACCGGAATATCCTCCCATCAAACTGTATCACATATCAGAGAATATTCTGGCACTTGGGCGCACTGAAGTCAAAGCTGAATCGGGGGAAATGATAGACATATACGACAGGGAAAGAGTCGTCTGTGACACCGTACGATTCAGAAACAGAATAGGAATGGATATTATGAAGGAAGTGCTCAAAGAGTATATGATAAGCAAGCAGAAGGATCTAAACACACTAAACAGCTATGCGCAGCAGCTTCGGATCGAAACTGTACTCAATCACTATCTGGACGTGCTGCTATGAAGAATCCGGCAGCGTCAATCCAGGCAAAGCTTCTTAATCTGTCCAGAAGAGAGAAGAAAGACTTTATGCTGATATCCCGCCTTTATATGCAGGAAGGAATACTCAGGAGGATTGGACAATCGAAGTACACCGAAGCTTTCTATCTCAAAGGTGGTCTCCTTCTCTATTCAATCTCCGGTTTTACAAGCCGTCCCACAATGGACATTGATTTACTGGGTTTGAATATCCCAAATGATTCTGAACAGCTGAAAGCCATATTGTCCGAGATCCTCACCATTCCGCTTGAAGACGGCTTATCTTTTGATACAGACTCAATGACCTTTCAGGAGATCTAGGAGGGAGCCGATTACCATGGTCAGAGGCTCAAAGTTCTATGCCGACTAGGTTCTATCCGAACAAATCTGAAACTCGACATTGGCTTTGGCGATATAATCTTTCCGGAACCGGTTCTGATGGATTATCCCCTACTTCTAGATTCAGAAACATTCAGGGTATCGGCATACTCACTGGAATCGGTAATAGCAGAGAAGTTTGAAGCGATGATTGTTCTGGATATCCGCAACAGCAGGATGAAAGATTTTTATGATATATACGACATCCTGGTAAACAAGAAGATAAATACTGATATTTTGAAAGAAGCAATCAGATTGACTTTTGAGAGGAGACAAACCCTCCTCCCCCAGGAGCCTGCACTGTTTCAGGAAAGTTTTAGCACTGATGCTCGTAATCTCCAATTATGGAAGGCATTCCTGAACCGGATTAAGGCTGACCATATTGATTTTTCTAATGTCACAGAGAAACTGCGGGAATACTTATTTCCCATATTTCAGGATTTGAAGGAATGAATGTAGAAGGAGATATTTATTACCCCCTCTTCCTTCGCATCCACTTATCAATTTCATCTTTGTCAAAGCGGATAAGATTCCCCATCTTGATCCTGGGGATTTCTCCTTCCGAACTGAGCCGGTAGATATAACTCTCAGAAACCTGGAGATATTTTGCAACTTGATGGATATCCATGTACTGATTTGTTGGATCTGGTTCAAAAGTTAGAGTGTTTTCATCTTGAATATCACCTTTATCCTCCATTTTAGAATCAGATTCAAAGATATCATTACCGGACTCCATAGCATTGATCCAAAGGTAGATTCTTCCAATGGCCAATTCCTCTTCATCCAGTTCATTCTCAAATACTTCCGGGTCTATGTTCAATTCCCCTTCTTGTAACAGACGACGGAATTGTACTCGGTCGCCTAATACCTTCTGTTCCCACTTCTGGATCTCAATTTTAAGAAAGGATATACGGTCTTCCTTCTTCTTACGCAGCATTTCTTCCCGGATACCATCCAGCAAACTTTCAAGGTTATCTCTGAGCCGATATGAATCATACATAAGCTTCAGTATACATCAAATCATTCTGTCTCCAAAGCAGAGTCTTATAAGTCATATTGGAAGACGACACTAAATACGACACAGTTTGGAGTGCAAAACATAACAAATCCGAACAGAACCCAACAGAAGGGGTTGCACCCTATTCTCTTTGTCTCAAAGGAAATAGCAGAAACAAGCAGAATCATGTAATTCCTTATAGTATAAGGATATATGTCTGGGGGACATGGGGTCGGTGGTTCAAATCCACGCAGCCCGACTCTTAAAGTCATATAGGGTAAGGATTTAATTCTTTTTCTATATGACTTTTTTTTGTTGCGACCAAAAGTGCGACCAACTGAAATTCCGATTTTGCACTTCTTTTTTTCTCCAACTATGATCCCGAGGAGAAAAAATGGAACCCAAACCTTTTACTTTATTCGCCCGAAAACCTAAAGGGATGAAAAAAACCGAGCCAATTTATCAGATCCCATGGATGATTCCAGGCAAATCTATTTCATGCTGACAGCCGACTCCGGAAAAAGTGAATACGGACAACCCATATTCCTGATTATCCGCTATGCCGGGCATAAATCCCCTTCTTCACATGAACGATTTCATTCGCTTCGACAAGTTTCTTCAGAGCATGATTGACCGTATCTTTTTGATTGACTTCAAGACGGGAAACAACAGTATTGAATGAGAATACTGTACCGGGATTCTGCCATTTCACAAATCGTTCAACTTTCGATGTTACAGTAACCATTATTTCACCTCCTTAATTCAATAAAATGTACATAAGTGTTTTAGTAATAAAGTCATCTCTATTAAATATATTATTTAATTATGTTAGTTTTACATATATTTATTATTTTCCACTATATATATTAGACTTTCTCGAATGTTAGTGGATTTGTTAGTGAAATTTAGCGAAAATAGACGAAAATCTAGGAAAAAGAAAGAAAAACATATTACAATAAACCATTACATAATATACAATTAAAGAAATTACAGGAAAATCAGTAGAATAACTTTCCTTGACTGGGGGAAATGGGGTCGGTGGTTCAAATCCACTCAGCCCGATCGTTTTAGAGGAGAATGCCTGCAGATCCGGTCTTACTTCAAAGACTGATGAAACTGCAGCATCATGTTTTCTACACTGTAATTGTCTTCCCGATGGGGGATATTGTTTTTTGTTTCCCGAATCTATTCATAAAATTTTAACCCGGATTATTTCGCTTCGACAAATTCAATCTGACCGTAGTTCCCGCTATACATCCAATCGGTCGTTTCCCTATGGGGAATCATTTCCGGAGCAACTCCCGCCATCACCTCGCATTTTAAAATCCGGCTGATAAGAACATCCGTTTTAAAATAGTTGATCAGAGAAGCCGTTTCCTTCTCATAAGGCCAGTAATGATCCCCGACAAGCCTTCTGTAATTCAGATCCCCTTTGAAAATGATCAAATCGGAATGGATAAGATGGGAATATAAATTCCCGGACAAAGAGGAATATAATTGCCCGCTGCTCCAGAAAGGATCACTCTCCAGAATCAGTTTTCCTTTCTTCTCATAGTTATTCATCTCCGTGACAAACCAGAGCGTATCATCGCGCTCCGATAACAGATTCAGCAGGAGCCGGTAATCTGAAATCAGGGCGTCGGAAACAAAATAGGGCATGGATTTAAAGTGGAGTCTTATCTGTTGGACTCCCCCTTTTTTAAATAACCACTGTACCAGAAGAAGGTCGAAAAAGAGTTCCTCACCTGCATTATCCAGAACAATATCGACCTGTTTGCAGGCTGCGATTTTTTCAGAGGCATTGTCCCGATGATCGATAAGCAGCTGTGAAGTGGCTTGAGCGGAATAATAGGAATCACTTTGACTGAGATCAGCTTTATTCCCCATAAGATTGAGCAGACAAATTTCCGGAAAAGTATCGACAGATTCAATATCATGAAGATATCCGGCCACTTTATCGAGATTCCTTCGGATATCAGCTTCTTTTTTATAGAGGAAATAATCAAACCCGTTTTCAAAGTATCCGCAGGAATCGGCTATGCAATGATACAGGTAATTTTCAACGAAAAGAAACGGCGCGTTCAGCCAATTGTAATCGGGGTGTTCCTCGAGTACCTGATTGATAGGTGATGAAAAAGGATAATCCGGATTCAGGGGAAGCAATCTGCCGTTGGGTATGGAATCCTGAAGTTCTTTAAGTTTCAGTCCTGTTGATGGAGTGAATGGATTATTTTCCCGAAGACCTTTCAGAATTTCAGGCACTCTGCTCTCAATGGTAAATCTGGCGAAAGAACCCTCTTTTGAAGTCATAATCTGTTCATTCATAATCTTATCCGTTATATAATATTGATATGTATACAATAAATGAAATTCAGGAACAGGAGAAGTCACTCCGGTTCAATTACTTTTCATCGGAAACGGCATGGGAAATCGGTTCCATGCTTGTGGAGAAAGGGCGCAAAGAGAATCTGTCCATAACCATCGATATATCAAGGAACGGACACCAGCTCTTCCATTACAGTTTTGACGGAACTTCGGCGGATAACGACAACTGGGTTCGCCGGAAAACCAACCTCGTGAACCGGTTCGGCCGCAGTTCTCTCCTTATAGGAAAAGAACTGAAAGAAAGTGGAAAAACTCTCGAGGAGAAATATATGATAGCCGAAGCCGATTTTGCTCCTCACGGCGGATGCTTTCCCATATATCTGAAAGGAA
Source organism: Spirochaetales bacterium (assembly GCA_016936555.1). Taxonomy (GTDB): domain Bacteria; phylum Spirochaetota; class Spirochaetia; order DSM-2461; family DSM-2461; genus Spirochaeta_F. Next base: position 40,483 of record JAFGXR010000049.1, on the reverse strand, counting down.
CCGGTCCGGTCGGAACGATAACTGTCTCGGGACTGGCACAGGAAGAGGACCATCGAGCAGTCGTCGAGACAATAGAATCCTATCTGAGAAAAAACGGATAAGCGGGACCTGGAATGTCGCAAACGAAAGACCCCCTTCACGGTGTAACGCTGCAGATGATACTCGAACGGCTAGTCGAATATTTCGGCTGGGAGAGGCTTGGCTCTCATATCAGAATTGATTGTTTCAATTACGATCCATCCATCAAATCGAGCCTGAAGTTCCTCCGGAGAACCGGTTGGGCAAGAAAAAAAGTCGAGGATCTATACCTCGATCTGGATTACGCGAAAAACGACGAACGCTGGTGGGAAAAAGGAAGGAAACCGGAGAAGTAGATCTCCGGTTTTGTGATAGTATCTAAATAAGCTTGCTCAAGTAAGCGAAAATGAGGACGGCAGCCGAAATCCAGATTGTCGATTTTACGACATCCTGTGCTGTTATATTAATATGTGAATCAATTCCGGGGACTGAATCGAATCTGCTGTCTTCGGGAACGAATAATTCTTTTACACTCATACTCTTATCTCCTTTCAAGGATTTTTTTATCTTTCGTCTATATAATATAAAAAAATATTTAATTAGTAAAATTATATAAAATAAGTTTATGATTAAGTTATGCTAATGCTACAAAGCTGGGATCGTTTGAGAGTCTTCTATTTCGTTTATTCGGAAAAAAGTATTACCGGCGCTTCGGAAAAGCTCAATGTGACTCAATCGGCAGTCAGTCAGAATATTCAGAAACTTGAAAGCGATCTGAAGAGCGCCCTTTTTACCCGGCTTCACAAAAAACTCGTCCCCACAGCTGCTGCGGAACGGTTGTTCGAGCTGACAGAGTCATTCATGAACGGTCTGGCGGCATATAATCGGGAACTCCTCCAGTCCAAGGATTATCCTTTCGGAGAAATCAGGATCGGGGCGCCGGCAGAGTTCGGGAAGACGTATCTTTCCTTGATAATGGCTGATTTCAGAACCAGATACCCCGATGTAACATTCTCAATCAAATTCGGAAAGCCGGAAACATTGCTCCCGCTTCTCAAAGATGGAAGTATCGATTTCGTACTGCTCGATGAGTTTTTGACCGATAAAACAGACCGGGAGATAACCGATTATCTCCACTTCGAACCTGTGGCCTGGGAAGAAGTAATTCTGGCCTGTTCAAAGGATTATTTTAATAAAAAGCTGAAAGGCGATGTATCCTTTCCCTCTCTGATTAAACAGAATTACATCTGTTATGACGAAGAGATGTCTCTGGTCAGGCACTGGTTTGAAAATCACTTTCCCAAGAAAAAAGTCAAACTTAACCGGGTTCTCACAGTTGATAATCACGAGGCTGTGGCTTCATCGATCATGAATCACTGCGGGCTCGGAGTTCTCTCATCACATCTGGTAAAAAAGGATCTGGATGCCGGTAATCTGATAGCTGTCGAATCGGGATCGGAGGGGATTATCAACACGATTTCCCTGGTTCAGCTTATGGATAAAATTCCCACTCTTACGGAAAAAACTTTCTCCCGTTTTCTCATAGATTCGATCAGGGCCATACTGAGTCATCAGAATCTCGATGAGTAGACTCTCATAACTCAGAACCTCTCTACACAAAGTCTTGAATTTTCAAAAACAATACGCAAGAAGTGAGCTTGATTTTAAAATTAATAATTCGGGAGTTCTCCAGAATAACCGATTTTTTTAAGTTCGCTGCGGGCTTCATCGATCGAGGATAAGAATAGCCGTTCCATATGAACATCCGACTCCCTATTCATGTTCTGCAAAATATTATTCTGCAGAAATGAATGACTGATAATAATCTGGAGCTTCGGTCTCGAGCTGTTATTCTTCGTATCCCGGTCGTGCTGAAGCGCCGCTTGAAAAAAATCAGGCGGAGCCAGGTTCCAATCGGTGAAATCCACAACAAGGGCCCATTCGTGACCTTCCATTTCTCTATCGAAACGCCTCAATCCGGTCTGAAGTTCTTTAAACAATTCAAGATTGGTCGAACCTGACAATTTCAGATAAATGATATCTTCATAACGCTGTAGAACAAAATCTCCATGAGTCTGATTTGCCATATTCAGATTATACTACCGGTTTGACGTCCCTGTCCATTTCTGCAGCCAGCTTCAGAGCATCGGATTCGCTAAGAGGCCTGCTGAAGAAATACCCCTGCAGGATATCGCATTCCAGATCTTTAAAAAGCCTGGCCTGCTCCTCTGTTTCCACACCTTCAACGACAATCTTTTTTTCCAGATTTTTCGCCAGATCGATGATAGACCGCACAATGGAAAGGCTCTTGTCATCACCGGGTAGCGGATCGACAAATGATTTATCGATTTTCAGAGTATTGAACTGGAGTTCTTTCAGATATTTAAGCGATGAATATCCCGTTCCGAAGTCATCAATGGATATGGAAAATCCCTTTTCTCTCAGGATTCTGATCGTCTCAATCGCCTTGGAGACCTCTGTCGCGGCAATGTTTTCCGTTATCTCCAGATCGACAAATCGCGGTTCAACCTGGCTATTCCCCAAAATGCGGAGAATATCATCGATGAATCCGCTGTTTATAAACTGTTTTGCCGAAATATTGATTCCCACTTTAAAACTGCGGGAAAAATTCTCCGACATTTTATTGATGAAAGAACAGACTTCTTCGATGATCCAGAACCCCACTTCGACAATCATTCCGTTCTCTTCCAGTTTCGGAACAAACCATCCCGGAGAAACGAAACCGGAACTACCGCGGTTCCAGCGGATAAGCGCCTCAAATCCATCGAGATCTCCCGAAGCGAAACTGACCTTCGGTTGATATTGAAGTACGAATTCCTTTTTTTCCAATGCTATTTTCAGCGACTCTTCATACTCCGCCCAATTGGAAAGCTCAGTCTGGGTATTGGAGTCATAAAAGTTGAAATTGCCCGGTTTAAGCTGTTTCGTTTTCTCCAGAGCCACATTGGCTTTCGAAATGAGAGTTTCCGTCGTCTCGCCATCGGCAGGATACAGACTGATCCCCATATTAACCACGGGCCTGACGGTTTTTCCACCGATGGAAATGGATGTGCTGAGCGTTTTCTGCAGGCGGGTGATGATATCAATGCTCTGCTCATTGCTGCTCAGCCGGGGCAGCAGCAGTCCGAAATGATCAGATCCGAGGCGGGCGATGGTATCTTCCTGACGGAGTGTCTCCTGCAGTTTCCGGCTTAACTGAATCAGAACAGAATCTCCTCCGTTCATACCGATATAGTCATTAATTCGGCTGAACCTGTAGATGTCCATTATAATTACGGCACAGGTTTCCCTTGTTCTTTTCGATGAAGAGACCATCTGTGTTAAACGATCATAAAAAATACCCCGGCCAGGGAGTTTGGTGAGAGAATCATGAGTATACATGAACTCTATTTCTTTTTCTTTCTCATACATCTCGCTGATATCATGAAAAATTCCCATGTATTTCTGCAAGCCTGTTCTGGCATCTGTAAATCCCGATATGGAAAGCCATTCGGGATAGATTTCCCCGTTTTTCTTTCTGTTCCAGATTTTCCCTTCCCAGTGACCTGAAGAGATCAGGGAATTCCACATCTCTGTGTAAAATGGATCATCCTGGCGCTGCGATTTAAGAATTTTTATCGGTCTTCCGAGAATATCCCCCTCTTCATAACCTGTAATCTGGGTAAAGCTTTTATTGACTCTCTCAACGACTCCTTTATCATCGGTAATTGAAATACCCTCAATGGATGAATCGAAGACATGATGCCATACCGATTGAAGCGTCGTCAGCCGCTTCTTCGAAGTGAGATCAAAAAAATGGAGGTACCTGTCCTGATGCTCCGGGATGGATGTCGAACGGATTTCATAAAGTTTCCCGAGAATTTCCTTTTCTAAAGGCTCAGACTCTCTGACCAACAGAAGCTGTTCGACTTCTTCTCCAAGAAAATCGGGAATATTGGCACCGACCTGCAGCGGATAGAGATCTTTCTGAGCCTGCTCATTCATAAAGTTGCAAATATAATCAGCATCAATTCTGATGACAGGCTGACTGATCTGATAGGGGAACTCGGCGAGTAAGCGGTTTTCCTCCACCGCTTTCTTCAATTCGGCTTTGTCTCTTCCGATCTGTTCAGTGTAGAACTGAAAAACCTTTCCGGCGATTTTGACTTCATCTCCCTGCTGCTTGAAATCGGTATCATTAAACTCTTCCCGTTCCAGTAATCCTGCCGTAAATCTTTTCAGGGGTTTGAGTAAAAAATTGAAAAGGATAATAAGTGCTCCCGATACTGTTGCAATGAGAACAAGATCATACATAGTAAATATAAGATTGAGATCCCTGAGGGGTTTGTAAAAATCATCCACGGCCAAGGACGAAATTATCACCCAGTCGAAGTCGGGAATCCATGAGTAGGAGAGTTTGTATTTGACAACAGTTCCCCTTTCGGGCTCCTTTACGTCCAGATTCATATACCCGGAGGTAATGTTTTTCTCCTTGTAATCGGAAAAGATGCTCATCATTTCCTGAAATCTATCGATATCTGCAATATTCTGACCGGACAGCTTGGGATGAAGAAGAATCTCCCCATCGGATCTCAGAACAAAATAGGAATCGGAACCGTTGCCTTCTTTAAAGAGATTTTCCCTGATGTGTTCGAAGTCGATCATATCGGGAAATTCCTCTTTATATGCAGCAATGCCGATTATCCAGTCCATAGGATCGAAATACCGTGTATACATGGCTTTCTCGCTGGGGGAATCTTCATCGGGATTCTGCCATCGATATTCCCGGTAGCCTTCACGGACCTTCAGCTGTTCTGCAATGAAATCGAAAGAACTGAAATTCATCCCGATATACTCCTCGAAAGGATGATAGATATTATTCCCTTCCTTATCGAGAACAAAAAAATAACCGGAGTCACCGATCACACGAACCGACAGTCCCTGTTTCAGGTTTTTCATAGCTGTTTCAAGAGGGATAACGCCCCGCTTATAGGCATTGAAAACGGCTTCGAAACTGAAAACAGCATCATCGGCCATTCCTCTCAGGTAGTTTTTCAGCGAACTTGTGAAGGTCTCGTCCACGAGATTGTAAATGAGTTCGTTGGAATGGTTGAGCCGGCTTTCCAGTTCAATAGAGAGATTTCTATTAATATTGGAAAGGAGAACAGTCTGTCTGATAAATACGAGAGAGAGAAGAAGAGGGATTATAGTAAATAGCAGTTTTGTTTTTATGGATGAGTTAGAAAATTTTTTAAACATACTCTCTAAAATTATAATTCCTGTGATTCTTTTTGCAATAGATGTTTTTTTTCTCCATTACAATATTTATTGTATATCCACAAAGATGCTTCTATAGTGAAGTATGGACAAAATCGAAACCCTTTATTCCTGGATAGGCCGGACCGATATAAACTGTTACAAGGAGAAAGATGAATCGGCTCCGGGCCCTCTTGCCCAGGCTGTTCTGAGCGGCCGGTACAGCAGAGTGAGAATTCTATCAAACTGGCCTGCCGGAGAGGAAGGCAGCTACATCCCCTGGATTCTGGGATTAATGAAAAAACGGAATCAAAATCTGAAAAATTTAGATATTCAGCTTTTCAATATAGAGCTGACCGGTCCGACCGATTTCTCATCCATTTACGGCAATGTTTCCACGGTTCTCAAAGAAAACCGCAATGAGGAAAAGAGAACCTTTCATCTCAGCCCGGGAACACCCGCCATGGCTTCTATCTGGATCATTCTGTCATCAGGTGAATTTCCGGCGGATCTTATAGAAACCTCCAGAGAATCGGGTCTGAAAGAGGTTTCCATACCATTTAAAATCAAAGCTGATTTTATATCCAATGCTTTCAAAAGAATCGATGACGCGGACCGCGACAAATATTTCGATGACCTTGTACATAGCTGCGATGCAATGAAAATGCTTGTCCATAATGCCATAAGGATTTCCCGCTTTTCCGTTCCGGTTCTTATCTTCGGTGAGTCGGGAACGGGAAAGGAATTGATTTCCAGGGGAATACATAAAGCTTCGGGGCGCAGAGGCCCTTTCATTGCCGTCAATTGCGGAGCCATTCCGGCGGAGCTGGTTGAATCGGAGTTTTTCGGATACAGAAAAGGCGCCTTCACCGGAGCGGATTCGGACCATGATGGCTTCCTGAAACAGGCTGACGGGGGCACTCTCTTTCTCGATGAAATTGGTGAACTGCCCCTCAGTTCGCAGGTTAAACTCCTCAGAGCCCTGAATAACAGCCGGATAAGGCCGGTCGGAGATGTTAAAGACCGGAATGTGGATATACGGGTCATAGCGGCGACCAATAAGGATCTGGGAAGGGAGATAAGAGAAGGGCGGTTCAGAGAGGATCTTTTTCACAGGCTGGCCGTAGGGATTCTTGATATGCCTCCCTTGCGGCAACGGGGCGGCGATCCGGCCCTTCTGATCCGTTCCTTCCTTGAGGAATTGAACGGCCAGTTCTCAAAAGAGATCCCCGGGAACTGGGAGGACCGGACCTTAAGCGAAGAAGCCCTGAAAGTTCTGGCCGCCCACAGCTGGCCGGGGAACGTCCGGGAGCTGAAAAACACCCTGATGCGCCTCATTATCTGGGCTGAGAATCCGGTTATTACGGAAGAAGAAGCCCTCAAGTCCCTTCTGACAAACCGGAAAGAAGATGCCGGGGAAGACTTTTCCCATATCCCGCCCGGTTTCGATCTTATAAAAGTGGTGGACGAGTATAAAGTGAAATGGCTGAAACGGGCACAGGAGCAGAGTCACAACAACACCTCCCGGGCGGCGCGGCTCCTCGGAATAGAGAATTATCAGACCCTGGAGAACTGGTACAGAAAATACGGATTGAAGTAATCTTTTTTTTTATTTTTTTACGTTCTCTCTATGAAATTTAAATACAGGGAATATATAATATGGATATATAAACACTTTGGAGGAAATATGAAAAAGAGGTTTTCATTATTTATTAAGGTATTAGCGGTCGGTGCGCTGCTGTTTTCTTTGTCAGGATGTTTTTTAGTCGGTGACGGGGCCATCACAGTACAGGTTACCAACAATAATTCTTATTCTGTAAATATCTGGTATAAGAATTCAGCAAGCACATACTGGACAGAAGGTGTACATTGGCTTTCATCCGGAGGGGTTACAACTTTTGTGTTGCCCTATGCGGGAACCTATGACTTTTATGTCGAGGACTGGCTGTCAGATGGTTCAAACGTTTTATATTACAGCTATCTGAACAGCAGTTCTGTTGATATCGGTTATATTGATTACTATTTAACTGTTTCTTCTATCGGAACACTGTCTTATTACTAAAAAGCCGTTCAAGTGAGAAAACCCTGAATTTTCAATCCCGATTGATTTTTCAGGGTTTTTTTTATCCTTTTGCTCTGATAGCATTCAAAATCAATTCATAAAAAACAGGCACAAAAACTGCCGGCAGCATATTTCCCACCCGTATTTTCTTTACTTCCAGCTGGTTGAAGGCCAGCGCCGCAATCAGCAGTCCCCCTACCCCGCTCAGATTGGCGATAACCTGATCGGTCAGCAGATCCTTGACAAAAACCGCCCCCAGGACAATGGCTCCCTGATAGAGGAATACGGGAAGAGCCGAGAATATGACACCGATGCCCAGAGTCGAAGTAAACATGATGGAGATGACACCGTCGAGCACGGCTTTGGCCAGAAGAATATCATGCTGATTCTTCAGTCCCCCTTCGAGGGAACCGAGAATGGCCATGGATCCGACGCAGTAGAGAAGGCTGGCCGTTACAAATCCCCTGGCGATGTTATCGCCCTTCACTTTTGACTCGACAAACTGTCCCAGCTTTTCGAGCCGTCCCTCGATTCCGATCCATTCCCCGATAAAGGTTCCGATGACCAGAGAGAAAATGATCAGAAGCATATCCTCACCGGACCAGGCGTTCTTCAGCCCGATCAACAATATGGCCAGAGCCGTCGCTTTGATCAGAGAGTCATTCATCTCACCCTTCATTCTGCCGCGGAAGAGGAAAAAGCCTGAGAGGCTGCCGGCTATAATAGCCAGAGCGTTGACGATGTTGCCGAACATGGGAAAATTCATATTCACAGAATGTCATAAAGAATAAAAAAGAGGAATCCCCCTTTTTTATTTCTATACATATACAATTGATGATTTGGTTGATACACTGGTCCCATGAATGGATATTACAGCCCCGAGGAAAAGAAATCCGGCCGGTTCTGGTGGCTGGCTTTTTCGGTTATCAATACCTTTTCCTTCCAGTTCCTGGCGGGAAACGTCATTATTCTTTTCATCATTCGCCTCGGCGCGAGCAAGACCATGGTCGGACTGGTTTCCAGCTTTTTCCATATATCCTATTTCATTATGCCTCTGGGCAGACTCCTCTCCGGGAAAATTGGAATGGCGAAAGCCTTTACCCTGGCCTGGATGGTCCGGTATATCGCCATAAGTCCGATTCTCATGGCCCCGTTTATCGCCATGTCGGGCCGGCCCGGTTCAATCCATACGGCTCTGTGGATCGTTGTCTGGGGCTACCTTGGATTTCAGATGCTCCGGGGCGCCGGGCTTGTCAGTTACTCCCCCCTGCTGACGGAAATTTCCAGAGGAGAGGACCGGGGCAGCTATCTTTCTCTTTCCCGGATCCTCACCGATGCCGCAATTCTAGCCGGTTCGGTTATCGTCGCCTTTTTTATGGGCGATGATGCTCCCCTGGAGCGCTATATGGTCAGCTTCGCCATTGGTATCGGGCTCGGATATATAGGGGTATACACCCTGTCCCGTCTGCCTGAAATAAAGAGACCGGAAGGCCACCATGATCAGGAATTGCTGACCTGTCTGAAAAGCGCTGTCGGAGAGGTGAAATTCCGTCGCTATTTTCTGACCCTTCTGACCGTCGGGTTTGTGGGAGGGACGCTCAGGCCTTTCATTCTGGTTTATGCAAAAGATGTCTATTCGCTCTCGGACAAACATATTCTTCTGCTGACTGTAGCCGGAAGCCTCGGAGCGATTTCAATGGGCTTTATAAGCCGGAAGTTTCTCGATCGCCTGGGCGCCAAGCCGATGCTTATGATCTGGATTATTCTTATGACAGGCTCTTCCGTGACAATCGTCTTTGTACCGGTCCTGGGGAACTGGCTCTCCTGGATGTTCCTGATCACTCTTTTCTACCTGTCGACCATGGGTCTGAACGGTTCGGACAATACGACCCAGCTCTATTTCTTTTCGATGATCGAACCGGAGCAGCAGCTGAATTTCGGAATTCTTCAGTTTCTGGCAACGGGAATTTCCGGAACGGCCGGAGCGACTTCAGCCGGCGTTCTTCTCGATTTTCTGCAGGGTCCGGCCGGAATGGATCCGAGAGTCAGTCATGCCTGGCTTTTCGGAGGTCTGGCCGTTCTTCTCGTAGTTTCGTTTTTCTTTGCAGCCGGAATGGAGAGACTGGGTGCGAAAAGCCTCAGGCAATCGCTGAGCGAGCTCTTCGGACTGAGAGAGCGCACCAGAGGAATGGGGTAAAGAGCCATGCTTCACATCGTGACAGGTCCCAGAGGGATCGGAAAAACAACAGCTCTACTCTCGTTTATCAACCGTCTCATACTGTCGGGAATCCATCCTGAGGGGATTCTGACGCCTGCCATAAAAGATGACCTGGGCAGAAAATGCGGATTTTCCGCCAAAAACATAGCAAATAATGATTTGTGGGAACTCGCCAGGACAGACAGAGCTTTGAAAGGACCGGTTCACGGACCCTTTTCTTTCAGCAGCAAAGGCTTTGAAAAAGCTCTTTCGATCATTGAGGAGTCTCTGAAACAGAACCGGAATATTTTTTTTCTCGATGAGATAGGACCTCTGGAACTTAAAAGGAAAGCCGGTTTTTACCCTATTCTACCTGAACTGGATAAAGCGGCGCTGACCGGAGAGATCTTCGTCGTTATACGCCCGGAGCTTATAAACCTGTTCAAATCGGACTATGTGCATGAGAGTCCATGCCGGATCATATCCGTCAGTCTGCGGAACAGAGAGAACCCGGATCTTTTCAATACCATTGAATAAATGATTTCCCTTCGGCCCGGACGATTTTTACGGGAACCCGATAGATGCGGCTCAGGGCTTCTCCCGTGAGAATATCACCGGACTTTCCCTGTTCGATATGTTTGTCCCTGCCCATAAGAATGACGGAATCGCAGAGCGTCGCGGCGATTTCCGGTTCATGGGTCGTAAACAATACCGTTACGCCTTCTCTTTTCAGGGACCGCAGAATATTGATAATTATCAGTTTATTGGCTATGTCGAGATTGCTCATCGGCTCGTCTAAAAGAATGACCGCAGGATCCTGGGTCAGAGACCTGGCAATAAGAACAAGCTGCTTTTCCCCTCCGGAGAGGTGAGTGACCGGCCGGTCCGCCAGTTCTCCCATTCCGACCCGTTCCAAAGCCCTCTGAGCGATTTTCCTGTCCTCAGGACCGGGAGATTCGAGAGAGCGGAGATGGGGATATCTCCCGTGAAGAACGTATTCGAGCAGGGAATATTCGAAAGTGATATGTTCATCCTGGGGTACCAGCCCGGTCAGCTTCCCCATTTCTTTCCGTCGGTAATCACTAATTGCTCTTTCATTGAGAAAAATGGTTCCCTCTTCGGGCCTAAGCCAGCCCAGAATCAAATGAAGCAGCGTCGTCTTCCCCACTCCGTTGGGTCCCAGAATGGCTACGATATCTCCTTTTCCGATTTGGAGCGACAATTCGTTCAGAATATTCCGCTCTTCGCCGCTGTAATGGAACCGGATCTGATCGAGGCGGATGATCGATTCATTCATCGGCCGGCCTCCACCTGTTTTCCCGTGAGAACAATAAGAAACAGAAGGGCGCCTATCAGAGAGGTGAGTATACCGAGAGGAATCTCTCCTGAAAAAAAGGTCCTGGCGATGGTATCGCAGACAAGGGTGAAAATGGCCCCCATCATCATGGCGGCAGGTACGCTGTATCTTGTGTCAGATCTGAAATAGCGCCTGGCCAGATGAGGTACAATAAGACCGACCCAGTTGACGATACCACTGACCGAAATAACCGCTGCCGTAGCGGCTGTAGCTGTAAAAAGGAAAAGAATCCTGTCCCGTTCCGGTGAAATTCCCAGGGAATAGGCGGTTTCATCATCGAGATTGAGAATATTCAGTTTCCATCTCATTAAAAAAGTAATGATCAGAGAGAGGGCCGAAACGGGAAGGATTATAAAAAAATCCCGCCAGGTAACACTCCAGAGCCCCCCGAGAAGCCAGAATGTAATTTCCGGAAGCTGACTCATGGGATCGGCTGCAAATTTCATCAGTCCCAGTCCTGCGGAAAAGAGCGCCGAGACGGCGATTCCCGAAAGAATAAGCCTGAGAATCCAGCCGCCGTAACGGATCCGCCTGGCGATAAAATAGGAAACGGCCAGACCGGCCATAGCAAAGAACGCAGCGGAACTCTGTATGAGAATAAGCGATGAACCGAAAAAGATAATGGCAAAGGCCGCGCCGAAAGCCGCCCCCTGGGATACACCGAGAAAACCCGGTTCCACCAGTGGATTGGAGAAAATCATTTGAAAGACAAGGCCCGAACCGGCCAGTACAGAGCCAAGCAGCAATGAGGTTAGGATTCTCGGCATCCTGAGATTGACCACCAGTTTAAGCGCCAGAGCATCGGTCTGAAGCAGTTTCGGGTTCATAAGCCCCGGCGCAGGGTATCGCCCTGTAAAAAGAGACAGGGCGATAAGCCCGATGAGAAAGAGAAAGAGATAAACCAGCTTCTTCAGTTTGTCCACCCCAGTCTCGTGGCGATTTCCCGATTAAACTGCTCATCAGAGAGATTGTAAAGATCCCTGAAAAAGCTCCTTGTCATCTGCTCGATATCCAGATCCCCGAAGAGTTCGGGATGAATCATTTTCCCGAGCCACTGGAGCCCCAGAATCCAGCGGCTGTCCGGCTGGTCCCAGCTGTAGAAATCGACAGGGAAGGCTTTGATCCGGCCTGACCGGGTGGCTTTCATCTCCATCCACTGCGGTGAAGAATACATCTCGCTCAGAACTTCATCGACATTTTCCTTATAGGCGACGATATAAACCTGATCGGGATTCCAGGCGGCAATCTGTTCCATATTGACTTTGCTCCAGTTTCCTCCCTGATGAGAATCCGTCCAGACGGGGTTACCACCGGCCATTTCGACCATGCGGGTCTGTATCCACTCTTTCGGCGGAGTGTTAAAAGCTGCAACTCCGTCTTTAGTCGAATGATAGAGAAAGAGAACGGAAGGCCTTTCGGTCAGTTCCGACGTTCTTTCAGTGACGTAGCTTATGCCCTTTCTGTAGTAACTGATCAGCTGTTCAGCTCTGCCGGGATTTCCGAATACCTCTCCGAGAACTCTTAAATCCTTTTCATAAAACTCCGGTGATTCCAGATTCAGATACAGAACGGGAATATCTAGTTGACCGAGAGGGTCTCCGAGAGAGCTTTTCAGATAGTTTTTAAGAATAATCAGATCGGGGCGGGACGCAGCGAGCTGTTCCGGACCGGCGCTGTGTTCGAAAAAGAGTTTACTGTCGAAATCCGGATCGAGAAGAGCAGCAAAGGGTCCGTTGAACTGATCTGTATTTCCGACACCGACAATCCGGTTTGCCGCTTCGGGAAACATATAGAGGACATCGGCTACAAGATTGGATGCTTTCCCCGAAAAGGTAATTCTTTCCGGCAACTTATCAAGCGTAACACTGTTCTCTGATGAATCGGTGATGACCAGAGGTTCAGACTGCAGACTTCCGGCAGAGCTTTCATTCTGTCCTGTTGCAGTCAGGTGAAATGTGAACAGAGCCAAAAGCACAAAAGTTGTTATTTTTTTCATAATTAAATCCTCACCGGCTTATTATACACCATTATCCTCAATAACGCATAATGGTTTTTCAGATTGTCTGACATAATATTTCAAAACTTCCGTCAGGGCTGCCATTTAAAAACGATAGGAATACAGCCGTTTCCATGCTATACATAAAACTTATGAGCCATTCATTCCTCGATCGAATCAAAATAGTATTGTGCCGCCCCGAAGGGGGTCGGAATGTCGGTTCCGTCTGTCGGACAATGGAAAATATGGGACTGAGCCGTCTCGCCATAGTAGGCGATATATCGGAGTTGAATCTGAAAGAAGTGAAGGGAATGGCCATTCATGCCTTCCCTATTTTCGAAAAAGCGGAGTTCTGCGCGACTCTTCCGGAAGCGCTGAGAAACACGACCATGGCTGCCGGTGTGACCAGGAGGAGAGGGAACAGAAGGAAGAGCTTTTCCTACCTTCCCGAAGAACTGGCGGACAAAGCCGCCGAAACGGCAGAGGGAACAATAGCTCTGGTTTTCGGAAACGAGAGGAACGGGCTCAACGGAGAGGAACTGGCAGCCTGCACCACCGCCTGCCATATTCCCTCATCGCCGGAAAACCCCTCGCTCAACCTGGCCCAGGCCATTCAGGTCCTGGCTTATGTCTTCTATCGCCGGGGCGAAAAAAAAGTGGGCCGCTTCAAACCTGTTGAGCTCGCAACCATTGAAGGGCTGGCCGATACGATTATGGAGAGCCTCGATGAAATCGGCTATTTTGACAAACCGGACCGCTTTGATACGAGGTCCTATTTCAGGGATATTCTATCCCGGGCAGCCCTCAGTCCGAGGGAAGCCCGGCATATGGAAAAAGTTTTCAGAAAAATCAGTTACCTGAAGCGGTGATATTGCCGTTTTCGGCTATATCTTTCATAAAAGACGCGAGAACCTGAAGAGCTCCCGTATTGAAGCCCCCTTCGGGGATGATGATATCGGCGTAATTCTTGGTAGGCTCGATAAACTCGTAATGGCCGGGACGGACCACATTCAGATACTGATTTATGACCGAATCGTGGGTTCTTCCTCTCTCCTCGACGTCGCGCTGCAGTCTCCGGATAAAGCGGATGTCATCGGGCGTGTCGACATAAATCTTCAGATCGAGGATATCGCGGATTCTCTTGTCCGTCAGGACCATGATTCCTTCCAGAATGATCACATTCTTGGGCTCGACATGAATCGTTTCCTCTTTTCTTCTGTGGTGAACGAAATCATACTGGGGCATATCCACGGAATTGCCGTTTCTCAAAGCGGTCAGCTGATCGCGGAGCAGTTCCGTGTCGAAGGCTTCCGGATGGTCGAAGTTGAAGGCGGTGATATTGCTGTTGGAGATGAACTCCGCCGATTTGTAGTAATTGTCCTGGGGGATGAAGACGAAATCGGGAATGATTTCCGAAATTTTTCTGACGATAGTCGTCTTTCCGGAGCCCGATCCCCCTGTAATTCCTATTAGCTGCGGTCTGTTCATCATCTGTTCTTAATCCTCTCCCTGTTCGTGCCTGAACTCATCGATCTGCATTTCAACATCGGCCAGTTTCTGCTGAAGGCCCTGAATGCTTTTTTCGATCCGTCTTTTCTGGGCTTCCAGTCTGGGAAGAGTCACTTCGGGCTCCCCTTTGGACTCCCTTATTTCAGCTTTGACCATATCGGGGCTTTTTCCCTCTTCAAAGGCTTTCTCTGCGACTTTCCGCTGTTTTTCCTCTTTGATCCCCGCGACGATTTTCATATTGTCGAACCCGATATCGGGATTCACGTCCATGGCATAGACTTTCATAATCGATTTGGCAGCCGTCCGGTTGAGTCCCAGCTCCCGGTCCACGTAGTCCTCGAAGTTGGCATGATTCTGCTGGCACAGATCGAGGGCTTCGATGAGAAGCTTTCCGAACTCTTTCATCAGCTCGCCGTTCGTGTGAAGGTATTTGGATTTGATTTTTTCCGTAAGCTTGATAAAGCGCTCGTCCGTGGCGAAGAGATTTTTGTAGATACCCTTCTCTTCGGCTTTGATCAGCAGCTTATGGAAAATATCCCAGAACATAACCGTATGGGAACGGCTGGTCACTTCCATATCCTTCCTGGTGAACTGGATATGATGGGCAAACTCATGAATTGCCGTATAGACCAGAGGATTCTCCTCCGTGAAGTTTTTATTATGTATGATAATTTCCTGCTTTTCCGGATGGTACAGTCCGTCGACTTTTTTGCTCAGCTTTCCGGAAAAAATCAGTGTAAAGTCCTCGACGTCTCCGTCAAGTTCAAGAAGAAGTGCTTTTACCTGGTCCTGATTCATGGTGTCTCCTCAAAAATATTCCGGATCATACTATACCATTTATCAGGGCTTGTGAAGATTGCGGGACCTTAATCTTCCAGTCCCAGTCTTGCGAAAAAGAGAGCCCCTTCTCCATTGTAGACAAATTTGAGCTGACCGGGACGGCCGGGAACCGTATCTTCATCAAAATAAAGCCTCGGAAAGGACATGGCGACTTTGTCATTGTCACCATAGAGATTTTTCAGAAACTCTCCCGCCAGGACATTCAGTAATTCGAGCAGACAGTCATCGATCTCCATATCGCTGAGACGGATCCACTCCTCCCCGTAAATGTTTTCCACCAGCTGCTTCTTGCAGTCTTTTGTCATGTAGAAAAGAATATGACCCCGTCCCGGATGGCTGAACTCCAGCCCCATGATTCCGGTGTAACTGATTTTTCCTTCGTGGTGATGTTCGGGGATGACGTCAATAAAAGCCATTTCGGCAAATGTTCTGATCACAGCATCATTAAAAGCCGCGGAGACATCCTGTTCGCTAAAACTCATCGCCGTCTCCTTCCCCTTCTCCCAGGGCTTCCAGTATCTTGGCGGGGGACAGGGGCTTTCTGATGACCGCAAGGACCCCGGTTCCCTCCAATTCTTCTCTCACAGCATCGTTCCCCATACTGGAGATAACGATAACCGGGATCCGGGAGGCTCCCTCTTTCATCTTCAGACGGCGTATAAAGGTCGTTCCATCCATCCGGGGCATGTTCAGATCCGAAACGATAAGATCCACGGGATTGTCTTTAAGAAGATGAAGCGCCGCCAGCCCGTCTTCAGCTTCGGTGTATTCTGATTTTTCATACCCCGCAATATGAAAACACCGCCTGATAATCATCCGCGATGTAGCCGAATCGTCTACAATCATTATTTTTTCGTAAGCCATTGTTCCCACCCGTCTATAATTCCCAGTTCTTTCCCGAATTGGAAATGGTTACCGTACCGTCTTCTATGTTAAGTGAGACCGTGCGGCTGTAATCGCCCCCTACATCTTCTTTGGCTATGCCGAGTTTTTTGTTCCAGAGGATTTTCCTGACTGCAAGAATATTCCGCTTACCTATGTCGAAGGATTCGCAGCTTTTTATGACCGATGCCCCTCCGGCCAGTTTGATCCAGCTGCTCGATCGTTTCGCCCCGTTTTCATTCATTTTCTGAAAGAGAAGAGGCAATCCCGTATCGGCAAAATAAGCCGGCATTTTTTCAGCTTTTTCCCTATTGATTTCCGAATCGGGAAGAGCGATATGAATCATCCCCCCAATGCGGTTCACCTTGTCATAAATAATCAACGCCACACAGGACCCGAGAGCATAGGTTTTTATCGCGCTGTCTCTATCGGCTGAAACTTCCAGCCCGCCTATTCCGACTTCCAGCAGGTTCACGACATTTCCCCCAGAAAGCGCAGAATCGTCCCGGCGATCTTATCGATAGGGACAAGGATTTCGGCGCCGCCTCTCTTGAAAGCCTCGCCGGGCATACCGAAAACGACAGAGGTTTCCCGGTCCTGGGCCATGGTTCTGGCACCGGATTCCCTGAGACGGACCATGGCGTCGGCGCCGTCGGCGCCCATACCGGTCAGCATGACGCCGACGGCATTGGATCCGCAATATCGGGCTGCCGAATCGAAAAGCGGCTCCACGGAGGGGCAATGACCGTTAATGCGCTCTTCCTCCCTGCACTGTACGATGTAGTCCGCACCGCTTCGCAGAATATAAAGCTGCTTATTCCCGGGAGCTACGAGCACCCGCCCCCTGATGATTCTGTCGCCGCTTTCCGCTTCCTTGACCTCGACGCGGCAGCTCTGGTTCAGCTTCTCGGCGAACATTTTCGTAAACCCCTCGGGCATATGCTGTACGATGACGCAGCCGGGAATATCGGGAGGAAATTCCTCTACGATTTTTCTGATAGCCACTGTTCCTCCCGTCGAAGCGCCTATGACGATAACTTTCCCGGTTGATCCTGTCAGAACCGTACTGGAGCGTTTTACCTTATAATTGTAATTTCTCCGGATGCGGTTTACATCGACGGATGAAGCATAAACGAGTTTGCTGTGCAGCTCGTCCATCATGTCGGTCAATTTGTTGCCGAACCGGGAAGAGGGCTTCTGAATATAATCAACCGCTCCGAAATCCAGAGCATCGAGGGTTACTCTGGCATTGGCCGACGACAGTGAAGAGACAACTATTACGGGAATGGGGTACTGGGGGATAAGCCTCCTCAGAAATTCCACCCCGTCCATTCTGGGCATTTCGATATCAAGAGTCAGGACATCGGGTTCCAGAAAGACGATTTTATCCCTGCCTTCGTACACATCGGCGGCTGTGCCGACAACTTCCAGATCATCATAGCGTGAGAGCCCTTTTGATAAAATGTCCCTGGCAAGAGCGGAATCGTCAATAATCAGGACTTTTATTTTTTTCTTCAACCACCGGCTCCGACACGTAGATATGTTGAGGGTTTGATATAGCGGAAATTGCTGTTGTTCCGTCCGAGCGTTTCGGAATGGCCGATGAAAAGCCAGGAGGTATCAAGCATATAGCGGTGGAATTTGTTGACCAGGGTTTCCTTGGTGACATTGTCGAAATAAATCATGACATTGCGGCAGAAAACGACATCGAAACGGCTTTTAAAGGGGAAACTGTCGTTCATAAAATTCAGTCTTTTAAAAAGAATCAGATCTTTCAATTCCTTTTTCGCCGTGGCTGAGCCGTCTTTTTCCACCTCAAAATAACGGCGCTTCAGTTCAGCGGGTATTCCCGACAGGCCGTCCTCGGTGTAATGACCGGCCACAGCCGTTTCAAGTGCCGAAATGGAAATATCAGTCGCCAGTATAGCCGGCTTGAGAGGACTGCTGTGTTTGCTGAAGTACTCTTTGAGGACCATAGCCAGAGTGTAGGCTTCCTGACCGTTCGCACAGCCGGCACACCAGATCCTGAGCTGGTTATCGGGCCGCCGCTCAGTGCTGGAACAGATCTGGGGAAGGACCGTGTCGGACAAATAGGTAAAATGATCGCTTTCCCGGAAAAAATAAGAGTGATTGGTGGAGATTTTATCGACCATATCGAGGAGCCGCTGTCCCGATTTGTCCTCCTGAACATAGTCAAAGTACTGGGAAAAAGATGTAAAACCGAGATTGACGATTAATTTGTTGAGCCGGCCTCTGACCAGCGCCTTCTTTTTCTCTGTCAGATTGATCCCGAAGCGGCTGTAGACCAGTTCAGAGATTTTTTTAAATTCCTTGTCATCAATATCCAGCATTATCATGATGCGCCAGCCTGTTCGAGATCATCCTGTGTTATGATCTTCTCCACATCGAGAAGGATTTTCACATCCTCCCCTATTTTTCCCAGGCCGCTTATGTATTTTTCCTTCAGAGTGCTGCTTTTAAAGCCCGGCGAGGGATCGATATTCTTATCATCGATATCATGGACTTCCGCGACTGTATCGACAATGAGGCCGATGAAGGAGTTATGAATGTTCACGATTATAATGCAGTTCCTGTCATCGTAATCCCTTTCGGGCATGCCGAAACGCAGTCTCAAATCCATTAAGGGTATGACTTTGCCCCGCTGATTGATCACTCCCTTTATGTAGGGCGGCATATCGGGAACTTCCGTAATCTTCTGCATTTCGACTATCTGAATAATGCTGCCGATTTCCAATCCGAATACTTCATTGCCCAGATTGAAAAGCAGATATTTGTTCTGGCTCTGGAGATCATCGTCGTCATCAGCCAGAAAAATGTCATCTTCGCTCTGTTTTACTGCTTCCATATTCCCTTCCTATTCAAGTGTTTCCCCTATTAAAGCCGCCGCATCGACGATGAGGCAGACATCGCCGGTTCCAAGAACGCTGCAGCCCGAAATAGCTCTTGTCTCCTCGAGAAGTTCCGGCAGGGCTTTAACAACCATCTGCTTGCTACCCAGAATGGAATCGACTACGAGCGCCGATTTGACACCGCCCGCGGTGATGACAACGATGACCTCTGTCTCGTCCTTCTGCCGGTCTCTTTTTATATTATAGAACTCCCGCAGATCAATAACAGGTATAATTTCGGATCTGAGGTTTATGACGCGGTTTCCCTGTCCCGTATGGGTGAAAAGATCATCGGAGTACTTGAGGAACTCTATGACATCGGAGGACTGAAAGGCCAGCGTCATAGTGGCGACTCTGCAGCTGATGGCATCTATGATGGCCAGAGTCAAAGGTATGCGGAGAACCATATCGGTCCCTTTCCCCCATTCCGTATTGATATCAATGCGGCCGCGGAGTTTTTCAATGTTCTTCTTGACCACGTCCATGCCGACTCCCCGTCCGGAGATTTCCGAGACTTTCTCCATCGTGGAGAAACCGGGTTCGAATATCAGCTTCCAGATATCTTCATCGGGCAGGCTTTCGGCCCCTTCGCCTAAAAGCCCCTTCTCAAGCGCATGTATTACGATGCCCTTGCGGTTGAGACCCGCTCCGTCATCGCTGACGGTAATCCATATCTCGTTTCCCTCATAGCGGGCGTTCAGCTTAACTGTCCCGACGGGAGGCTTCCCTTTTCCGCTCCTCTCCGATCGGTTCTCCAAACCATGGTCGATGGCGTTGCGGATAATATGAACCAGAGGATCGGAGATCTCCTCTATGACATTGCGGTCCATCTCCGTATCGGCCCCGCTGATTTGAAGTTGTACGGGCTTATCCATTTTCCTGGACAGATCGCGGACAAGCCGTTTCATTTTATTGAATAACCCCTCCAGGGGTATCATTCTCATGGACATGGTAATGCTCTGAATTTCCCTGGTGATCTTCGAAAGATGGAGGGCCGACTTCTGAAAATCCCTCAATTCGAGACCTTTCAGATCTTCCGAGTCGACAACCATGGCTTCGGCGGTAATCAGTTCACCCACCATATCGAAGAGGCGGTCCAGTTTTTCCATATCGATCCGGATATCCTTTCTCTTGACCGAAATAGATGGCAGATCGCCGGCGGTTCTGCCCTGCGATTGAAGCGCCTTATCGAGTATGCCCTCGGAAACGACCCCTTCTTCGACGAGAATTTCACCGAGTTTCTTGTTCTGCAGATTGGCCGCGTGCTCAATATCCTCACGGGAGACCCCCAGATCAGCAAGAACTTCCCCGATCGGCTTGTAATTTTCCGTCTTTTCAGATCCGCCGTCCCGGTCCTCAACCGGAGAGGAAAGGCGCGCTCTGATAATATCGAATTCCTTAAGGAGAAGAGAGACATTTCTGTGATCGGCTTCCCTGATGCCCTTTCGTATTTCATCGAGAAGCGATTCGGTTTCCATAGCCGTCTCTTCAATTGAGGCGAACCCGAAAAAACCTGCATTTCCTTTTATCGTATGGAGTTTTCTGAAAGCGCGGTCAACATGTTCCATTTCAGGAGAGCCGTTTTCGAGCTCAAGGATTTCATGCTCCGCGCTGTCTATGAGATCCGATGTCTCTTCAATGAATTTCTGAATCATTTCACCGGTAATCAGATCGTCGACAGAATCGGAAGGTACCGGAGCCTCGGCGGGCTTCTGGGGAACCATTTTTCCATCATCATTTCCGATCCGGGCAATTTTCTCTACGAGAAGAGAGATATCGACCGGCGGCTCACAGAGAAGCATTTCGTTGCCGCTGTCTCTTTTTTCCTCGGCCTCCTGCTCGATATTCCCTATGAGTCCGGATAAAATATCCGTCCCGTCCAGCAGAACATTGATAAGATCGGAATCGACGGCCAGCTCATTATCGCGGAGCCTGTCGAGAAGAGACTCCAGGGTATGACTGATGTTTTTGATATTATTCAGCCCGATAAAGGAAGCCACGCCTTTAATCGTATGCATGGACCGGAAAATATCATCAATGAGATCCGCATCGGGATTCGTTTCGAGCGCCAGGATCCTCTCTTCAATCGTATCGAGATGGTCATGGGATTCCTGCAGAAAGGAATCCAGAACTTCCCTGTCATCAATCCTCACGGGATTGGGGCAGAGAGGAACCGTATTTTTCACCGCTTCTCTTTCCGGCGAATCGGCAACAGGTTCTGAATGGCCGATCAGGACAATGCGCTCCTTTATCGATTGGAACTGCTTATTCAGCTCATCATTTTCACCTTCCAGAATATAGCAGTGGAGCAGCGCCGAAAGATCGAGAAACAGAGCTTTTTCTCCGGAGGGATAATAGTCTCTTCCCTCATCGACCAATTCCTTCAGCTCCATGGTTCCCACCAGATCGCCGGGAGTGAAGGAATTGAGTGAATCGCCTAATGTGACAAAAAAACTTTCCGCTGTCATATTTCCTGCAAAATCTCCTGTCAGAACATCTCTACATTGCCTTTGAACTCTTCTTCCCGGTTACTTTCCGAAGCAGCTTCCTTCTTGACCTGGAGTCCGAAAAGCCTCCATTCATCTTCAATAGTAAAGTAGGAGCTGATTTTTTCCAGTATCTCCTGTCTTTTTTCTCTCTTTTCCGAAGCTGCCAGCAGAAGCGGCTCTTTCTCCTCCATCCCGGTCCGGTAGAAATACAGGGTGCTTATAATATGTTCCAGGATCTGCCTTGTAATATCCTGATACTGCATATTGACCGTAACGTTGCCCAGTTCTTCCGTAACGGTTTTGGACAGGGAATCGGAATCCTTGACATGAACTTCGACATCAGCGATTTTCTCATCGAGACTCGATGAAATTTCCTGCAGGTCCCCCCGGGTTTTATTGAGTTGATCCAGTGTCATGTTAATTTCCGACTCAAGGGCCTGAAAGGATTCATCCACCCTGTCGGATATGCCGGCTATGACATCCTCTATCTGCAGGGAGATCTCTTTAGAAGATCTGGCGAGTCCCTGGATCTCTCCCGCCAGAACGGAAAATCCCTTCCCGGCGTTCCCGACACGCGCTGCTTCAATGGACGAATTAATCGCGAGTAGACCTGTACGGTCCGAGACATCGCGAATGCCGTCGAGAAAGCCTTTAATGGTTTTCACATTATCATCGATCTGTTTCATATCCTGGGTATAGCGCTTGCTGATGGCGGTGAAATCCTCGATGAGCGCATTGATTCTGTTCATTTCGCTACCCAGAATTTCAATATTGCTTTTCAGGCTTTTATCACCGGAGAACAGATCGTTGAGAAAATCGCTGATATGGATTCCAACCCGGGAACTCTGATTTGAAATTCTGAAGATATTTTCCGTCAGATTGAGGGCTGATTCCTCTGTTTTATCGATGACAAGCCCCGCCAGCTCTTTCATCATGGGCAGGGCTGCACTCAGATATGAGGCGCTTTCCACAAGAGTTTCAAGTTTTTCCCTGTTTTCACGGTTTTCCTTCTCAATAGTCCGATAGGAATTCTCGACGTCCCGGAGCCTCTCTTTCAGTTTTTTAACTTCATCATCCCCCGGGGCTGTATCAGTTTTCAGGTCCGGTGACGTCGTTATCCCCTTCCTTCCGGTCAAGAAAGATAGGAACAGAAGGATGAGAAGAAAGAGGGAAAGCGCAATTTTAAGCAGAAGCGAATCAATAAAGAACGCCACCAGGGAGAGCAAAAAAATAAGAGCGGCGCTCAAACTAATGATCATAGGTTTTTCTCCTCGAAAGTCGACTGAGCAATTTAGATTAATTATCAACCATCTTGTATCTTAATTCAATTTTTTTATGTAGACTTTTCTCATGAACTTGATATCAGTAGATTCTGTCACCAGAATACGGAGCGGACGGACGCTTCTGGACAATATATCCTTCGGTATCGACGAAGGGGAAAAGCTGGCTCTTATAGGAATTAACGGCTGCGGAAAATCAACACTTCTCCGCATACTGGCCGGAGAGGAGGAGATAGACGGCGGGACAATTTCCCGGAACAGGGAATGCCGCATAGCCTATCTCCATCAGCACGACGATTTCGACAGGGATCACAGCATCATTGAACATATCCTGAACAGGGATTCTCCTCTGATGAGAACGGTCCGGGATTATGAGAAGGCGGCGGAGAGACTTGCCGTTGACGACGGCCAGGAGGCCCACGACCGCTATGACAGACTTCAGGCTGAAATGGAAAGACTGGGCTGCTGGGAACTGGAAAGCAGGATAAACTCTCTCCTGACGGAACTGGGAATTGATAACCGCCACTTAAAAATGGGAACTCTTTCCGGCGGGATGCTCAAGAAAGTGGCTATTGTCCACGCCTTTGTCGCGGGCGGGGATCTCCTCTTTCTTGACGAACCGACCAACCATCTGGATATAGATACGATCGTCTGGCTTCAGGATTACCTGAAAAAAAGCTCCATGGCGGTTGTACTGGTAACACACGACCGCTATTTTCTCGACGAACTGTGTACGGGAATTCTGGAAATCGACAATGAATCGCTCTACCGGTACGACGGCAACTACAGCCGCTATCTCCAGAGCAGAGCCGTGCGTGAAGCTGTGGAGAAGAGGGAACAGGAAAGACTCAACACCATTCTGAAAAGGGAAATGGAGTGGCTCCAGAGAGGCCCCAGGGCCAGAACGGGAAAAGACCGGGGCAGAAAAAACCGCGTTTTCGATATGATGGACAGACAGACCAGCGAGGAAGTGCAGTCAGCCGAATTCTCCGTTTACCAGCGCCGTCTCGGAAAACGAGTCGTCGACCTGATCAATATCTCCAAATCATTCGGGGGACGGGAGGTGATCCCCCCCTTCAGCTATAAATTCCGCAGAGGCGAACGGATCGGCATAGTCGGGCCGAACGGCAGCGGTAAATCCACATTTCTCAATCTGCTGACCGAAAGGCTCTCCAGCGACAGCGGATCGGTCAACAGGGGGATCAATACCCACTTCGGATACTTCGATCAGCTTACGGCGCAAATGCCCGGTGATATGAAAGTCCTCGAATACCTGAAGGATAAGGCGGAACTGATAAAAAGCGATGACGGGACAACCTATACACCGGCTCAATTGCTCGAACGGTTTCTCTTTCCCAAAAGCCTCCACTTTACGGCTCTTTCCGATCTTTCGGGAGGGGAAAAAAGGCGCCTTTACCTCATCAGCATCATTCTGCAGAATCCGAACTTCCTCATTCTCGATGAGCCGACAAATGACTTCGATATCCGCACACTCTCTCTGATCGAGGATTTTCTGATGGAGTATACGGGGTGTCTGATCGTCGTATCCCACGACCGCTATTTTCTGGACAGAGTGACTGATTTTCTCTTTATTTTCGACGGGACAGGCCATATCAGGGGTTTTGCCGGCAACTACAGCGAATACCGGCAGTTCCTCGAAGAGGAGAAGCGGGAAGAGAAAAAACAGATTCAGCAGGAAAAAGCTTCAACCCGCGTCCGGACCGAAAAAAAGAAAAAAGCGGGATTCCGGGAGAAAGAGGAGTTTTCGCGGATCGAAAGTGAAATTGAGTCTCTTGAAGAAGAGAAGATCAGCCTGGAAAACTATTTCGCATCGGCGGCTCCGGATCCGGATAAGATGGCCGAGGCTCACCGCCGTTACGGCATGATAGAAACAGATCTGGAGATTAAAATGAACCGCTGGGAGGAGCTGGCCGAACTCATGGATTCGTAAGCCTTCTGTAGAGTTTTACCGTTCTGTGCCAGAGGACCTTGAAGATGTTTCCCTTTTCAGCGGCGCCATCGGTCACAAGGGGAAAACTGGCCAGAACTCCATCTGCGGTTCTGTACCGGACCTCCCCTACGACGGCTCCTTCGGGGAGCGGTGCCGTCAGTTCCGCCGGAATATCGATTTCACGGGAAAAACTGGTCATCTCATCTACCGATAGAGTAAATATGGGATCGCCGATCATATTGACGGCGATTTCATCGGCTTTTCCCTCCCAGAGGAAAACAGGTTCCAGCTGCGGAGCATCGGGATCGATGGTCTTGTAATTTCTGAAACCGTACTCGAGAAGCTCCGCCGCTTCATCGGCCCGTAACTCTATTCCCTGTAAATAGGGAACATCTTTTATACCCATAATAACAGCGATAAACCGGGTGATACCTCTTTTGGCCGTCGCTGTAAAATTAAATCCCGATTCGTCAATATAACCTGTTTTCAGGCCGTCAACTCCCTCGACCCGCCCGAGCAGTTTGTTCGTATTATCCTTCTCCCGGGGAGTGACGATTCTGGCGCCGACAGCCGGAAGATTCGCCGCTTCGGGATACACAAAGGTTTTAACGCTGTGAACCTCTTTGAGAGCATCAGGAAAAGCTTTGATATAGTCCGCGGAGAAACCGGCGTAGTCCAGTGCCGTTACCCTGTTTTCAGCGCTCCAGCCGTCGGGATCGACAAAATGCATGTTTTTATATCCCAGGGAACTCACCAGAGCATTCATCCGATCGACAAACACTTCGGGCTTACCGCTGATGTGTTCCGCCAGGGCATAAGCGGCATCATTTCCCGAGGCAACGGCCAAACCGGTCATGACCCGGAGAAAAGAAACATTCTGCCCCTCCTCCAGAAGCATGAGAGACGAACCCGGTGGTCTTGAAAAAGAGGAACCGGTCGAAGTGATCTCCACTGGCTCATCAGGAGATCCGCCCTTTTGAAGATATTGCCATCCGAGGTAAAGGGTAACCAGCTTGGTCATGGAAGCCGGAGGAATAGACACCTCCCCGTTTTTGTCGAAGAGAATCCTCCCTGTCGAAAAATCGTAGAGGACAGCCGATTCCGCGACCAGCTCCGGACCCTTTTCAAGGGCCCGGAGCGGTAAGAGAAATATAATGAATAAGGGAAACAGTAATAGTCTTTTGAAAATGCTCATAGTCAGAGACTATTTAAATCACAGTTGTAGAATCTCTTCAATACCCGGGTCATGTATTCGTGATCCCGGACTCCCGCTGTTTCCCTTATGCTGTGCATGGCGAACATGGGCGACCCCACATCGACGGAGGCGATGCCCGTCAG
Source organism: Spirochaetales bacterium (assembly GCA_016936555.1). GTDB lineage: Bacteria > Spirochaetota > Spirochaetia > DSM-2461 > DSM-2461 > Spirochaeta_F. Next base: position 14,399 of record JAFGXR010000049.1, on the reverse strand, counting down.
AGCCGAAGTCATGGTTCCGATCGTGGATCCCGAGGGGATATCGGAGCGGTTGATAAGCTCCTGAACGGGAACATCTTCGGATTTACAGAGCTTTTTGAAGAGAGCCGCCGTTTCTGCCGTGGTAGAATACCGGTAGGTGGAACTTATTTTAATGACCGGCCCCCCCCCGATTTTCGGCGCGTAGGCGGGGTCATGGGATTCGGGATAATTGGGATGATGGGCATGGGCTCCGTCAGCGCTGATGGAGAACGAGAGAGCCCGGGCTCTGTAGGAATCATCGCCCTTCCCGCCTGTTACTGCTGTTAATCTGTCGAGCAGATCCCTCAGAAAAGAGGAATCGGCGCCCTGAAGAGTCCGGCTGCCGATCTCTTCATTATCGAAAAAAACGGCCAGAGAGCTGTGATCCTGCAGTTCTGCTTCTCCGATGGCTTCGACGATGCTGTGGCACATAGCCAGATTATCGATCCGTGAGGAGCTGATGAACTCGCCTCTCATGCCGGAAATAAGTGGTTTCTGCACATCGTAGAGAAATAGCTCCATATCCAGTATGGAATCGGCGTCCAGTCCGGCTTTCTCTGCGACAAGGGCTTTAAAAAGTTCCGCCGGAGACCGTTCATCTCCCTGTTCCGCAATGGTGAAAGCGGCCTGGAGATGAGTCTGCTTGTTGTACTCGACACCCTTGTTCATATCGCGGTTCATATGAATCGCCTGATTCATGATGATGGCGACGGGGTCCTTAAGATCGACGGTTACCGTACCCGCTGCCGTGACGACTCTTCCAGCCAGCGAGAGATTCCTGTCGAGCCAGGTGGAAATGATGGGTCCGCCGTAGGTCTCCACCGACATGCGGAGAATCCCCCCCTGAAGGGATGCCCCCTCTTTTTTAATCCGGAATGAGGGGCTGTCGGTATGGGCGCCGGCGATATGAAATCCCGATTCCCAGAGAGGCTTCTTTCCGGGAATAAATGCGGCAAGGGAACTGCCGTTTCTTTTGACATAATAGCGTCCGCCGCGCTGCAGACTCCAGGCTTCTTTCTCGTCAAGAGCTATAAAACCCCGGGATTTCAAGCGCTCTTCCAGGACGCTGACAGCATGAAAAGCCGAAGGAGACGCTTCTATAAAGGAAGCGAGATCCTCCGCCAGTTTTTTTACATGATCCTGCATCAGTTTCGTCTGCCCATGATTCTCAGAACAAAGAGGAACATATTGATGAAGTCCAGATAGAGACGGAGAGCACCCATAATGGAAATTCTCGTGTAGGTCGCCTCATCAACAGAATAACTCATCTGACGGCTCATGGCTTTTATTTTCTGCGTATCATATGCTGTCAGGAGAGTAAAGATAGCAACGCCGGCGTAGGATATCATGTAGTTGAGAGATGAGCTGCCAATAAAAAAGTTTACAAGCGAAGCGATTATAACCCCGAGAAGCCCCATCATGAGAAAATGGCCCAGTCCCGAAAGATCCCTCTTTGTCGTAACAGCCCAGAGGCTCATGACGGCGAAGGTACCGGCGGTGACGAAAAAAGCCGTATAGATGGTTCCGATCCGGTAAGCCACGAAAATAGTGGACAGGGTGATTCCGTTGAGAATGGAATAGGCGGCGAAGGTTCCCGCAGCCTGGGCGACCGACATGGACATGATTCTCGAAGAGAGGCGTACCACAAGAAACAGTTCAGCGATAATCAGGCCGAAGAAAAGAAACTGATTGGAAACCAGACTGTAAAAAAGCGATGTCTGAACAAACATCCTGGCCACGACAGCCGTCAGAAAAAGTCCCGCTGACATCCAGACATAGACATTCTTCAATATGGTTCTTTCGCGAACAGCACTCTGTTCAGCATATGCATAGTTTTCGTTCATAAGATACAACTCCTGTAATGTTTTCGTTCAGAATATACTACTAATTAAAGGAAAAGGCATCGGAAAAGTTACAGATTTTCTCTTCTGAAACGGGCGATGCAGACAATCCGGAGAAGTTGCTTCCGCAGAAGAAGTCCCTGAATGTAATTTTTGAGAAATCCGTCGCCTCTATCTTTTTTCAGAGGGAAACAGGAGATATGGGGCAATAAAAATCAGGAAAAATATAAAGATCTTTCTCACAGTATTAATTATTTTGGAAAAAGCCTGTATTTTTTTAATAAATTGAAGAGGAAAGGAAAATATATGTCTCAACCAATATTAATCGGAAATGATCACGGTGCTGTGGAACTGAAAAACACAATAGTCTCCCATCTTGAAAAAAAAGGCTTTGAAGTACGAGATCTCGGTGTAGGAGAAGAAGAAGCTGTGGACTATCCCGATAAAGCCGAGGAACTGTGCAGGGAGCTCCTGGCCGGCGATTATATGTTCGGGATTCTGCTCTGCGGAACGGGGATCGGCATTTCCATTTCAGCCAATAAAATGGACGGCATCCGCTGCGCTCTTCCGCAGGATATATTCGCCGCGGAAATGAGCAAACTCCACAACAATGCCAATGTCATAGCCTTCGGCGGACGGATCAAATATCAGGACTCCGTAACCGATATGGTCGACAAGTATATGGAGACGGAATTCGAAGGGGGCCGTCACGAGCGGCGCGTCGGCAAAATCATGGATCTGGAAAAATAGGGAAATCCCTCATATCTTCACAGATGGAGAGCGGTCTCCAGAGCCAGATCCATCATGTCGGTAAAAGACTTTTCTTTTTCTTCCGATGAGGTGAACTCTCCCGTTGCCAGATTGTCGCTGACTGTGCAGACAGTCAGTGCCCGGACTCCGTATTTCGCAGCCAGAGTATAGAGTGCTGCCGACTCCATCTCAACGGCCAGAACCCCGTATTCGGCCCACTTTTTCCAGTGGTCCGGATTGTCGTGATAGAACGTGTCTGAAGAGAGAATATTACCGGCAATGAACCGGACCCTTAGCGGATCGCCGGGCATAAGAACCGTTTCTGCGACGACCCCGGCCGGGGCTCCTATATGTACACTCATCTAATCCTCCCTGTCTTTCTGTCAGTCCATTTTAATACGGCTATTTTAAAGTTGACATGTTCCCGCTTAGAGAAGAATAATGGAACAATGAGAAAAATACTATTAATAATCGCCTACATATTGCTTTCATTCGTGCTGATTCTCGGAGGCCTGGTTCTCTGGCTGACCGTTACGGATTACAGGCCGGGAGAAAGCGAAGCCGCTGAGATTTCAAACCAGCCCGGAGGCAGCCCCGTTCAGGAGAGTCTGACAATTCTCAACTGGAATATCGGGTACGGCGGACTCGGGGAGAATATGGATTTCTTTATGGACGGCGGAACAGGCGTCAGGGCATCGGAGTCCGAATACCGGGAGAACTGGAAAGGGATAGAATCCCTGATCGGAAGAACAGCTGCCGATATTTATTTTTTTCAGGAAATGGACAGAAAGAGCACCCGATCCTATAAAAACGATCAGTATCAGATAACCTCTGAACTTCTCAAAGGCTACAGTGCAACCTTCGCTCCAAACTATAAAGTAAAGTACATCCCCTCTCCGACCATTGTGGGGACCCAGTACGGCTCCGTTTATTCCGGTCTCTCGATCTTCTCCCGCTACCCTTTTACAGGGTCCCGGAGATATTCCCTGCCGGGAAACTATAAATGGCCCAAAAGCGTTTTCTTTCTGGACCGCTGTCTGCTCGTATCAACAATACAAGGCCCCGGAAACAGGGACATAGTTTTTATAAACGCCCATCTCTCGGCTTATGATAAAGGCGGTTTTCTTAAAAAAGATCAGCTCGTCTATCTGAAAGAACTGGCGGAGAATGAATACAGAGAGGGTAAATATGTCATAATAGGGGGAGACTGGAACAGTTATATGCCCGGTACAAACGGAGACACATTCAAAACAGCAGAAGAAGCACCTGATTTCTACCAGTCTCTGCCCTCCGACTGGATCATGGAAGGCTGGACCTGGGGCACCGACGATTCGGCGCCGACAAACCGCTCTCTGGCGGCTCCCTATGAAAAGGGAAAGACTTTCACTTCCCTCATTGATGGTTTTCTCATATCTCCGAACCTTGAAGTGAAAAGTGTGAAGACGATCGATCTGGATTTTAAATACACCGATCATAATCCCATTCGTCTTGAACTGTTATTCAAGTGAAAAAATCTCCTTGATCAGGATGAGCTGCTGCACGCCATCTATATTGGAGGAGTAGCTTAAGGAGTCCATAATCTCCTTCATAAGAGAAACTCCATAGCCCCCCCCTTTCAACTCGCTAAGATCGGGAGCTCTGACGACAGACCAGTCAAATTCATGGCCATCCCAGTACAATCTGAAACAGCAGTAATTTCCCTTCCGCTCCGCTTCGAGAAAGATCTCCCGGCCTTCCAGCAGGGGATCCTTTTCATAATTATGCTCGATGACATTGGCGACGGCTTCGTTCAGGGCGATGATGAGGGCATCTCTGAGATCCGGAAGTATTCCTGAAAACTCATGATCAAGATAATCCGCCGCGAAGGACCGGAGATTCTGGAGAGACTCCCGTCTGCCTTCGAGAATGATGCTCCTTAGGGCCTTCTGTTCCCCGGCCTCCAGAGTTTTCAAGGCAATACAGGTAATATCGTCTGAATAGCTGTCGGCACTGGAATAATGGAAAATTATATTCTTGATTTTGTTTATGATCTGGCTGGAAGTCAGATGAACACTGTTTTTCAGGAGATAAACAAGACGTCTTTCTCCGAATTGTTCCCCTTCTTCATTTTCTGCCTCAATGATTCCGTCGGAATAAAGAAAGAATACATCTCCTTTCTCCACGGGAACTATGCTGATGATTTCCTTCTCGTCGGGATTGAAACCCATGGGCATATTCCAGCCTTTAAGAGACCAGAAGCATTTCTGGCGGGCAGAGTAATGAAGAATGCTTGTATGCCCTTTATCGACGAACTCAAAGGTTTCCTTATCCATATCGAGCCTGGCATACTGAAGAGTTATAAACTTACCCATCTTCATCAATTCTCCGGATATGGACCGGCATGTTTCGGCGACGATGCGGTCAATCGGCGGAATCGTTTGCTGTGCAACGGTAAGATCGAGGCGCGCTTTCATAAATGCGCTTTTCGATGCCGCTCCCAGTAGAGCCGCGATCCGACCCTTTCCCATGACGTCGGCTATGATAATATCGACGATATGGGGGGAAAAGTTGTAGATATCGTAATAATCCCCCCCCACATCGAGTGACGGAATGGATTCGGCAGCTCCGTCGACTCCTTTCAAAGGAACATCGAAATCGGAGAACAAGAGGTTTTTTTGAATGCGGGCCGCCATTTCTCCATCGAGAGACCGGGCTTCCGCAAGCTTGAGCTCCGCCATTTTGCTTTCGGTGATATCATCGACGATAATGGCGAAACGGTTAACGTCCCTTTCGGGAGCCGTTCTGACAGGAAAAATCTGAAACCGGAGCCAGCTCATTCCCTCCCGGCCCTCCAGCCTGAAATCGAAATCCCTGGCCTTATGATCCTGTATGGCTGAATCTATTTCCAGATCGACCCGGAGACGGTCTCCCTGATAGATAAAATCCCGCCAGACAGCCGGTTCGGCTATAAATTCATCACGGGAGATTTTCATCAGTTTTTCGAAAGCGGAACTCACATAAAAGACCTGATCCATCTGAGCTGAAACCAGGAGAAAAACCTGGCTTATGTTTTCTTCCAGCTGACGGAAACGGTTATTGATCTCCTTCTGAATCTCGTAGGAATCTGCCAGAGTTATAAGGGATTTCCGTCTGTCTCTGTGAATGAGAAATGATAGAAAAAGGGAAAAAACCATTGCGAGAAGTGAATCGAGGGGAAATTTATTAGACAGATGAATCACCAGATAATAGGAATAGATAAGAATATTCAGCAGGGAAAAAGAAAAAAAGAACCGGTAGTTGAGCAGATAATAGCTGAAAAGAATCTGCACCAGAAGGAGAAGGCTCCAGAGATAACGGATCTGGAGAAACACGATGAGATAGAGCTGGATAATATAGAAAATCAGAAGCAGAATCAAATTGAGTAAAGTATAGTGGTTAGAATGAGATTTTCTTCTGAGCATAAAAGCCACAGATGAAAAAAGAACAAAACCGGTCAGGGAAGCTTCAAGAGGGAAAAGCCCCTTATCATTCAACTCATAAAAAACAAAAAAAACCGATTGAACGAGAAAAATAAATGATAGAAAAAAGAAAAGCAGAGGAACCGAAGTAAACATCTGTCTGCCCACATGAGACTTCAGAGCGATATTAAAATCTCTATAGCGCTTTTTCATTGCAGGCTTGCTATGGCTTCGCTCTCCCTGTCAAAGACCTTGATCATATGGGACAAACGGACGAGTTTGAAAAGAACCCGGACAGATTCTCTCGGTTCCGCGATAACCATTTGACCGTTAGAACTCCCGATATGACGGAAAACAGTTAAAATAGCTCCGAGCCCGGAGCTGTCGATAAAGGAGATGTTTCCAAGATTGAGTACGACTTTATCGGCCCCTTCGCTATTGGAAATCATATTTTTTTTGATTTCATCGGAGTTTAAGGCGTCCAGATGATCCGTTTCCAGAGAGATTAATCTGATTCCGTTTTTTTCTGCAACTTTCATAACATTGATTATAGAACAAAATAAATAAGAAAGGGCTGAAAAAAATCAGCCCTTTTCAGGAATTTATCTGCTCAAAGCCTGATCGAGATCTTCAATAAGATCATCAATGTGTTCGATTCCGACCGAGAGTCTTATCAGATCGGGTCCGATACTGCCCTTTTTCAGATCGTCTTCCGAAAGCTGGGAATGTGTTGTGCTGGCGGGATGAATGGCCAGGCTTTTCGCATCCCCCACATTGGCCAGGTGTGAAAACAATTTCAGATTGTTTATAAAACGCTCACCGCCTTCACGCCCTTCCCTGACTCCGAAAACCACCATGCCGCCGAAGCCGTTCTCCAGTTCCCGGGAAGCTGTTCCATAAGCGGGATCATCTTCGAGTCCGGGGTATCTCACCCAGGAGACTTCGGGGTGCTTTTTCAAAAAACGGGCGACAGCCAGGGCATTGGAGCAATGCCTTTCCATTCTAAGGGCGAGAGTTTCCAGCCCCTGCAGGAAAATCCAGGCATTATCGGGACTGATACAGGCCCCGAGATTCCGGAGAGGGATCAGCCTCATGCGGAGGATAAAAGCCAGCTGCTGCAGATCTCCCAGATCGTGTCCGAATCTGAGATCGTGATATGACGGTTCCGGATCGCTATAGAGTTTGAATCTCCTGTCGGACCAGTCGAATTTTCCACCGTCCACGACAATTCCTCCGATGCCCGTGCCGTGTCCTCCCATCCACTTCGTAAGGGAGTGGACAACAATATGCGCTCCCTGCTCCAATGGTCTGATCAGATAGGGAGTCGTAAACGTGGAGTCCACGGCCAGGGGGATTCCGTGCCTGTCCGCAATAGCGGCTATATCCCTGATGGAAGCGACATCGAGAGAGGGATTGCCGATCACTTCCGTATAGAGAAGCCTGGTTTTCTCATTAATCGCCTCTTCGAACTCCTCCGGGTTGACGGGGTTCACAAAGCGGACCCTGATTCCCAGGCCGGGAAGAATATCCTTGAACATGGTAAAAGTTCCGCCGTATAAATTCACAGCGGCCACGACCTCGTCCCCCATGGCGCAGGTGTTGATTACCGTGTAAAAAATCGCGGAGGTTCCGGAAGCCAGGGCCAGAGCCGCGACTCCCCCTTCGAGATCGGCAACCCGCTTCTCCAGAACATCCTGTGTGGGATTCTGGAGTCTGGTGTAGATGTTTCCCAGTTCCTTCAGCGCAAAAAGGTTGGCGGCATGCTCGGCATCGCGGAACAGAAAAGCGCTGGTTCTGTGGACGGGAACGGCGCGGGCTCCCGTTTCATCGGTGTAATTTCCGGAATGTATGGCCTTCGTATTAAATTTGTAACTCATATTGTTTCCTTCAACTGTATATCCATGTGGAGAGATAGCGGTCACCGCTATCGGGGAGAATGACAACGATTCGCTTCCCTTTCTCGCCCGAAGCTATTCTCTTAGCCGCCGTGAGCGCGGCTCCGGCGGAAATTCCCAGAAAGATCCCATCCTGTTTTGCGACATTTCTCGTCGTTTCGGCCGCATCGTCGGAGGGGATCCGGACGATTTCATCAATAATGTCCCTGTTGAGAACTTTCGGGATAAAGCCGGCTCCGATTCCCTGAATCTTATGAGGCCCCGGAGACATGCCCGAAAGAACCGACGAACCGTAAGGCTCCACGGCTATAACTCTGATACCGGGAATTTCCTTTTTCAGTATTTCTCCGGTTCCGGTAATGGTTCCTCCTGTTCCGATTCCGGCTACGAAATAATCGACTTTACCCTCCGTGTCCTCCAGGATTTCTTTTGCTGTCGTCACTCTGTGGATCTGAGGGTTGGCGGGATTCTCAAACTGCTGGGGCATGAAGCTGCCGGGGTTTTCCAGGAGAATTTCACCGGCCTTTTCAATTGCCCCCTTCATACCCGCCGTACCGGGAGTAAGGACAAGCTCGGCGCCGAGAGCCGACAGAATATTCCGCCGCTCCATACTCATGGTATCGGGCATGACCAGAATTATTTTATATCCGCGGGCTGCGGCGACAAAGGCCAGACCGATTCCCGTATTGCCGCTTGTAGGCTCGACGATAAGACCGCCTTTTTTCAGGAAGCCCTCTTTCTCGGCCTGCTCTATCATGGCAAGGGCAATTCTGTCTTTGATGCTTGATAAAGGATTGAATGATTCCATTTTCCCTATAATTTCGTTTCCGGTTTCTCCGGAAATGGAATTTATTCGAACCAGCGGGGTATGACCCACCAGCTGAGTAATATCATCATATATTCTCATTGAGACACCTCTTCACACTCTTTTCTTTTTTTGATTTCAGATCAGATATTCCGGACTTTTCTCGTTCTCATTCTGTTTCATAAGATCTTCTATTGTAAAACTCTTGAGAACATCTCTCTGGGATTTCATCAAGGCTTCCCAGACGACTTTTGTGGGGCAGTTTTTATATCTGGGACAGTTTGTCGGATCGTCAACACAGTGAACGGCGGAAATGGATCCTTCAAATGCGCTTACGATTTCGAACATGGAAATATCGTGAGGATCCCGGGCCAGAGCATAGCCGCCTCTGGGGCCTCTTATCGTTTTAATAATCCCCTGATTTTTCAATATAATTAAAATATTTTCCAGATAGGAGGAGGATATCTCCTGGCTTTCACAGATACTTTTCCTTGTAATCGGCTTATCGCCTGTCTGCTTTGCAATTTCGATAATAGCTCTGGCCGCATATCTGCTTCTGGTTGATAACTTCATATTTCCATCCTTAAAGTTCTTTATGTCTACCTTTTTTGTAGACTATATCTATAGTTTACAAAAGTATACGGCTTAGTCAAGTTTTTTTTCAGAAGGATTCATAAAAAAAATAAGTAATGAACGGAACAACTGTAAGCTCTCTTTTTTAAAGGCTTTACACCGCTATAAAGTAATCGCTAAAATGCATAAAACGCCTTTATGCATCCTTTTAAGCAGTAAGGCAAATCGGTAGAAAAGAAAATAGGCCATCCTTGTGCGATCCGCAATAGGCGTTGGCTGAAGAATTGAGGAAAAATCATGTCTGAACCGTATAATCAGGAAAAGATCGACAGAATAAAAAAACTTAAAAAAGAAAAAAACGCTATCATTCTAGCCCACAACTACGTTCTGGGAGAGGTTCAGGATGTGGCGGATTTCGTTGGGGATTCCCTGGAACTGAGCATCAAGGCAAGAGATATCAATGAAGATGTCATTGTCTTCTGCGGAGTTCAATTTATGGCAGAAACGGCCAAGATACTCAGCCCTCACAAAACCGTGCTCCATCCGGTAAAGGAAAGCGGCTGCCCTATGGCCGATATGGCTACAGCCGGGGCTTTAAAGAAATTCAAAGCGGATTATCCTGATGCCGTAACAGTCTGCTATGTAAACAGTACCGCTGAATTGAAGACCGAAGTGGATGTCTGCTGCACATCAGCCAATGCCGCCGAAATCGTGTCCCTTGTTCCAGAAGACAAACAGGTGTTATTTCTGCCCGATAAAAACCTGGGGGCCTATGTGGCCAAACAGACCGGGCGGGATATCGTTTTGTGGAAAGGGTTCTGCCCCACCCATATGCGCCTGACTCCCGAGGATATCCTCAAAAAGAAAAAGGAATTTCCCGATGCGGTGACAATGGTTCATCCCGAGTGCCGTCCCGAAGTCATAGAGCTATCGGATCATGCTCTCAGTACGGGCGGTATGCTGCGCTTCGCGAAAGAAACCGATGCGAAGCAGATTATCGTGGCGACAGAACTGGGAATCATTCACAGGCTCCGGAAAGAGAACCCCGATAAGCTTTTCATTCCCATTTCGGAACAGGCGGTGTGTATGAATATGAAAATGATTGAACTGGACCATATCATCCATGCGCTTGAAAAGAATGAAACGGAAATCCTTCTCGATGAACAGACCATAGAGAAGGCGAAGAAGCCGATCATCCGGATGATTGAAAAAGATCTCTCTCTTTAAAAAAGAAGCCGCTCTGTAACACAGAACGGCTTCAGCATCAAAAAAAAGGAGTAGTTTAACAACGATTTCAGTCCTGCAAAGACCGGGAGCCGATCCCAACTGGCAACCGGTCAATTAGCTTAAGACTTCTTCAAATATTTTTTCGTATCCAGAGATACGGCTGCTACAATAATGATTCCCTTGATGATGTACTGGTAGTACATATCAAGACCCATAAAGGTCATTCCGTAACTGATAATGGTGAACATAAGAACACCGATAATGGCTCCGGAAACTTTTCCTATTCCCCCGCTGAAGGAGATTCCCCCGACGACACAGGCCGCGATGGCATCGAGCTCGTATCCGAACCCGGTACCGTTGTTGGCACTTCCGATGCGGGCTGCTTCCAGAAATCCACCGATGCCGTAAAGTGCTCCGGCCAGAATGTATACGAGGATGGTCGTGATCATAACGTTAACGCCCGACACTTTGGCCGCTTCGGGATTCCCCCCCACGGCATACATGTTTTTCCCGAAAGTTGTTTTGTTCCAGAGAAACCATATAACCACACTGGTAAGCGCCGCATAGATAACGAGATTCGGAATACCTAATGTCGTTCCGATTACAAAATCTGTGTAACGGTTATCGAACCCTCCGATCGGCTGCGGTCCCGGCGCTCCCGAAGCGAAATAAATGGAGAGAATACCGTAAGCGGTTATCATCATGCCCATCGTCGCCAGAAAGGGATGGATTTTAAACTGGGCAACGACCCAGCCGTTAATCGCACTGAGAACGATTGTGACCACCATGGCAATCAGCAGGGGAACAAAGAGAGGAAGGGCCTGCAAATCGGGGAAAAAACGGTTGGCGTAATCGGGTCTCTGGAGAAGAGAGCCTGATACGACGGCGGCGAATCCGACAAGGCGGCCGAGCGAAAGGTCGGTTCCCTGAAGAATGATAATACCCGCTACCCCGTATGCCAGAATCAGGCGTACCGAAGACTGTGTCAGAATATTTCTGAATACGGGAACCGAAACAAAGGAAGGCTCCCTGATAACTATGAATAGGATAATTGCGGCGACAACAATGTAGATCGCGTTGTTTATAAGAAGCTCTTTCCACTCATCGGTGCTTTTGGTAAATAACTTCTTTACAATATTTTCTGAACTCATACCTCTGCCTCTCTGGTATTATTAAGATATTTTGCCGACAGGTTGAAAATTTCTGTCTGTGTGGTTTCATCGGTATTGACGATTCCCGAAACTCTGCCGTTGCTCATGACCATGATTCTATTGGTAATTCCGAGGAGTTCGGGCATCTCCGATGAAACGACGATTATGGATTTTCCTCTTTTGGCGAGGTTGATTATCAGCTGATAAATTTCGTACTTGGCTCCGACGTCGATTCCCCTGGTAGGTTCATCGAGAAGAAGGATATCGGGATCGGTCAGCAGCCACCGTCCGATAATGACTTTCTGCTGGTTCCCGCCGCTCAAAGACCTGATTTTCTCCCTTCTGTTCGGAGTTTTAATCCTCATGGCCCGGATCTGCTCATCCGTATCATCTTTCATCTTCTTATCGACAAGATAACCCAATCTGTTTTTATAGGATTTAATGTTCGATATCGTGGAGTTGAAAGTGATATCGGCTACGGGATAGATCCCCGTCTCCCTTCTCTCTTCCGTCAGGAGAGCGAAGTGATTTTTAATCGCTTTATTAGGTGTCGAATTATCGATCTTTTTTCCATCTATATATATTTCGCCGCTTTTGAGTGTTCTGGCGCCGAAAAGAGCTTCCACCATTTCCGTCCGCCCCGCTCCGACCAGACCGGCGACACCGAGGATCTCTCCCCGTTTCAATTCAAAATTAACATCGTGAACTTCCGGAGCATAACGGGTGGAAAGGTTCTTCACCGCCATATGAACATCGCCGGGAACATTTTCCTTGGGAGGAAAACGGTCTTCCAGTTCGCGCCCGACCATCATATTGACGATCTTCTCCATTGTCAGATTGGCGATGTCTTCAGTTCCGATATAGAAACCGTCCCGCAATACCGTCACTTCATCAGATACTTCGAAAATCTCTTCCATCTTATGAGAAATGTAGACGATGCCGACGCCTTCATTTTTAAGGACTTTCATAATATCAAAGAGCATCTCGACTTCATGAGCTGTCAGGGAGGATGTGGGTTCGTCGAGAACAATGACTTTAGCGTCATAGGATACAGCTTTGGCGATTTCCACCATCTGCCGCTGTGATACCGAAAGCTTATCCAGTCTCGTTCTGGGATCCAGATGGATATTCAGCCTTTTAAAAAGGGCCATCGTATCATTATACATCTTCTTCTCGTCGACAAAAGGCCCTTTAGTGGGATAGCGACCGAGCCATATGTTGTCGGAGATCGTCCTCTTGGTTACCTGATTCAATTCCTGATGAACCATGGAAACACCGTTTTCCAATGCATGTTTGGGATCGGTGAAGTTAAAAGCCTCACCATCGAGAAAGAACTCTCCGGAATCCTGCTTATATATACCGAAAAGGCATTTCATCAATGTAGATTTACCGGCTCCGTTCTCTCCCATCAGGGAATGAACAGTTCCCGCCTTGATGTTCAGACAAACATTCTTGAGGACCTTAACGCCGGAGAATGATTTGCATACATCTTTGATACTTAATAAATATTCTTCGTGCAAATGAAACACCCCTCTCTTTTTCTACAGCCCGCCGACCGGGTGGACAATGATTCAGGAACCGGCCTTTACAAGCCGGTTCCCGATTAAAACAGTTATGACTGTCTATTCCGTTTTTATCAGAAGTCCTGATAGTTTTCGGGAGTTACAGCAACGTAGGGAACTCTGACAGCTTTGGATCCGTCTTTCTGAAGAGTCCAGCCTGTTCCGGCCGTTACGTCTTTACCCATGGCAGCGTTGATAGCCAGGTCGATCGTCGCTTTAGCCTGGTTGGCACCGTCGTTGAGAACTGTTCCGTCAAGCTCGCCGTCAGCGATGTGAGTCAGAGCCTGGTCAAGAGCGTCTACAGAGTAGATGGGGAGTCTTACGCCGGCTGCTTTCATAGCGTTGATGGCACCGAATCCCATGGCATCGTTATTACAGATTACAAGTTCGATGTCGTTCGCGAAGCTGGAAGTCAGCCATGCAGCCATCTTGTCGTTTCCGTGCTGTGTGGACCAGTTGGGATCAGCTTCGAGAGCGAGCTGCTGAACTTTAAGTCCAGCTTCTTTGAACGCTTCTACAGAGTATTTTGTTCTTGCTTCGGCATCGGGATGTCCGGGTTCACCTTTCAGCATAACGTACTGAACTGTTCCGTCACCGTTTTTGTCCCACTCGGGGTGAGACTGCCAGTCCGCTACCATCATCTGTCCCTGAATCATTCCTGATTCTTTGGAGTCAGTTCCTACGTACCAGACTTTGTCGTAAGAAGCCATAGCACCTGCTTCTGTTGCTTCTTTGTTGAAAAGAACCAGAGGAATTCCGGCAGCTTTTGCTTTTCCGATAATTGTGCTGGCAGCAGCGGGGTCTACAAGGTTGATAGCCAGAACGTCAACACCTTTAGTGATGAATACGTCAACCTGGTCATTCAGTTTGGCCTGCTGGTTTTCAGAGTCAACAACCTGGATTTCAGCGCCTTTTTCAGCTGCATAGCTTTCCAGAACGGGTTTCATAGCTGCGTTCATGAAGTTGTCAGCGAAGTTGTAAATGTTGGCTCCGATAACAATTTTTCCGTCGTCCTGCTGACCGTTTGCAAAAGAAACAGAAACAGCGAGAACAGCAACGAGTGCAAGTAATACTACTTTTTTCATCAAATAGCTCCTTTAATAAGTTATGGTTTAATCGTACCACCGATACAGGAGCTGA
>JAFGXR010000048.1 GCA_016936555.1 Spirochaetales bacterium | reverse complement strand
TGATAAAGAATTTGTTTCGATATTCCGCATTTTATACGCTGAAAGAGATTATCTAAGCATTTTGTTTCCATAAAGAGAGGTCTCTCTGAAAATTCTTTTTAACAGAAACAAGATTTATTAACGGAACTGAGGCCACCTATCCCAGGGGATAACAGAACAACCGCTCCGGTTCTGTCCGATCCGGCAGATCCTACTTTATTCTTTTATGTATGTTTTCAGGATCTGATCGGCAATCCAGAACTGCATCTATATAGATTATTTCATCTACAATTCTATAATAAATTGAATAAGGAAATCTTTTTGTCAGAAGTCGAAAGTGGTTATCAATTTTAATATGGATTCCAGCATAGATCTGTAATGAATCTATTTCTGAAAACATTGAGTCGATATAGTAATTCCCGAGTCCAGAACTCTTTTCTTCATAATAATTAAAGCCCTTGTGCAGATCTTTTCTGGCAGATTCAGAAAGCTTAATTATCATTCTATCCCTTCAAAAAATCCTTTTTTATGTCTCCAAGAGAATGATATATTTCTTTCCCTTCACGAAGCCTCTGCATACGATGTTCTAAAACGCCTTTATGCCACGTCGGAACAACTTCATCGGCATGATCTTCGGATAATGAATTCCACAACTCTTCCATTACAAACAGTTTTTCCTGTATTCCCCAAGAATGGATTTCTTCGCGTGTAATCATTCAAATCTCCTACTCTTATTGTACAGCGGCAGCCTTTGAACTTCAAGTTACTGGCCGTAGAAGACCAGGACTCTTTTGAACTTTTTCTACGGCTCCTTGCCGGCAGAATCGGCCAGGAAATCAATTATTCATCTCTTTCCGGTCAGGTGGGAATCAGTGCTCCGCAGATCAAGAAATGGCTGAGTATTCTTGAGGATTGCTTTCTCAACTGAACTGAGGCCACCTATCCCAGGGGATAACAGAACAACCGCTCCGGTTCTGTCCGATCCGGCCTCCATAGACCAGAGCAGAATTCTGAATATCCGCCAGGGAAGCGAAATAATTCAATCCCTTGAAATAGTCTCTTGTAATAGTTTTTCCAGACTTGATTTCTACAGGAAAAAGAGAGCCCCCCCGTTCAAAGAGAAGATCAACTTCATTGCCTGTATGATCCCTCCAGAAATAGCAGTCGGAATCAAGTCCCCGGTTCATTTGGAATTTTATATACTCGGTCACGGCCCAGTTTTCGAATAGAGCCCCTCTTATATAATGATTTTCCAGTTGCTGAGGATCTGATAATTTAAGTAATGTTGAGACTATGCCCGTATCGTAAAAATATATTTTGGGGCTTTTTACAATTCTTTTTTTATAGTTTTTGTGATAAGGCTGCATGAGGAAAACAAGATAACTGGCCTCCAGCGCGGAAATCCAGGACTTAACGGTGTTGTGACTGATTCCGATACTGTTCCCGATAGATGAAAGATTGAGCAACTGACCGCAGGAGGATGCCAGAAGAATCAGAAGCTTTCGAAAGGCGCTCAAATCCGAAACATGGATAAAATCTTTCAAATCTTTTTCGAAATAGGTACTGAGGTAGTTTGAATACCAATCCCGACTGTCAAGATTCTGATCGTAAATCCTCGGATAGGCTCCTTTGTAAAGAAATGGCTCAAGTGTATCCGGTTCATAGGAGCTCCCCTTGAGTTCTTCAAGAGAAAAGGGAAGCAGCCTGTTAATCGAAATTCGTCCGGCCAATGATTGGGAGATTCCTTTCATCAATAAAAACTGATTGGACCCGGTGAGGATAAATCGTCCAGGTTCCGGATTCCGATCAACTTCGGTCTGGAGAAATGATAACAATTTTGGTGCGCGTTGGATTTCATCGAGAACCGCACCCTCTTTGACACTGTCGAGAAATCCTCTGGGATCATCGAGGGCGAACTCTCTGTTGTCAAAATCCTCTAGCGATATATACTTTTTTTCCGGGTAAATCTGCCTGACAAGTGTTGTTTTCCCTGATTGCCGGGGGCCGACAATAGCGACAACGGGATACTGGGTGCTTCGGAGCAGGAGGGTGTCTGCAAGTTTTCGAGAAATTTTCATAAGATATTATAGGACTAAAGCAAGAAAATTGTAAATTGAATTTACAATTTTCATTAGACATAGGCGGCGATTTTTTGAGATCCGGAATTATGGGAAAATTATTGGCCGTTGCCGGATAAACCAGAGACACGAGCATGGCTCTTTCGAGGATACAGAATGCGCGCATTATAAAAATCTCTTGCATTTAAGATATTCCGCAATTATAATGCATATATAATGCAATGGATAAATAGAAAAATAACAAATGAATTGGCTGATTTAATTAACAGCAGGCCCTGTGTTCTTTTAACAGGAATTCGGCAGACCGGGAAAAGCTCTCTGCTGCAAAGGATTTTACCCGATGCCAGATACATAACTTTCGATGATTATCTTCTTGCGGATTCCGCTGAGACAAATCCCAAAGCCTTTCTTTCGTCATTGAGTGAAAAACAGATTATTCTTGATGAAATCCAGTATGTCCCGGGATTATTCCGAGAATTGAAAATATTGATTGATCAGGACCGGAGGATTCCGGCAAGATGGATCCTGACAGGCAGTCAGAAATTTGTTCTTATGGAAGCGGCCCGGGAATCACTGGCCGGGAGAATAGGACTGATTGAACTGGAAACACTGAGTTCTGAAGAGTTGTCATCAGATTTTCCGGAAAAAGAGTCCAAAAATCTGCTTTGGCAGGGAGGATTTCCCGAATTATGGGCCAATGGAAATATCAATATCTCGTCCTATCTGGGAGACTATATCACCACATATCTGGAAAAGGATCTGAGGAGTATTATAAATACTCCGAACCTGAGAGATTTTAACCGCTTTCTTAGAGCCTGTGCTGTTCGGACAGGTTCATTGGTTAATTACACAGATATGGCTAGAGATACCGGCATAAGCCCCAATACGGCAAAAGCCTGGCTCAATACGCTTGTCCGGTCGGGAATTATTACGCTTCTGGAGCCCTGGTTCGGCAATCTATCAAAGCGTTTTACAAAATCTCCCAAAATTTTTTTTAATGACCAGGGCATATTGTGCCATTTACTGAATATTACCGGTTTCGACCAGCTTGAATCCAGCCCATTCAGCGGTGCGGTATGGGAGAATTTTGTCTTTAATGAATTGATTAGAACATCAGGGATTTCTCCTGCGGTCAATCTGTTTTTTTACAGGGACCAGAATAAAGTCGAGGTGGATTTTTTAATTGAAACCGGGAGCCGGATAATTTTAATAGAGGCAAAGTTTGCCGAAAGGCCGGGAAAAACAAAAGTACCGGCGGTAGGTGATTTATTAAACGCCGACAGTAGTTCCCGTTATTGCGCCTGCCGTGTTCCCGGGAAAGGTCTGTTCCCCTCACGGGATGGAATTGTATTATACAATCCCTTACTGACAGGCCTGGTTTTACATCCGGCTTAAGGCTTTTTCTGTCTCTAAAATCTCAAGTGTATCCGCGTCATAGGAGCTCCCCTTGAGTTCTTCAAGAGAAAAGGGAAGCAGCCTGTTAATCGAGATTCCTCCGGCCAATGATTGGGAAATTCCATCAATAGCGACAAAGGGATTCCGGTTACTTCGGAGAAGGAGGGTGTCTGCAAGTTTTCGCGGAATTTTATAGTATTTTATAGATCTATAACTTTCTTAGATTGTGAAATTTCTTTTTAAACATTATCTTGTTCTATCGATTTCGAAGGCTTTACTCCTTAAATATGACAAATAGTTCCGGATTCTGTGTAAGCGCCTATTTCAGCACATCTTGATTCTGTTCAGCAATCAGTTTGATTTTGAGAAATATTCCACGGCAGAAGCCGTTCGAG
>JAFGXR010000047.1 GCA_016936555.1 Spirochaetales bacterium | reverse complement strand
CTTTATTAGAGACTCTCTCCAAATAAATCTTGACAAATAATCTTCTTTACTATTATGTTTAACCATGTGGTCAAACATTTTGGTTAAACGGAGATGAGAAGTGAATAACACGTCAAAAGAGGAGCTGATTCTCGAAGCGGCCATGGATGAGTTTATCGCCCGGGGCTGGAGCGGCGCCCGGATGCAGTCCATCGCGGACCGCGCCGGAATCAACAAGACGCTGCTGCACTATTACTACAGATCCAAGGAAAATCTCTACGAACAGATTGTCCGTCGCACAATGGAATACTTTTTCGGTTCCATATTCAGAAAGATAAGCGGGATAGAAAACTTCGAAGAATTTCTCAGAACTTTCATAAACACTCTGATCGATCTCTCTTCGGACAATCCAAGACTGCCCATGTTTATCATGCAGGAACTGTCCAGGGGGGGAGAAGCGGTCCTCGCTATTCTCAACGACGTTCTGAGCAGGAATAATCCCCCGGTTACGGTTGTAATGCTCCGGAACATCACCAGAGCCATGGATCAGGGGAAAATCCGGAAAATCAGTCCCATTCAGCTGATTATGACCCTGTTGGGATCCTCCCTCTATTTCGCTATGGCGGAGCCGATCGTTATGAAGATAGGGGGGATGAACGGATTTATGGAAGGATTCGACAGGAAGTCTTTTCTGGAAGAACGGAAGAAAGAGATCTTTGAACTGATTTACAGAGGCCTTGAAAACAGGGTGGCGGATCATGGCTAAACGATTTTTCCCCTTGATCTGTCTTCTGGCGTCGGGATGGCTCTATGGGGAAACTCCCGGAGACGCCATTGATATAGCGCTGGACAACAGTGCTCTCCTCCATGCTGCGGAAAGCGAAATACTCGCAGCCGAGTCGGACTTGAAAGGGGCTAAGCGGGATCTGCTGCCGGAACTGGGAGTTTCGGCTTCCTATCAGTACAACAGCGCCGATTCGGAAATAAATCTGCCTACAGGTTCCATAAATATGGTTCAGAACCACAATGTCGATTTTTCCGGAACGGTCCAGTGGGCGGTTTTTACAGGCTTTGCCAGGAAAGCCGCTATCGAAATGAACTCTATCGCTGTGGAAATCGCCCGGGCCGGATATTTGTCCCGGGAGATCCAGACAGCCATTGAAACATTGGTCTACTACCGTCAGGTCCAGAGCGCGAAGCTTCAGATTGATTCTCTTCAGTCGGGCAGCGAACGGCTCTCTCTCCAGATGAAACAGCTGGAAGATCTGAACCGCCAGGGAATGGCCAGCGATGCGGATCTTATCTCCCTGAGGCTGAGCCTTCTCGAATACGATCAGCAGATTATTCAAGCCGAGTCGGAACTGGATAAGGCCCGGTCCGGCCTCTTTGAAAAAACGGGCAGAGTGATAACTGTCATTGACGCTCCTTCCGATCTCTCCGATATCGCCCTGCCCGGATTCCTGCCGGAAAATATCCCCTCGCTTTCCATCTATGCCCTGAACAAAGAGGTGGCGGAGTCCAGGTCCGAACTGGAAAGGGCCTCTCTTTATCCCTCAGTCGCGGTCAATTCCGCCGTGCATTACGGACTCCCGGGAGCCAACCCCGTCGACAATGACTGGATGTTCTATTTTACCGCTTCGGCCCGCCTGAGCTGGTTGACTGACTGGGGCGCTTCATCGGCAAGAGCGAGAGCCGCCGAAAGCAGAGGCGAATCGGCCGAGCGGTCGGGGGCTGCGGCTCTCTCTCAGGCGAAATTGCAGTTTGACAGGGATTCCAGGGAACTGCAGGCATCACTGACCCAGCTTGAATTCCTGAAAGAAGCCTCTCGGCTTACGGGAGAAAAATCGGCCATTATCGAAAAACAGTATGAACAGGGTATGGCGACGATCACTGATTACACCGATGCCACGCTGGCCGGAACGCTTTCGGATCTCCGCTATAAAACGCAGCTGCTGACCGTCCTTCTGAAGCTCAACAGGCTTGAAGCGGTCAATGGAAAACCACTGGACAGATGGAGCATGATAAAATGAAAAAGACAATTGCAGTCATCAGCCTGGCCCTGGCGTTCGGATCCTGTTCGGCAGAGAACGAACAGGAGGTTTATATCGGCCGCATGGAAGCGGATACTCTCGTCGTTTCCGCCAGAGCGTCAGGGGAGCTGATGGATTTATCGGTTCGCGAAGGCGATCCGGTGGAAAAAGGGGAGGTCCTGGGAAAAATCGATTCGGAAAGCCTTAATATCCGGAAAAGGCAGCAACTGGCCCGGCTCAATGCCCTGGCCAGCCAGAAGGAATCGGCGCTCCTGCAGATCGATCAATCGAAAGTCCAGCTCAATCTGAACCGGGAGACTCTTGAAAAAACGGAGAAACTCCTGTCCCAGGGCGGTGCCACCATGCAGAAACGCGATGAACTGGCCACCCAGGTGAGTGTCGGCGAATCGAGCCTGCGGATCCTGCAGTCCCAGTATAATATGATTCTGGCCCAGGAGGCGGAGCTCTATGCGGGCATCGATCTGACCGACCTGGCTATCGAGAAGTCTTCCGTTGAAGCACCGGCAGCCGGTACGGTCCTGAACCGCTATCACAATCCCGGAGAGCTTGTGGGAACGGGGACGCCTCTTCTTGAAATGGCCGACCTGTCCGTTATGGATCTCTATATTTATCTGCCTTTGAGAAGACTGACGGAAGTTAAAATTGGACAGACCGCTCAGATTGAAGTCTCCGGGGCTTCCCGTCCCTATAGCGGAACCGTAACCTGGATCGCTTCGGAAGGGGAGTTCACGCCCAAAACGATCCTGACGAAGGAGACGCGGGACACCCTCGTCTATGAAGTGAAGCTCCGGGTGGAAAACCCCTCGTTCGAACTGAAAATCGGGATGCCCGCCGATGTCACATTCTGATAGGGAGACGGTTCTGGAAGCACGGGATTTCGTCAAGAACTACGGCGAAGTCAAAGCGGTCCGCGGTGTTTCCTTCTCCGTTCAGAAGGGTGAAATCTTCGGATTGATCGGTCCCGACGGCGGAGGGAAGACCAGCCTGATGCGATCACTTGTTTCGCTTCTGAAGATCGACGGGGGAGAGCTCTATTTCAAGGGACAGGCCGTCAGCGGAAATCCCGATTACGTGCGCCGGAATATCGGCTATATGCCTCAGCGCTTCAGCCTCTATCAGGACATGAGTGTTGCGGAAAACCTGCGGTTCTTTGCCGATCTGTTCAATGTAGACAGAGATCTCGCCGAAACCCGGATCGAAGAACTCTACGGTTTCTCCGGTCTCAAGCCCTTCGCCTCCCGCAAAGCCGGCGCCCTGTCGGGAGGGATGAAGCAGAAACTCGCTCTTTCCTGCATGCTCGTCCATTCGCCCGATGTTGTCGTCCTCGATGAGCCGACTTTCGGTGTCGACCCGGTTTCCCGAAGCGAGTTCTGGCAGATTCTCGGCAAGTTGAAAGAGGAAGGTACATCCATACTCGTCAGTACGGCTTATATGGACGAGGCGGATCTCTGCGACCGGGTCGGGCTGATGTTCAATGGGAGAATTCTCATCGTCGATGAGCCTTCGGCTCTTCCGGAGCGATATCCCGGAAAACTCTACAGCGTCCGGACCGATGAACCCCATCTCGTTCACGATGCCCTTGAGGAATCGGGGCTCTGCGGCGAGTGCAATCTCTTCGGCGAAGGCGTTCACCTGACGCTGGCCGACGGTACGGCGGAAAGCCGGATCGGCGACCTCCTGCGGGAAAATAATCTGGCTTTCGAATCTTTTGAAGCTATCGAAAGCGGCATCGAGGATCTCTTCCTCCGGCTGATGAAAGGAGACGGCGATGAGCGTTGAAGTTCAGGGCCTGACAAAGAATTTCGGTGACTTCGCCGCGGTCGATCATGTCAGTTTTTCAGTGGAGAAGGGTGAAATCTTCGGTTTTCTCGGTGCAAACGGAGCGGGAAAGACTACGACGATCCGCATGCTCTGCGGACTTCTGGAACCGAGCGAAGGGACCGGAACGGTAGCGGGTTTCGACATCAACAGGCAATACAGCAAAATCAAACACCGCATTGGTTATATGAGTCAGAAATTCAGTCTCTACAACGATTTGACCGCCTGGGAGAATATAGAATTCTACGGCGGGATCTACGGCCTTAAAGATAAAGAGATACAAGAGAGAAGCCGTGAGCTCTTTGCCATTATCGGTCTTGAGGAATTGAAAAACAAACTCACCTCGTCGATTCCCATGGGCTGGAAACAGCGGCTGGCCCTCTGCGCCAGTCTGCTCCATGATCCGGAAATCATTTTTCTCGACGAGCCGACCAGCGGCGTCGATCCCCTGTCGCGGCGGAACTTCTGGAAACTGATCTATCAGCTCTCCGATATGGGAAAAACGGTGTTCGTCACAACTCATTACATGGATGAAGCGGAGTATTGCCACCGCCTGTCCATCATGAAGCAGGGACGGATCATCGAAATGGACAATCCCCGCAGTCTGAAAGAGAAATACCAGGTCAAAACCATGCAGGATGTTTTTCTGGCATCGGTTCGGGGGGAGGCAAAATGAAACGGTCCTTCCTTTCCATCGTCCGCAAGGAGCTCATTCACATTTTCCGGGACAAGCAGAGCCTTTTTATGGTTCTGACCATGCCCCTGCTGATGCTGCTTTTATACGGCTATGCCATAACTCTCGATATGAAGGCTATCGATATTATCATCGCCGATCATTCGGCCGGTCCCGAAAGCCGGGAGCTTATCCGCCATATCGAAGCAACGGATTTTTTCAAAGTTTCGGTCTACAGAGGAGGCGTTGCCCATATCGGGGAACTGTTTCAGAACCGCGAAGCCCAGTGCATCCTCGAGATTCCCCGGGATTACGGCGAGTCCATCCGGACCGGAATTCCCGTTCAGCTGCAGCTTTCCATCGATGCCAGCGACCCCAATGCGGCCAATTTCATACAGAATTACGTGAGCCGCGTAGCGACTCTGTCCTTCGCCGGTT
This sequence comes from Spirochaetales bacterium, assembly GCA_016936555.1. Lineage (GTDB taxonomy): Bacteria > Spirochaetota > Spirochaetia > DSM-2461 > DSM-2461 > Spirochaeta_F. The sequence goes on along the minus strand of JAFGXR010000047.1, from coordinate 8,111 downwards.
ATAAAGGACTTTTTACTGTGGAACCGAGGGTTTTCTACAATCCCGATATGCGTTCGGCTCCCTTTTTCATTCCGGGGCTGATCGCTCTGATCCTCCTTCTCATCTGCGCTCTGCTGACAAGCATCGCCATCGTCCGGGAAAAGGAATCGGGAACCATGGAGCAGCTGCTGGTCAGTCCCGTAAAACCGGTACAGATCATCCTCGGTAAAGTTCTGCCCTACACTTTTCTGGGCTTTTTCGACGGGTTGATGATTTTAATCGTGGGGAGCCTTCTCTTCGATGTGCCGATTCAGGGTTCGGTTCTGCTCATAATGGCCATGATGCTCATCTACGTTGTGACGGGGCTCAGTCTGGGAATGCTCGTGTCCACCGTTGCGAAAACCCAGGCCGTGGCCATGCTGGCCGCGATCACCATGACGGTTCTTCCCTCCATGCTTATGAGCGGTTTTATCTTTCCCATTTCCAGCATGCCGGAGATCTTCCAGCTGGTGAGCCGCATTATCCCGGCGACCTATTTTATCGAGATAATCCGGGGGATCGTCCTCAAAGGGAATGACCTTCACAATCTCTACAAACCGGCTTCCATTCTTCTTGGACTGGATGCTGTCCTGATCGCCTTGAGCATCAGGGCGTTCAAAATCCGTCTGGAGTAGGAGAAAATATGGGAAAAATCAGATCGTTAGTCAAAAAAGAGTTCCGGCAGATCCGCCGGACCAAAGCCTACTTCGCCCTGATCTTCGTGGCTCCTTTCATGCAGCTGCTGATTATGGGATCGGCTATTACCAACGAAGTGAAAAACATACCTCTGGTCATAGTCGATCAGGACAAAACCCCTTCAAGCCGGGAAATCATAGACAAGTTCAAAGCCGTTTCCATTTTCGATTATCTGGGGGAAGCCCATACAGCGGAAGAAGCGACACTGGGGCTTGATGACGGGCTGGTAAAAGCCGCTATCATCATACCCCGGGGATTCGAACGGGATATGGAAAGAGGACTTTCTCCGGCAGTACAAGTATTGGTCGACGGAGTGGACGGCAACTCGGCTGGAATCAGTCTGGGGTACATTACCTCCATGGCGGCGGGAATTCAGAAAGGGTGGATGATGGCCCGGAAGCTTCCGGTCTCCGGCGGCGTCCAGGTGATTCCCCGGTATTTTTACAATCCCGAGCTGGACAGCAAACTGAATTTTGTTCCGGGGCTGATAGGCCTTCTGCTTCTGATGATAACCACCATGCTGACAGCCATCAACATCGTCCGGGAAAAGGAGCTGGGAACGCTGGAACAGCTGATGGTCACACCTCTGGGCGGGACACAATTGATCATAGGCAAAATCATCCCCTTTACGATTCTTGGACTGCTCCAGTTCTCCATGGGGATTCTGGCGGCGCGGCTGGTTTTCGGCATACCCGTACAGGGAAGCATTCCGCTGCTCTACGGGATGGTGCTGCTCTTTATCATGACCACGCTGGGGATGGGTATTTTCTTTTCGACAGTCGCGAATACGCAGCAGCAGGCTATGTTCGTCGCCTGGTTCTCCATGATTTTTACGCTTTTGCTTTCGGGCTTTTTTGTTCCCATCAACAATATGCCGCGGATTGTTCAGTATCTGACTTACCTCAATCCTCTGCGGTATTTTATTACGGTGCTCCGGGAGATCTATCTCAAGGGAACTCCTTTCCGGAATCTATGGAAAGAAGCGGTTATTCTGGGCGGCATGGGTGTGTTTCTGATCCTGGCTTCTTCGATGCGGTTTCACAAGCGATTGAAGTGATTCGGAAAGATCCGACTGTTCGATGATCTTGAAATCAGATCCAGAATAAAATTATCCATCAATTATTTATAATGTTCCCATTTATGTAATACAATTAATTCATAGTCATCAGGATTTTTACCTGTATCGGGTCGTTAATGAATAGATAGAACAGGATGGAGAAATAAATCAATGAAGATTAAGAATCTGGCTCTTAAAATGCAAATCGCTCTGGATATTTTAATGGTGTCTTTGTTGATTCCCATTGCCTTGATAATCTATTTCCCCTTACATGCCGCCAAGGATAAGCACAGTACGGAAGAGTTGATAGTCAATACGGAACTTATCCGGAAGGCTATTAATCTCTATGTGGACAGTTCCGTAAAGAACTACCTTCACGCTATTTCAGAAAAAGGAGAAAAACTTCTCAATCACTTCTACAATCTTTCCCGGCAGGGAATCCTTACGGAGGAGGAGGCAATGGAGGATGCCGCCGGAGTATTTCTCGACCCTGAAATAGGCAGGATCGGAAGTACGGGTTATCTGGCGGGAGTCAACGGACAGGGGATCTTCGTCATGCATCCCAAGTCTCCCGGTTATGATGGCAGCGGATCGGAAGTCGTTCAGAACGCCCTGAAACAGAAAAGAGGTTATTACGAATACATGTGGGCCAATGCGGGCGAAGAAACCGAACAGGAGAAATCCGCCTATCTCAGTTATTTCTCTCCCTGGGATATCCTGATTTTTGCCTCGAGCTATAAAGACGAGTTCTTCAACCTTATCGATAAAGAGGATCTGCTGGCTATTCTCAGAGATTTCCGCATCGGAGAGAAGGGGTATACCATTGTTCTCGACGGGAAGGGAAACATTGTATATCATCCCGAAATACCTTCCGGAAACGTACTTTCAAACAAGAGCGGAGAGCCGGAGAATAACTCTCTCCGGGATCTTGTTCTGCAGAGTTCCTTAAGACCGGGGCAAATCCTCAGCGGGGTTTACACCGGATTATCGGACCGGCTGGAAAGGAAGTGCACTGTTATCTATGATCCGAAACTCGACTGGTTTATTCTGACAAGCATTCCTGTCGGCGAACTTTTTGCCACAGTGTACAGAATAAGAACGATTCTAGTCGCGGGATTAATCGTGGCTTTTCTGGCCATGAATATTGTCATTTCGCTGCTCTTCCGGATTTTTCTCGCTCCTTTGAGAGAGGTCAACAGGGTTGCATCTCTTGCCTCTAAAGGAGATATTTCCCATTCGATTAATGTCAAAACGGAAGATGAAATCGGCGGGATTGCCATCCAGGTCAACAGCATCATGGACAAAATGGCCGAAATCGTCAAACGTCTGAGAATAGATGTGGGAACAATTGACGGATCCATACAGGATCTGAGCAGTTCCTCCAGTCAGGTCTCTGCGACTTCGAATGAACAGGCCTCGGCTGTCAAGGAAATCGTGACCACTATGGAGGATTCCGACAGTTTGACAAAGGGAATCGAAAAGCGGATATCCGAAGTTGCCCAGATTTCGGAACGAACAAGAGAGGTCGTGGTTTCCGGTGTCAGCAATGTCGAAGCCAGCCTTGCGAAAATGGAGGAGATCAGGGTTTCAAATAACGATACCATTTCGGGAATCCGCTCACTCGGTGAAAAGATCGAGGCCATCTGGGATATTGTCAACATCATAAACAGTATCGCCGACCAGACGAAGATTATTGCTTTTAATGCGGAACTGGAAGCCTCGGCCGCCGGAGAAGCCGGTAAGAACTTTCAGATCGTCGCTTCGGAGATCCGCCGGCTTGCCGACAGTACTGTCAATTCCACATCGGAAATAAAGAATAAAATCAATGAGATTCAGCACTCCTCCGACAGGCTCATTACTTCATCGGAAGACGGAACAAATAAGATCGAAGAGGGAGGGAAGCTGACAGAAGCCCTTCACAGCACTTTCTCTCAAATCAGGGAAACGGCCGAGATTTCCGCCGATTCCGCCCGGGAGATAACTGAAGCGGTCCGGCAGCAGGTTATGGCCTTTGAACAGATTCTGCTGACCCTGAAACAGATCTCCGGGGGAATCAACAGCTTTGTCGTCTCTACGAAAGCCACCAATGAAATCAGCATGGCACTGAAAATGATGTCCGACAATATAGCGAAGTTTCTCGACACGTTTAAAACGAAAGGGGATCTTATTGAAATAAAACAAAGCGGGACAACCGGCAAAGAATGCCCTATGATCGGCGGCTGCGCTTTCTTTAATGACAAGATGGGCAATATGCCCGCTGCGGCGAATATGTTCAAACAGAATTACTGCAGGGGAAACTTTGCGGATTGTGCCCGGTATATCGTCAAGCAGGCTACCGGTGTTGCTCATCCGACGCTTATGCCCAATCAGGGAGAAGATGTCGGGAAGATAATACAGGAATTGAGCGGTTCGCCAGCGGTAAAAGAGGAGATTGTCAGTGAGGAGTGTCCCCTTGTCGGCGGCTGCGCTTTCTTCAATGACAAAATGGGTAATATGCCGATTGCTGCCGATCGATTCAAGCAGAACTACTGCAGAGGGAATTTCAGAAGCTGTGCCCGGTACAGAGTCAAACAGGCTACGGGAGTTGCCCATAAAACACTTATGCCGAATCAGGATGATGCGGTAGAGGAAACTATTAGAGAAATAAATGCGGCAAAATAACCTTTTTTTGCAGAGATGAAGGGGAGAGGGGCTGAAAAACCGGAAAGGGACTCCTTGCCGGGATTTCTGGAGAGACGCTGATTCCGGCTTCTTCGATGCAGTTGCACAAGCGATTGAAGTGATGGAGAAAATATCAGCTAATTCAGGTAAAAATTGTGAAAACAATAGAATTAGTGGCTGCAATATACGGAAAGTGTAAAAAACGGAGTACTTAAAGATAAATTTTAACAGTGTGCTATTTCAAATTTGCCTGTACAATAATGATCGTTGGAGAAATTAAAAAATGAATGAAATAGTAATACTAGGTGCTCTCAGAACCCCGATCGGGTCTTTCGGCGGGACGCTGAAGGATGTATCGGCTGTTGAAATGGGAGCTCAGCTTATCAAAGCTCTTCTTGAAAAAACAGGTGTCGGCAAAGACAAAGTCGACGAAGTGATTATGGGGAATGTACTCTCCGCCGGACTTGGTCAGAATGTGGCCCGTCAGATGGCTGTTAAAGCCGGCCTTCCTATAGAAGTGCCTGCCATGACAATAAACAAAGTGTGCGGATCCGGTTTGAGAACCGTCAGTCTCGCCGCGCAGATCATCAAAGCCGGAGACGCCCGATGCATTATCTGCGGCGGTGCCGAGAACATGAGCCAGGCCCCTTTTGTGCTTCCCTCGGCAAGATGGGGTCAGAAAATGGGCAACGGACAGATGGTCGACTCCATGATCAACGATGCCCTCTGGGACTCTTTCAACGATTATCATATGGGAATAACAGCTGAAAATATCGCAGAACAATGGGGAATAACAAGAGAAGAGCAGGATTCCTTCGCTTTCGAGAGTCAGTCCAAAGCCGTTAAAGCCATAGAGGCAGGCGCTTTCAAAGATGAAATCATGCCCGTATCCATACCCCAGAGAAAGGGAGACCCCCTGATTTTCGACACCGACGAATATCCCCGTCTGAGCCCGGTTGATAAGCTGGCCAAACTGAAGCCCGCCTTTAAAAAGGACGGTACCGTCACAGCCGGGAATGCATCGGGAATTAATGACGGCGCAGCGGTTCTGATAATAGCCAGCCGCAAATGGGCTGAAGAAAATAAAATCCCCGTTCTGGCGACGATTAAAGGTTATGGATCGGCGGGACTCGATCCCTCCATTATGGGATACGGACCTGTCCCCTCGTCCAAAAAAGCTCTGGAAGCCGCAGAATGGACAGTCGACGATCTGGATCTGATCGAAGCCAACGAGGCTTTCGCCGCCCAGTCTCTCGCCGTCGTCCGGGATTTGAAACTGGACCCGGCGAAGGTGAATGTCAACGGAGGAGCCATCGCGCTGGGCCATCCCGTCGGCTGTTCCGGTGCACGGATCCTCACGACGCTGATCTACGCCATGAAACAGAAGAACGCCCGGAAAGGTCTGGCCACCCTCTGTATCGGCGGCGGCATGGGCACGGCCCTCTGTATTGAAATGGAGGACCGGCCATGAAGGAGAAACCGATCATTACCGCCGAAGAGGCCATTGCCAGAATCAAAGACGGCGATACGCTTATGGTCTCGGGATTTATGGGCGTCGGCACGCCCCTCGGTCTGATGAAAGCGCTCGGTGAGAGCGGCAGGAAAGATATGACGCTGATCTGCAGCGATAACGGCCTGTTCCTCGGTGATGAGAGCGCAGCCACGGGCGTCGCCCCGAATGTTCTGAAGAAACAGTTTAAGAAGTATATAGCCAGCCATATCGGCCTGAACAAGGAGACCCAGCGCCAGATGCTCTCCGGCGAAGCGGAAGTGGAACTGGTGCCCCAGGGAACGCTGGCCGAGAGAATCCGCTCCGGCGGTACGGGGTTGGGCGGTTTTCTCACGCCGACCGGCGTCGGAACGGCGGTCCAGGAAGGCAAGCAGGTCATCACCGTTGAGGGAAAAGATTATCTCCTCGAACTTCCCCTGAAAAGCGACTATACCCTTATCCGCGCCGCCAAAGCCGATAAAGCGGGAAACCTCACCTATTCGGCGTCGGCCAGAAACTTCGCGCCCCTTATGGCCATGGCCGGTGAGACGGTTATCGTCGAAGCCGATGAAATCGTTGAAATCGGAACCCTCGATCCCGAGACTGTCGTGACTCCGGGCATCTTCGTCCATTACATCGTGCAGAGAGGGGAGGCATAATATGATTGAATACAAGGAAGATAAAACCAAAATCGCCAGAAGGATCGCCCGGATTTTCAAAGACGGCGACTATGTGAATCTGGGGATCGGCCTGCCCACACTGGTGGGAAACTATGTTCCCGAAGATGTCCATATCGTGCTCCAGTCGGAAAACGGATTCCTGGGACTGGGAGAAGCTCCCGACGAGGACAATTTCAATCCCGATATCGTCAATGCCGGCGGCGTTCCCTGTACTATCATTGAAGGAGCCTGCTTTTTTGATTCGGCGGTCTCTTTCGGCATTATCCGCGGAGGCCATCTCGATTATACCGTGCTGGGCGTTCTCGAAGTGGACCAGGAAGGCAATCTGGCCAACTACATGATTCCCGGGAAAATGGTTCCGGGAATGGGCGGCGCCATGGACCTGCTGACAGGGGCCAAAAAAGTTATCTGCGCCACGGTTCACTTCGACAAGCATGGGAAATCCAAAATGGTTCATTCCTGTTCGCTGCCGCTGACGGCGAAAGGGGAGGTGGATATTATCGTCACGGATCTGGGAATGTTCGAAGTCAGGAACGGCAGTTTCGTGCTCAAGGAATATTTCGCTCCCGCCACGCCTGAGTGGATTGTAGAAAACACCCGGGGGGATATCGTCATCGATCCGGATTGCCGGGAGTTTGTTTTCATATAAGATAACAAATGATAGAATTTTATTAGAAGTCTACCCTTTGAGATATGATATCGAACTCAAATCAAAGGGTAGGCTATCTAGCTCATCTTAGCCGTAACAAAAACTGTTTGCTTTGATCCTAAAGTTAAAAGCTTTCAATGTCTCTTCGCTAAGAATAATCTTTACGGATTTTGCCTTCTTGGATAAACCCTTTTAAGAATTATTTTCATGATATTGGTGGAGTACTAATACTGACCCAATAATCCGTGCTTTTTACATTTTTTTAATGAAATATTAAATAGTGTAATTCCTATAGATAAATAAATTAGACTATTAACTAAAAGTCCAAGTAGCCAACCTGGATTTATACTCATTTCCCCTTTTAATATCGCCCTTAAAAAAGAGACATGTGGAGAAAATGGTAATAAGAAATAGACTGAGAATATTGAAGAAACATTAATACTAGCTAGGCCCAGGAGCAGAAAATTGATAATTGTTTCAATCGCTTCTGCTTTCTTATATCTCAATAGTATCCCCGCATAAATCAACCCGATTCCCCACAATCCGGGATAACTTAAAAAGAAGACAATGAAATAACTCGAAATATTTAAGTTTAACCAATGCCCTGTTACACTCATAATGATTATTAAAGTTATTCCTAAATTCAGTAATGTAAATAAAATAGCAGAGATAGTTCTGGCTATATAGATTTGTACAAATCCGTAAGGAGACATAAAGAGCTGTTCGAGTGTCCCTTTGGAATTTTCATCTCTAATTGAATATGAGAAAATTTGTCTTTAGCGCTCACTTAAATTCCCCCCATTCCCGCTCACTTTTCTACCCCCCCACTCTGACCATAATTCATGACTTTGGACTAAGTGT
>JAFGXR010000046.1 GCA_016936555.1 Spirochaetales bacterium | reverse complement strand
GGCGAGCAGTAATCGAAGATTACGACCAGCCTCGGGATGCATAGGCGAGCAGTAATCGAAGATTACGACCAGCCTATATATAAAAAATATAGCAAAAAAAAGCAATTTCTTGACAAAAGATCTGTCAGTGCATACCTTAAGAAATGTCTTATGCGTATAGAGACAGTATTGGTTAGTGCCACGGGTAACTTTAACGGAAATTCACAGAAACAGAATCAGTTCCGTTTTTTCCAGTCTGTCATTCAATCATATGTTTGCATAAGCCGTTTTTTTATTTTTTAAGGAGTAACCGCAATGAGCAAAGTTAACGATCTGTTGACTGATTCTCTGCTTTCTTCCATTGACGATCTTCAGAAAAAAGTCCGGGAAAATGCTGATCCCGACGATCTGAAAGCGTTCATGAAGATTTACAAGAAAACAGTCCCACTGCATTTGCGATCCTGGACAACTGCCTACCTGTTCAAACAGGCTGTTGATTCAAAACCCAGGCCGAAGCTTACCGATGGTACGACTCTTTTTGTCAGTGTCGGAAAAAACCGCCGGGTCTACCCCCGCGATCTGATTCAGTTATTTGTCGGAACCGGTAAGCTGAACAGAGATGATGTCGGCGAAATTAAAGTTCTGGACAGCTATTCTTTTGTTACCATTAAGGAAAGCAGCGCCCCGACAGCTATAGATAATCTCGACGGTATCAATTACCGCGGAAGAAATCTTGTTGTAAATTTCGCTAAAAAGAAGTGATTTATAATGGTTCTGTTTCGAAAAGGGAGATTGCGGTCTCCCTTTTTTTGGCTACAGGGATCTGAATATAAGGACCATCAACCAGATATTAATCAGAAGAGCGGCAATGATACTCGACATAGCCAGAATCTCGAAGATAAGAGCTTTTCCCGTTGACCGGGCAATAAGGCCCCGGGGATCATCTTCAAAGAGAAGAAATTCTTTCATGGGGTCGGCGGGAGGGCCGATCGCCATTCCGTCATGCCGTTGAATTTCCCCGCCGAACAGGGAGTGATGCCACAGAGTCTTCCTCTCTTTTCCGGGAAAATGAATTGTCCTGACTTTATAACCGGGTTCCACGGGAGGAAAAGGCTCACCCGATCCGAATCGAATATGCCTGTATTCCTTCAGAGATATATTGCGGTCTTCAAACCTGAGGGGGAGAGCGACCAGATCCCGGTCGGAACGGCAGTAACGGCCTCTGCTCCAGAAGGATGCGTAGAGAAGAAAAAAGAAGATTCCCGGAGGCAGAAAGGGAATGATGGGCAGAGCGGAAACAAGAATCCCGCCGATGAGAATTTCAGCGGGGACATTGGCCTGTATCATCATATTGAGCAGAACCAGAGAAAGGATACCGCCGATAGCGATTGACCAGGGGGTCAGAAAATTCCAGTACTCGTTCTTCTGTCTCCCGCAGCTGATGCATCGCTCGAGGAGAGTCTTTTCCTCACCGTCATAAATAATAACCGTAAGAGGTTTTTTTCTCTCTCCCGCGAACTGGATCCGGCCATCTACATTCCGGACTTCCCCGCTGATGAAGACAGCCGTTCCTTCGGCAATGGAAAAGACACGGTTCCACGACAGGCGGGTCGGCATCAGAGAGTGCATTTTCTTTTCAGAGGGAATGAGATAGACAAAACAGTGATCCATTTTGACTGTCATGGTCATTGAGCTGTTTTTCACCCACAGCACGGCACGGGATTGAATCGATTCAATCTCTCCGAAAAAGCGGAATTCCCCCTCCTTCCTGTCTCCGATGATATCTCCGTACGTACAGATAGGCTGCAAAGACGCATCGATCATGGTCTGACGGAAGCGCCTCCAGACAGCTCTTACTCGGAAGGCTCCGATCAGGGGAATGATAAAGTAAAAAAGAAGGGGTATCAGTACAAGAATATAAAGAGCGGGCATATTCTCTTCAGGCTGTCAGAGAGACAACCAGGCCTGTTTCGGTTGCGTTAAAACCGGTCTGAACCGCCGAAACGACGCGATGCAGCTCTTTGGCATAGGAATCGATCATCCGGTTGACCGCTTCTGATGACATTTTATCGGCTCCGGCAGCGGATTGTTTCAATGAATTGTCCCCTTTGAGCCGGGTAAGATTTTCGATCAGATTATTGAGTATCCGTATTTTGGATATGGGAACCGTGGGAGAGTTATCAGAGGCCGAATAGCCATGGACATGCTTGTAATAGGAATAAATAACGGAATTGCTCGATACGGGCAGGCCTATGCCGGTCCGCTGAGCAGTAGCAACTTGACTGTAACCAAGATTATATCCGCTTCCGGTGAGTCTCATCTCCGTTCCTCCAATATTATTATCGGAAACAGAGATGATCACCTTACAATTATTTTTTAATGTATTTTAATGCCTTCTGCCTTCTGATGCGGTTTTACACTGAATGCAGAAAACAGCATAGGGAATGGCTTCAAGTCTTTCTCTTGAAATTTTCTTGTTGCATTTCGCGCAGACACCGTATTTTCCGTTTTCAAGCCTGACCAGCGCGGCCTCGACTTTGCTGAGACGGAGTTTATCCTGATGTCCGATAACTTCAAGGGTTCGGCAGTCGATATCGTTCGAAGCAACGTCTCCCAGATCCTTGACGCCCATGTCTTCAACAGCAGCTCTGAAGTCTTCACTTTCATGCATCAATGTTTTCAGGATACCCGCTTTCGTATCGAGCAGGACCTGGCGCATTCTGGAAACAAATTCCTCATCCATATATGGACCCCTTAAGTTAAAGTCATAATTTAGGCATTAAATATATTATTTTTCCCCAAAATGTCAAGCTGTTGACAAATCAATTGAAGATAACTTACTATTTGCGGAGAAAACATAAAGCCACAGGAGTTTTTTTTGGCAAAAGAAGAAGCTATTGAAGTAGAAGGCGTCGTTAAGGAATCACTTCCCAACACACTTTTCAAAGTGGAGCTTAAAAACGGCCACCTGATACTTGCCCATCTTTCAGGCAAGATGAGGAAGCACTATATCAGAATCGTCCCGGGAGACAAAGTCAGAGTCGCCCTGTCCCCTTATGACCTGACAAGAGGAAGAATTATCTACAGGGAGCGCTGACGGACAACCGCCCAGGTTGCACCGCTCCCCCCGTCCCGCCTTTCAGGCGTACCCGTATCACCGATATAGGGAGACAATTCCAGAATGGACCTGACCAGCGGTTTCAACACCGCCTCTCCCTTAGTATGATTACCCTTACCGTGAATAATCAGTATTTTTCTCGCACCGGTTGAATAGCTGCGTCGTATAAAGCGGTTAAGGGCAATACGGGCTTCGTCGGCAGTCATTCCGTGAAGATCCAGAACCAGATCGGCTTTGCGCCGTTTCATTTTTTCATGTGAGACTTTATTGACCTGAGGCTTCTCTTCCGTCTTTGAACCGAGAATCTCCCGGTCGGGGGCGTATTTTTTAAGAAGGGACTCCATGGGATGCTCGCTCTTTTCCGATTCCCGAACCGTTTCCTTTTTTCCCTTCGGCTTTCTGGCGTCCTTCTTTTCCCAATCCTTGAGTATATCGCCGAAATCCATCAGTTCTCCCCGTTCAGGAAGAGAAGCGAAGATTCATCGATCCACCCTTCGAGTCCGTATCCGGTCCTGATCAGCAATGAGTCCCCGGACCGGGAGAGAACGAGAACGGCTGTCCCCTCCTGCAGAGAAAGCCAGGAACCGCCGGAGCCTCCGGGGACTTTTTTCAACTCGCCTTCCGGAACGGTAACCACGGCTGTTTCAGACACGGAGATAAAATGAGAGTAAAAGACGATCCCCAGGGAGACAAGTGAAGCAAAAAACACCATGATAACGAGGATGGTGAGTTCCATTTTACGCTTTCTGATATTAAAGGAAATGATGAGCGCTCCGCCGTTGAAGAGGATCAGGAAGAGGAGGAAAAACAAATCGGGAGACAATCCGCTTGTGGCACGGACCTGCCTCTCCAACCCGTATTCCCGTTCAACCGAAGCCAGAGCTTTCTGATAAAGCCGGCTTCCGGGCTTCAGATTAAGGGCTTTGCGCAGAGAGTAAACCCCGTTCCCCTTTTTCCCGAGTTCGTGCTCTATAAGAGCCTGATTGAAGTACAGAGCGGAATTCGTTTCATTTTCGGATATCAGTCCGGAATATACAGCCAGAGATTCCTCTTTCCTGTTTTCAGCGAAGAGACGTTCCGCCTTTTCCAGTTCCTCTCCCATTGAACTCAGCGGTAGCGATGAAGAGGAAATGAAAAGTGCCAGCAGAAGTGAAAAAGCGCTCAGGCGGGCGTCATAATGTTTTCTGATCAGAGCCGTTAATACAGAAATAACGCCGGGAAGCATAAGTAGATAGTAGAATGCAATATTGTAAAAAGGTTTGCGCTGATTGGTGACTTCATCAGCACTCAGCAGTTCAAACTGATCGCCGAAAGAAGGTTCTTCCGTTTCTTCCCTGAAAAAAACATTACTGAACTTCAGAAGATCGGTACGCTCCGTCTCCACGGTTCCGGCGGAGCGATTATACCAGCTCCATGGTGGAATATCGATGGTTAAATTCGCATCGTCTCCCACTTGCAGCCTGTAGACATCTTCCCTGTAACCGCTGTATCCCGAACGGGATGGAACGTAGTCGCTTATCTCCTCTTTATCGATCAGGGAGATACCGGAGAATTCCGGAACGGGCATAATCAGATAGTTGAGATTCCCCTCGCCTTCCACAAGAACTCTCAGCAAGGATTCCTGCCCTTTGAGAGGAGGAAGATTTTCCACTTCGACGGAGAGAGAAAAGGAGCCGATGGCTCCGGTTGCCTGAATTTCAATTGGAGATGAGACCACATTCACCATATGGGAATCTGTAGACCTGACTATGTTACCCATTTTGACCGAAGCAGCAGGGATTTTGATCCTGCCGGCAGCCGTCGGTGTATACAGCCAGGATTCGATAGGAGCCAGATAGACTTCGTCATCACCGATTTCCTTGACTGTGATTTCTCCGAGAGCATTGACCCGTTCAAACATCCCCCCTGCCGGCGGATCAATCTGAACGCTATCGGGGAATGTCAGGGATTCGAGGTTGACCATCTCCAGAATAAGGGGAATGGTTTCACCGACCATCACCTCATCGGGAAGTGAATACCAGTTGGCAAAAACAGGATATTTGAAACTCCTTTCATCAAACGCCACAGCGGGAAAGGTGACGGAATCGGTTTCCAGGGTTGTTTCGCCATCACTGAGGATAAAGCTCCCCATGGTATAAATACCGGGCTTATCCACCTTGAACTTATAGTAGATACGGGTTTTTTTAATATAACGGGCTTCTGCCATATCACCAACCCGGACCGTCTGGGCGCTCTTGTAAGGACCTCCAACCAGGGCTATCCCATCGGGTAGGGGCGGTTCTTTAATCGCGACGTTGCGATAAGAGGGGAAGTCGCCGAAGATAGTCAGATCGAATCTCTGGCCGACGATGATTTTTTCCGGGGAGACTTCAACGGTTATGCGGGGCTCTTCCTGCTCCGGGCTGTTATCCTGTGCCGAAAGAAGGACACCGGTTAAAATAGCGCTGATCAGGACGATTACCAGTCTTCGCGATAATTCTCTTTTTCTTTTTCCGAAGAAAACCACAATTCCCCCTCCTTTCTTCTGATGTATTCGAGCATCCTCTGAGTTTCGGCCGGATTGACTTTTGACGGCTCGACGGACCCATCGCCCTGACCGGGTGGGACGGAGGGAGCCGCCAGTTTCCCGAGGGTCAGTTCCAGATTGATCTTTCCGTCGATACTGGCGGGATCGGATCTCAAAGCCTCTTTAAAGAGCTTATAGGCTTCTTCATAGCGGCCCAGCTGATAAAAAAGGACCCCTTTATTAAAATTCAGCCTGTACCGGAGATCGCGGTCTTCGGCGCTGTCCACATTTGTCCAGACTTCCAGAGCGGCTCCTCCCTCTCCCAGGGAAAAGTAGACGTTCCCCATATTGTAGTAAATCCACTCGGTAAAACGCCCGCTTTCCAATCCGGCGACATAATTAATCGTAGCCTGCTGGAATTCTCCGATCTGGTAGTTGTAGTTCCCCGTCAGAACGGAAAGTCCGGGCTCCAGGCCGTTGCAGGAACTGAAGGACAGAGCGAATGCCAGGGGAATCAGAGTTTTCAGAAATCTTTTTTCCACTTAACCCCCCTTATGACAAAATGAAGCATGATAAAAATGAGTGCGAGGATGACAAAAAAGCGGAAGTGCTCGATATTCCGGAACCGGATTCCCTTCCGGTCGGAAAAATCGTTAATAGCGCGGACCGCCTCATTGAGACCAGCTGAAACAGAAGGAGAAGAGAGATCGAAATACTCCCCTCCCGTTCGCTCCGCCGCTTTGGCAAGGGCATCTCTGTCGAGCGAAGTAATGACTGTATTCCCCGAAAGATCGCGGATAACCGATCCGTCGTTGAGTATAATCGGTACTCCTTCTACGCTACCGGCTCCGATGGCGAAAAGAGGGATATCTCTGGACGCGGCCAGCTCAGCCCCTCTCATAAGATTTCCCTCCAGAACATCTCCGTCGCTGATCAGGACGACCGCGCCGTTATGACCGATTCCGGGAGGAAAGGAATTGACCGCCTTGACGATTCCCGCTTCCGTATTGGTTCCCTTGCTGCTGAGCATGGCGGGGCTGATGCTGCTCAGGAAAGTTTCTATGGATATCGTATCCTCCGTCAGAGGAACAGCCACAACGGCATTTCCCTTGAATACGGTAATGCTGAAGCGGCTACCTTTAAGGTTTTTCATCGTCGTCCGGACAAGATCTACCGCTTTATCGAGCCGTGAGGGATAGAGGTCTTCGGCGAGCATACTTCTCGAAATATCGATTACGAAGGCCACATCGATCCCCTTCTTCTCTTCATGAACAGGTTTCTGCCCCCAGATGATTCCCATCAGGGAAAAGGTGATGGCTCCGATAAACAGAACCAGCATAGCTGTCGAGAAAAAGAATTTGACAAGATAGAGATCGAGAATCTTTTTCTTTCTCCATTCGCCTCCCAGCCTCAGAAGCTGCCGGCTTCCCGACCGGTAGCGCAGGGCGGCGGAAATAAAAAGCGGAATAAGCAGAAGAAGCAGATATAAAGCCTGAGGATTATTAATTTTCATAAGATCTCCCTGAAAAAGGCTTTTCTTACGATAAACTCGAGCATAATGAGCAGAAAACCGGCGAGTATAAACAGATAGTGAAGCGGTTCAAATACAACCTGCATTTTGACAAGCCTTTCAACGGACTCGAGCGAATCGATAGTCTGAAATACGGCTTCCAGAGTTCCCGGGCTGATAGCATGAAAATAACGGCCACCCGTTTCCTCGGCGATAGTCTTCAGCATCACCTCATCGAAGCGGCTTTTAAGAGTGGCGGAATAGACAGAGCCGGATTCAGGATCGGTAAACTCGGCGGAAACTTCCCCGGTCGTCCCGATTCCGATGGTGTAAATCCGGATTCCCAGCTTTCCGGCAATGGATGCCGAAGTTTCGGGCTGGATTTCCCCGGAGTTGTTCTCTCCGTCTGTCAGGAGAATAATGATTTTTTCTTCGGCCTGACTCGTGGAGAGATGAAGCGCCGCAACAGCCAGGCCCATTCCGATGGCCGTTCCGTCCCCCATTTCCATAATTTTCAACTCGCCGAGCCGCTCGGTCAACAAATCATAATCCAAAGTCGGCGGAACCCTGAGGACAGCGTCGGTTCCGAAACTGACAATTCCTATCGGGTCGTTTTCCCGCCCGGCGATAAAATGAGCTGTCATCTCCCGGGCCGTTTCAAAGCGGTTGACCGGAGGGAAATCCTTTCCGGCCATACTGGGGGATTGGTCGAAAACGATCATGATATCGACACCCCTGGAGAGGAAGAGCTTCTCATGGCGGCTCAGAGAGGGGCCGCCGAGAGAGATGATAAGCAGAGCGACGCCGATCCAGAAAAACAGGGAGAATAGAAAAAGCAGTCCCTTCAACCCTACCTGCCGGGGATAGAAGCCGTGACCTTTCCAGACACGGAAGGGAAAGGAGAGAACCGCCCCGCGCCCCTTTCGAAAATGGCGCAGATAGACGGCGGGAGGCAGCAGAAGGAGGAGAAGGAGATACTGGGGTGTTTCAAAGGTTAACATGAAAATCCTCCCTCTTTTCGATCTCCTGACAGAGATTCAGAACGAAATCGAGATTTTCCTTCATCTCATCCCTGGAGAGGGTTTCACCGCCGAATTTCACCATATCCCCTTGCTTCAGAACAGCGACCATCCGCTCCCATAAAGTCTGATCGAGCCCGAACCCATGGAGCCGGGCGATTTCGCTCGTAGTCGCGGAAACGCAGTCGAATCCTGTCCGGGCCGTAAGGTAGATTCTGAGAGAATCGGTCAGAGCGATATAAATATCGCGGACCCCTGTTTTATCCAGAGCCGCATCGAGTCTCTTCAATGTCCTGTTCAGAGCCCGGAAAGGACGGGCCGAATGATATTTCCCGATGATCATGATGATTGAGCGGATCATCAGCCTGATCAGGAAATAAAACAGATAGGGCAGAACGAAAACCGCCAGTATCAGCAGAAAGAACATGAGCCGTGAACCGGGAATCATAACCTGGGGACGCAGCCCCCTCAGATCACTTTCCCCTTCCTCGACCAGAGATTTGGTATAGATTTTAAAATTACTCAAAGCGAAAGGTCCGAAATCGAGATCGGGGAGTGCTCTGGTCCCGGGGCTGAAGCTGGTAAATCGGATTACGATTTCCGCTACCCGCCTGTCCTGTGTGATTTCGATATCCCGGATCTCAACCCATTCGGGTTCATCGAAATGGAGAGGTTCCGTCAGGACTTCATAGCGGTCCAGCTCTATCTGCAGACGGAGCTCCACCGGGTCGCCGATATAGTATTCGGGAGGGATAAAAACAGAACGGGTAATTTCCGATTGACCGGTCAGGAAAGCCAGGGGAACCAGACTGAACAGGAGAGCCAGGAGAGATCTTTTGTCATGCCGAATCATTGCCGCTTGTTTCTCCTGTTAAAGTATTCCATAAGCTTGAAAGCCACATCGTCTTCGGTGCTGATTTCAAGAGTATCGACACCGATTCGCCGGCAGCCGTTGAGCCAGTTCAACCTTTCAATTTCCCAGAATTCGGCGTATTCCTCACGGAATGCGGAAGAGCGCCCGTACCCGAGAATCGTCTCGCCCGTCTCGGGATCCTGAAGCTCCACCAGCCCGCTGACCGGATAGTGCCGGTCCACGGGATCGGTAACCCGGATGGCGATCACATCGTGCCTCTGGGACAGGACGGTCAGTTCACTCCAGTAGGAAGCAGCCCGGAAATCCGAAAGAATAACGCAGATGCCCCGCCGTTTCATGGTTTCCGCCGTGGTCCTGAAAGCCAGAGCCAGGTCGGAACCGGCTCCCGCAGGTTTAAAGGAAAGAACCTGGGAGATCTGCTTGAGCACGTGTTTCTTCCCCTTCATCGGCTGGACCTGTTTTTCGATCCTGTCGGAAAAGAGAAGGGATCCCACACGGTCGTTGTTCGCCACGGCGGCAAAAGCCAGGAGGGCGAAAATCATCCCCGCTGTATCCTGCTTGCTCACCGATCCCGCACCGGTCCCGAGAGATGCCGAAATATCTATGAGGACCTGGAGAACGACCTCTCTCTCCTCGCGGAATGTCTTGGTGTAGGGCGAACCCATCCGGGAAGAGACATTCCAGTCGATAAAACGTGTGTCATCCCCGGCGATGTATTCGCGGACCTCATCGAATTCCAGCCCGGGCCCCTTGAAGACAGAGCGGTAGTTTCCCGCAAAAAAACTCTCGACGAGTTTTCCCGATACGAGATGGAGCTGTTTTACTTTTTTTGAGAGATCCCTGCTTTCTGTCACGGAACGGAAACCGCCGCCAGAATGTCTCTGATTACATCATCGGTGGACAGCTCTTCCGCCTGCGCTTCATAGGAGAGAACGATGCGGTGGCGGAGGACATCATAGGCCACATCCTTTACATCTTCTGGGAGAACGAAAGTCCGTCCCTCGAAGAGGGCTTTCACCCGGGCGCACCGGTAGAGGTAGATGGTCGCACGGGGCGACGCGCCGTATTCGATATAGCGGGCGAAGGAGAGATGCTTCTGATCGGTTGCCCGGGAAGCTGTTACAATGGAAACAATATACTTTTCGATTCTCTCGTCGACCGTGATCGATTCGGCGGCGCGGCGGAGCTGATCGATGGTGATGGAGTTGAGAACGCTTCTGATCGCGATCTCCCTCTCGCTGCCCATCCGCTTCAGGATTTCCAGCTCCTCACCCGCCGTGGGATAATTGATTTTCAGTTTCATGACGAAACGGTCGAGCTGGGCTTCGGGAAGCTGATAGGTCCCTTCCTGCTCGATCGGATTCTGCGTCGCCAGAACGAAAAAAGGATCGGGCAGTTTATAGGTATTGTCACCGATAGTCACCTGCTTTTCCGCCATTGATTCGAGGAGGGCCGCCTGCACTTTCGCGGGAGCCCTGTTGATTTCATCGGCGAGAATGATATTGGAGAAGACCGGTCCCTTGCGCGCGACGAATTCCCCTGTCTGCTGCCGGTAGATCATCGTTCCGGTCAGGTCGGCGGGGAGAAGGTCCGGCGTGAACTGGATTCTTTTAAAATCTATCGTCAGGGCTTCCGCGAGAGTGCGGACCGTAAGAGTCTTGGCCAGGCCGGGAACTCCTTCCACCAGAACGTGACCGCCGGCGATGATTCCCATAAGCAGACCGTCCACCATGGCATCCTGGCCGACGATTTTCCGGCCTACCTCCTGCTTCACCTCGGCGAGCAGTTTTTTCGCGTCATTAACTCTTCTTTCAAGATCCCTGTTTTCCATGTATGCCTCTTGTATTATCAGACTCACCGAGTCTTTTGTTCAGAGCCCTTTTCGGGCCCTTCAGGTTCTGTAGTCAGCGTTTTCACGCACGTATTCATAAGTCAGGTCCGAACCGAGAACGGTTGAACGTCCGGTTCCCCTTTTCAACGTAATATTCAGATCGACAGACCGTCCGTGGGGAGGAAAGCCCTCACTGTTAATAAATGAACAGTCCTTCATATAGTTACTTAATTTAACTTCTTTTTCCTCGTCGAGGGTAAAAAAACCGTTGCGGTAAATCGTTTCGCCCCCCAGTTCCAGCGTAACAGATTCGGGATCTACGACAATGTCCCTGTTCCCGTAATAATCACCCATAGCCTGGATAAAACGTCCCACATTGGGATCATTTCCGAAAACGGCGGCTTTGGTCAGCGGGGAGTTTATCAGATTTTTCCCCAGCTCAGCCGCTTCGGCATCGTCGCCGGCTCCCTCGACGGTGACGCGGATAACATGGGATGTCCCCTCTCCGTTCCGGACCACATCTTCGGCCAGTTGCGAACAGACCTTCCACAGGCCGTCTCGGAAAGCTTCGACGGAGGGACAGCTCTTGCGCGCCGAAGAGAAAATCAGAGCCGTATCGCTGGTGCTCTGATCGCTGTCGACGGAGATTTTATTGAAAGTTCCGTCAATGATCCGGGGAAACAAGTCCCTCAGATCCTCCCGGCTCACATCCAGATCGGTCAGAATGAAAACGAGCATAGTGGCCATATTGGGCTCGATCATTCCCGCGCCCTTGGCAATGGCGCAGATCCGTCCCTCTCCCAGCTCTATGGACCGGATTTTCGGAAAAGCGTCGGTAGTCATGATGGACCGGGCTGCGGCGAGGATATTGCCTCCTTCCAGTTTGTCCGCCAGAGGAGCCAGATTCTCAAGAATGTCCTTCTCGGGAAGCTTCCAGCCGATAATTCCCGTAGACGAGGGGAAATAAGGATGTTTGCGGCCCCTGATCTCCCTGAGCCGGCCGGTTATGGCAAGAGCGGTTTCCCGTCCCTTTTCACAGCGGACATTGGAAATCCGGTTGTTGATGATCACGCCCGAGACCTTCTCTTCAGAGAGCAGATCCCTTCCTATAGTCACGGGATGCCCCGGAAACGCGTTCCGCGTAAAAACACCGGCAAATGCCGAAAGGGGTTCTTCGGCTTCTATAAGAGTGAGCCTCATCTTCATGGGCTGAGGCGTCCTGCGCTCCGAAGGGAAAAATTCCAGTTCCTGAACAGCTGTGGAAAACCCTTCGGGGAGTGTCCCCCGGTCCCGCAGAGCCGCCAGATATTGCTCTTGATTCGTGAAAACTTCCATAATCCGCAATCATAGCGAAAATAAAAAAAATGGTCTATCATATGTCCATGAATCTGCAAATCCCGCTTTACTCCGCCGCAGGAGCTTTGCTCCTTTTTCTCCTCATAATCATAATTCTTCTTATAAAAGGGAACAGGAAGCCGGAGAAAAGTTTATTTGAAACATTCGACTCCTTTTCACGCCGTCTCGAAAGAATTGAGGATATGGCCGGAAAAGTCGACAATCTCTCCCGGATCTTCACCCTTCCCCACATCCGGGGAGCCGCAGGCGAGACGATGCTGGAATCGCTTCTCCAGAACTGGCTCCCCGCGGGAAGCTATAAAATGCAGCATAAATTTTCCAACGGAACGAGAGTGGATGCGGTTATCCGGCTGGGGAAATTCCTCGTCCCCGTTGACTCGAAATTCCCTCTGGAAAGCCTGAAGGAACTGATTGACAGCGAAAACGCCGAACTGAGTCCCGCCGTAAAGCGAATCTTCTACAAGCACTGCGAGGATATCGCCACCCGCTATATCCTGCCGGAAGAGGGAACCATGCAGTTCGCCCTGATGTACATTCCTTCGGAAAAAATCTATTACAAGGTGTTTATCGGGGATGAAGGCGGATTTATGGGGGAGCTCCTGAAAAGGGGCGTTCTGCCCGTAAGCCCTTCCAATATTTTCATCTACCTCCAGACGGTCGCCTATGGATTGAGAGGATTGAACTTCAACCGCCAGCAGAAGATTATTGTGGACAGGCTCCACAGACTGCGCGAGGACTTCAACCGGTTGAAGCGGCAGTACGATGTGGGAACGACCCATCTGAAAAACCTTCAGAAAATATGGGATGAAACTTCGGTCAGGCTTACCGCCATGGACAGCGCCATTGAGCGGATGGAAAGACCCGACGATTAAAGATTATTCAGATAAAAAGTCAGATTTTCCGCCAGTTTGAAGACATACCATTCGAAATTCTTTTTATAGGATCGGAGAGAAAAGAAAAAATCCAGTATCGGGGCCAACCGGATTCTCGATTCATACCTGAGGGCGGAACCGGTAGCCGTCTCACGGAGCAGAAATAGCATATTGGCGTTGTGAACCATTTTATTACCCAGCACAGGAACCAGGGTAAGCGTGACGAGCTTTCCGGCGGAGTCGAATTGCGGAATGGGTTTAAAGGCAATCTCACTTCCCTTTTTCCCGAACGGCCAGATGAGATTCAGATCAAAAATGACGTAAAACAAGTCTTCGGAGGCCGAATACCGGACATCGGTAAAATAGGCAATTAATCCCTCCGACTCCTTGTCGACCCCCTGCATACCCAGAAAAGCCCATCTGGAATAACCATTGTAATCGAGAAGAACCGCTCCCACGTCCCGGACATCGAGGTTGAAATCGACCTCTCCCGTGGTAATGTAAAAATGATTATCCGTATATTCCGTATATGGTTGAATATAAGCGCAGAGACGGAAAGGGAGGAGAATGAGTAAAACCGGCAGGAGATTCTTCATGCCCCCTATTATATATCATTTACCCCTATCTTCAAGAGAATGGGGAGATGATCGGAATATCCTTCTTCGGTACCGGAGTCCCATCGGGCCGGATAATTATATTCGTTGAGTAGAGGAGCCTCTCGAATCACATCAAATTTCAGGAATTCATAATCTCTTCCGTCAAAAAAGCTTTTCCAGAGAAAAAAATGATCGATCTTTTCCCATTGAGACTTATAGGCATAGGATCCGGCACGGCTTGAATCAAACCAGGGGGAGTATAAAGCAAGCCTCTCCCCGATCAAACCGCTGTCAGATCCGTCGGAGCAGAGAAAAAGCGAATCATTCCATTCCTCGCTCACATCTTCGATAAGAGGAATGAGAGCCGTCCGGTAACGTCTCCCGGTTCTTTTGTATTCATCGTGATTTTCATTGAAGTCACCGCCGGCCACAATCAGGGCATCGGGGTTTTCGCGGACTAAATTGCGGATCCGCGAGACGAGGATCCGGGCTGCCGAAATTCTCCCGGCTTCGGTCGCCGCGACTCCTCCGGATCGGGATTTCCAGTGATTATTGAAGAGAATCATCTCATTCCCCTGAAGATCGAAATGAACTTCCTGCAGAGGCCGGAGACGAATCTGCCCCCAGTAACCGGTTTCCAGCCTGGCGGTCTCTGTAATAGGGAGGGATGATAGAACCGCCGTATGAACCGACATATCCTTCTCTTCGAAAAGCACTCTCCAGGGATATCGGCCTTTCAGAACATCATTTCCCAGTATTTCGAGTGTATTGAGGTTCTCCATTTCCTGGAGGAGAACAATATCGGGACGGAACTCCAGAACGTCATCGAAAACCTCACCGAACCGGTCCAGTCTCTTCTGAAACAGGGCCGATGTCCACTCCCCTTCCGCCGGATCGAACTCTTCGTATTCACCGCCGTCACTGACATCGTCGAAAAGATTCTGCACATTCCAGGAGAGAATGGTCAGTTCCCGGGGAACCGTTTCCTCTCCGAAAGGAAGGGAGCAGGCCGTACAGGACAAAAAAAGAAGGGCCGCGAGGGGAATAAGCATCAGAAACTTGATTTTCATACATGCTTTACAGGGAATACACCGCCGGCGCTTTATAAAAAACAAAAAACCTCCCTGATCCGGGAGGTTTTTACAATAGAAAAGATAAAGGATATTATACAGGCATATCTTCACGACGGGCAACGATTTTGCTCACCAGGCCGTAACTGAGAGCCTCTTCCCCGTTCATCCAGAAATCCCGGTCCGTATCTTTTTCCACCTGATCCAGGTTCTTTCCCGTTTCATCGGAAATCAGTTTGTTCAGCTTGACCCGGAGTTTCTCAATCTCTGTCGCGTGAATCTCGATTTCTGTCGCCACGCCGCGGATACCGCTCAGAGGCTGATGGATCATATAGTGGGAGTTGGGGAAGGCGAGGCGTCTCTCTTTGGGCGCGGCTAAAAGAATAAGTGCTCCGGCGCTGGCCACAAGACCCATTCCGATGGTGTACACTTCCGGCTTGATAAAGCGGATCATATCGAAAATCGCGTATCCTGCATCGGCATCTCCTCCGGGAGAATCGATGAATACTTTAATGGGATCATCCCCGTCAGCTTCGAGAAGCAGAAGCTGTTTGACAACTTTTTCCGCCAGAGCCTTGTTTACCTCTCCGGATAGAAGGATGGTTCTTGTCTTGAGCATTTTCTGCATAATCATATCGGGCTGCTCATCGTTTTTTCCCTCTTTGTTGTCATCATCTCCATATCTTCTGATCATTTAAAAAACTCCTGCTCGTCATTAACCCGGACAACCGGTGCGGCAATCGCCCTCTTCGGCCCTGTCTCAGGTATTATTAATTGTAAAGATAATATAAAATACAGGAAAAAAGAAATTTTATATAGACTGAGCTTTATAATTAGAGAGAGATTCAGTTATTGGCAGGTAAAATTAGAATGAAATCAGCTTTCGCAGCTATCATCGGCCGCCCTTCGGCAGGCAAATCCACTCTCCTCAACGCCCTTTGCGGAGAAAAAGTATCCATTACCGCGTCAGTCCCCCAGACGACGAGAAACAAAATCCGGGGCATCCTCACGGAAGAAAGAGGTCAGCTGGTTTTCCTGGATACGCCGGGATACCACAACTCCGACCGGAAATACAACAATTACATGATGGGAGTCGTCTCCTCCTCCCTGGAGGAAAGCGAACTGGTGGTCTATGTGGTCGACTCGACCCGCCCCATGGGAAAAGAGGAGCAGGAGCTGATCGACATGCTCACCGCCAGCGGCAAGCCCCTGGTCGTGGTTCTGAACAAATGCGACAGCAATTCCCAGTACAAAAAAGATATCCGCGCCTTTCTCATGGTCAACATCCATCCCGAATCGATCATCGAAACATCGGCCCTTAAAAAAGAGGGAATCGACGAGCTGAAAGAAGCCATCTTCAAAGCGGCTCCCGAAGGGCCGCCCATGTACCCCGATGATTTCTACACGGACCAGGAACCGGAGTTCCGTATCGCCGAAATCATCAGAGAAAAAACCATCAGCAAACTGTCCCAGGAGATTCCCCACGCCACCTACGTGGAAATATCCGATATGGAAATGAAAGGCGAAGGGGACAAACAGAAGCTCTGGGTCAGAGCCTTCGTCACCGTGGAAAAGGAATCGCAGAAAGGGATGGTCATCGGCAAAGGCGGCGACCAGATCAAACAGATCCGCCGCGAAGCGGTGAGCGAACTGAACCGTATCTTCCCCTATAAAATACAGCTGGACCTGAGAGTGAAAGTGAACCCCAAATGGCGGACCAAAGACTATCTCCTCAAAGGCCTGATCAAGTAGCATCGAGGACGTAAATACCATGGAAGAAAAAAAACAGACTCCTTTTGAACTTATCTGGAAAGGAGCGCTTTTCGGTATAGCCAATATCATCCCGGGCGTAAGCGGCGGAACCCTCGCCGTTATCACCGGCGTGTACGATCAGTTTATGGAGGCGATCGGTCATTTTATAAAGAACTGGAAGTTCCTCTTTTTCTATATGATAGGAGCGGGCATCGGAATCGTCGGCGGCTCCTTCACTCTGGAGACCCTTTTCGAGAAATGGCCGGTCCCCACCCTGCTCTGCTTTATGGGATTTATCCTCGGCGGACTGCCCCTCCTCTGGAAACGGAGCACCCTTTCCTTTAAAGAAAACAAAAGCTGGATTATCGGTTTTGCACTCTCCTTCGCCCTTGTAGTGCTGATGAGATTTCTCCTGGACCCGGCGGAGAGCGAACCGATGAGGGAGGTAAACCTGACGACGGCTGTTGCCATATTCCTGAGCGGAGCCGCCGCGGCATCGGCCATGGTGGTTCCCGGCATCTCCGGGTCATTTCTCCTTCTGCTCTTCGGCATGTACACCACCTACGTGACGGCCATAACCGAGATGAATTTCATCATTATCATCGTAGCCGGCTTTGGTATCTTGACCGGACTGCTTGTTACGGCCAGAGTGATTACCTTCTTTCTGGAAAAGTTTCATAAAGGAACATACGGGGTGATTCTCGGACTCGTCCTGGGCTCGGTGATAGCGCTGTGGCCCGGCGTGCCTGAGGGGCTTCAGATCCTGGCTTCAGTTCTGACCTTTGCAGGCGGATTGGCCGGCGGGTATCTGCTGGGGGATAAGTAGTATTTCTGAGAGGGGGAAAGGGATACGTCTATCAGACTCCGGAATTATTTGATATTTAGATGGAAAACTTGATATTACGTACATATAAAGATATATTTATACGTACAGGATGCTTTTATGAATCGAAAATTAACTTTATCACTGAATGACGCAGTCATAAAGAAAGCGAAGAAATACGCTGAAAGCAATCAGGAATCACTTTCCCATTTGGTAGAGAACTATTTCAGATACATTACAGATGAAGTCAAAGAAACTCCCCCTGAATATGCTCCGGAAGTTATGGAACTTCTCGGTTCAATTTCAGTACCGGAAGAGATTGATGTAGAAGAAGTTAAAAGAAGTTATCTGGAAGAGAAGTACCTGAATGATTAAAATATTTGTTGACTCGGATATTATTCTGGATCTGTTGTTAAAAAGAAAAGAATTCGATGCCTCAGCAAGATTAATGAGTTCATTAGTCAATTTGCAATACAAAGCCTATACGACACCGATTGTCATCGCCAATATTCACTATATTATGACCAAACTGGAATCGGAAAGCAAATCTATAGACAATATAAAAAAACTGAGAAAGTTTATTTCCATATTACCTGTAAACGAAGAAATCATCGACTTAGCCCTGGATTTGAGTGCTGTTGATTTTGAAGATTCAATTCAATTTATCACTTCAGAAAAGAACGATCTGGACTTTATTATTACCCGGAACAAAAAAGATTACAAAGAGAGCAAAATCCCCGCTTTGACAGCTGCAGAATTCCTCAATCTGAACATCAACACTTAAATCACATAATAAATTCCCTCCCATCTTCCATCTCCCCCCTCCTATCTCCCAGGCGAAGCTTGCCCAAACACAGAGAGATCTATATAATTTCTTGCTATGAGTAACGATAGACCGACATCAACACACTGGGCGGATATAAACGCCGATAAGATTATAAGAGAGAAAGGGCCCAAGGAGCACTACACCTGCGCTTCGGGAATTACCCCTTCGGGAACCGTGCATATCGGGAACTTCAGAGAGATCATCTCTGTCGATCTGGTTGTCCGCGCCCTGAGAGACAAGGGAGAAAAAGTCCGGTTCATTTATTCCTGGGATGACTACGATGTATTCCGGAAAGTTCCCAGGAATATGCCCCAGCAGGAATTACTGGAAACCTATCTGAGAAAGCCCATAACTCTGGTTCCGGACGTGCTGGGCGATAGCGAAAGCTACGCCGCGGCCAATGAAAAAAATCTGGAGGAGCTTCTCCCCGTCGTGGGAGTGAAGCCCGAATACATCTACCAGGCGGCCAAATACCGCAATTCCGATTATGCGGAAGGGATTAAAACAGCTCTGGAGCACAGAGATGTGATCAGAAGACAGCTCAACGAAAGCCGGACTTCCGATCTGCCCGACGACTGGTATCCCGTATCTGTTTTCTGTAACAAATGCGACCGCGATACGACAAAAGTTACGGGATGGGACGGCGATTACGGCGTATCCTACACCTGCGAGTCCTGCGGCAACGAAGAGACTGTGGATCTGAGAAAAACTCCCGGAGTCAAACTCCCCTGGAGAATCGACTGGCCTATGAGATGGGCCTACGAAGGGGTTGATTTCGAACCCGCCGGGAAGGACCATCACTCCGAGGGAGGAAGCTTCGATACGGCCCGCAAGACTTCAAAGGAAGTATACGGACACGAAGCTCCCGTGACATTCCAGTACGACTTTATCAGCATCAAGGGAAGAGGCGGCAAAATCAGTTCCTCTACCGGTGAAGTCATCTCTCTGGCCGATGTTCTGGAAGTCTACACGCCCGAAGTAACCAGATTCATGTTTGCCGGAACCAGGCCGAACACCGAATTCGCCATTTCCTTCGACCTCGACGTTCTGAAAATCTACGAGGACTACGATAAATGCGAACGGACCTACTTCAACAAGCCCGACAACGATAAAGCGCTGAAAAAGTGGGAAAAACAGGCGAGAATCTACGAGCTCTCCCAGGTGGATGAAGTTCCCGAAACCATGTCCTACCAGATTCAGATCCGCTACCTCTCCACGCTCCTACAGATTTTCTCCGGAAATGTGGACAGAGTGATCGAGTTCCTCGGCGATGTGAAACCCGACCAGGTCGACAGACTGAAAGCCCGGGCGGCCTGCGCCTGGAACTGGGTGAAGAACTTCGCCCCCGACGACTTTACATTCAGCCTGAGGGCGGAAGATGCATCTCCGATCGAAGTGAGTGAAGTGGAGACAAAAGCCCTGAAACTTCTGGCTGAAAAGATTGAAGCCCATATGGATTCCTGCGATGAGAAAGAGTTCAGCACCCATGTCTATGATGTGGCCAGAGAGCTGGAAATCGAATCGGGAGACTTCTTCCCCGTCGTCTACAGGGCTCTGATCGGTAAAGATAAGGGTCCGAGGCTTATAAACTTCCTCTATATAATCGGAAAGGATAAGCTCCTGAAGCTTCTTGGCAAATACTGATAGTATTCGATAAGATTATTAAAAAAAAGGGGCTGTTGCAACAGCCCCTTTTTTTCCGCCCTAGTTTGATACAATCAGTTTATTTTTATGCTCATCGGTTTGGCTTCCGGTTTCTTGCCGATAGTCAGGTTAAGCAATCCCTCTTTCAGAGTCGCTTTAATGGAATCTCTGTCGGCATCTTTGGGAAGAGCGAAACTTCTTTTGAACTGACCTTCGGCTCTTTCTCTGATGAGGTATTTGGGAGCGTTTTCCTGATTCTCTTCCTCTTTTTTCTGTGCGCTGATGACCATCAGATTATCGTTCAGCGTAATATCCACTTCCTCTTCTGTGAAACCGGGCAGTTCGGCGCTGACAATATAGTGGTCTCCGTCTTCAACCACATCGACGGGAAAAGCTCTATGAGTCCTGACCGCGGGAGTGTCGTAGAACATGGAATCGATCAGCTGATCCATAACGCTTACAGGTCTTGTTTTTGTTGTTGTCATATATCTCATTTCGGGCCTCCATTTGGCTATTTTGTTTTTTTTATTTACGTCATAAGTTATGCATATACTGTGCCAACCTCAAAATACAAAATAATATATCTTTACAATACAACAATTTAACTCCAATTCTTCCAGGAAATTATTATACCCGACAAGAAACCGGCTACGGAATTCCCCCTTAAAATCTTCTCCTGATTTCCATCGTGCCACAATTGTGTACTTTCGCCCCACAGAACTATGTCATTATGACACACGTCAATTTAGGACCGATTATATCCCGATTTTCAAATGTTTCCATATGACACAGCATCCTTTTTCGTTAATAAACGGCTCTATTTTCCGATAAGAAGGATATGAAAAGATATCTCCTCTTTATTGCCTTACTGACCATTCTATCCCCTCTTTTCGCCTATGAGCAGATCGGGATCGCATCGTGGTACGGCGGGAAATTCCACGGAAGACCGACGGCCAACGGCGAAATATTCAATACGCACGATATGACGGCAGCCCATAAGGAACTGCCTTTTAATACAATTGTAACCGTGACCAATATGTCGAACGGGCGATCGGTGGATGTGCGGATTAATGACCGGGGGCCTTATGTCGGCGACAGAGTTATCGATCTTTCCTATGCGGCTGCGAAAGCCCTGGATATGGTGAGAGACGGAACAGCTAATGTCCTTCTGGTTACGTCCGATTTCGAGGAGCTGAAGATTACCTACAATATTCAGATCGGCGCTTACAAAACGATCGAATACGCCAGGGAGATGAAAGAGAGGCTTGAAGCAGCGGGTTTCACACCCGTGGCGGAACTGGCGAACAGCGGCGTTACGCGGATCATGATAAAGGGAATTCCGGAGAGCGAAACCCAGCCGATCGTCGTCCGGCTGGCCCAGTTGGGGATAAGAAATCCATTGGTTAAACAGAACTGATTTTCTGTGTTGACACAATGGGAAGGTTTCTATATTATGTCAATTCGTTGAGGTTATATACCTCTGCTGTTTGGCTGGTTGCAAACTTTGTTTGCTGCTCGCCCATGCAACCCGGGCCTATAGCTCAGTTGGTTAGAGCACCTGACTCATAATCAGGTGGTCCAAGGTTCAAGTCCTTGTGGGCCCATTGAAGACACTCTTTTTGAGTGTCTTTTTTTTGATCTAAACCCTTTCTGAGTAAGAGATTAAGTGGTTCGGGTCAATTTCGAAAAATATGACCTTTGGGGTACTGACGCCAGTATTGACGCCTTTTCATTTATAATTGGGTCTTTGTAAGTTGAAATTGAAGTGAAGATGAGTATTAAACTACTTCCTCAACGATTGTGCAATTATCACTTTAGCGCTCACTTAAATTCCCCCCATTCCCGCTCACTTTTCTACCCCCCCACTCTGACCATAATTCATGACTTTGGACTAAGTGT
>JAFGXR010000045.1 GCA_016936555.1 Spirochaetales bacterium | reverse complement strand
TTTAGGGTCATTCTCTTATCTTTGGAAGCCTGCATCATTTCAATAACCTCATCATAGGCTCTTTTTTGAGTGATAGGCATCAATCTTTGCAGTGTAGAACAATCAATTGGAAAATGGTCATGATGTTCTTCAATATTCGATATATATTTGGACGGGAGTTCATTACCGAGGATGGATTTATTACGTCGTAAAATATAAGGCCCTATTTTTTCACGGATTTTTTTCCCTATTTCTATTAAGTCCTCATCTGTGGCATTTTTTGATTCTGAGAAATGTTTATTGAAATCCTTACGGCTACCCAGCAGGCCGGGAAGGCAGAAGTCCATTAAACACCATAGATCCTGAAATGTGTTTTCAACAGGTGTTCCCGTAAGCGCAATTCTGAAATCTGTATTCAGTGCTTTTGATGCATTGGTAACAAGTGTCCCCGGTGTTTTTATCTTTTGAGCTTCATCTGCAACGACTATATCCCATTTGATTTTTCCAAATTCAATTTGATTAAATCTTAGTGTTTCATAATTCGTAATTACAAGGGTATTTTGTCCCCATGTTTCAGCATGATAGGATATTTTTTTTGAATATTCTTTCTCGTCAGATCCGAGTCTAATTGTCCTGTAATTGCCTGTGGGGAAAAACCTGAAGTACTCATTCTCCCAGTTTTGTAAAAGGCTTTTAGGTGCAAGAATAAGTGCTTTACAAGGTTTATCCAACTCGGAGACAGCCCATTCAAGGAAGGACATTACCTGTAGTGTTTTACCTAAACCCATATCATCGGCTAGCAAACAACCTGGTGCGTCCTGCCGGAATAATTCCTGCATCCAGCCAATTCCAACTTTTTGATGGCTCTTTAGATCGTATTCCGAAGAGAGATTTGGTATTGCCCAGAAATTATCCCCGACATCATTAAGTTGTTTTTCTTCAGAATATTCAAGCTCGTCCAGGTTCTCTGAAATAAGCAAAACTTGCTTTTTGGGGGATACAGGTCTGTCTGGTGTTCGAAATTGATCTTCAGAAATCTGCTGTATTTGAATCGCTTCTTCCAGAGGAATCTGATAATTTTTATAGGGAACTGTCTGTTTATTGCTCTCTTTTGCTCTTTTGATATCTTCTGAAAATTGATTCAATTCCTGCTCATTCTCAAATACAATATTTTGGGTACCTTCTACAGGGTCATCAATTTCTATTCCCGGAAACCACTCATTATTAATCTGGACGGAAAAAGATTTCGTTTTCGGTTGGTATTCTCCTAAACCTATAACTCTTTCACTGAATGTGGAACTGATATCGATTTCCGATAAATCAAAATATTTTTCAGGGTGAGATAGTACATCTCCAATATTTTTACCATTGCGAGCTTCAAAATTGTGAGATCTGACTTTATGCAATTGTTCCCGTTGTGCTTCTGTGAAAGGGATATGGATTCTGTCCGTACCACCCTTTTTTGTTGGTATCGTATAAACCAGTTGAGTATCGTTTGTTGCATCGAGCCGTTCATTGAAATTCTGCTGTATATAATCTTTCTCAGGATTACTATCAGTAATATTTACCTGAATTTGAATCTGATCTTGTTCTGTATTGAGATCCAATTCCATTTTTTCCGGAATAAATACACTCTGACCCTGAAGCGGTGTTTCTATTGCCAGGTGGCTGCTTGATTTTATTAGCTTTTGAATATCCCCATATCGTTGATATTGTTCAGAAAGAGTACAGTTCCCTCTATTATTAAACTTCTCAAGTTTATCTATCAGTTCAAACTCTTCCTTTCTCATTAAGGCTATATTTTTTGAATCGGATGTCCAGAAAACAGAATTTGGGAAATATCTCTGGGGATTTATAGGAAAAGGGTCAATGTTGGAAAAATGTCGATACGATAGAGTGAAATCTTTCGAAGATATATCAGTTGAAGTAGATTCTACAACAGTATAAAAATCTGAATATTCCGGGAAATTGAATAGTTTTCTTGTCGTTTCTAATCCAATATTTTCTATAAGATAATAAATACCTTCTGGTTCAACCGAAACATTTGTTTCATCATGCTTCAGTACTGCATAGTCATTATCAATTAAGTCTTGTAACACTGTATATTTAATTGAACTACTGAGATCCAGATATTTATTCCATTTATAGAAACTTACTGGTTTATTATTAAGGTAGAAAAGTAAATTTTGTGATTCAAGATTCCAGTTTATTTCGTTTTTCACCTAGATTCTCCTTAATAGTGTTCGAACAGTATACTCCCATCCTCTGATATGCCTAAGTGTACCTGCTGCTCTGCCTGGGGAAAACTTA
The DNA here is from genome assembly GCA_016936555.1 of Spirochaetales bacterium. Taxonomy (GTDB): domain Bacteria; phylum Spirochaetota; class Spirochaetia; order DSM-2461; family DSM-2461; genus Spirochaeta_F. Next base: position 29,924 of record JAFGXR010000045.1, on the reverse strand, counting down.
AAGGTATACCTTTTGAAGTCGGTACTTCTTGATATATAATCTTTAGAGAATTGATTATATTCCTCTGTATCATTTCTGAAGATATAGAGAGCATTCCCATGTTCAGAGTATTCTACAAACATATATTGTTTATGTTTCATTAGAATTGCCGATGTACTGCTTTTTTCAGAAATGATAAAAGTTCGTTTATTTTCTTTATAAAGATGTAAAAGCTTCGAGTCGTTTTTAATATGTGGCTTGTAAATAACGATTTTAACTTCATCCATATCCCTGATATGGGAAAGCCAGAATCTTTTTCTTTCCACGTTAAAAGCCATTGCTTCAAAAAACTGAATGGCAACTTTTTCATTTTGCCACTTTATTATTTCGATCCTGGCTTTTTCTATTATATCTTTGTACTTTTCTTCAGAAATATACCATTTTTGCTTGTCATGAGGATCTCCGATATGAACGAGAATTTTGGATCTGAGAGAGTCTTTTATTTGAAAATCTTCTACATCTGCATTTTTAACAGCTAGGATAATATAAGAAAAACAAATTAGTTGAGTTTTCTTATTAGTAATTCCTTCATTGACTGTGATAAAAGAGTGTATAGATTCTAGAGAACTTTTGTTATTATAGAGATCATATGCTTTTTGAAGAAAAGAAGCATATACAAATTGAGAGTTATAGAACCAGTGTAAACTGGTGATTTCCTTTTGGATAAAGCGCTTTATATCTGTTTCCCGATTCGTAATAAAGTATTGATAGAAGTTCCTATGACCTGATTTATCAACAAGATCCTCAAGATTTTTGAGAAGAAGAGGACCTATATGTTCATGCTGAACTTGATGAATACTTTTAATCAGTAGGTTCTTCCAGGGTTCTATAAGGAGTTCATTCTTTCTGAAAAATGAAAAGTGTTCAAAGAAAAATCTGAGGATGGAAATCATGGAAGAGCTTTTTAGATTTATCTGAATTTCAGAAATAAAATAATTATAGCACTTGGGCAAGCTATTTAAGATAATTGATTGGTCGCACAGGTGAAGACACTCTATCAGTTTTTTTATCTCAAGATCATTCGTACAAAACCGAGATCTTCTATTTATAATATTGCGGCTTTGAGTGAAGCTTACAAAATCTCCCCAGTATTGTTCAGGTGTTCTACCTGTAGCCCATTTATCATACTGGTTAAGTTTGGATCTGATTTTTTTCAGCCTTCGATCCAAGATATCAGTCCTTTTTGAGATATCTGGCTTTTTAGGTCTATGAGACTTTAGTGCTTCAATATAATTCATTGTATTTAAATCATTTAACCTCTAGTAATTTTTTCAATTCATTTTCAGCGTCTGTTCTTATTTGAAATTCAACTCTTCTGCTGATTGACCAATTGGGTGTTCCATCATCATTCAGAATTGGCTGACTATGGCTCTTCCCTATTGATATCAGGTATTTTTCGCACCAGTCTTTTAATTCTTTTTCTTTTAGAACATAACCGCTCAATACATAATCTAGAACGCTGTTTGTCCTGTCCTGGGACAAGAGCATACCGTTCATGAATGGATATTGATCTCCTGGATTGGCTGTATGTCCTTCGATTCGGATTTCAGCAATACTGTTTTTGTATTTCTCTTTATAAAGAATTGATAAATAGCGGGGAAAAAAATCTTTGAGGATTGTGCGGAATTTATTCCTCAATTGAGCACTGTTAGGTTCAAACAAAACATCCGGTTCTTTAAATCGGATAGTTAATGTTTCTTTTTCGATTTCAGCTCCCCATTGTTCCAGATTTTCTTTAAATTCTTCGTAAAGATCCTGATAGAGATCGGTTTGAAGGGACTGATACCTCTCTGCAATATTTGTCTTTTCTTCGAATATGGAAGTCAGTTTCATGAGAGCGACCATTAAAATGAGAATGAAAATCATTAGGAGGGCTGACATCAAATCTGATATGGACTGATCAAATGATAAATCAGATTCCTGGAAAATATCTTCATCAAAAGTATCTTCATCAAAAGTATCTGCCATAACTAGCTTCTCACAAGTCTTTTGTCATCAATATCTCCGAGTAATCCCTGAAGACTATTAACCGCAGTTTCCAGTTTGTCGGTAAATTGTTCAACAGCACCGGAATAACTTTCCAGATATCTATTCAAAGAGTTGCCGACTTCATTTTCATACTGGTTGATATTTGAGTTAACTGTTCTAAAGACTCCGTCTATTTCCTGTCCGGTAGATCTGATTTCTGAAAGATACTGGCTCATTGACCTGAGCGTTTCTGACATAGATTGATTTTGATGATTCATTGATGTTACGAAACCATCCATAAAGCTTCCGATTTTTATATGACTGTCTCGCTCTCTATCAAAGAATGATTCGAGTTGTTTCAGTGTCCCGGTAAATCTTCCGTAGGTATTTTCAAATTTTGCTATTGAATCCTGATATCTGTTCACTTCAGCATTAAAAGATACAATTGAAGTATCAACCTCCTGATTTATTGCCTGGTAGTGTTTCAGTTGTTCCTTTTGCTGATCTTCAATCATCACAAGAATTTCCTCAAGAACGGTAGGTATTTTAATAAAGTATTCACCAGATTCTTTCAGCATTTTAGCCATGGAATCCAATTCGTTTTTTGTGTCTTCTGAAATCATGTCTTTGAATTGAGTCACCATCTCTTTCATTGATGATTCAAGACTTTCGATAACTTTTGAAATTGTATCTTGTGCTCCATTTTTATTATCAATAACAAAACCTTCTATTGTTCTGTTTAGATTATTCAATGTCGGTTCTATATTATGTGAGATGCCATTAGATATACTGGTTGCCAGATCATTGTTCATAGAAACTGTAGCTTTAGACGTACTTTCATTGAACTCCATATTTCTGTGTAAAATATCAATAGTTCTAAGATATAAAGGAGTCTCTTCTCCCTTCAGTGTGTATGTTGATGATAAGAGGTATTCCAATTTATCAATGTATTCAAACTGTGTTGATATATATCCAATAATTGTATTCATTATGTAAGCAATATTTTTTTTAGATTTATTTAATGTAAATGAACCTAAAATTGAAAATGACATCCCGATTATTGATGTAATAAAAGCAAGTCTCATTCCAGATATTAATCCCTGGACCTGAGTTAGTAATGAATCATTATTTGTGAAATCTGTTAATTGTGATAGACCGAATGTTAATCCTATAAAAGTTCCAAGAATTCCTAATCCTAAAAAGATAGAAGGGAAGTTTAATACTCTTATAAAATTCTGATAATCTGTTGGAAATAGTGACGAGGCTTTTAATAATTCTGATGGTTTTTCAATAAGTATATATTTCCCTAAAAGAGGTTTGACTGAATTGTTAAATCTCGTTAGACAAGGATGACTTTCATCACGGTAATTAACAATATTAAACCCTTGAGGTGAGTAATCTAAATTAAAATCATTTCTCATTGTACTGAAAAAAATTTTTAAAGAATTCTGAAGACGCATTAGTTTTCCCCGCATGTTAAAATACAAGATCATAACAATGAGACCAATAATAAAAATAAATAGAATAGAAACATAATTACTCATACTTTTTCCTCTCACCCCACAACCCGGCCATTCAACCGGTCAATCTCAGCCACAATTTCCTTCGCCACATCCATCCTGTCTGAAAACAGATCCACAATGCTCCCGAACTTGTTAAACGGCTGCTCATTCAATATCTTCTTCTCAATCAACCCGTTCTGAATTACATGGCGGACAATCATCTTCACAAACTCCATCTGATTTTTATTCAAACTCTCGTCAGACAGAAACCGGGAAAACTGTTCATTTGCAGCTTTCGCCTCAAGCCCGACAATACTGCAGACCAGCTCCAGCATCGGCTTGTCACCAAACGCCCTGTTATAATCCTCTTTCGAGCCCAGTTCCTGCCAGAGAATCTCCTCCAGATGCTTTATCTCGTGCTCCGACAGCTTCCTGTTATGCTTCAGCTTGTAGATAGCCGTATCATCCTCATGACTCTTCAGGTAATGGTTCACCTTCTTCCGGTAGTCTTTAAACTCATTAACAGAAAACTCTCCGGGTTTTTCCTGTACATCCAGCACTTCATCTTTAAAGTTGGTGTAATAAGTCCGTCTCGGCTCACTATCGATAAACTTCAACAGATCCCTCAAGGCAATACGGACCTTCTCATGGTCAAAGATAGTAGCATCCTGCCAGTACTCATCAGTCTGGACCTGTCGGATAATCTCCTCCTGCTTTTTCACCATGGCAATATTACCTTTCTTGGAGAGCTCATCAGCCGTAGATATCACCCGCATTCTGGGCTTATTGGCGATCTTACCAGTCAGCTGGGCATATTCAATCGTATAGAGCAGATAATCAAACCGTTTGGCTAGTTCATCATCATCGATAGGAGATACAAGGGGAGCGATGTGTTCGCTCAATTCCCTGGGATCGGAATCGGTGAGATTCTCCCATTTTTCTTTCTTGTTGTATCTATGGATATACTTCAGCTTATTTCTGGCATTAAACCGGGTCTCATCAATCTGTGTGACGGCTTTGTAGAGCTCATCAGCCATCGAGAGCCTGTGGGCGGTGTGTTCTTCATCCTGATAATCGAGTCTCTGAAGTTCTTTGACAATATCGACGCGGATATTGAAGAGGTTTTCCGTCAGTGATTTGGAGAGGGTGCTCTCTTTACCGTTCTTGTTTTCCCGGAAGAACTCGAAATTGGAACAGTAGTCAAAGATGACAAAGTTTTCTTTATCCAGTCCTATACCGAATAGATCTTCACAGAGCCGGGTTCCCCGTCCGATCATCTGCCAGAACTTTGATTTGGACCGGACTTTCTTGAAGAAGACCAGGTTGACGATTTCCGGGACATCGACTCCCGTATCGAGCATATCCACTGATACGGCGATCTGAGGCAGTTTATCTTTTTCGGTAAAATCCTCATAGGTCTTGTCTACGTATTTGATATCCGTGTAAATCGGTTTGGCAAAATGTCCGCTGTAATTGGGATATCTGGCATCAAATCGCTCTATGATAAACTTTGCGTGATTTTTATTTTTGGCGAAGACAATGGTTTTGCCCAGTTTATCGCCGCCTTCCACTTTGATCCCTTTCTCCATCAGATCTTCGATCACAATGTCGACAGTCTGCTTATTGAAGAGGAATTTGTTGATATCATCGCCAGAAAAGTCTTCCTCTTCGTCGAAGGTTTCTTCGTATTGGGCTTTGTCTTCCTCATCCAGTTCGTCGTAGTGGAGTCCCTCTTCGGGTAGTTTCATTCGCGTTTCAATGGTGTTGTAGGGGACCAGATAACCCTCTTCGATTGCCTCTCCCAGTTCATAGGCGAAGGTGGGCACATCGTTTTCCAGATCGAAGATGGAATAGGTGTTGATATCGATATCGTTTTTAGGTGTTGCCGTCAGTCCCACCAGTGCGGCATCGAAATAGTCGAAGATGGCCTGATATTTCTTGTAGATGCTTCGGTGTGATTCATCGATGATAATCAGGTCGAAATGTCCCGGTGTGAAGAGCTTCGATCCGTCTTTCCCCTTGGTGTCGTCTATGGCGTTCATCATGGTGGGGTAGGTGGAGAAGATCATCTTGCTTTCGGGGGAATCTTTTTCATTAAGAAGGTTGCACAGCGACAGGTCGGGCAGCAGATTGCTGAAGTTGTTCTTGGCCTGTTTGACCAGGGTGATCCGGTCGGCCAGGAAGAGGATGTTTTTGATCCATCCCTTTTTTAATAGAACATCAACCAGAGAGATGGCGGTTCTCGTTTTTCCCGATCCTGTAGCCATAACCAGCAGGGCTTTGCGGTGCCGTTTCTCAAAAGTATCGCAGACCGCTTGAATGGCCAGTTTCTGATAGGTTCGGTTGGTGATATCATCGTTGATCTCTACTGTATTGAGAGATTTCTTGTTGGTTCTTTTGTAGGTGGTCCATTCCAGATCTGCTTTGGTGTAGATCCCGGAAACCCGTCTTTCGGGATAGATCAGATCATCCCAGATATAATATTCAAATCCATTGGTGTAGAAGATGATGGGGCGGTGATTGTATTTCTGTTCCAGGCAGTCAGCGTAGAGTTTGGCCTGATCTTTTCCCTGACGGGGATCGATACTGGTCCGTTTGGCTTCAATCAGAGCCAGAGGTTTCCCATCATCACCATAGAGGACATAATCAACAAAACCTGTGCCGCTAGAATTAGGCATTCCCGTCACTTCTTCTTCGATGATGCAGTCAGAGCCTATGGTCCATCCGGCAATCTCCAGTTCCAGATCGATAAACATCTTCCGGGTCTGGTATTCGCTTATATCATCAACAGGGAAATTTTCTCTTGCCTTTTCGTTCTCTGTCCTCTTGGCCGTGATCCGGCTGCGAAGTTCTTCATTCTCCTTTCGAACCTCTTCCAGTTTTCTGTCTTTGGAACCGAGCCGGTCATAGAGATCCTGCAGTTCCTGCCGTGTTTTCTTTCTCTCTTCGCTGTCATGGAGCAGCGATTCGTCGAAGGGAACATTGTGGAACTGATCGGAATAGCAGTAATCGATCCAGGAGGTGAACTCATAGAGGCATTTGAGCGAGTAGACTGCCTGTTCTTTTTTGATGGGTGATGTTGTGTGTACCGCTTTATTGCCCAGGTCTTTGATGTATTTGAGTCCATTGAAGAGCCTCATATCAATAAGGTCTTTGAAGGAGTAGTTATACATCAGCGATGAGAGATTATCCTGATAGGGGAGAGTGAGATCGCTGTCGTAGCTGTAGAGCCATTTGATGGATAGTTCGAGGGCTCTCCGGGAAAGTATGGCTGTTGAGGCATAGGAAACAACCAGGCTTTTTTCCGCTTCCACGCAGGCCGATGAAAATGTGTTGTAGTAGTCGTGTTTTTTTAAGTAGCTGAAATTACACATGCATTAATCCCTTATGTCAGTATCTTCCAGTGGCCGCCTCTGGCCGGTCCTACGCGTGTCAGTTTGTTTTCTTCCTGCAGTTTTTTCAGGTTTTTTTCCACGGCTCTTGTTGATAATCCCAGAATATCTGATAGTTCGGTAATGGTGAGGTTTTCATTCTCCGATAGCAATTCCAGTATTTTCTCCGAACTTTTCTCCGAACTTTTCTCCGAACTTTTCTCCGAAATAGAGTCCAAAATCACTCTCGAATAGACTACAGAAAAGAATCCCTCGAAATCGTAGGCGGGTCGAGCGGTCCCGTTGGCATCGCACAGTTCATTAATGCGTCCGATTCCCGTTCCCATCCGTTCTATGTAGCCGAATCTCTGGAGCATATTGGCGATATTGGGGTTTCGGATAACACTGCGCCGTCCGAACTCTTCCGGTGTCATGGACGGTGGCAGCCCTCCGGGATTGCTGATTTCAATTCTGTCATCATAGATTTCAACCATGACCCGGGCTCCCTGAATGCTGTAGTCCCGATGGAGAACAGCATTGACAATGGATTCTCTGAGAGCTACTTCCGGTACCTCGGGGATATCCTTTCGGAGAAGACCTTTTATTTCCGCTCTCATGCGGGTGTTTCTCATTACGAATTGCACGGTATTTTCAATATTGCTGATCAGATCATCATTAAAATCTTTCCGGTCGAGGATGTAGACTTTATCTGTTCCCTTGTATAGAGCGCAGGTAATTTCCATAAAATTGGGAGCCAGTTCGGGCAGTTTACCGAAAAAGAGAAAACCCGCATTGGTAAACCAATCTCTTCCATCCCGTTGCTTTATCAATCCCAAATTCACAAAAATATCTTTATGGGATAATGTCGTCTGGATTCCAGTCTTTTTAAGAAAGGAAAAGATCAAGGTAGGATCATAAAGTACCGTGAAATCGAAGCGGCTGAATATTTGTTCATCCCAGTGTATGTGACCTTCTTTGGCTAGAAAAGCAATTATCTGGTCGCGGTTGAGTTTCTGGCTGTTAGGTCCCTGCCTGAGAAAGAATCCATCGGAGCATTGGACCGGCTTGCTCTCGCTTTCGGGGATAGTGATTATGACTGTTCCCGATTTTTCGATTATTTGCGCTTCTATGGAGGGGTGACAGTTGGATGCGGTATTCTGGATCTGGGATTTCAGGACGTTGTCGAGTTTGCAGCCTCTGATTTCGCCGTTGTCTTTAACACCGAGGAAGATTTTTCCGCCTGATCCGTTGGCGAAGGCGCACATTTCTTTTGCAAGGGAGTTATTGAGTCTTTCCTTGAATTCTATGCGGTATCCTTCACCTTTTTTCAGGATGAAATCGAGTTCTTCTCCAGTCATGGGGAACCTTCCACGCAGGCTGAAGAAAATGTGTTGTAGTAGTCGTGTTTTTTTAAGTAGCTAAAATTACACATCGTTCCCCCTATACCAGAATCTATAAAGCTGCAAGTTCTTTAATTTCTGTGAGCCAAGTGATAATTTCCCTTTGATTATCACGTTCAAGAATCTCTTCTTTGCTCATAGATGCAGCAACTATATCTGCAAGATGGGCTTTTGCACGAGACTTCTTCTGGCCAAAAAGGGTTGCAAATCTTGCTGTATAATCCGTTTCATCATCAATTTCGATTTCAAAACCACATGTTCTTTTAATAGCTTCTGGATGGATATAGCTTTCCATATAACGCTTTTTTGTGACTACTGCTTTCGAACAATCATTACGATTGTTTACATCTTCAGATTGATATGAATATGTATTTAAATCATCTCGATCATAAATATGATATTCAGGTCTATTAAAATGTTTTAGGAGATTCAAGTTTACAAAATCTATTAGATTTGAACCGTTAAGGGGCAGAAGAGCAAATCTGTGGTCTGTACTTAGATCCGGCACATCTTCTCCAGACCCTTTTAAAATCCTACTAACATGTTTTAGAAATCTCACATCATTAACACCTTCAACACAAATTATTACTTTGATTTGGTTATCCGGTAATAATCCCATTTTTTCTGCTAATGACTGAAAAAGAGAAATATGTTCCTCCGTCTCAAGACTTCTTATTTTCTTTTCTCCTGAGTTTTCATCTATAAATCGAACACATTCAGCAGGTACTTCGCCTATTAAGCCAGGTGCATGAGAAGTAATTACAACTTGGTCATTGTTTTCAGATAATTCAAGTAAAGCTTTAATCAGTAATTTTTGATGCTCAGGATGTTGTGAGGTCTCTGGCTCTTCAATTGCGTATAGAATTGGACGAGAAGAGCCTTCTGAGGCTTTACGCTCAGCTTCAGCTCTGAAAAAATTTAATAAAACCATCCTTCTTACTCCTGATCCTCTCTTATCCAATGGAATCCCGGAATCACTCTGAAGAGTATATTTAAAAATATCTTTCCATTTTGGTTTTTCTCTTAATGATGTGCTTAATTCTGAGGCTAAATTAGAATTCATTTCGTTCAATTTTTCTAAAGTACGATTTGCTACATTTTGAACTTTGTTTTCAATGAATTCGGCAATTTCATCAAGTTGAGGTTGTATTTCATCAAGAGCATTCTGTACAGCTATTTTAAGTGGAGATTGAGCTTCATCATCTTTATCTGTACTAGAACGATCTGAGATAAAAAGAGCACAATGAGGTAAGTAATTTAGTAGCTGTTCCCAGATTTCATTAGCTCCATTTTTTCCGGCTGGGATTCTGATGTTAGTTTTTTCAAAACTACCAGGTGTTGATCTTTCAATTATTGCCTTTCGGATTTTAGCTTTTGCAGTAGCTTCACCTGTTTCTAATTCTATATTAAGTTTTTGGGCTTCCTTTTTTAGGTCTGAGATCGTTAAAGGGAGTAAAGAATTACCTCCAAAAACAGGGTGATGTTCCGCGTCAATGAATGCTTGTGGTTTTATTGTACTCTTTGTACAGTCATAGATCTTTGTTAATCTAATACTCCCATTCTCAAGCAGCAAACATTCATCAGTTAATGATGTAGAATACGATGTATCTATAATTACAGATTCTGGTGGGTTATCAAAATCACAAGAAATCCGGACATTTGATGGATCACCATGAATACAGCCATCGCCAGAATCGATCTTACATCCATCGCCCTCAAGAAAAATAGTTAGGGCTGACAGGATTGTTGATTTGCCGATGTCATTTTTTCCAATTATTGCAGTGAAATCATCAAAATCAATTGCAAATGGTTTTAAATATCCTCTGAAATTTTCAACTTCAATTCTTCGTAATTTCAAAACAGTTTCCCTTTAAAGGCTCTCTGCATCAAGCTGTTATAATTGTTTTTCATTTCTTCAAGAGATTCCTGCATCAGGACTTTTTGAGCTTCAATCTTTTGTACTTTATTGGCAAACTCATTTTGGAGTTTTTGGGGAGGCATTGGTATTTCTAAACCACTTAAAAGCTTTTGATTGATGTTCTGAATATTTGCACCACGGCCATTCTGAAGCATTGTTTTCTTGAATGATTTAATTCTAAAAAGATGTACTAGATATATAGGATCTATTTCATTGTTATTTATTCGAAATCTTATACAAAATCCGCTGAAAGTCACTTTTTCCATATCAGGGTAAATAGCTAAGCATCTTCCGACAAGTTCTCTATTACCATTAGAACGAACAAATACGATATCACCGTTAGTTAGAAAATATCCTTCTGAGGGTGTTTCATTTAGATAGACATGAGTTAATGAATTGATATCAGTAATTTTTGAATGTGATTTAAAATCCCCAACCCCCAGATATCTGATTTTATTTCCTGATTCTCCTTTCGCAAAATTCAAACCATTCTTAAATGAACCGTAATTTGATAATGAATCATAGTCCCACCCCTTCGGATTAGTCACAGGATCACCAAACATATCATAAAAAAAACTTTGAACTAGTTCATCTAAATAGAGCATCTGTTTTTCTCTCAAGTCGATGAGCTGCCGTGCTTTGTCCAGAACCTGGACAATTTTCTTCTGAATAGGGAGGGGGGGGAGAGGGATTTTAAGATCAGCAAGAACGGATTTTCCAATAGCTTTAAATGTACTTCCAGTTCCCATGTCTGCGATTTGTTGCTTATTCTTTAAAAAGTAATAAAACAAATACTTAGAATCGATTTCAACCCCAGTTCTAATCGCAGCTAATCCTCTACCGATACAATAAGATTTATCTGAGAGGTTTACATCACCAACTGGAGCCCTTACTGATATAAGGATGTCATTTAGCTGTGATATTTTTTTAGGGTCTGTACAATAAATCCTTTCAGTAGGAAACAAACTCCCGAACTCAGTTTTTCCTTGTAAAAATGGATATCCATCTGAAAGTTCATTGTATGAAGATGAAGGTGGAGATTGACCCATTATTAAATCAGAAACCTCGATCAATTTTTTATATGGTAATAAACTCATACAATAGCGCTCTTTAATTCAGAAAGTAGATTTGTAATCTCTTTTTCAGTGTTAATTATCTTCTCAAGTATTTTGAACGGTTCTTCATATTCAACCTCATCATACTCAATCTCCTTATACCGATTGATCGACAGGTCATAATCGTTCCCGACTATCTCATCCTTGGGTACAAAAAAGGACTGTTCCGTTCTTTTCCGGCTCTCTTCAGAATCAAGATTGTGATACCGGGAAACAATATCGGGGATATCATTCTCTTCTATGGGCTGCCGTTTATCATCGAGAGACAAACCATCAGCTTTCATATCGTAAAACCAGACCTTGTCTGTTCCTCCGGCACCGGTTTTGGTGAAAATCATGATGGCTGTGGAAACTCCCGCGTAGGGTTTGAAGACACCGCTGGGCATTGAGATAATGGCGTGGAGCTGATGATTCTCCACAATCTCTTTACGAATCGCTTTATGAGCCCCCGAACTGCCGAAGAGTACCCCGTCGGGAACAATCGATGCCGCCCGGCCCCCTTTTTTCAGAATGCGCAGAAAGAGGGAAAGGAAGAGCAGTTCTGTCTTTTTCGTCTGGGTCACCTTGAGCAGATCAGCCGATACGGCTTCATGGTCCAATGATCCCTTGAAGGGAGGATTGGCCAGAACGAGGGTGAATTTTTCGTTGTCCTTGTTCACTTCCGAAAGGGAATCGCGATATTCAATATTGGGGCTCTCCACACCGTGGAGCATCATATTCATGGCGCCGATTCGGAGCATAGTGCTGTCCATATCGTAACCGTGGAACATATCTTTACCGTAGTGATCTTTAACCTGCTGGATAGAGAAAAGATCATCATTGTTTCTGACTAAATATTCTCCCGCCGCTACCAGAAATCCTGCAGAACCGGCTGCCGGGTCAATAATGATGTCGGTGGGAGTCGGTTTCATCAGTTCCACCATCATCTTGATTATATGACGGGGTGTGCGGAATTGGCCGTTGGTTCCCGCTGTGGCTACCTTGGACAGGAGGTACTCGTAGAGATCTCCCTTGGTATCCCTCTCTTTTAAGGGGAGAGTGTCCACATTGGTAATGATTTTTTCCAGCATCTGGGGTGTGGGAATCATATAGATGGCATCGGCCATATATTTGGAAAAAGCAGACTGCTTGTTGCTGTCCATGTTTTTGATAAAGGGGAAGACCTTTTTCTGCATGGTTTCAAACATGGTGACCGCGTCCATTTGCTTGAAGTTTTTCCAACGCAGTTCCGATTGGTTATCGGGGAAGATTTTATCCACTTCTGTTCCCAGAAGGGATGCGTTAGCTTCCGAATCGCTCTGCTTGTCGTCCAGGCTTTTGATGAAGAGGAGATAGGTGATCTGTTCGATGACTGAGAGGGGGTTGGTGATTCCTCCTGTCCAGAATATCTCCCATATTTTATCTACTTTGTTTTTGATTTCGCCGGTTATCATTTGGTCTCCCTGGAGGATGGTAATTGTTGATGGAAAGGAAAAGATGTCATTGTTGCCTCAAGTGTGAAAGTTTTAGAAGTATGATCAGTATATATTGGATTGCAGGAATGAAGCATTAACATTTTTCTGGAATCTGTCCCCATTATTAGTCTACGATACGCATCTCTTCGATTCTACGTATCTGGAAATTCCTCTCACCATTACGAAGAGTACAAAATGCCCTTAGAGTCATATGAAAACCAGAAGAATAGTTTGATCGGTATTCCTTTTTATATAATTCTATTGGTCTGACAATCCTCTCTGTTGTCTCTGCTGGTTTGTCACGATATTTGGGGCTGTAATATTTAATTTTGAGCATTTTCCCTTCATTAATAGCCTGATTAATCATAGCTGGTTTCTCAAGAGGTTTTCTATTAGTTAAATTTTTCTTCTCATTTCCAAATTCGTAACCATGTTCTTTTTCATGACATTCTTTGCAAAGATAAATCAGGTTGCTTTTTTCATCAGTTCCACCAAATTGTACAGGGGTAAGATGGTGAACCTGTACGGACTGTCGGCTACCGCAACGGGAGCACTGTTTATTTCTTCTATTTTTCATCTCTTCAAAATTAGATTGAACATTTTCTGCATATAGAGGTTCTGAGTAGTGATCAATATATACTGATTCACCTGATTCTTCTCTTTCAGATATTTCCTCCTTGTTACTTGCTGTATATGTTGTGTATTCATGTAATTCTTCTTCTAATAAAGTCTTGGCTTTCATAAATCCCATTTCGGAAGTAAAGGGAAAAGGGCTCTCTAGGATCTTTAGCCTGAGTGTGTCAAAACCAATTCTAGGACCCATTGCGAAAAATGATGTGTAATAAAATTTCCCGGAAGCTTTGCTGAACAATCCGAAACTTCCCTGTGTATTGCGGCCAAGTATCTTCCGGTAAATCTCTATTTCTTTTCCTTGCTGATAAATCGTAACAGAATCAAAATTGAGACTTGCTATAATGCTTTCATTCACCCATTTCCCGATAAATGGCTGAGGACAATTAATTGGTTTACTGAATAGTCCCATGATTTCTCCTTATTTTTTTTACAATATGTATTATCCAATAACTTTCTGAATACTTATATAGGGAAAATTCCTAGAAAAAGATGCTTTAGTGATCAAAAAGCTCATCAAATTCATAGGAATAAAACACAACAGTCTTTTCAAGTTTTTCTCTAGTATAAATATTATAATGTTGCCCTCTGTAGCGGACTTCAGCGTGAGTAGGATCACCGGTTTTTATCGTTCTATCAATATCGTTTACAGCGACAAAATCCATTTTAATACCCAAATTCAAGTAAGCCAGGTTCATGTATAGCAACGCATAGTCATCGCAATCCCCATACCCGCGATTAAGAGTTTCGCTTGGCGAAGTCCATACATCGAAATTCTCAATTTCATATCGAACATTATCTTTTATGTACCTTGCAATATCTTCATGGCTGTTTATTCCCCGGAAGTTTCCGGTAAGCAGTTTATATCTATCTTGCATTGGTCGTTCTGTCAGTGATTTTTCCGGCTCTCTGATGACTTGCTGCTGAAAAGAAGATAGGGGAGGACTTGGTTGTGTAGGCTGCTGCTGATTTATTAAGTATTGACCAATCCAATAGAGGCCGGTAAAGAATAGGTAGCCACATATAGATAGTTGAATAATGCTCTTTAGTTTTTCTATCATTAATCCTCCAGTTTCCATACTCTTTGGTCTCGCATAATTTGTGCCAATATGTAAGAGATGCCATTTCCGGCTTTCTTTAGGAGTAGATTTCTTCTCTTTCAATTGTCCTGTAATAATGTCGTAGTCTTGCTATATTAATATCTTCCCGACTACCTTCTATTCCATCAACTTTCATTTTCAGTGTTTGGGGGGTATCAGTTCTTATTTCTTTTGACAACTGATGCATAACAATGTATTGGGAACTGGTTGCATTTTTTCTTCAGGTATAGGATTTCCGCACAATATACATTTATGTAAACTATGACAGTTTTGCTCTGTTGGCTCCCGACTATTTTGATCAGTATTTGAAGTTTTTGCCGGAACCTTATCATAGGAAGAGATATGACTGGATCCCTTTTTCAGATTAATTTTTCATCATCTGTTCTTTTGATTTTCAACATATTTCAAACCTCTTAATTAGTTTATTGCAGAATCCGTGCCAATATGAATAAGTCAATATAGGGACTGCAAGATTCTATTTTTTGCAAATATATTTGTATATATGCAAAATAATTTACGGAGAAAGCTTAAAGGATTTGTTAATCATTGGAAAAAAAGTGGATGAAGTATCACTAATCCATCATTTCCCAGAAGATAACAACGTCCAGCGTTTTGATGGTTTATCCTGCTTTCTTTCAAGTTTAAAGAAATCCGTTTCACCCCGTCGGATTATTTCGTTATGGAAAGCTTCAGTCTCGACTGTACCTTTTTTTATGCCCTGCGAGGGGGACTTGAACCTGAAATCCCCGAATCAAAACCCCATTGTTAAAATAACAATAAATATTATCAATTTATATTGTTTAATTTCTAATAATTTGCTTCAATAAATTAACGATAATGCTTATCAATAATTATAAAGAAGGTTGCCATTATGGAATTTAAACATATCGGAAAGATTGTCTTTCTTATTCTACTGGTCTCATCTGCACTGATGTCCTGCGGGAATCCAGCCGGCCAGACCGGCGGAACCGAAAATAGCACACTGGCAATCAGTTTCGCCGACAATACGGTTTTTTACCGGAATGATATTCCCGAATACCATCTGGACAGAATCACCGTCACGAGAACCTTCCCGGACGGACGGATCGAACACTTAAGGCCTGTCGCGGAGAACTTTACCGCATTCAACACCACAGGAACAGGTCCGACTGATCTGGAATTGACTTTTGAGAATGCCAGAGTTTCTGAAACAGTCTTCATTCACGACGACAATCTGGAATATGCCCCTAATCCGTCTGGAATAACTATTACCGGATTTCCGGAAATCGCTGAAGAGATGGTCGTGCCATCCCACTTCAAAGGCTTGAAGGTCACAGAGCTCGACTGGCCGTGCTTTTACGATAACAGGACAATCAGGACCGTGTCCCTTCCCGATACTCTGACGCGGTTGGGAGCTGTTTTTGAGAATTCCTCTGTAGAATCCCTTGTTATTCCCGATAGTGTGACAGAGCTCGATCCGGGAATTTTTGCCGGTACGGAATTGCAGTCTCTGGTTCTGGGGCAATCTCTGGAAAGCATTCCCTGGGGGGCTTTCGACGGGTCCGGGATAAGGCAGCTGGTCATTCCATCCAATATAAAAGTTATTGAGTTCAATTCATTCCGGGGTGCCGTTGAGCTTGCCGATGTTCAATTTTCCCCGGGTCTGGAAACAATCGGGGGCTCTGCCTTTACATACTGCGCCATTGAAAATCTCGTCCTTCCGGCGGGGTTGAAAAAAATCGGACCGGGCGCTTTTTCCTATAATGAATTCAGGAACATATCTGTCCCCGGGTCTGTTACAGAAATCGGCGATGGGGCATTCCTACTCAAAAAACCCGATGCAGAAGTCACAATACCTGATGAATTTAACTCTCCCGATGAACTGGAGCGGATTTTCGGATATATCCCCTACATGGTGAATGGTTCAGTTGTCAATGGAGCCCTGTTTTCGGAAGATGATAGAGATCGGTTTGCCCTCTGGTCAAATCTCAGGATGGCGGAGTATACAGCGCAGAAAGGCGGCTATTTCATGTCGTCAATTAAAATGGACTCCAGATTTCTTGAGGTGCAATTATTCTGGAATGATCTTTCTTCCGTCAGCTGGGAAGTTGTTAAAGACGGCGGAGACTATGTTCTGAACATTTATGAAAATGATTCGCTGGTTTTAAGGGAGACTTCCGGTGTCTCTATCGCTGATGTTCTGAAATGATCTGAACCGGCCCTGATACTCTGCTAAGAGAGGGATGACGGGAACAGGCTGAATGATTTTACCCCGGCCTGCCCGGGGAGGAGGGGTAAATCATTCTCAAATCCTGTTCGCGATTTCAACTCAAAGCGAATCAGTCAGGACATGGCGATATGAAGCCGTTTCGCTGTAGATTTCCGCTTTTAAGGGATTCAGCCTGTTTTTCACGATTTTTCTGAACTGATAGATAAACAGTGCTGCGTTTGCCAGCAGGGCTATCAGGCTGACAGCAAAAAAGGCTTTCGGGTTATGAGTTGTCGGTACGGGGGCTATCCTGTCGGCAAAGGTGGGAACCGTCATAACGAACATAATCCACAGCGCCAGTGTGGAAGCCCTGTGCTGCAGCCAGGCGCCTCTTTTGATAAAGAACGCCGGAATGGTGCAGGAGAGCAGCAGGATTAAGCCATGCCCTTTCCGGAGGAACAATAAAAAAAAGTATCTTTTCTCCGGTCTCTGTCCCTATAATGTAATAACAGTAAAGAGACCGGGAGATGAACACTTTGGATTCCAACTACAGGCGCAATCACTACACATACGGTTTGGGGACGATCGGACGGGATATGATCTACGCCCTTATCAGCATGTATCTTATGTATTTTCTGACCGATATTCTCGATCTATCGACGGGGACCCTCTGGTGGATAACCGGCATTATCCTTTTCGCCAGAATATTCGATGCCCTCAATGACCCGGTCATGGGGATTATCGTCGACAATACGGAACACCGGTTCGGGAAATTTAAGCCCTGGATTGCCAGGGGAGCATTTCTCTCGGGCTTATTAACCCTTCTTCTTTTTACCGATTTCGGTCTTAAGGGGCCGGCTTTTATCGCACTGTTCTTCTTTCTCTATCTGGGATGGGGACTGACCTATACGGCTAATGATATCGCTTACTGGTCCATGCTTCCCTCTCTGACGCTCGATCAGAAAGAGCGGGAGAAGATGGGGGCTTTCGCCCGGATCTGCGCCAATATCGGTCTCTTTTCGGTTGTTGCGGGAATCGTTCCCATAACCAATGCTCTGGGAGAGCGGCTCGGGAGTATGACAAAGGCCTATTTCGTCTTTGTTCTGATTTGCGTTGTTATCATGTGGGCCGGCCAGAGCATTACACTCTTCGGCGTCAGAGAGCCGAGACATGTCTTCAACCGCGATCAGGCCACACCGCTTAAGGAACTTTTCAGTGTCATTGTGAAAAATGATCAGCTGCTGTTCGTGGCGCTGTCCATGAGCCTCTTTATGATCGGCTATGTCACCACCACCAGCTTCGGGCTCTACTTTTTTAAATACGCCTACGGGAACGAGGATATGTACGGGATATTCGCCCTCGTTCTGGGCGTTTCCCAGCTGGCGGCTCTGGCTCTCTTCCCCCTGTTCAGCAAGTATCTTACAAGACGGCAGCTCTATACGGGAGGTACTGTATTTATTGTGATCGGCTACCTGCTCTTCTTTCTGTCGCCCATGAAAATTCTCTATATCGGGATTTCCGGAATTCTGCTCTTCTTCGGCCAGGCTTTTATTCAGCTTCTCATTCTCATGTTCCTCGCCGATACGATTGAGTACGGCCAGTGGAAACTGGGGCGGCGCAATGAGAGCATCACCTTTTCCCTTCAGCCCTTTATCAATAAAATCGGAGGCGCCGTGGGAAGCGGCGTCGTCGGGGCGGTCGTTATTTTGTCGGGTATCGCCGAAGCGAAGGGACCGGCTGATGTAACTCCCGAGGGACTCTGGATGATGAAGTCGGCCATGCTGCTTTTTCCTCCCGTCCTTATCCTGATCAGTTATTTCATTTACCGTTTCAAGTACAAAATCGATAAGGACATGTACGAGAAAATCCTCGGCGATCTGAAAGCCAGGGGCGAGTTGAATTTATAAGGAAAGCCGGGACGCTTTATGAAGCGTATCCCGGTTTTTTTTGTGATGATTTTTGTTAGAGCAGTTTCCTGTAATCTTCGGGGATCAGCACTCCGAAATCGCAATAAATCATTATAATGAGGTCGAAGGAGTTCTCCTCCAGATCCAGGTCCAGATAGTTGCTATGGAGATAATTTATCTCCAGTCCTTTTTTATGTGCCGATTTTCTTGCATGCTCCAGAGAATTGGCGGAAAGATCCTCTCCAGTTACATTATGGAACAGATTTACTATAGCCTGGGAAAAACGGGATTGCAAGGAGGATTATGCCGATATAATATCCAGTATATGACAAAGGACCCATTTATCTCATCCAGACATGAACTCCACAGACTCGCCGAAGCTTCGGGAAAAGAGATGCGAACAGCCGGATATCTTCAGAAAGCTCTGTCGAAACTCAATCCGGACAGGATCATGGCGGATATTGGCGGCTACGGCATAGCTGTTCTTTTCAACGGAAAAGCTCCCGGTCCGACTATTTTGCTCCGTTGCGATATGGATGCAGTTCCCGTTCCGGAAGCAATAGACCGTCCGTATAAATCAGAAAACCGGCGGATATCCCATCAATGCGGTCATGACGGTCATATGGCTGTCATGCTGGCTGTTGCGGCAGAGCTTTCTGAAAATCCTCCGGAGGCAGGTCAGGTCATTCTCCTTTTTCAGCCGGCGGAAGAGAACGGGCTGGGCGCCGCTTCGGTTCTGGCTGATCCCCGTTTCGAGTTTTTTAAACCCGATTATGCTTTTGCCCTGCATAATCTACCGGGTTTTCCGATAGGACAGTTTATTCTCAAAAGAGGCACTTTCAGCTGCGCCTCCCGGGGGATGACCGTCCGTTTCAGAGGGGCTCCCACCCATGCCGCCCATCCCGAGCAGGGGAGAAGTCCCGCCGCGGCCATGTGCCGTTTTATCGGCGATGTGAAAGGAGGCACCGTAGTCGGTTCAAAACTAGGGGAAAAAGCCTTCGGGACGGCACCGGGACTCAGCGAGGTCTGGGTCACTCTCAGATCAGAGACCGATCGGGAGATGGCGGATATTGTGAAAAAGGCCGAGGAGCTGGCTTTTGAGTGCGCCCGTGCTGAAGTTCTTGATGTGGGGTTTTCCTATGAAGATATTTTCCCGGCTGTGGAAAACAGTCACGAAGCCATGGATCTGTTGGAAAAAGCGGTAACCGGCAAAAGTGTCAGCTTTTTGGAAGAACCCTTCCGCTGGTCCGAGGATTTCGGCCGTTTCGGAGCGCTCTGTCCTTCAGCTCTTTTCGGAATCGGGGCGGGTGAAAATTGTCCGCCTCTCCACGATGAAACGTACGATTTTCCCGATGATATCATCGTTCCCGCATCGGAGATTTTTCTCAGTTTGATCGAAGAGGTGACCGGCGGTGCTTCTTAAACCCCGGCGTTATCGAGGAAGCGATAAACCACTTTCCGGTAGTTTTCCGGATCGGTTTTAAAGGATTCGGCATGTCCCGCACCCGGTACCAGGTAGAGGAAAGCCGATCCCGATTTGGCTTTTTTCAGATTGACCGAATTGGAGGGCGTCGTGTAATCGTCGGCATGGCCGTGTATAAAAAGAACAGGCGCCTTGATTTTCTTCACGGCGTTAAGCGCCGATACTTCACCGTAAAACAAGCCGGCGCGGATCTTCGAAAAGAAGTTTCCCGCATAGAGAAGGGGAAACGCCGGCATTTTGAACTCCGCTTTCAACCTGTAGCGGAACTGGTCAAAGAGACTTTGAAAAGCGCAGTCTGCAATGATAAAGCCGACCCTGTCATCTATTTCTCCGTGAAGCAGTGCTGTCGTGGCTCCCATGGATTCACCGTGAGTTCCTATAAGTGTATCTCTGCCCACGCGGTGTTCGATCCAGTTGACCCAGCTGACATGATCCATTTTCTCCCTGTGGCCCATAGTGCAGATCTTCCCCTCGCTCAAGCCGTGGTACCGGTGGTCGATCAGCAGCAGATTGAATCCCCTGTCGTGAAACATCTTCATGTATTTGACCGATCCGTAGAGGGTGTAGGAGTATCCGTGGCTGAGGATAATTGTCTTCTGTGAACCTTCCGCAGGATACCATAGCCCGTGGAGTTTCAGGCCGTCGCGCGACTGTATATAGACATCCTCGCTTTCCAGAGAGCGGAACCACTTATCATCAAATTGACCGGCTTCGACTTCCGACCGGTATGATTCTTCGTAATCATGGGTCTTCGGGTTCAAGGATATTCTGGAGAGAATGTATCCGGCGGCACCGGTTGCGATCAGTATAAATGCGGCAATATAAATCAGTATCATCGTGAGTCCTCCCGTTCTTCTCTGAACCTGGTAAATAATAACAGAGAAATGAATCCTGTAACAGCGGCTACGAAACCGGTCATTCTTATTCCCAGATCATCGCCGGGATTTTTCCCGAGCAGAAGAATGGAGCTGAAGGATACCATGGCAATCATCTGCCCCAGTTTATTCATAAATGTCTGTACGGAAAAGAACATGGCTTCCTTGTATATACCGGTCCGCTCTCCGTCTTTCTGGGCGATATCCGCGACGATGGCATTGGGGAGGATCCCGAAGACGGCGAAACCGATTCCGGCGATGCATGCGAAGATCAGGGCCTGCAGAGAGGGGGGAAGGGGAATCAATCCAAGAAAGCCGCAATAGACATATGCTAATATCAGAAGGATCATGGCACCGATGCACAGAGGCTTTTTGCCTATCCGGCCTGCAAGGAAATTGACAACCGGATAAAGAGTAAAGGCGATCAGGCCGGTCATGGCTGTAATGACGGTAACCCAGGTTTCTCCCATACCAAGGAGAACTGTGACATAATAAACATTTCCGGTCTGGAAAATGGTGATTGCGATCCCGTAAGCCAGAAAAAAGATTTCGAAAAGTAGGAAATTCCTGTTTCCCAATGTCGATTTGAGCGCAGTGGAAAAACTCATGGGGTTGGGTTTCGATGTCACATATTTCTTTTCATCTATGGTCAATACGGGTATGAGCATAAAAGCAAATCCCATCAGAGACAGCAAAGCGATCGATAGACGGATCGATGTCACTAGGGAGTATCCCATGCTCTGGAAAACCGGCCAGATAAATGAAGCGGCGCTTGCGATAATATACCCGATAAACCATGTCAGGGCGATGTAAGTCGAAAGATCGAGCCTTTCCTTTTCTGTCTGCCCCAATTCCGATGTCAAGGCGAAGTAGGGAGCGACGTAAGCTGTGTAGGCTACATAATAAGCCAGCAGAGTTAGAACCAGCCACAGAGAATTCAGCAGCTGATTGCCCTCTGTGGGCATGATAAAAACCATTATGGTCAGGGCTGTGAAAG
Organism: Spirochaetales bacterium; assembly: GCA_016936555.1. Classification (GTDB taxonomy): domain Bacteria; phylum Spirochaetota; class Spirochaetia; order DSM-2461; family DSM-2461; genus Spirochaeta_F. The sequence goes on along the minus strand of JAFGXR010000045.1, from coordinate 7,977 downwards.
GTATCACGGCTTTTTCCATAAAGGGGATCCGTCTCCCCTTTCGATGTCTGCTCCTGTCGCTCAGTGAGGCTATCCAGGGATCCGTTATTCCGTCCATCAGCCTGCCCAGCATGGTAATCAGGCCGATGACTGTGAATACCATGAAAACGGGATTTCTCGGTATATAGGCCGGCAGTTCCACTGCCTCAGGCGGATTGTAGAACCAGACGAGCCATACCTGGATAATTCCCGATAGTATGGACCAGCCCAGCTGTCCCATTGCGTATTTCCATTTTAAAGAAACTGTCAGGTTGCTCATTTGATCCGGTCTCCTGCTATTATTCCGTGAAATAGTATATCGGTGATTTCGGCGATGGAATCGGGAAAGGCTTTGTCGGATCTGAGAGAGGTTACAGCGCTCAAGTATATATCCCTGAAAAGCCGTGGATTTATTTCCCTTATGCGGCCCTGGGATATCTCCTGATCCATTAAGCTGAAAAAATCTTCCCAGTCTTCGCTGTACAGTTTCTCCAGATATTTGAATTCCTCAGGATATTTTCTCTTGAGCAGACGGAGATCCTTAACCATGATCCGGGGTTCCGATTCGGGCTGAACGGTAAGAAGCCTTTTCATTTTGTCCAGAGAGGAAAGTCTGTCGTTGTTCAGGATCTGTTTCTGAATCTCTTTGATTCTGTTCCGTTCTTTATCGATGAGGAGACGTATGACTTCGTTCTTGGAAGAAATCCTTTTATACAGGGTCCTTTTGCTTATGCCGAGCTCGTCCGATAGATCGTCAGTCGTAAAGTTCAATCCTCTTTTAAGGAAAAGCCGGAAAGCAGCTTCGCTTATCTGTTCTTCAGTTATTGATTCCATATACAAAAGAATATAACGAAAAGGAAACTGTGTAAACTGAAAAAGTATATATGGTTTACTTATGGGAATTATGAAGAAAAAGGAGCCTTTTCTATGTAACAGCTCCTTTTTCTTATATATCAATGGTGATGGTCGTGCTCGCAGGCGGAACCGGTCGAATCCAGATTTCCGCTGATATAAACCGCGAGAGTTTCTTCAATGGAGCCTCTCGCGCCCAGAATGACTTCCACTCCCCGCTGTTTGAACAGGTCTATCGCCATTCCGCCCATACCGCCGGTAATGATGGCTGTCGCGCCGTTGTCTCCCACAAAAGCGGGAATCACGCCGGGTGCATGGGGAGGGGGAGTCAGGTATTCTGTCGAAACCACCTGTCCGTCTTTTACATTGGCAAAGGCAAATTCCCTTGCATGTCCGAAATGCTCTTCAACATTGGCTCTGTCGTTAGTCGGAAAAGCCACTCTCATGTCATAATCACTCATTTTCTAACCTCTGATAATTAACGCTGTGCATATGCAATATACCTGCTGAAGCCCTTAGAGTCAACTCTCCGGATCCCTGAGTCTTTGCAGAAGATTCTTCCACCCTGCCATTTCAAACAGGTCAGGCTCAGCAAGCGACGGGATTTTTTTCTCCGTAACAGCCTGCACGATCTTTTTGTCGAAAGGCAGTTTCATCAGTACGGGGGCGTTGTTGTCTTCAGCTTCTTTTTCAATTCTCCGCGTCATCTCCACGGATAGATCATATTTATTAATTATGACGAATACCTTTCCGGAGAACCGCGCCGCCACTTCAAGCACACGCTTCATATCGTGCAGTCCCGAAAGAGTAGGTTCCGTTACGATAAGAACAGTCGATGCTCCTGTTATAGAGGAAATAACATTACAGCCTATTCCCGGTGAACCGTCGATAAGGACGTATCTTTTTCCATCGGATTCGGCTCTTTTTTTCGCTTCGTTTCTTACCTGCGATACGAGTTTTCCCGAAGTCTCCTCTCCCGGTACGAGCCTGGCATGAACCATCGGGCCGTATCCGGTCATTCCCTTGAAAACAGTACCTGTTGTCACATCGTTCAGGGCAATCGCATCAACGGGGCAGATGTATTCACAAACACCGCAGCCCTCACATTTCATGGGGTTGATACGGGGAGTGTCATCAATAGCGCCGAACCGGCAGTGATCAATACATAGATTGCAATGGGTACAGAGATCTTCATTGATTACCGCTTTAGCGGAACCGGAGAATGTTTCCTCTTCTTCGCTCCGGGGATTGAGAAGTATGTGAAGATCGGGAGCATCGACATCGCAGTCGGCAATAACGGCATCCTCCAGAAAAGGAACGAGTGAGGCTGTCAGAGTTGTTTTCCCCGTTCCGCCTTTTCCTGAAATGACAACGATTTCCTTAATTTTCATGGCTTTTCTCCGCTTCCTTTCGAATATTCAGCCACAATGTATTGTAGAGGCTTCTGTTTTCATCGCTGATTTCCACAGCGAGCTTTCCCGACGCGTAGGCTTCCGCCACGGATCTGTCAAAGGGTATTTCTCCTGAAATGGAAAGATTCTCCCCTCGGCAGTAATCGTAGACTTCCTTATCGCCCAGACCGGCTTTATTCACAACGACGGAGAAGGGAATTTCCATTTCCCTGAGCATTTCGACTACCATTTTCATATCGCTGACCCCGAAAGGAGTCGGCTCGGTGACGATGACAGCATAATCGCTGTCTTCCAGGGCGGCTACAGTGGAGCAGGAGGTTCCCGGAGGCGAGTCTACCAGAACAAGGTCCCTGTCTGCGGTCATTTCATTCAGCCTGTTGATGATCTTTACACCGGACAGTTCTCCGAGGTGAAGCTGCCCGTAGAGGAAGTCCGATCCGAACCGGCTCTTTCCCGTATATATGGTGCCGATTCCCTTTTTCTCATATGTGATCGCTCCGGCAGGACAGACGAGCCGGCAACCACCGCAGTCGTGGCATAGATCCTTCAGAGGCATTGTCGCTGCAGCACCTGCTATAATGGCGTTGTAATGGCAGAAATCGGCGCATTTGCGGCAATGGATGCATTTATCATCATCGACAACGGGATAACCGGTCTGAATCTCTTCCTCTCCGGTAATCCGGGGAACCATAAAAATATGGCTGTTCGGCTCTTCCACATCACAATCGATCAGAACAGCCTCTGAGATCAGGGCCGCAAGATTATTGGAAACGGTCGTTTTCCCCGTTCCCCCTTTTCCGCTTAGAATGGCTATTTTCATTGTTACGCCTTGTGAAGACCTTTGGCGCCGGGTTCTTCGATCAGGGGAAGTTTTTCATCCTTCCAGAGAGCAAGGGCTTCTTCAACTGTTTTCGCCCCTTTCTGGTTGTATGGTGTGATGTTGAATCTTTTCAAGGCATCCATGGCCTGAGGGCCTACTTCGGGAGCGATTACCACGGAAACGTTATGGTCTATAAGTTGCTGTACAGCCTGGGATCCGGCTCCTCCCTTGGCCATGCGGGCCTCATTTTCAATACAGATGATTTCGCTGGTTTCCGTTTTATAGATCAGAAAATATGTTGTCCTTCCGAATCTGTCGTCCAGTTCGGACTTAAGCTCACAACCTGTGCTGCAGAATGCTATATTCATTTGTTCCTCCGGGAATTCTAATTTCTTTCAGTGCATATGCACGCTAAAGATACCTTTCCGGAGACAAGAAGTCAAGACTGATTCTGTTTATTGATTCCCATTCCGGGGAAGGCTGGTGTTGTCGTGGTTAGCCGTTATATTATGAACAACCAGCTCTTTGGAATGGAGAAGAACGTCGACGATTTTTTTGCGGCCCGACAGGAGTAGCCTCTGTACGGTTCCCCGGGAGACACCCATCGCTTCTCCGGCTTCGATCTGGCTCATTCCATCGTAATCGCAGAGACGGAGCGCTTCGAACTCGTCGAGTTTCATTTCCACCTTTTCCAGTTCTCTGGAAGGTATTCCTGATGGTTTGAAATTCCTGTCACCGTCGAGGTGCCGGCAATTTCTATGTTTAAATCTTCTGGGCATCCAATACTCCCTTGCTTTCATGAAAAACATGCCGTGACGTACAGCATGTTTTTCATATTAGAGCATTTTGCCCGTTCTGTTAATTCATTAGTTCACTCTGATTGTGGATTTTCTTTCTGTTTCCATTATCAAAGTGACCGGAGAGGCGCGACGGTGCTCCGGGGATTTCATCGTTTTCATACCCCGGTCTGCCCCATCCGTAACAGAACCCCATTTTGCGTCCTGTTCCGGGACCTTTGTTTTCAGGTCCTCTGCCGTTCCCTTTCATGATTCAGAACCGTCTCCTTTATTCAGGAGATTTTCAATTTTCTCCAGACGCTCGAGTATATTCTGCTGAACCGAATTATCAAATCCCTCCGCTTCATAATATCCTCTTCCAAAGCCGCGTCCCATTCCTCTTCCCATGGCTCTGCCCTGACCGCGGCCGGCGCCTCTGCCGTATCCGCCGCCCCGCCGCAGGCCCATGGGAGCTTCATTGCTTTCAAAGCCCGGCCTGTCGCTTCCGCTGCAGTATCCCAGGCCTCTTCCTGTTTGGGGACCTCTGTTTTCAGGTCCTTTTCTGTTTCCTCTCATATCATTACCTCCGATAATTTAAATCACAAATGTGCATATGCACAATATACTCCCGGTGAACTGAATTGTCAAGTGTCTGGAATGAATTGATGATTTGAAAAGTAAATGCAGGGCGTTTATCATTAAATTAATGGACCGCCTACTGATTATTGAAAGCGATAAATCAGTTTCTCGTGAAATACAGCAGATATTGGAGCAGGGGAATTTCAAAACCGTTCTCTGTGCCGATTATCAGGAAGCCTCTCTGGAAATCATGAAAGGAGATTATTTCGCCGCCATTGTGGATATGGATCCCGACAATGATGAATGGCAGAATACGATCAGGCTGATTTCCTTCCGTACCATACCTGTCATCCTGTTTTCAGACAGGGAATATACAGCTGAGCTGAGAGAAATGCTACAGGAGAAGAATATTCTCGAGTTTATCTCCAAAAACCGCAAGCAGAGTTACGATGATCTTTTTTATGCTGTCCGGAGAATGGAACTGAACAGGGAAATTAAAGTTCTTATAGTCGATGATTCCCCTTCGGCGAGAAAGATCAGCCGGTACATCCTGGAACAGACAAAGTTTACCGTTATGGAAGCGGGAGACGGTATGGAAGCTCTGGGGCTTATCGAGTCCAATCCCGATATCAGGATCGTCATCAGCGATTTCGAGATGCCCCATATGAACGGTTATGAACTGGTCAAAATTCTCCGGGAACAGTATGACAAGCAGCACCTCTCCATTATCGGGATATCCCATCCTTCAACAAAAGCCTCATCAGCTACATTTCTCAAATCGGGGGCCAATGATTTTATCAGCAAGCCCTATTCTCCGGAAGAATTCTACTGCAGAATCATCACCCAGGCTGAACTGCTGGAAGCCTTTACCAAAGTGAGCAATCTCAATGAACAGAAAAACAATCTGATCGGGATGGTGGCTCATGATATTCGTGTGCCGCTGGCCAATATCGAAATGATCTGCAACAGGCTCCTCGATAAATCGAGAGATGAGTTTTCCGATCACATCGCCAAAGCCCTGTCAACCATATCACAGTCTTCCGGAAAGATGATGGCTTTTCTCAATGATCTTCTCAATATTACAAGTCTTGAAAAAGGGACGGGGAAACTGTTTCTCAAGGAGAATTCCCTTACCGGTCTGGTAGCCGGGCGGCTTGATTCCATCTTCTATGAACTGGCTGAAAAAAAACAGATCTCACTGAATCTGAAGTCGGAAGAACTGCCTCCCATACGTTTCGACGCGGACCGGATTTCCCAGGTCGTTGATAACCTGATCAGTAACGCCGTAAAGTTTACCGAGCCGGGGGGAGAGATCATCATCAATCTCAAGAGTAAAAAAGGGCGCGTGGTCTTCCGCATCTGGGATAGCGGTCCCGGTATGAACCGCTATGATAAAGAGCACGCTTTTCTGGAATTTCAGAAACTGTCGGCCAAACCGACGGGAGGGGAAACCTCAACAGGGCTAGGGCTGGCCATATGCCGGAAAATCGTTCTGCTCCACAGGGGGCGGATCTGGGTGGAGTCGGAACCGGGACAGGGGGCGGAGTTCTGCTTTACTCTCCCTGCGGAACAATGAAATCAGTCCGGGAGGAGAATCGTCCTGAAAAAAGGATAAGCCATCCAGAGGCTGAAAATAAAGAGGAAAAGATAGCTCCCTTTTTCCAGTATTGCGGTTGTTCTCTCCACAAACCGCTCTTTTTCCTTGAGGAGCAGAAAGAGGCTCTCCCGCCCGAAATAAGCCAGATAGGCTGCCAGGGAAATGGTCGCCCCCATACCGGCCGATAAACTGATTACAGCCAGAATGCCGGTTTTCAGTACCCCGAGAGCGGCGGAAAACGTCATGATCATAATGACGCCCGGACAGGGGAAGAAGCTCGAGGCGGCCAGAGTACCGTATATATTGCCATGGATCTCCCGGTCATGACGATGACTGTGACGCCGGAAGAGAAACCACAAGGCCAGAAGCATCAGAAGGGAATAACTGATCCCCTCCAGCCATGAACTGATATTCTGAACATCGGCAGAGCGGATGCTGTTGAACAGGAGCTGGAAGAGGAGTATGAGAATGACGGCTGTTCCTCCATGGACTCCTGCCGAGACAAAGGACGCGGCAAGGGGTTCGTACCATCGGGTTTTCCGGGAGAGGAAAAGGGAGAAAATGACAGTCTTGCGGTGTCCCGGGCCTGCGGCGTGGAGAATCCCGTAGAGAAAAGCCGCTCCCAGGAGCGGGAAATAGAGTGCGGGGTTGGATCCTTCTTCAAAACCTTCCAGTTTGTCTGCCAGAATCTCTCTGAATTTCAATTGCGTCTCCACCATAAAACCTCCCGATGAAGGGGGGCGGACGACGGGCTGCTCTTTTTCCGTATTTCCGAGAAAAGGATTGGCTGTCAGATAAAATGACGGCAGGACTGTCAGTAAAAGAAGTGTAAGAATCATTGTGAGCGGCTTAATAGACAAAGTGGATTTCCTCGGGAAAATAGGTATTCAGACCGGGACGCCATTCATCATAGGTACTCGTGTCGGAAGCCGGAGCCAGGGGATCGTAATACACCGGATAATCTGTGTTCTCCTCTATGGCGTAGGAACTTTGAACCGGAGGATCCGCCGTTACGGAAACGGGGGTTTCATCGGCCATATAGGTGGCGCAGAAGAAGGTAGGATCGTAAACCGACAGGTAGAACTCCCGTTCTCTGTTCTCCTTCAGATTTATATAAAACCGGTAATTGAGGATCTCTTCATCATCGGTATAGGCATAAAAATCCGAAACGGTTTCAGGTGAGGTTCTCCCGCCCCTATCGCGGATGCTGATAAAAAAGCCGTAATGTTCAAGATTGATAAAAGCGTGGTTGTAGATTTCCTCAGTCTCTTCAGGGCTGAAAACTCCGTTGCCGTCCAGATCATAGGTATTTGTGATATCGACGGAGAAAAACCTGTCGAATGCGAAATTGATCCAGGCTCCTTTCAGTTCGCTTTCTTCAAAATGAAAATCGCAGCTGTAATAGATAGCCATGTGAGGGTGAGCCTGCAGGTGCGAAAAAGAAATAAACAGGAAAAGAGTGTAGAGAATTCGTTTTTTCATGGTTTATTGATAACAGTATGTTCTTTTTATGTCAATCTTAATGCATATGCACAGGAGATGAGAGAAACCGCTTTATACGGGAAGATCAATAAGGATATACTCCAGGTGATGAAAAACAGAAACAAGAGAAATCTGCTCGTAGGTCCTGTCCGCGGCCATCTCCTGGCTTTGACCTGGCCGGGAATCGGGGGATCTCTCGCCATAATGATATTTAATCTCACCGATACTTTTTTCGTTTCCCGGCTGGGTACTGATGCTCTGGCGGCCATGGGGTTCACTTTTCCCGTGGTCATGGCCATTGGAGCGGCCGCAATGGGTATAAGTCTCGGGTCCGGGTCAGTCCTGTCCCGCGCCATGGGAAGCGGCGACAGAAAAAAAATGAAGCGGACCGCAACGGACGGTATCATCCTTTCCCTCATCTTCGTCGCAGTGATCAGCGGA
>JAFGXR010000007.1 GCA_016936555.1 Spirochaetales bacterium | reverse complement strand
TTCTGTTCGAAAAAGGACTCTGGAAAAAACAAAATAAAAAAGCCACGAAACTCCAATAGGAATTTCGCAGCTTTTTCAGTGGCCTCGCTGGCACCGGGGGCTTAGTCCATCCCTATCGGAATTATATTTCCATAATATCGGAGAATGCCTTGAGGGCTTCGTCCATATCGTCTCCGCCGGCAAGGACCTGCTTCGCCAGGACTTTGCCGAGCTGAACACCTTCCTGATCGAAGGAGTTGACATTCCAGACAAACCCCTGGAAGAGAACTTTGTTCTCGAAATGGGCCAATAAGGCACCGAGAGTCCGGGCTGTCAGCTGTGAGCCGTAAATCAGCGATGATGGTCTCTGTCCGGCGAAGTTTTTGTTGCTGTTTTTATCATCTTTTCCCTTTGCGAAGGCAACAATCTGGGCCACCAGGTTGGCTTTCAGTTTCTGCTGGCTGCTCGAACCTTCATAATCGAGGTCGAAGGGAATCTGGGCATCCTTGAACCCGATAAACTGCAGGGGCACGATATCGGTTCCCTGATGGAGCAGCTGGTAGAATGAGTGTTGACCGTTCGTTCCGGGCTCTCCGAAAATAACGGGACCGGTCTGATAATTCAGAGGCTCGCCTCTTCTGTTGACGCTTTTTCCGTTGCTTTCCATATCCATCTGCTGAAGATGGGCGGGAAAGCGGCTGAGGGCCTGGGAATAGGGGAGAACCGCCGTCTGCCCGTACCCGAGGATATTTCTTTCGTATACGCCGATCATGGCATCCATAAGAGCGGCGTTTCTACGGAGGTCGGTTTCGAGCGCTGACTTGTCGGCATCGCTGGCGCCGGCGAGGAACTGGTCGAAAACTTCACTTCCGAAAGCCAGGGAGAGAACGACGCCGCCGACGGCACTGGTCGAAGAGTAGCGTCCGCCGATAAAATCATCCATATAAAAGGAATCGAGATATTCGTCGGAACCGGCCAGAGGACTCGTTTCGCTCGTAACGGCGACCATATGTCTGGAAGGATTGAATCCGTGGATATGAGACTGTCTGGTCTTTTCCAGAACGAAATTGCGGTTCGCAAGAGTTTCCTGGGTCGTTCCGCTTTTGGAGACGAGGATAAACAGAGTCGTTTCAAAGTTCAGTCTTCCCAGGACGGCATTGGCGTCGTCGGGGTCTACGTTGGAGATAAAATGCCCTTCCATCTTCACGTCGTAGATATTTTCAAGAGCGAGGTACATGGCGCGGGGGCCAAGGTCGGAACCGCCGATGCCGATCTGGACAACCGTATCGAACTGCTTGCCGGTGGAACCCTTGATTTCGCCTTTGTGAATTTTTGCGGAGAAGTCGCGGATACGGTTCTGCTGTTCCACATAAAAATCTCTCAGGTTCTTATCCTCAAAAGTCACATCGCTTCCGAGCTGGCCTCTTGTGAGATGATGGAGGACTTTCCGGTTTTCCCCGGTGTTGATGAATTCTCCGTTCAGCACTTCCTTGTACTTGGGGACCAGCTGCTGTTCGTCCGAGAGATTCTGCAATATTCCAATGATTTCATCGTTCACCGCTTTGGCGGCATAATTGTAAGTTAATCCGCCGCCTACAGGAGCGCTGTATCGGAGAATTCTCTCTCTTGTCAGCTCCTCTTTGAGATCGACGGCAGTCCCAACCGCCTGAAGATCCTTGAAAGCCTTCAGAGCATCGAGATTTTCGTATTTTATTGACATGTACATAACTCCTATATCTGTTGTAAATACTATTGAAAGAGAAGCGCTTGATCAAGAGAAGCTCAGAAATTTTGTTCATCGAGCATGCGGCTGATTTCAATAAATTCTCTTTCGGTACCGTCAAAATCATAGGTTGATTTTATATCGTGCATGGGAATGCTCAGGAAAGGACCTTTAAAAAAGGCGGAGCAGATGATTTCGCACTGCCTGATCGAAAGGTTCTTCTTGAGAAAATAGCGGCTGTATATCCAGGGATATCCGACTTCGCGGCCGATGCGGAAAATACGCATCTGGGTCTTGGGATTCAGCGCCTTTCTCAAGCTGTACATGACATTGGCCATGTTGACATCGAATCTGAAGGGATCGGCGTAGAGAATGGAAGAGAGGCGGAATCCGTTCCGGCCGTACCGGTCTTTCTTTTCGGGGATGGTATAATCGGTATCGTTAATCAGAAGGAGGGGAGTTCGCCCCAGATTGTCTTTCACGGGATCTGTATAGATCGCCGGGAGGATGATGCCGGGAGGTTCCCCTAAGGAAGAACAATTTTCCAGAAACCGGTTAATGAAATCTCCCGAGGTAAAAGGGGAGTCCGATGCGGCGAACAGAGCCGGTTGTCTCTCTTCTCTAGCCCGGGTGGCCCAATAGCCCTTAACGACATTACCGCCTACGGACTGGGTGGAAGTCTCCTTCAGATCCACCTTCAATTCCCTGACAGCCTCCCCGGGAAGAGGCTCTCTCTGGTCAATAATCTTCAAAGGCTTCGGGGCTCTTTCAAGAATCTTCCCCAGACGCCGTTCTATTCTTTCCTTATGACCGACAATGACAATATCATCTATCTGATTATTATCGAGAAGGACTTCCAGAGTGAACTGGAGCAGCGGCTTGCTAACTGCAGCCCCGTCCAGAGAGACCTGAAATTCGTGCAGAGGCTTGTAACCTTTTTCGATATAGTGCTCGCCGTAATCGCTTTCCACAATGCGGCTGTATTGTTCCACGGCTCTTTTGTTGTTGTATCCTGCTAATAGTACGGCGCTTGTCATCGATTATAATTATAGCTGACTTTTCAGGAATTCAAATGGAAAATTAAAAGCGTTGCCGTGATAACCGACAGTAGAACGAGAATATCCTTCAGGGCTACCGCAGACTCTTTCAGCGTCGGATTGTGATTGTAACAGCGGCTGTCCATGGCCGCTGAAATCTCATCGGCACGGGATAGCGTCGTTTCCAGTAAAGGCAGGGATATGAATAATATTCTTTTTAAGGGGTTTCTGTTCAGGCCGGCCAGACGGGAATCCGCCGCCTGACGGATTTCGCGGTACTGATCAAAAATAAGCGGGATGAACGTGATGGACAGGGAGAGCATGGTCGCTGCGGGGCCTGCCGGAATGAAGGGAATCCTGCTCAGCAATCTGTAGACCGCGCCGTGCAGATCCGAAGGATCTGTTGTGGAAATAAGAACCTGGCCGATGATAAGCAGCATCAGAATTTTCCAGCTGTACAGTCCGCTGCTCATCCATCTCTGCGCTATGGAGCCTCCAGAACTGAATCCTCTCGCCGAAGCGACGAGCAGCAGGAATATGATAAAACCTTTCATCGATCTGATTCCTGCTCCTATCTGATGTAGGGATGGCTTCAAAGCCAGGAACAGTAAAGGGAGAAGAATCGCCGTCATAATGCTCAGTTCCAGGAAGGAGCTGCTGTAGAGCGCTATGGATAAAAGCAGACCGCTTAAGTATTTGATTCCCGTGTTGAGAGAGTGAAAAAAACCGGTTCCGGCGCGGTAGTGGAAAATCTCTATTTCAGCCATGTCATCTCTGCGGCTTTCAGGCCGGGAGGCCGCCGGATTCCCCTCTTTTCCAGGGATGAGAGGAGCTCCTCCGGTTCTCCCTCTTCGATGATTCTGCCGTTTCCCATAATAATCAGCCTTGTCCCGTGGGCCAGCACTTTGCCAAGATCGTGAGTTATAACAATCAGCGTATGTCCCTTTCCGTGAAGATACACGAGCTGCTGGAGAACCTGCCGGATTCCCGGATAATCGAGGTTTGAAAAAGGTTCATCGAATATGACGATCTCCGGGTCCATGGAGAGCACGCCCGCTACGGCCAGCCGTCTTTTCTCCCCTCCCGACAGAACATGGGGGCGGGCTGTCTTCTTTCCGAGGAGATTGACCTCTTTCAGCGCCTTCTCCACCCTTCTGTCGACTTCAGCCCGGGGCAGCCTGAGATTCTCGGGTCCGAATGCCGCATCTCTTTCGACGGTCTGGCCGATTATCTGGCTGTCGGCATCCTGGAACACAAGCCCGATCTTCTTTCTCGTTGACACGAGATCTCTGCTTATGGAGACGCCGTTGAGCCGTATCTCTCCCGCCGTGGGGGAGAGCAGGCCGTTCAGGTGTTTCATCAGGACGCTTTTTCCGCTGCCGTTGGGACCGGAAATAATCAGGAAGTCTCCTTTTTCAACAGAGAAGGAGACTTCCGAAAGAGCCACGGTTCCATCGGAGAACCTGTGAGACAGATCTCTGATTTCGAGAAGGGGAATCCGGTCAGTCATTGAAACGCGGTCTGAGATATTTCACGGCAGCTACCGCCGCGGCACCTTTTATCAGGTCTCCGGGGATGAAGGGCAGCATTCCGGCTGTGAGCGCTTTATTCCAATCCATATCGAGACTGTATTTCAAACGGGGTACACCTATCAGGTAGACAATGGCTATTCCGGCCGAAACAGCAATGGCGTCTTTCCATAGGCGCGGTTCTCCGGCTCCGCTGATAAGAGCCATGAAATAGGCTGAAAAGGCATAAGCAATGAGAAAACCACCGGTCGGGCCTGCAAAAGCTGCGGGCCCTGATGCTCCTCCGGAAAATACAGGCAGGCCGATAAGGCCGAGTCCCAGATAGACGACCATGGAAAGGGGAGCCCATTTCCAGCCGAGCAGAAGTCCTGCTGTCATAACGAAAAAGTTTGCCAGCACTATGGGCACCGGGCCGATCGGTACGGCGATATAGGCGCCGACAGCTGTCAGCGCGGCGAAAAGAGAGGCCATAACCATCATGCGGATGGGCGATTTATCATTCATTGAGTGTTCTCCTGTTTTTTTGTATAGATATCTCCGAAGAGAGCTGTCTGTTCTCTGCTCCCGTTTTTAAGGCGTAGTGCCCCCGAAGAGGTGATTCCCATTGCTATTCCCTGCAGGAGCCCCTCTCTCTCCGAATGGAGACGGACAGAGCTGCCTATTGTTGAGCTGTGGCTCTCCCACATGGACCGGATCGATTGAGGCGCTTCATGGCGGAGAGTCTTCCGGAAGTCCTGTTCAAATCTTGTCAGGAGTGATTTCCTGTCGATTCGCGAACCGAGCATGTCCCGTAAAGAGGTTCGGTCAATCTCTGTCTGGCGGTTATTGACGTTTATCCCGATACCCAGGCTCAGCCAGTTGATTTTTTCTCCCGAACATTCCATTTCCGTCAGAATGCCAGCCACCTTTCCCGCCGGCGATACGAGGTCATTGGGCCATTTGGAACTTGTTTCGACACCGTAGAGATCGGCGATTGTCCGGGATAGAACGGCCGTGGCACCGATTGTGTAGATGTAATGAAAAGCCAGAGGGAGATCCGGACGGATTATCCAGGTGAAGTAAAGTCCTCCTTCAGAGGAATCCCAGCTTTTTGAGCCACGCCCCCGGCCGTTGCTCTGCTTTTCCGCTACAATAGTCGTAAAATCGGGGCAGCCTTTCAGCGCGAGCTCCCTGGCTTTTCTCATGGTTGAATCCAGTTCTCTGAAGGCTTCGTAGTTCGGCTTCTCCCTGTCGAATTCCCAGGAGTAGAGGTGATCCCCGCTTTCTTTGAGGGAATAACCGGCTGAAGACGAGCTGATCTCATAGCCAAGTCCGATCAGCGTCTGGATCTGTTTCCACACGGCTACGCGGCTTATTCCGATTTTTCCGGAGATTTTTTCTCCGGAGAGGGGTTCGGAACTGTTTCTGAGCATAGTGAGAATGGTTTTTCTGGTGAAGTCTGTTTTGTTAACCATTTATAATTTAGAAGTTAACCGGAGCAGAGGAAATTGTCAATCCGATGATTTTATTCTCAAAACAGATAAACCGTTGAATGATGAGAAGAAAAAAAAGCCGCCCCTTCCGGGACAGCCTTCTGACAAATAATCAGTCTGTTATCGCGCTCCCACCAGAGAGATGGAGGAAATGGTATCTCCCATCCCCACAAGAGTCACAGGGTTATCAATAAGGATAGTGGGGACAGCGATAATGTCTATTTCATCATTCCCGAAGATCCCCGTGTCGGGAAGATTGTTGGAACCGTAGCTTTTTTCGACTTCAGCAGAAAGATCTTTCAGCTCCTTCAATCCCGTATCGGAAACTTCTCTTCCGGCGGCCCACATCAGGACATCCCTGCTGTTGATCGCCCCTGTTCCCGCTTTCGCCGCGGCAATGACGGCCGCCAGCTGCATGCCGTTTCTGTTCTGTTCCGGCGTAAGGGAGAATCCTTTCTTCTGCAGGGTTACATAGAGACCGAACATATGGAGCTGCAGTCTGGGGCATCCGGTGTACTCATACACTTTCAGCATCCCTCTGAAGAGATTCGAGCTGGTGGTTTCCCTGTCGCAGAGCGATGCCAGTTCCTCTTCTCCGATAACTTCCAGCATATCGATCAGCTCCCGTTCATTGAAACCGAGGCTGTCAGAACGGACGGCCAGTTTGTCCAGAAGATTTTTTCTGATAACCTTGTCCTGCGTGGATGCCACTTCGAAATGGAGAATGTGATCCATCGATGCGGATTTGCGCCATTTTTCGACTATGCCTATGGACTCATCTATCCGGTCGACGCCCTTTTCTCCGCCTTCCAGGTTTTCCTTGAGCATCTGATAACCCGAGAGGATGATATACTCGAAGGGATCTTTCCCTTTGTTGAATAGTTCGGCGAAAGGCTTATCGATAGCCAGTTTGAAGTTCAGTGGGTCGTATGTGGCGATAAAGCGGTTCGATTTGGGGCATGTGATCGTCTTTCCTCCGATATCGAGAGTATCGCCCTTATCGAATTCGATAATCCAGTGGATCAAAGGGAGGTCGTCGCGGGAAATATCATAGGCTTTTTTCACATTCCCCTGACTGTCCACCGATACGAGGTTGGGAAGATCCAGAAACAATTTTCCCTGCTCGCCCGGCAGAGAGGCGCAATGGACATAAACGGGGTCGACGCCGCAGACGGCCATGGCGTTGGCGACTATGCCTCCCTGACCGCCCATCTGAAGCTGGTCGTAGCCGATCGTTTCATTGAGCCAGCTGTAAACATCCTCATCTTCGATAAGCCACTCTTCGGCGATACCGCCGGAGAAACATTTGATGATTCCTCTTATGGAATCCTCTTTGCTGTTGATCGAGGTTATACCTTCTTTGAGAAGAGTGTCAGGATCCATAGATCCGGAAGTTATGATTTCACTGATTCTCTTTCCCGATATTTTGATCACGGCATCTATATTGGCGTTGAAAGCGCTGATAAGCCCTTTGATTTTCGACATCTTTTCAAGTTGAGCCGGGGCGGTACTGTAATTCTTTTTCCAGGAATCCTTATGCGACTGATTTGACAATTTCTTCTTCCTCCTGAAGTTATATTATTGTATGGACATGGGGGAAGCAAGCCGTTTTTTTATTCCCAGTTCAATTCGTCCAGGTTCAGAGTCAGATTCAGAACACCTCCGTTTCCGAGAGAGCTCTTTATGACAGCGGGAGTTATCGGCCATATCATGCGCATAAGAACCGGATCCTCCCAGCTGAAACCGGAATTCTCTTCTGAGTAGAGAAGATCGGCAAAATCTATTTCGATTCTGGACCAGCTTCTACCTGTTCTGATATCCGCATCAAAGGCGTCTTCCTCTTCGGGATTGAAAATATGGACGTACCCGCTGGATAATCCTTCAGCGGAAATGAGGAAAGACAGGGTTTCAAAATCATCCGGTCTTTTCTCAAAAAAAAGATCGAGAACCAGTGACAATTCCCCCTCGTCATCAATAAAGGTCAATATTTCATCATTGAGTTCGTATGTGCCGTTTATCGATAAAAAAGAGCCGAAGGGTCCCGATTCGGCGATTTCCCATTCAAGACGGGCCGAATCTATGCCTCTGTTGATTTTTTCAATTCCCGAATCGCTCCGGCTGTAGTCCCGGTAGAACAATCCGCCCTCGCTGTGAAGCGACGGTACGGCTTTGAGAATTTCATCCTCGAAACCGGTTATCAGACCGCTCTTATCAGAGCGGGTCTTCAGGGCGTACAGGCCTATTTCATCAATGGCGAGGGTCCCCCGGGGGGCCAGCCCCTTCAAATATCCCTGAAGGACATTTTCAAAGTAGGGGATTCCCAGTGTTATGCTGATATTTTCCTCCCTGTCGAAAATATCATCTCCTTCCAGGAGCCGGAGGTTTCCGAAGGGAATCCGCATTTCGTTCCACTGTCCCGGCCTGAGGTTCACGGGAACGCCCATTACAACGGGTTCATCATATATTTCCTGGCGCACCATAATATAGCATCGGGTAAACCCGTCAGGTTTGATTTTTATATAGACACCGTCATTTTCTTCCGGAGGGTTGTTAAGGGGAAGATCGAGATAGAATGTCATATCCGAGTTTTCCCGGATTTTCATGAAGTCCTCTGTCTCTATTTCCGCCGAGAAATTCAGATAGGCGAATCCTTCGGGGTCGACATCGGTTTCCCCGTTCAGGGAGATTATGTCTTCACCCCAGTGTTCTTCGAAAAATCCCGGTGAGATTTCGGAAATGGGTCCGTCGAAATTTTCAAGAATAATCGTCGATGTGGCTTCTCCGGCACGGGTGACATAGCGGCGGCCCATGGTCGTTCTGTCGCTGGCCTGTCCCAGCTGAATGTCCGGATCGATATTCATGGTGAAGCCCCCTGTAACGGCTCCCGAATGAACATCGATCAGCTGGACATTGATATTGCTTCCGTCTTCGAGGGGAGTGATATATCCGGTGATGATCGTATCGGCTCCGAGCAGTTCTCCTATATCGACCTGTGTCTCTTCGCTGACCAGATCCGAAAGCTGGAAGGAGTATTCCTCCATGATGCGGTCCAGGCCTTTGCGGCTGACTATGTGGCAGTTTTCGGGAGCCCTGTTGGCTATTCCGGTGGTCAGATTGTTGATAAGGTAATCGCTGTAGGGGCTTTGCTCACCGTCAACTGTAAAATAGTAGACGGCGATATTGGCTTCCTTGTCGAGGGGCAGCAGAGGTATGATCCTGTCAGTCATATCCATGATAAGGCCGTCGAGTTCTTCTGCTCCGGCTCCCTGCCGGCTCTCCGGATTTTCCGCAGATTGACAGGATACTAATAGATACAGCGAAAGAAGAACTATTACGATTTTATATGTTTTCATACCATAAGCTTACATCGCCTATGGCATTTATCAAGAATAAATCATTTCAGCAGGTCTCTTAAATCATGGAGAAGCCAGGTCGGAACGGCTTCGATATTGTCCGGATCGTTGTGCCCCCAGGATATCAGAGCCGTATCCACGCCGGCCGCGTTTCCGCTCCGGATATCAAAAACCGCATCACCCACGAAGAGTGTGGTTTCCCGATCGGCTCCCAGCTGCTTCATGGCCCAGAGTACCGGCTCGGGATGGGGTTTGTGGTTTTCCGTCACTTCCGGAGAGGCTATGACTTCGAAGAGATGGCTGATTCCCGTGTATTTAATATAGGTATCGAGGGAATCCCTGTTCCTCGATGTCACAATGCCGAGGCGGGCTCCTTTTCCCTTCAGTTTTTCCAGACCTTCTTCCACCCCGTCATAGAGGCGGAGTGTCTTCCCGTATATGGTCGCCTGGAAGGAGCGATGCGTCTCCATGATAGCATCCAGCTCCCCGGGGCTCTTCTCTCCGAGAAGTTTGACAAGTTGCACCTTGAGGGGGATTCCCACATCCTTGAAAATGGTTTCCCGGTCGACATCAAAACCGCCGTGGGTCCGGCATGTATGTAAAAAACTCTGATAAATCAGTTCCGAAGTATCGAGCAGAGTCCCGTCGGCATCGAAGAGGTAGGTTTCGTATTGCTTCATAGGGAGATTATAGAATATAGAATCATTTTAGAGAAGTGATGAAACCTCCCTGTAAATGCTCATGTGAATCACATGAATAAAAAATCAAAATTCCTCTTTACACCAGTCAGATCTATGGTAACATAAACTATAAAAATGACAAGTGATTCACATGGTTGAGTGTGGCGCCGGCAGGGTCCGGTCGTAAGGAGTATAAAAATGAGTGTTAAAGATCTTGTATGCGTCGTAACAGGCGGAGGCCGTGGTATCGGCCGGACAATAGTCGAGCAGTTTGCCGCGGAAGGCGCGAAGATGGTTATAGCCACCGATGTGTCCGATGCCACCTTCTCTGAAATGGAAAAAGCCAACAGCAATGTTAAGGGATATGTTCTGGATGTTCAGAACAGTGTAGCCATTGCTGCTTTTGCCGAGGAAATGGTCGGTCAGTACGGTTCTATCGATGTTCTGGTCAATAATGCCGGTGTCACAAGAGATAATCTCATCCAGAAAATGTCCGAAGAGGATTGGGACTTCGTTCTCAATATCAACCTCAAGGGCGTATTTAATATGACGAAATATATCGCGCCGAAAATGATGGAAAAAGGAGCGGGTTCCATTATCAATATGTCTTCCGTCGTCGGCGTCTACGGAAATGTGGGACAGTCCAACTATGCGGCCAGCAAAGGCGGCGTTATCTCCATGACGAAAACCTGGGCCAAGGAGTTTGCGAGAAAAGGGGCGAAAGTGAGGGTCAATGCCGTTGCCCCGGGATTTATCCGCACGCCCATGACTGATGCGGTTCCCCAGAAAGTTCTGGATCTTATGGAAAGCAACACGGCGCTGGGACGTCTCGGCGAACCGGAAGATATTGCCAACGCCGTAGCCTTCCTGGCAGGAGATAAATCGGCTTTCGTAACCGGACAGATCCTCGGCGTGGACGGCGGGCTGAAAATCTGATTGGGAGGACCGTTGTGACGGACTGGAAAAAAGAATACGAAAAGAAATTTTTATCCATGGAGGAGGCCATCGGGAAAATCCCCCGCAAGGCCAGTGTCGTCGTCGGGATGGCTTCCATGGAATCCCAGGGGTTTATGAATGAAATTCACAAGCACGCGGAAAAATTTGATTTTCTGCGGGTGAACTCCTGTTTGAACTTCGGGCATTACCCTTTCTGCGAGAATCCCGAATCGGAAGGCGTTTTCTGCAATGACAACTGGTTTTTCGGGCCTTCCACCAGAGCGGCCCAGAAAGCGGGATACCGGATTGTCGATTATATTCCCAACAACCTCCATGCCGCCGGTATGGACAGGATTGTCTCTTTCAAGGAAGAGGGGGATTTTGTCGTCTACTGGGGAGCCGTAAGCCCCATGATGGAAAAATCGGGATTCTTCAGCCTCGGATTGAGCAATGTCTATGAGCAGGAAGTCATCGAGATGGCCGATATGGTCATCCTCGAAGTGAACGATAAGGTTCCCGTAACCCATGGCGATACGCAGATCCATATGAAAGATGTGGATTATATCGTCGAGTACAGCAAGGATCTGCCGACAATCGGAGTTCTCGAGCCCTCTGAAGTGGAGAAAACGATCGCCGGCCATATCGCCGGACTGGTTGACGACGGCGCGACCCTCCAGGTCGGGATCGGCGGTATTCCCAATGCAGTCTGCGGACTTCTTTCCGATAAGAAAGACCTGGGAATTCACACGGAAATGTTTACCGAATCGATGATAGACCTCTTTGAAGCCGGGGTCATTACGAATAAGAAAAAGACGCTCTGGCCGGGAAAGTTTATCTGCACCTTCGCTCTGGGCAGCCAGAGGATGTATGACTGGCTGGCTGACAATCCGGCGGTTCTCATTCTCCGCGGAAGCTATGTAAATGACCCTTATGTTATCTCGCAGAATGATAACATGGTCAGTATTAATACAGCTATTTCGGTCGATCTGACGGGGCAGGTCTGTTCCGAATCTCTGGGTACGGTACAGTACTCCGGAACAGGCGGTCAGCTCGACACTCACCGCGGGGCGGTTATGAGCAAAGGCGGAAAAGGGATTATTGCCCTCCGTTCAACCGCCAAAGGCGGAACTGTTTCCACCATTACATCTGTTCTGGCGGAAGGGGCTAAAGTCACGGTTCCCCGTCAGGATATCGACTACATCGTGACCGAGTACGGAGTGGCCCACCTCCGGGGAGGCACCATTGCCCAGAGAGTGAAAGCCCTCATCGCCATCGCCCATCCCGATTTCCGGGAACAGCTGGCCGAAGAGGCGGCAAAGTTGAAATACATCTGAGTGAGGAAGGATTATGAGTAAAGTCTATATATGCGGCGCAAAAAGAACGCCGGTCGGTTCCTACGGAGGAACTTTAAAAGATGTGTCTCTCGGCAATATGGGAGCCCACTGCATCAAAGCGGTTCTCGATCAGGCGGGGTGTGCTCCCGAAGCTGTTGACGAAGTGATCATGGGTAATGTCATGTCCGCCGATCAGGGGATGGGGCCGGCCCGTCAGGCTTCGGTCAAAGCGGGTATCCCCGTGGAAAAACCGGCCTGGGCGGCTAATATGATCTGCGGAAGCGGTTTGAAGTCTATCATGCTGGCGGCGCAGGCTATCCAGACCGGACAGAGCCGGATTGTAATGGCCGGCGGCATGGAGAATATGAGCTCGCTTCCCATGCTGGTCCCGGGTCAGGTCCGGTTCGGCACGAAGATGGGAGACCTGATCATGAAGGATTCCCTGATTACCGATGGACTCACCGATCATTTCAATAACTACCATATGGGCGTTACAGCGGAAAATATCGCTGAGAAATACGCCATCACCAGAGAGGATCAGGATAAATTCGCTGCGGACAGCCAGATGAAAGCGGCTGCAGCCAGGAAAGAGGGCCGGTTCAGAGATGAAATCGCCCCCATAACTGTCAAGGACCGCCGGAAAGAGATTCTTTTTGAAGATGATGAGTACATAAAAGACGATACGACTCTGGAAGGTCTGGGGAAATTGCGTCCGGCGTTTAAAAAGGACGGAACGGTAACGGCGGGAAATTCCAGCGGCATCAACGATGGAGCATCGGCTGTTCTCGTCGCTTCGGATGACGCAGCAGAGGCTCACGGGCTGGCTGCCATGGCGGAAATCGTAGCCTTTCATCAGGTCGGGCTTGATCCGGCTTATATGGGTATGGGACCATATTACGCGATTAAGGGATTGATGGAAAAAGCCTACCTGTCTTTAGATGATGTGGGTCTTATCGAACTGAACGAAGCCTTTGCCAGCCAGTCCATCGGCTGTGTGAAAGCTCTGGCGGAAGATTTTTCCGTGCCCGAACAGACTCTCTATGATAAGATCAATGTTAATGGCGGAGCCATTGCCATCGGACACCCTCTCGGTGCCAGCGGCAACCGGATTCTCGTGACTCTTCTCTATGAAATGAAGAAGAGGAATGTGGAGTACGGAATCGCTTCTCTCTGCATCGGCGGAGGGATGGGCGTGGCCATGCTGATAAAAAACGTGAAATAGTACAACAGGAGTCTGCTGTGGATGAGATGAATCTGCCCGAAGAAATTGTAAAGCGTAAGATGGCTTTTCAGCCTCCTGCCGATGGCAAAACCGCCTTGGTTAGGGGGTGTGAGGTTTTTTACAGGGAAAAAGGGACCGGACCGGTTCTTCTCTATATCCACGGGAATCTGGGATATCACGGATGGTTTAATGATCTTATGGATATCACCGGATACAGGACGATCGCTCCCGATATGCCTAATTTCGGTTTTTCCGGAAGGATTGAGGGTTCCGAAGTTGAAGACTATGCCGCCTATCTTCTCGATTTTCTCGAAGTTCTCGGCGTTGGTTCCGCTGTTGTGGCAGGTCATTCTCTCGGGGGATGTGTCGCCCAGAGCATGTCGGTTAAAAAACCGGATTCAGTAAAGAAAATGATTCTTATCGATTCCGGGTCCTACAAGGGGCTGCACACTCCTGAAGAATCCTATCCGATTTTCGAACAGTATAAGGTTAACTATCAGTTTCTGAGAGCCGCTTTATCGGCCATTATGCCGCAATTGGCTGAGGGGCAAAGGAAAGATGAGCTGGTGGACGGCGCTCTGTTCATGAGCCACCACTGCTATATCGGCCATGCCCGGTCTCTCGATAAGTTCGATCTCACGGGAAAAACGGGGCTTCACGGGATTCCCGTCCTGGTTCTCCGCGGCGGGGGGGATATTCTTATTACAGCCGAGATGGCTGAGGAAACGGCTGAGGCCTGGAAGGGAACTTTGCATACTTTTCCATCCTGCGGCCATTCCCCGCTTGTGGAAGTTCCGGAAGAGTTTAAATCTGTATTGGTGGAGTTTCTGGACTGATGGCAAAAGTGACGAAGAAATCTCTTGAAACGAAACAGGCCCTTCTCGACTCGGCGGAGCAGCTCTTTTCCGCCAAGTGGTACGAGACCGTATCAGTTCCCGAGATCAGCCGCCACGCGGGAAAATCGAGCGGGGCGTTTTACAATTACTTCAAGAACAAAGAGGAGATATTTCTCAGTCTTCTCAACCGTTTTCTCGAGATTTTTCAGACTGAGCTTAAAAAGATTGACGGTGAATCCCTGGAAGAAAGAATGGTATCCTTCATAGATATAACCATTGGAACAGCGGAAAAATACCGTGATCTGGTAACCATCTTCAGGGAAGGGCAGTACAGATATAATGAAATGGAACAGAGGCTAAAGCTCATTTATGTTGAAGCTCTGAATTATGTTTACGGAAGAGAGCTG
This sequence comes from Spirochaetales bacterium, assembly GCA_016936555.1. Classification (GTDB taxonomy): domain Bacteria; phylum Spirochaetota; class Spirochaetia; order DSM-2461; family DSM-2461; genus Spirochaeta_F. The sequence continues at coordinate 53,061 of JAFGXR010000007.1, read as the reverse complement.
ACTGAAAACGAGTATCTCTATGTAACAGGTCCCGTCCGTTTCATATCCATCAGAAGCCTCTATCATAAAAGGCCATATGACAGGAAGTCTCTCCTGGAACTTCTCCTGAAAGGGCTCTACAGCGGATACACTCTGGATCGGGAGAAGGTATTCGGACCGGTCGGATTTGATGAAGAGCCGAAGCCGGAAAGCACCCGTGAAATACTTCTGGCCAAGGCGGTTGAACTTTTCGGGGAAGAGGGATTTCATCAGGTCAATGTCTACGATATAACCAGGCAGTCCCGTTTCGCCGTCGGAACATTTTACCGGCATTTCGAATCAAAGGAGCAGATTCTTCAAGAACTCGTTGAAATGATCGGGACAAAGACCCGTTCGGCCATCGCCGGTTCCATGAAAGAGGATCTGAACCCTCTGGAGCAGACTGTCCGGGGGTTCTACGCCTTTATAAGGATGTTTGAAAAGCATCCGGCATACTATAAAATCGTCCGGGAAGCGGAGTTCGTCATAGATAAAACCGTAGAGGATTACTACAACCGTTTCGAGAAGGGATATCTGAAACAGCAATATCCCGAACAGTTGGATAATGTAACCATGGCTAATGCCCTTTCGGGTATCGGCCACTATTTCGGTATAGAAGATATATTCAGCCACAATATCGAAAATATAGAAACAAGTCTTATTCGGGTCGGATCGTTCCTCCGTTCGGGAATCAGAGATTAATTTTAAAAAGGAATCAGGAATGGCATCAATCAATATCAAAGGGGTCGGCCTATACGCTCCGGGAAGACCTATAGACAATCATGAACTCATGAAGCTGACGGGAATCGAGCTGGATCCTGAAAAAATGGAGAATAAGCTGGGAATCGTCAGCCGGCACATTGCCCACCTCCGGGGAATGGAAGAGACAACAGCGGATTTCGCCGAAAAAGCGGCTCTGGCGGCCATAAGCGACGCGGGGATCGATCCCGGAGAGATCGGTTTATTTATCGCCGCTACCGATACCCCCGAATATATCAGTCCTGCAACGGGAGTTCTCCTTCAGGGGCGGATACAGAAAGGAGAGCGATATTCCTGCGCCTTTGACATCGCCGCTTCCTGCGCCAGCTTCACTACGGCGCTTGATGTCGCCGCTAATATGCTCTCGGGCCGTCCCGATATGAAATACGCCCTGGTCACGGGAATCTACAACATGCCGGCCTTCGTTCGCCCCGGTGATGCTTTCGGGTATTCCATATTTGCCGACGGAGCCGGCGCATTCATTCTCGAGCGTACAGATGAGCAGAAATATCTGGCGGGATTGCAATTGGCCGACGGAACTCAGTGGGATTTTATCGGTGTATATACCGGCGGGACGAAGATCCCTTATTCCAAAGAAAAACTGGAGGCCGGACAATACGGACTGGAGATGTGGCAGCGCCTGCCCGGAGACAGAAATGTCAATCTATGGCCGAAAGTGGTTCGGAAAGCGCTGGAGAAAGCCGGTCTTGAAAAGGCGGATCATTATTTTTTTACACAGATAAACAGAGCTGTCATTCATGAAGTTATGGATATTCTCGGTGAGACCCATGAAAAAACCACAACGGTGATGGATAAATACGGGTATACGGGATCAGCCTGTATTCCCATGGCTTTTTATCATGCGGTCAAAGAGGGCAGAATTAAAAGAGGGGACCTTATCGTTACAATAGCGAGCGGCGCCGGTCTGGCAGTGGGATGCAATGTTTTCATTTATTGATATCGACGGTGTAAAGCTGGCCTATGAAGTTCTCGGGGAAGGGGACGATGTCATCTTTTTGCTCAACGGAGTGGCCATGACCATGGCCCACTGGAAACCCCTTATCCCCGGCTGGAAATTGTGCCTGATGCCGGCCATGCGGTGGTTATAGAACAGCCTGAACTGGTAGCGGGAAGAATTAATCGCTTTCTGGAAGTTATCAGTAGCTGATGCCTTCGGCGAGAAGAGCCATTATCCGCTGAAGGAAGGGCTTTATGTCCCGGATTCTTTTTCGGTGCAGAACTTCTATGCCCGTATAGTGTGCCAGCCCCATGAGGAAATTGGCGGCGTGATGGCGGATTTCTCCATCGGTAACCGATAAGAGGTTTTTCATATACCCCTGTTCGAAAGCATTGTAATACTGATTAACCACTTCGTTGGCCACGAACTCCGCCTCCCGGACGATGGAGTAGTATTCCAGATGGTCGTGAAAATAATTCAGGAAATACCAGAGTCCGGAAATCTCCTGCTCCAGGCGGTCATTAACACCGGTTACCTGCTCTGTCAGGTAGTGTCTTGTCTTTTCTCCCAGCTGAAGAACAAGGTGGTTGAGAAAGGATTCCTTGCTTTCGAAATGAGTGTAAAAGGTTCCCACAGCCAGACCGGATTCCCTGACGATATCCGCTACCGCCGTGTGGTAAAAACCTTTTTCTCCGAAAAGAGACAGGCCGCTTTGAATCAGTTTTTCCTGTCCCGTTTCCGCCGGAGGAAGCGGAGGGGATTTGAACACATCAGGCAGTTCCGGGAGAATCGTCTTATCTGAATGAAGCACGCCTCTGAGGATGAAATCGACAAGAAAATCCGGATTCACTTTCATATCGTTATAGAGCGCCCTTGTTGAGCAGAAGCGCAATCCCGAAAGGGTATAGAGATATTCCGCTTCGTTGATTTCTCTGCCGAAGACTTTTTCAGCGGACCGGATATAAATATCTCTCAATCTGTCTTCATACCCGTAAAAGCGGTACTGTCCCTCTCTGAAGATCGTGATTTCGCTCTTTCTCTCCCGCCCGACCCGGAGGACGATGCTTATAAAATCATGAAGCCTCTCTTCGACCGTATCACCGGCTAGCCGGGAGAGTTTTTCTTCAAAATACTCGAGAAAACTGTCGTTGAGAGATCGGAGAAGTATCTCCTTATTCCGGAAATAGCGGTAATAGACGCCGTTCGAAACATTGGCTTCACGGCAGATCTCAGCAATGGAAACATCATCAAATTGTCGTTGTGAAAAGAGATGCTCCGCTGATTTCATTATCCGTTCTTTGGTGTCTTTAGCCATATTTCCCCGTAAATCCCCCTTCATTTATACATCAATATTCTATTTCTTATGAAGGGGGATGATCTTTTTTTACTTAAGAACAGGACCCCAGCGTAAAGCGGCGGCGGCCCAGACGAACCCGATTCCGGCCCCGACCATAACGATATTATCTCCCTCTTTGATTCTGCCGCCGGCAAGACCCTCTTCGATGGAGATGATCTGATCGTTCTGTCCGATATGGCCGAACTCGTTGAGATAAGTCGTCTGCTCTTCGGTCAGCTTCAGTTCTTCCAGAATCAGATTATGGGTGGATTTCTTGAAATGGAGAATGGCCAGATAATCGAGATCATCATCAGTCAATCCCCCTTTTGCCAGACTTTCGCGGATCACTTTATAGAAATTGGGAAGGGTTCTCTCTCCCAGTTTCTTTTTGAAATCCTCGACATCGTCGATTTCAAAACGGAATTTTCCCGCATCTTCAGGCTTTACAGGCCAGTTCCGGGTTCCGCCGGCTTTAACGATGCAATCTTCGGAAAAAGAGCCGTCCCCTTTAAATGCCGAACCGAGTATTTCATTTCTTCCCAGGTCCTTTCTCAAAACCATGGCGGAACCTCCGGCGCCGATGTCGAACATGAAAGAGGTTTCGGGAACCGAATAGTCGATCATATCGCCGTTCCGGTATCCGCTTACAAGCAGCACCGTTTTGTAATCGCTGTTACAGAGCAGAAGAGACCGTGCCACTTCGATGCCCGCCATCATGGATCCGCACATGGCTTCCATATCGAAAGACCAGGCGTTGACAGCCCCGATTTGGTCAGCCACATACAGTCCGGCCAGCCAGTTCAGATAGTCTTTGTGCTGCGCTCCGTTCCAGATCAGTATATCTATTTCTGCCGGATCGATACCGGCCATCTCAATAGCCTTTTTCGCGGCTTCGATGCCCATGCGGCTCGTGCTGTCATCAGGTCCGGGGACCGGTTTGGAATCGACCCCGAATTTCTCTCTGATCACATTTTCCGGAATACCCGAAAGAGAAGCTATCTCCGAGGCATCCATTCTTGTTTCAGGGGTATAGGTTCCTATGCCCATGACTCCTACATGACTCATTGCAAACTCCTAAAGCCCCATATAGGCTTTTTCAACTTCCGGGTTATTGGAAAGCTCATCGGCCGTACCGGTGATGATGATTTCTCCGTTTTCCATAATATGGCCCGTATCAACAGCCCGGAGGCTCTCCCGGACATTCTGTTCGGTTACCATAATGGAAACGTCTTTTTTCATATCTTTCAGGATGCTGAAAAGATCGTGAACGATGGAGGGCTGCAGTCCCAGGGAAGGTTCATCGAGAATCAGAAGCTTCGGTCTGGCCATCAAAGCCCGTCCTACAGCGAGCTGTCTCTGCTGTCCGCCGCTCATGGTTCCCGCTTTCTGTTCGAAACGCTCTTTCAGAATGGGGAAGATCTCACAGACTTCCTCCAGCGTCCTGGCTACGCGATCCCGCGCCGAAGGAACATTCTGACCTCCGACGATCAGGTTCTCATAGACTGTCATAAAGGGGAAAAGCTCTCTCTCCTGCGGAACAACCGAGATACCCAGGTGAACTCTCTCATGGGTCTTCAGTTTATTCAGTTCCGTGCCTCTGAAGCTGATGGAACCTGTCTTTAAGGGAACCAGTCCCAGAATGGCATTGATGATAGTGGTTTTTCCCGCTCCGTTGGGGCCGAAAAGTCCGGTCGATCCCTCTTCAATATCGAGGGTCAGGTTTCTGACCACAGGCATCCTGCCGTAGGAGCAGCTTATATTTTTCAGTTCAAGCATTATACACCACCTCCCAGATAGGCGCTTTTCACTCTTTCGTTCTGCGCCACGTCCTCATAGGGTCCGGCTGCAATGATTCTGCCCGTATCGAGAACGATAACGCTGTGGGTCAATTTCGTGATGACACCCATGACGTGTTCCACTACGCCGACAGCCAGATTTCTCTCCGCGGCGATCTGTTTGACTATATCGATCGCTTCCAGTGTTTCCGTGCTGTTGAGACCCGCCATAACCTCATCGAGGAACATGACTTTGGGATTGGTTGCCAGCGCCTTAGCGATTTCCATTTTCTTGGTTTCAAGAATGTTGATTTCTCCCGTCGCTCTGTCCAGTCCGGTCAGCTCCAGTGTCCTGCAGAGCTTACGGGCTTCTTCTCTGGCCTGTTTCAGTCCCATTTTCTGGGCGAAGAGGAAACCGGTCATAACATTCTGAAGGACCGTCAGCCCCTCCAGAGGATGAATCAGCTGGAAAGTCCGTCCGATACCCAGAGCCGAGCGCTCATGGGCCGGAATCTGGGAAATGTCTTTGTCGTCGAGCCAGATTTTTCCCGAAGTGGGGTAGTAGATACCGGCTATCAAATTGATCAGTGTGGTTTTCCCCGCGCCGTTGGGACCGATGATCCCGACGATTTCTCCTGATTTGATATTGAAGTTTACATTGTCGGTCGCCGTCAGACCTCCGAAGGAGATGGTCAGATTTTCTGTTCTCAGCTCACTCATGGCTCTCTCCTTTTTTTAATAGCCTGCCGGCCATTCCCACAATTCCCCAGGGCATAAAGAGTAGGACCAGAATGATAATGATTCCGTATACGACCAGGTGACCGTAGGGTATGTAGAGTTTCAGGAATTCTCCCAGAACGCCGAGCAGAACGGCTCCGATCACAGGACCCCAGGTGCTGTACATGCCTCCGAGCAGAGTCATGGCCAGGGGAATCAGCGTGTAGTTGGCGTTGAAGCTGCTTTCCGGTGTAACAAAACCGTAAAGCTGGGCGAAGCCTGCACCGGCGGCACCCTGAATCGCTGCCGTAACGGTAAAAGCGATAAGAAGGTATTTGTAAATATTGATACCGCTTGATTTAGCTACGATTTCATTGTCCCGTATCGCCGTCAGAGCGTAGTGTATCCTGCTTCTTTTGAAGTACTCGGACAGCGCGATGATGATCAGAGCGAAAAGGACCATCATGGCGTAGGTCGGAATGGAAGCTCCGTCGAAAGCCAGTTTGGGAAGCAGTTTCCCATTGGGCCCGCCGGTCAGGCTCGTCCAGTTGTGGATGATGATCCGGAAGATTTCACCGAGAGCCAGAGTCGTAATGGCAAAATACATCCCTCTCAGCCTGAGAACCACAGCTCCCACCAGGAAAGCGATCAGACCTGCCACGAGTGCGGCGAAAACAATGCTGATAAAGGGATTGAAATGTAGATTGACCGCAGAAAGAACCGCCGCATAACTGCCCAATCCGAAAAAACCGGCCAGGCCGAAGGAGAGCTGTCCCGATCGGATCAGCATATCCCAGCTGATAGCCAGAATCATATAGGTTATAACAGTCCGTCCGATAGACTGGATATACGGCCCCGAGAAGAAGGGCAGAATCATGACGATGACTCCCAAGATCCCGAAGATCACAGGCCATGTTTTATTTTTCTGAACAGTTGAGTTCATTGTTTACTCCTGAAAGATCTGCTGAGAATAACGATAATGATCAGGCCGAAGAAGATCATCGGCGACCATCCTGCCCCGTGGGGAACCGACATGACAAGGCTTTCCGCCAGTCCGAGGACGAGGCTGGCGCCGATAACCATGGGCAGATTTCCTATGCCGGCCATGGCGACCAGTGCAAAGGACTTCATGGTGAAGGTGCCGCCGACCGCCGGGAATATGGAGAACTTGGTTATGAAGAAGGAGCCGAATACACCGATAATCATCGATGCGAGAGAAAAGATGATCGTGTAGGTCAGATCGACATTGATCCCGACGATGCGGGCTCCCCGGGGATTCTGTCCCACAGCGGATGCGGCTTTACCGAGACGGGTCTTTTTCAGAAAGTAGATCAGGACCGCAAGGAATAGGGCTGCTAATACAGGAAATATAAAATCGTATATTCCGAAACTCACGTCTCCGATCGTTGCCGAAGCGGAAACATAGTCGAGTGATATTTTTCTCGGTTGGCTTGTGGCAATCAGGTTTACACTCTGACTGAGCACCATGGCGACTCCGAATGTCAGAATCAGCTGATTCAGTTCGGGAGCCTCGAGCGTATGGGCTATGGATGTCTTGAAAATAATCAGGCCCAGGAAAAACATGATGATTCCTGTGGGAATCGCTGCTACCAGAGGATCGATTCCGAAGGTTGTACAGATAAAATAACTCAGGTAGGCCGCTACCATCATCATTTCGCCGTGAGCGAGGTTGACAATATGCACGATACCCAGAACAAGGGCCATGGGTAGCGCTATGGCAGCATAAATCCCTGCCCGCTGTATGCCATATACCAGTATTGTCGGTCTGATGATCAGCAGGATCACCGATAGGATCAGAGCGGCGCTTATCCCGGCAATCGTATAAATTTTTTTCTTATTCATTACCGATTCTCCAAAAAATCTTGTTTGCTTGAAGGTGAAATGATCTCCGCAGAGACTGCATGCTCTGCGGAAATCGAAATGTCAGATAGAAAGAGGATTATCTGGTGAAAGGATAAGCCGGCTCAGCCGTTGCGAATTCAAAGGGCCAGATGACTTCCTGGTTTCCGTTCTGCCACTGAAGAATCTTCTGGTTTCTGAATCCCTGGTTGCTGATAACGTTGGAAGGGCTGAAGCTGATTGTTTCGCCCAGGGGAGATTCGTACTGAATCGCTTTGAGTGCTTTGATGACAGCTTCTGTTTCAACGGAACCTGCCGCTTCGACAGCTTTCGCGATAATCTCGATGGAAGTGTATCCAAGAGGTGCGAAGTAGGTCGCGGGCGTTTCACCGTATTTCGCTTCATAGGCATCCTGAAACTTCTTGCTGACAGCGCTTACTTTGCTGATGGAAGGCGCCCACATACCGTAAAGCGTTACATTTTCAGCCAGAGCGGAATCGCCGAAGTCTGAAGGCCACCCCGGAGGCGCTCCGATGAACAGGGGAGGTGTGAAGTTGACGGCTTTAGCCTGTTCCATAATGGGAAGAGCGTCGGCAGCGTAACCGGCCCAGATGAATACATCGGGGTTGTAATCTTTGGCTCTCTGAAGGACGGCTGTGTAGTCGCCTCCGCCAAGAGCAGCAGACTGGAACGCTTCTCCGTCAATTTCCATATCGGAGAAAAGAGTTTGTGTCGCGGCGAAAGAAGCACTTCCGAAAGGACCTTCTTCGTAAGCCAGGAACCATCTGTCTATGGAAATGTTTGAAAATTTTGCTGCGATATCATCCCAGCCTTCCACATAGGAGTTCCCCTGATTGTAATCCCAGGGATGCAGGTGGAAATACCAGTCCTGACCTTCGCCTACGGCTGTTTCAGCAGTAGAGCTGGCTGCACCGGTCCACATTGTGACTTTTTTATACTTTTTCAGGGCGGGGATCTGTCCGAGGTGAACTCCGCTGGACATACCGCCGACGAAAAAGTCCACTTTCTCGACAGTAGCCAGTCTCTCGACAGCAGCAGCGCCCTTTTCAGGATTGAGTTCGCTGTCGATAACGATCAATTCGACAGGTCTTCCCATAAGCCCGCCATTGGCATTCAGCTCGTCGACGACGAGCTGAGCCGCTTTCGCCGCCTGATCCCCGGTAATATCACCGAGAGGCCAGATTCCGCCGAATTTAATTGGTTCAGCCGGCTTTTCTTCCTTTCCCTTACAGGACGTCAGAAAAAAGACAGAACTGAATAAAACTATGAGCATCATAGTCAGTGCGGATAATTTTTTACTCACTTTTTCCTCCATGATTTGACAACCGAATCGGTTCTCACTTTTGTTTCATTGTACAACGGTATTTTCAGCTGTCAACAAAAAAAATGAGAGATGATTCGGATCTATATTTAAGCAGATGCCTCTCTTTAGCTACTCTGTCTGTCAATCTCAGTCCATTGGCGGGAACTGAATGAAAAGGCCCCTTTGGATCCCGGCCGCAGCTTTCGAGTCATTATTGCTTTCGGCGATAAATACAGGAGATGGCCGGCTCTATCAGGAGGCCGGTCCTACTCTCTATGCTGAAGTCATGGGCGAATAAAGTGTCAGGTAGAATATATTCTTCAATAAAATCGATATTGTCATTCCTTCAAAAGAAACATAAAGTTACTTTAGAAGCTATTTTTTAGCATGAAATACAATGGTGATGCTTGTAAGAATTCTTCAGCTGATTTAATTTTAAAGTCGATTTAATTCTCAGGAGAGTATATACGTTATGTTGAATATTGCCTTATTCGGCCCTCCCGGTGCGGGAAAGGGAACTCAGTCGGAGTTTATCATAAAAGAGTACAATCTCTGTTATATCTCGACAGGTGATCTGCTCCGTAAGGAAATAGCCGAAGGCACAAAGCTGGGGCAGGAAGCGGAAAGCATTATTGCCCGGGGGCAGCTTGTATCCGATGAAATCATTGTTCAGCTTATAGAAAAGACGATTGTGACAAATCCCTATTCGCACGGATTCCTTTTCGACGGGTTTCCAAGAACCTATATGCAGGCTTATATACTCGAAGGATTGATGATTCAGCACAACTCATCGCTCAACTGCCTGATCAACCTCGATGTGGATCAGGATCTGACGGTAAAAAGGCTTATCGAGCGCGGGAAATCTTCGGGCCGTTCCGATGATAATGAAACAGTTATAAAAAAACGGCTTCAGGAATACAACGAGAAAACCCATCCCGTGCTGGAATTCTACCGGGAGAAAGGAATCCTGAGAAATGTGGACGGAAACAGATCCATTGATGACGTTACCGCTCAGATAAAGGATATTCTGAAAGAGGAGATGAAGAACAGCCTCTACAATGTTGTCCTTTTCGGATATCCCGGGTCGGGTAGAGGCTCGCATGGAGAAGCGCTTGCTGAAAAGTACGACCTGGAGTACATCGCTACCGGGCCCATGCTGGCTGAGGAAATCAAAAAGGGAACTGAAATCGGCAAAAGCATTGAAGAATGCTACAACAGCGGAGAGCTCGTTCCCGATGATGTCGTCGTTCAGCTCATTGATGAGAAAATTGAAAAATCCCGGGGAAACGTCAAGGGATATATTTTCAAAGGTTTTCCCCGAACCCTCGTCCAGTCCTACATGCTGGACGGGATGCTGAAGAAAAGAGATTCCAAAATCTCCCAGATAATAGAAATGGATGTACCCGCTCTGGAACTTATCAACCGTCTGGATAAGCGGCGGGATACCGATAAGAAAAAACCCTATGACAGCAACACACAGAAAATCCTCAAACGCCTCCGCGATTACGAGGATACAACGCTGCCGGTACTCGAGAAATATAAATCCCTCTACGGATCGGTGACTATCGACGGTGTAGGGACCTTCGAGGAAGTTTTTGAAAGAATATCCAATGAGTTCAAAAATGGAATGAATATTTAAACAGGCGATTCTGTCCGTTTTTTCATTATTAAATTAAGGCAAAAAGGTACCTAATAAAAATAGTTGTGTATAAATAGTCGGGATAGATTTTGTTATTGACTTGGGAGAAGCAGGAAAAATCGGATTCTGCTTCTCCTTTTTTGTTTCAGCCTGTGAATATCCAATCCACAGGGCAGACATCAGCACAGGATCCGCAAACTGTACACTCATCATTGATTACATATATTATTATCTCCCTGAAATGGTCTGGTTTAATTATTTGACCGAGTATTTAGATGAAATAAGGAGAAATTCCCTTCTTCAGAGAAGTGATTGGAGAGGCGGAACAGATCGGATTCAGAGCGGAATCTGTCATGGGTATCCGTTTCAGTCGATCGTTCCTTTCACTAAATAATTAATACGTTGCGGAAGCACCGGGGCTCTGTTGAAGATTGTCCTTGGCTGCCTGCCGTATTTCTGCCGTTAGCAGTTCCAGAAGTTCCGATTCAATCCCCCACCTGTGCCAGTACTGGGGAATAATGATGGGTGACAGAGGTGAGAGATCTATCAGTTCCTTCTCCACCTGGTGAAGATTGAAAAAGGGCTCGGGGATAAAACCGTACGCTCTGCCTGAACTGATCATTTCAAAATACTCATACTGAGGCGGGACAATATGTGTCGGTACATCAAAAGGCTTTTCATTTAGAACATTCTTCTGAAACATCCTCATCATCTGACTGTCTTTATGGAAGAGGACGACCGGAGCCTTTTTCATATCATCCGCATTAATACCCTGAGAGAAGAAACGTCTTTTAAAATCCCATGATGCAACACAGCGGAGAACCAGCTGGCCCAGATATTCAACATAGCAGCCTCTGGTTGATTTGCTTCTGATGCTGATACAGCCCGCCAATTCTCCCTGCTGGAGCAGATTGTGTACGACTTTGGCTTCTCCAACATGTAAATCTATGAGAGTGTGATCCATTATATTTCTCAGGACCGGAAGAAACCAGCTTCCCAGTGTCGACGCATTAACTCCAAGTGATAAGGCCGTTGAAACCTCTTCTTTGCCGATCTCCGCCTTCAGATCTTTTTCCAGAAGTCTCATTTTTTTGTAATGGCTGTAAAAGGGGAGCCCTTCCTGAGTGGGAACAGGCGGATTGGAACGGATGAGCAGTGGTTGCCCGGCATAAGTTTCCAGATGTTTTATGCGGTGTGTAACAGCGGACTGAGTTAAACCTAACTTTTCAGCTGCTTTATCAAACCCGCCGTATTCTATAACAGCTCCCAGAGCTTCCAGCTGTCTGTATTCAAACATATCTTTATTATGAATATAATTCATAATTTATTCAAATAATTAATTTCACTAATCATTATTCTTTAACTATTATGGGGGCGTAAACTCTTTTGGAGGATAAATAAATGAAAGAATGGAAAGATTTCAACAGCGGTAACTGGAACAACAAGGTTGATGTCCGCGATTTTATTCAGAGGAATATAACACCTTATGAGGGCGATGAATCCTTTCTCTCCCCTGTGACAGAAAACACCAGAGAGCTCTGGGAACAGGTGCGTGTACTTATGAGAGTGGAGACTGAAAAGGGCATTCTCGACGCTGAAACTTCAATCCCATCATCTATAACATCCCATAAACCCGGATATGTTGACAAACATAAGGAACTGATAGTCGGGTTTCAGACCGATAAGCCTTTGAAGAGAGGCATCATGCCCAGAGGAGGATTACGGGTTGTTAAAAATGCCCTTGAATCCCATGGGTATGAACTGTCTCCCTTTGTGGAGGAAATTTTCGGGAAGTACAGGAAAACCCATAATGACGGTGTTTTCAGCGCATACTCCGAAGAAATGAAAAAAGCCCGGCGATCCGGTGTTCTCACAGGTCTTCCCGACGCCTACGGGAGGGGAAGAATTATCGGCGACTACCGCCGTGTCGCTCTGTATGGAGTCGATTTTCTTTTAAGTGAAAAGAAAACCTCGCTGGCGGCATTAAGATCTCCTGTTATTGATGAAGAGGTTATCCGTAAACGGGAAGAAATATCCGAACAGATAAAAAGCCTGAAAGAGCTGAAGGAGCTTGGAAGGATATACGGTTTTGATCTGTCCGGTCCTGCTGAAGACTCTCGAGAAGCTATTCAGTGGACCTATTTCGGTTATCTTGCAGCTATAAAGGATCAGGATGGCGCCGCCATGTCTCTGGGCCGGGTCTCCTCTTTTTTCGATATTTATATGGAAAGGGATATGAAAAGAGGTCTTTTAACGGAAGAACAGGCTCAGGAACTGATGGATCAGTTCGTTATGAAACTCCGCATGGTCCGATTTTTGAGAACGCCTGATTATGACGCCCTTTTTTCTGGCGACCCCACCTGGGTGACAGAGACAATAGGAGGAATGGGAGTCGACGGGCGGACTCTCGTTACGAGAAACAGCTTCAGAATGCTCCATACACTGGAAAATCTCGGCCCAGCGCCGGAGCCCAACATGACTGTTCTCTGGACGCCCCGTCTGCCTCTCGGTTTCCGTAACTACTGTTCGAAAGTTTCGGTCACAACATCGGCTGTTCAGTATGAAAACGACTGCCTCATGAGAACCTGGTATGGAGACGATTACGGCATTGCCTGTTGTGTTTCCCCCATGAAATTGGGAAAGCAGATGCAGTTTTTCGGAGCGCGGGCGAATCTGGCAAAAGCCCTTCTCTATGCCATTAACGGCGGCCGGGACGAGAAGTCGGGAGAACAGGTCGCTCCGGAGTACGCTCCAGTAAAGGGAGATTATCTCGATTATGACGAAGTGACGGGCAAATTCGATGTCATACTCGAATGGCTGGCCAATCTGTATATAAAGACACTGAATATCATTCACTTCATGCACGACAAGTACAATTACGAATCGCTGCAGATGGCGCTGCACGACGATAATGTGATGAGAACAATGGCCTGTGGAATTGCCGGACTTTCAGTTGTCGCCGACTCTCTGTCTGCAATAAAATACGCTAAAGTAAAAGTGATCCGCGATGAACGGGGACTGGCCGTCGATTACGAGATCGAAGGAGACTATCCCGCCTACGGAAACAATGATGACCGGGTCGATCTTATTGCTGTCAATCTCGTAGAACAGTTTATGGAGAAACTGAGGAATCAGAAGACATACCGCAACGCGAAACCTACCCAGTCCATACTCACCATAACCAGTAATGTTGTATACGGCAAAAAAACAGGATCAACACCTGACGGCAGAAAAGCGGGAGCGCCTTTCGGACCGGGAGCCAATCCCATTCACGGCAGGGACACCCAAGGCGCTCTGGCCTGCTTTGCTTCCATAGCCAAGCTTCCCTTCGAGCATGCCAATGATGGAATTTCCTATACCTTCTCAATTATCCCACAGGCTCTCGGAAAGGAAGAAAAGGGCAGGGCTTCCAATCTGACCAGTCTGATGGACGGCTTCTTTCTCGACGGTGGACATCATGTCAATATAAACGTTCTTGATAGAGAAACCCTTATCGATGCGATGGATCATCCGGAAAAATACCCCCAGTTGACCATCAGGGTCTCCGGTTACGCAGTGAATTTTGTTAAACTGACCCGGGAACAGCAGCAGGATGTCATCAACAGGACATTCCACCAGGTCATCTGAATAGAGGAGTTAAAAAATGGGGACGGTAAAGGGAAGAATTCACGCATTGGAAACAGGCGGCATGGTCGACGGGCCGGGAATCCGCTTTGTCGCTTTTCTTCAGGGCTGTCCCCTGCGCTGCCTCTATTGCCACAACCCCGACAGCTGGAATTTCGGAAAGGGGCGGGAGATGTCTTCGCAGGAGCTGGTCGATGAAGCCTGGAAATACAGGACATATATGAAAGCATCGGGCGGCGGCATAACGCTCAGCGGGGGCGAACCTCTGTCTCAGCCCGATTTCGTTCTGGATGTCATTCGAAAGGCTCACGAAAAGGATATGTCTGTCGCAATCGATACATCGGGTTACGGACTCCTGGACCGGGTGCGGGATTGCCTCGATGAAGCGGACCTTATTATTCTGGATATAAAAACCGCTCTGGCGGAAAAGCATCGGGAACTAGCTGGAGTTCCCGCAGATCGGCCGCGAAGGATACTCCGCTATCTCATACAATCACGAAAGCCCCTTTGGATCAGGCATGTCGTCGTTCCGGGATTGACAGACCGAAGGGATAATCTACAGGCCCTGAAGGAGATCCTGAAGGATATACCCTCGCTGGAGAAGTTCGAACTCCTTCCCTTCCACAAAATGGGTGAGGAAAAATGGGTGCAGGAAGGGCTGCAATACAGTCTGGGAAGAACCTCCCCCCCCGACAGGGAGTTTATGGACCGTATAACCTCGGAATTCAGAAATGCGGGAATTCCCATGTAGCCGGGCCGGCAGGAGGAAGATTCCTGTGAAAGATGTCATTCGATAATTATTGACTTTTTTCATTCATTCCAATAAACTCAAGAAGTTAGACAAGGATAACATTTTCTCAATTGGAGGGCGAAGCTGGAAACAAGCGAATCGACAGAGATGTATCTGGAGACTATTCTACTGCTTCAAAAGAGTCATGGTCATGCCCACGGGGTTGAAGTCGCCAGGGAGCTTGGGGTTTCCAAGGCCAGCGTCACCAAGGCCATGAACAGGCTTCAAAACGAAGGGTTTGTGGAGAAAGAGGATTACGGAGCCATTACGCTCACCGCTGAAGGCTTGAAGCTTTCGACATCAATATACGAGAAGCACCGCCTGCTCTGTGCTTATTTAAAACATTCGCTCGGAGTGACTCAGGCTGTAGCATCGGAAAATGCCTGCCGTATGGAGCACATAATAACAGATGACTTGCTGGATTCGATTAGTAAATATATCAGGGAACATCAGGTTGAAGTCCTGAAATGGGGGGAGGAGTGATAAATGAGCGGATTATTAGCTGATATGGTTAATAAAGAGGAAAGTGTTTTCCTTCAGAAAGAGGAAGGAAAAAAACTGGCTCTCGACAGAAGAAACCTCACGGAAGGAAAGGTTAATGAAGAGTATATGATCAGGGAAATCCGGACTGATGACAAGGAACTTGAAAATTTTCTGTTTTCTCTGGGATGTTATGAGGGGGAGAAAATAACGATTATATCCGCTTTGTCCGAAATGTACGTCCTGAACTTGAAGGATGCGCGTTACAGCATAAACAGAGAACTGGCGGAAGCCATAATTATCTGATTTTTTTTCAACTAAAAGTTAACTAAGGGAAACATATTTTTTTTCATCACGTGTTAGCGTAGGTTAACAATTTTTTGAAAATCAGTCGGGGCTGATTGATACATATAAGGAGGAAAAATGAAAATAGCGCTTGCGGGAAATCCGAACAGCGGGAAAACGACATTGTTTAACGCCATTACAGGGCGGATTGAACATGTGGGTAACTGGGCCGGCGTTACCGTCGCAAAGAAAGAGGGCTCAGTTAAAAAAAATCTGAATAAAACGGGAGTATCCATGTCGGTTGTGGATCTTCCCGGAGCTTATTCCATATCACCCTTCACATCGGAAGAGAGTATTACCAGCCGGTTCGTAATCAGCGAAAATCCCGATGTCATAATTAACATTGTCGACGCTTCGAATCTCAGCAGGAGCCTGTTTTTTACAACGCAGCTCCTGGAACTGGGCATTCCGGTCGTTGTGGCTCTCAATAAAAGTGACCTTCTTGGAAAAAAGAGAACTACCGTTGATTCTGAACGCCTTTCCATTGAGCTCGGTTGTCCCGTTATCAATACCGTTTCTACAAAAAGCAGACATAACGGGCTTGTTGAACTCATTTCAGAAACCGCAGAGAGGTACGGAAAAAAGCAGCTTTCTCCCTATCGCGGTCCCGGGGCGAATCTTTTTGACGGGGATTCTGTCGATGCTGCGGACAGAGACAGATTCCGATTCGTCAATGATCTTGTTTCAAAAATAGAAACCAGAAAGAATCCAAGTTCAAAGCAGAATGCCCAGGATATAGCGGATCGGATTCTGGCAGACAAATGGCTCGGCCTGCCGGTTTTCGCTCTGGTCATGTGGACCGTTTTTGCCATTTCCCAGACTTATGCCGGGCCTTTTCTGGCTGATCTCTTTGTAGGCTGGATCGATAGTCTATACAGTCTGGTCGAAGGTCTGATTGATGGAAAGGTCTCACCAATTCTCCAGTCTCTCCTGCTCGATGGAATCATCGGCGGAGTCGGCGCGGTCGTAGGTTTTCTACCGCTTATCATGGTCCTGTTCTGGCTACTCGCATTGCTGGAGGACAGCGGCTATATGGCCCGGGTCGCTTTGATTATGGACCGCTTTTTCAAGAAGGTGGGGCTATCGGGCAAATCCATCATTCCCATGATCATCAGCACAGGCTGTGCCATTCCGGGAATCATGGCTACAAGGACCATAAAGAATGAGAGGCAGAGACGCACTACCGCCATGCTGACTCCATTCATGCCCTGCGGAGCCAAGCTGCCGGTTATCGCTCTCTTTGCGGGAGTCTTCTTCAAAGATGCCGCCTGGGTCGGAACGGCAATGTATTTTACAGGTATAGGGATTATCATTGCCGGATCGCTTATTGTCGTTCGCATTACCGGAGATAGAAACGCCCGCTCCTATTTCATTATGGAACTTCCGGAATACAGGGTTCCCGGTCTCAAGCGGGCGACCCTGTCCATGATCTCCCGTGGCAAAGCCTTCATTATCAAAGCCGGCACCATTATTCTGCTCTGCAATGCCGTCGTTCAGGTCATGCAGTCTTTTAACTGGAAACTTCAGATTGTACCGGAAGGTATGGAGAATACAAGCATTCTGGCCGGCCTGGCCAATCCCTTCGCCTTTCTTCTCATCCCTCTGGGATTCGGGGTCTGGCAGCTCGCCGCTGCAGCCATTACGGGCTTTATAGCAAAAGAAAATGTCGTGGGAACTCTGGCCGTTGTTTACGGCATCACCAATTTTATCGATACGGAAGAGCTGGCACTGGTCTCGGGTGGAGCCGATGTCGCTTCCCTTTTGGGCATTACATCGGTCGTCGCGTTGTCCTATCTTGTTTTCAACCTCTTCACGCCTCCCTGTTTCGCCGCGATCGGCGCAATGAATGCGGAAATGAACAGCCGGAAATGGCTGTGGGCCGGTATTGGTTTTCAGCTTTCCATGGGATACACCGCTGCCTTTCTGACATATCAGATAGGGACATTCATTACCACGGGATCTCCAGGATCGGGATTTCTGCCCGGGCTGTTGTTTGTTTCATTTCTGATCGGTCTCATCGCCTATCTCATGAAACGGGGCGAGAGAGAACCGGAAGTTCAGCTGCAGATGAGCTTATAGGAGGTTTTCATGGCTAATCTTGTTGTTTCGCTGGTTCTGGCCGGGATATTCGCTCTTTCGGTTTCTAAAATCGTCAGAGAGAAAAAGAAAGGTGTAAAATGCGTAGGCTGTCCCTTCAGCCATGCTTCGGGAAAGGGCGGGAGCTGCGGCTGTCATTAAAAAAGGGAGTTCCCGACGGGAGCTCCCCTTATACTTCAAACCGTCTTAATCCGTATATTATCGCCGCGGATTCCAACATAAGCTCCCCTCTGGACAGCCGGTGATTCGCTGTGGCAGATCAGCCATTTATTTTCCATAAAATAAGTGGGATGATCGGAGATCGATTTCCCCTCCAGAGGTCTGTTCGTACCTTCGGGGAGGATAATCACAGTGCAGAACGGGGCGTCGGTGGTGCGGCAGGGGGCGAGGTGGAGCGTATTGCTGTACAATTCCAGCACAGTCCCTTCCGGCAGATAGAAACATTCGGCCAGCGAGGAATCCCAGATATCATCGTGAATATCTTCGCAGCGCCCCAGAATGAGGACACAATCGGTAATTGCTACGATGACTTCGCTGCCCTCGTGGTATTCCATCCCGTTCATTCTGTCGTTGTATCCGAAACAGATGCCCGCCTGCAGCGCTATTTTTCCCCCGTAGACTTCACGGCTGATCTGGTCGAAAGATTCCTGTCTGCGCAACTCTTCAAGATCTCTGAGATAGGTCGGGTTCTCAGGCACTGCCGCCTCCGTCGAAGGATTGATCATATCGGAACAGTCTATCCCTGTGATAATCCGTCCGTACCGGTCCATGGCAGGGGAGTCTACAGGAAAAATCGCCAGGGGCTTGTTGACCTCAATCAGATCTTTCAACATAGACCGGTCTCCTGAAATAGAGATGCAAATTCGGAGTTCTTTCTATAGAAAACCGGAGGGTGACCCAGGGGACTGTCAACGGTGAACCATCCGCCTTTGTATTCTTTTCCGCTCCAGAGATGTATCCATTTATCGGAGGGGAGATAGACTTTCCATTTCTCTTTGCCCTGACTTATAACGGGGGCAACCAGAAGATCCCTGCCGTACATATACTGATATTTCAGATTATGAAGGACCTTATCCTTTTCATAGTGGATATAGGGATGACGGACCGGCGGGATTCCGCTTTTCTGATATTCATCGGAAAGAGCCAGGTGATAGGGTTTCAGTTTTGTGTAGATTTCAGTCATTCTCGCCAGGTGGGAGAGCGTTTCATCATCGCTGTTGAACTGCCAGTTCGAGTCGGGCCGGTTCCCTTCATGGGTTCTCATGGTCTGGGTGAAAGCGGAGAGTTCGGCCCAGCGCATAAACAGCTCTTTGCTCCTTTTCAGCCAGAGGATCGTCGTATAGCCGCCGAGATCGGAATGAGTATAACCTATCCCGGAAAAGCCCATGGATATGGTTCCGGGAATTACCGTGGCGAATCCCTGGTCCAGGCTCCAGTTCACAAGCTGATCGCCGTTCCAGTTCATGGCCGAATACTTTGACGATCCCGTATATCCGGCGCGCATAAAGTAGGTAATTTCATTTTCTTTACCGGCTTCCAGGACCGCTTCATAATTGATTCGGGCCCAGTCCGCAGCATACTGATTGTGATAAACCTCGGGATCGACACCGGAATGGAGAACCGCATCGGCCGGCACATATTCTCCGAAATCGGCCATCCATCCGGAAAGGCCTCTGGCGATCATATCTTTTTTTATAACCTCTTTGATCCATTTGACCGCTTCGGGATTCGTGAGGTCTACCATAGCGGCGGGGAAAGTCGTTATATAGACGTAATAATCCTCTCCCTTATCGTTTTTGACACAGTAGTTCTTTTCCTTCGCCACAGCGTAAAGAGGACCTTCCAGAGCCAGAAACGGATTGATGTAACCGAGATATTTAATCCCTTTGCCGTTCAGCTCTTTCATATATCCTTTGAAATCGGGGTATAGTTCTTCGTTGGGTTTCCAGTCCCAGAAGAGCTGCTTGCCGAATGAGGTTATGCGGATACCCTCCCAGTCCTGACACCATATCGCAGCCGTTTTAACACCGGCATCCAGGGCGTCCTGCAGCTTTTTCGTCGTCACTTCCCGGCCGCCCTGCATTCCTATCAACATCCCGTCATAAACCCATTCCGGGGGCTTTCTCTGCCGGCCCAGATAGGCGGAGAGGGAAGAGAGAGTTTCGACGGCACTTTTTTCAACTCCGAAAATAATCTTCCGGGGAATCTGCCAGAAAACCAGGCTGTGCTCTTTTTTCTTCCTGAAATCAAATTCGCTGTAGGCTGTCCCCTCGGAGTGGAAGTACCAGTTGTCCGACGAGACAAAAGTCGGCTGAGAGAAATAAGTGGTGAAGGCATTTCCCCCGTATCCCTGTTTCATTTCAGCCAGAAGGGTTATCAGATCCTTCCCCCGTCCCAGTCCCGGCTCCTGCACCCAGATCGGAAGTTTCTGCCCTCTCAGATCCAGCTTGGTATACTGTTCGCCGCAACCGTAGATATGCTCTTTTTCAGAAGCTTTCAGTATAAGTTTGAAGCGGTTCAGCCTGTTATTTGTCTGCTCCGATTCCATATGAATGCGGTCCTGAACTTCTCTGAAAACAAGAGAGAAGCCGCAGGAAAAGGAGATCCGGATCAGATCGCCGGAAGACTCCTCCACTTTGTAGTCGAGGCAGCTCTGCATTTTGAGATTGCTGTCTTTGATTTTGAAGAGGCCGTAATTGAATTTGTACTTTCCCTCTCCAGTGCCGGCGAAAATGGCCGGTGCTTCAGCTGAATGGGACAGAAGAATCCTGTTTTTATGAGAGAGCGTAAATCCTTTTTTATTGGCAATCAGTTTCATGGAAATCTCAACCCTTTACAGCTCCGGCTGTCAATCCGGAGATAATTTTGTTGTGGAAAATAAAATACACGACGATGCTCGGGATAATTGTTATGACAATGGCCGCATACATGGCCGTATAGTCAGTGACGAACTGGCTGGTAAAGAACCGTATGCCCAGCTGCAGGGTCCTGGACGATTCGGAAGAGGTGAGAAGAAGCGCCATTATGAACTCGTTCCAGGAATAGATAAAGCAGAATGTTCCGGCCGTCGCCAGACCCGTCTGGGAAAGGGGGATAATGACTTTCGTAAATCTCTGCACAAAACCGGCGCCGTCGATCGTAGCAGCTTCCTCCAGCTCCACGGGGATGGATCCCATAAACGACGTGAGGAGAAAGACGGAAATGGGAATGTTAATAGCGCTGTAGACAATAATCAAAGCCAGAAGAGAATCGTAGAGCCTCATTTTCTGAATTATGGTAAAGTAGGGGACCATGAAAGAGATGATGGGCAGCAGTATTCCCGCGGCTATGACTGTCAGAAGTACATTCTTGCCTTTGAAATCCTCTCTTGAAATGACGAAGGATGTCATGGAGGCTACCAGAAGGTTAAGGAAAACGGCACTGAAGGCCACGATGATCGAATGGATAAACAGGGAGGGAAGTTTCGCTTTGACCATGGCGTTGTAATAGTTGATGAACATCCACTTTTCGGGAAAACCGAAGGGGTTCTGCTGTAATTCCAGGTTATTGGCTTTAAAAGACGCCAGGAGGAGCCAGATAAGGGGATACAGGGCCACGAAAAGAAAAAATATGAGAATAATCCATTTCAGGGTGTTTAAAAATACTTTCATTACAATACTCCTACTGCACCGAATCGGATCCGGCATCCCTTCCCGAAAGAAGTTTGCGGATCACAACGATTACCACTGTACCCAGAAGGATGAGTATCGTACCGGTCGCATTGGCCTCGCCGAGGCGGAAGGCGTCCATTTTGTTGTACAGGATCAGACCCATAACAGAGGTTGAGTGAGCCGGACCGCCGCTTGTCATCAGAAAAGTCGCTTCGAAATGGCGCATACCGTAAGCCATGGCCAGGGTTATGGTTGTCACCAGGATCCCCCTGATCATGGGTATCGTTATAAACCACTCCTGCTGAAGGGTCGTGCATCCGTCAATTTCAGCGGCTTCGTAAAAGGATTTGGGAATGGTCGTCGTCGCGGCGAATATGATAACCATAAAATAGCCGATGTAGAGGACTGTCTGGGCTATGACGGAAGGCAGAGCCGTCGCCGTCTCCCCGAGCCAGTTATGGCCTTCAATTCCGAACAGATTTAAAAAGGCATTGAGAAAACCGTACATGGGATTGTATATGGCTTTCCACATCATGGCGATGGCAACGGCGGAAATAATATTTGGAAGGAAATAGATCGTCCTGAGCGTTTTCCATCCTTTCGGCTTCCTTGCAAGTATTAACGCCACCATAGTCGCCAGCGGAATCTGGATGAAACCACCGGATAAGGCCCATATAATGTTGTTTTTTATGGACAGAAGAAAGGTCTCGTCGGTCAGCAGCTTTTTGTAATTGTCAATTCCGGCGAATTTCATTTCCGTGATCCCGTTCCACTCTGTGAGACTCGTTCCCAGAACGAATGCCAGAGGATAGATAAAAAAGCTGATGTAGAGAAAGGCAACGGGAACAAGGAAAAGCAATATCATTCTGATATTCTTGTTTTTTTTCATTTCGGTGTTTTCCTTGAAAGAGAAATAAGGCGACTGTTGCAAAAGTCCATTTCCACAGCCCTCACCCGGCCTCTCCCGGAGGGAGAGGAGTTCAAAGCGAGCTATTCTCCCTTCTCCTTTTGGGAGAAGGGCCGGGGTTGAGGGGCAGAACAGATGTCTTCTTTTGCAACAGCCCCTGATATCATTATAGTACTAAGATATGTTTACTGGTCCTGAACTTTTTTCAGCATTTCAACAAACTCTTTCGGTGTGGCTTCGCCGAGAGCCATTTTTCCGAGAGCCTGTCCGAACTCTGTAATTACATCGGAAGTGACAACACCTTCGAGATGGGGAATTGTGAATGATGCATCGTTGGAAGCGTTGATGAATTTGCCCATCAGTTCATCACTGATCGAAGATGAATCGTATTTGACGGCGAACATGGCTCCGGACGCTGCGGAAATTTTCGCCACATTTTCAGCTTTTGTCATCCATTTTATGAACTTGACTGCGGCTGCGGCTTTTTCAGGGTCGTCGGCGTTTGCTGCCGCGGCGAAGTTTGTCTGGAGGAAACCGATCATGGCGCCTTTCTGGCTTCCGGCTGCTGGTGCGGGACCGACTTCCGTTGCGCTGTATACGGCGGGAGCTTCGGTTTTTACACGGCCGATGTACCAGGGGCCATTTATGAACATCGCGGACTCTCCGGCCAGGTAATGGCCTCCGGAAACGCCGGCATCTCCACCGATGGCGTCCATGGAAGTATTTCCATCGCTGTACATGGCGAGAAGAACTTCAGCCGCTTTTACATAAGCATCAGTTCCGAAAGGATTGGCATAAACATCCGGGCCGCCGAAAGAAGCCAGAAAATGGGAATACCAGAGCATGGAAGTCCAAGCATTGGATCCGCCGGTCATCTGGGATGTGGGAATAAAACCGGCTGCTTTAAGCTTGGCCGCCGCGTCGAGGAATTCAGCGTAGGTCCGGGGATATTTGGAAACGCCGGCCTTTTTGAAAAGGTCCATATTGTACCATACCGGTGTAATAGCCACTTCGTAGGGAAGGGATTTTACCATGCCGTTGACAGTTGCCTGTGCGACTGTGCCCTCGTTGAAGTCTTTGCCCCATCCCGTACTCAGCTCTTTTGAAAAATCCATCAGAAGGGGAGAGTCGTAATAAGCTTTGGTTGTGGGGTTGAGTTTCATTGTGAAAATATCGGGAACGATACCGGCGGCGATGGATGTTCTTATCTTCTGCTCGTATCCGTCATAGTCGGGCTGTGCTTCAACCTCAACTTTGATCATTCCTGCGTTATCGGCATTGAACTGCTCGACCAGTTGTGCTACGACACCGGCTTTTGAATCCTCACCGACCCAGATTGAAGGCCATTTCAGAACGATTTCTTTGTCTTTTTCCTGTTGACCGTTGGCAAAAACAGTACCTGCCACGATAAGAGTCAGTGAAAGAACCAGAAAAGTGATTTTTCTCATTTCATTCTCCTTTTTAATTACTTACGATAAGTAAGTAAATCACGACTGATAAATGCCTGTCAAATAAAATCTTTAAAAACATGAAGGATCAGTGAGTGAAATAGTCTGTAAATACGAGGTCGGCGGCTCCCTGTCCGGCATGCACAGGATTGTAGGCGCAGTGTTCGATTGTCAGCCCTTCGATATTATCAAACCGGCAGGGATCGTTCTGTAAAAGCTCGTTTGTGTAATATGCCAGCTTCTGAGCGTAGAGAGGAGAGCGGGAAATAATCAGAAACGTGTCGGGAGAAAAAACCCGGCTGAGCATTTTCAGACCTTTTGTCATCTGTTCGGCTTTGCCTTTTATAAAATCTTCAATTCCGGGAGAATTGTTTCCGATCAGTTCATCTATTTCGAGAAAAGTTTTCAGAGGAGATAGGACCTGAATGTCTTTCATTATAGCCGGTTCCGCAAGATAGGACTGAAGGCACCCCCGTTCTCCGCACTCGCATTGTCTGCCGTTGTAATCAATGGATGTATGGCCGATTTCCATCGTAGTTGAGCCTTTGGTCGTAAGAACCTGGCCTTCATTGATGAAGGCTCCGCCCACACCGCTTCTTATAAGCAGAGTTACGAGGGACTGGGATTCGGAAACCGTGCCGTACTGATATTCGTTCATGGCGATGACGGAGCAGTTGTTGTTGACGAAAATCTCCGTATTGAACCGTTCCGACATTTTCTTCCGGAGTGGATAGTCCGATAATCCGGCAATGCGATCATAAAAAATGACAGATCCCGACGAAATATCGACTTTCCCCGGGGCTCCGATACCGATTCCCAGCAATCTTGATTTCGGAATCGATTTCGAATCAATTCCCTCCTGTATCAGCTGGCAGATCAGTTCGAATATGGAATCGCCTGTGTGGTCCTCATTGATATCGATAAACTTGCTGTATACCGGTCTGCGGTTGAAGTCGACGATGACGACAGAAATGGATGTGGAACAGAAATCTATGCCGATAGCATAGGCGGCTTTGGCATTTATTTTATAATAAACCGGTTTTCTGCCTTTTTTATCTGTGGAAATATCTGATTTTTTATTAATTGTGATGAGTTTTTCATTTTCAAGATTGGCGAAAATGCGTAAAATAGTAGGCGGTTTCAGGCCTGT
Source organism: Spirochaetales bacterium (assembly GCA_016936555.1). Taxonomy (GTDB): domain Bacteria; phylum Spirochaetota; class Spirochaetia; order DSM-2461; family DSM-2461; genus Spirochaeta_F. Next base: position 28,184 of record JAFGXR010000007.1, on the reverse strand, counting down.
GAGGTTCACCGCTTCCGACTGAGACAGGTTGCCGTTCTTCTGTATCAGACCCAGAATCAGCTTTTCATTTATGATTCTAATATCGTTTCCGCGGAGAGGCAGGTCAGATTTCGCCATTTATTTCTTCCTGTAAGTAAGTTTTAATTTATTTTAACAGCTTTTTTGTTTTTTTTGCAACAATCAAAATCAAATTCGCTTTACAGAATCCCCGGAGAGTGATAATTTGTATTTAATTATTTATTTACAGTAAGTAACTAAATCAGGAGTTGAGATGTCTGAAAACAAATACAAAGATCTTGAAGATCTGGCGAAAGATATCAGAAAAAAAACCATAGATTCTATCGGTTTTCTCGGAGTCGGGCATATAGGCGGCGCCATGTCCATTGCCGATCTGCTGACCATTCTCTATTACAGGAAAATGCATGTGGATCCCTCCAATCCGAAAATGGAAGACCGGGACAAGCTCGTCCTCTCCAAAGGTCATGCCGGGCCGGCGCTGTACAGCACTCTGGCTCAGAAAGGCTTTTTTCCCGAACAATGGCTCCGCACTCTCAATGTGGGCGGTACCAATCTTCCCAGCCACTGCGATATGAACAGGACGCCGGGAATAGATATGACGACCGGATCTCTCGGGCAGGGACTTTCATCGGCCATCGGGCTGGCTCTGGCCATGAGGCTCGATAAATCGGAGCGCAATGTCTTCGCCATCATCGGAGACGGGGAATCCCAGGAAGGGCAGAACTGGGAAGCGGCCATGACGGCCTCTCAGTTCAGACTCAACAAGCTTATTGCGTTTACCGACTACAACAAAATGCAGATAGACGGCTACACCAGCGAAATCATGTCCATAGATGATCCCGAAGCCAAATGGAAGGCTTTCGGGTGGAATACCGACAGGGTGAACGGCCATAGCTTCGCCGAACTCGACGCTGCGATCGACAGAGCCAGGGAATCGAAGGATAAGCCGACCATGATCATTATGGATACTATCAAGGGCAAAGGCTGCTCCTTCGCGGAAGGGGTCATTACCAATCACAATATGGCTTTCACCTACGAACAGGCGAAAGAAGCCATTGAAGCGCTGGGTTGAGGAAGAGGAAATAACGATGTCAGATAAAGATATGAGAGATGTATATACGGAAACTCTGATGGAAATGGCTGATGCCGATCAGAGAATCTGCGTTCTCGAGGCGGATCTGATGAGAGCCACGGGAACCGGATCATTCAAAGACAAATTCCCCGAGAGGGCTTTTAATGTGGGTGTCGCCGAAGCCAATATGGTCGGGGTCGCTTCCGGTCTGTCCGCAGGCGGGAAAATCCCCTGGGCCGCCACTTTCGGCTGTTTTGCCGCCAGAAGATCCTACGATCAGTTTTTTATTTCCGCCAATTACGCTCAGCAGAACGTAAAACTTGTGGGAACCGATCCGGGCGTTACCGCGGCCTTCAACGGCGGAACCCATATGCCCTTTGAGGATACGGGCCTCATGCGCTGCATTCCCGGCCTGGTTATTTTCGAACCCTGCGACAGCGTATCGCTGAAATCCCTGATCAGGCAAGCGACTGAACATAAGGGCAGCACGTATATGCGTCTTCAGAGAAAAGGGAAATACACCCTCTACGGCGAATCCGATGAGATCGTTCTCGGAAAGGGCAATGTTCTGAAAGAGGGGGAAGATCTGACCATCATCGCCAGCGGGTACGTCATGGTTCCCGAAGCGCTGGCCGCGGCTGAGATGCTCGCCGATGAGGGAATAAATGCCCGCGTCATCGATATGCATACAGTAAAGCCTCTCGACAGAAAACTGGTAGTGGAGAGCGCTGAAAAAACCGGCGCCGTTCTGGTCTGTGAGAACCATCAGAAAAAAGGCGGACTTTTCAGCGCCGTTGCGGAGTGTCTCGGTGAGGAATATCCCGCTCCCGTGGCGGCCGTCGCTGTCGAAGATCAGTTCGGTCAGGTCGGGACGCTCGAATATCTGAAAGAAGCCTACGGATTCACTAAAGAAAATATTGCAGAAAAAGCCAAGGCGCTGATCAAAAGAAAATAGGAGGGAGCGGAAAATTATGGAAAAAATAAAACTGGCAATTGCATCGGATCTATCGGGTTTTCCCCTGAAAAAAGCTGTCGTTGAACATCTGAAAGAAAATTATGCCGACGCGATAGAAGTGATCGATTTCGGAATTGAATCGGAAGAGAACCCCAAACCCTATTTCGAACAGGCTCCCAAAGTGGCCAGGTGCGTGCAGAGCGGCGAGGCTGAAAAAGGTATTCTTATCTGCGGTACCGGTCAGGGAATGGCCATTGTCTCCAATAAATTCAAAGGTGTATACGCTTCGGTCGTGGACAGCGTTTTTGCCGCCGAACGGAGCAAGATCATAAACAACGCCAATATCATCACCATGGGGGGATGGATCACGGCGCCTTTCCTGGGTACTCAGATCGTGGACGCCTGGCTTTCCATGGCTTTTACCCAGAAAATGGAATTCAAAAAAGACTTTCTGACCAATGCCTTTAAAGAGGTCCAGAAACTGGAGGAAGAGATCTATGGCTGAAACAGCGCAGATGATAGCCTCTCTTGTTGAAAAAGCCCGGGCGGCGCAGTCTGTGGCCGCCGGCTATTCCCAGCAGCAGCTTGACGATATCTGTCTGGCTGTCGCCTGGGAAGTCTATAATGACGAGAATATTAAAATTCTTGCGGAAATGGCAGTTGAGGAAACCGGTATGGGAAATGTTCCCGATAAAATTGCTAAACACAAAGGGAAAGTTCTCGGCGTTATCAATGATTTAAAAGGGGTGAAATCCACGGGCTGTATCGAGGAAATACCTGAGAAGAAAATTAAAAAATATGCCAAGCCAGTCGGGGTCGTCGGAGCTTTGACTCCTGTGACAAACCCTACGGCAACACCGGCCAGCAATGGGGTTTCCATACTCAAAGGGGGAAATGCCGTTATTTTCGCACCCCATCCCCGATCTAAAAAAGCATCGGCCAAAGCTGTCGAATTCATGCGCCGGGGATTGAAACGTGTCGGAGCTCCCGAGGATCTTATTCAGATCGTTCAGGAACCCTCTATCGAAGCGACCGGAGAGCTAATGAAGCAGGTCGATCTGGTTCTGGCTACCGGCGGCAGCGCCATGGTCAAGGCGGCCTATTCGAGTGGTACCCCCGCCTATGGTGTCGGACCAGGAAATTCCGTGCAGATCATCGCAGAGGATGCGGACTGGAAAGATGCCGTCGATAAAGTGGTTCTCAGCAAGTGTTTTGACAATGCCACGTCCTGTTCCTCCGAGAACTCGATCATTGTCGAGGAAAGCATCTATGACAGTGTCGTCAAAGAGCTCGAAGTTGCGGGAACCTATCTCTGTACCGGCGAAGAGAGAAAAGCTCTTGAAGAGTGGATGTGGATTACCGGAAAAAACGGACACCGGTCTATCAATCCCGCCATTATAGCTAAATCGGCAGAGGAAATTGCCGCCGGCGCCGGTTTGAAAGTGCCCGGCGGGACAAGAATCCTCCTCGTTGAAGGGGCAGATGCCATTGAAGATGATTATTTCAGCCAGGAGAAACTCTCTCCGGTCCTCACCATTTTCAAATACAATGGTTTCGACCGCGCCATGGAGATCCTGATCAGACTGACAGATAACTGCGGAACAGGTCACTCCTGCGGAATCCATACGAAAAACTCTTCCTACGTTGAGCGAATGTCCCTGGATATGCGGACCAGCCGCATTATGATAAACCAGCCGCAGGCTCCGGCTAACGGAGGAAACTTTTTCAACGGCATGGCTTCGACCACGACTCTGGGCTGCGGAACCTGGGGCGGGAATATCACCACGGAAAATATCACCTATAAACATTTTCTCAATGTCACTTTTGTTTCCGAGTGGTTTTCTCCGGTCAGACCGACCGATGAAGAGATCTGGGGCGATTTCTTCAGGAGATATGAATGAAATTATTCGAGTATCAGGCCAAGGAAACATTCAGGAAATTCGGAATAGAAACACCGGCTGGCGTCCTGATTAAAAATGCTGAAGAGTTGAGCGATGCCATGGCGAAAACAAGTTTTCCGATTGTTTTGAAATCTCAGCTTCTCATGGGCGGACGGGGTAAAAAAGGTCTTATCCGCCTTGTCAGCGATGAAGCACAGGCCCGTAAAGAATGCGGAGAATTATTTGACTCGGAATACAACGTCAGAAAAATCCTGGTTGAACAGGCTGTCGATATTAAAACAGAACTTTATCTCTCCATCACCGTCGATCCTGTTGAAGCTAAACACATGATTATCGCCTGCGGGGACGGAGGAGTGGAAATCGAAACACTCGCCGTGGAGAGCCCCGAAAGGATAATACGGGAATACGTCGATCCCGATAGAGGCCTTATGCCATTTCAGATAAAAAACGTCGGGTTCTCCCTGGGGCTGGAAGGGGACTTGCTGAAAAAATTCTCAGCGGTCCTCGCTAATCTATATAAAGCTTTCGTTTCCAGCGATGCGGAGCTGATTGAAATAAATCCCCTCTTCATTACAGGTGATGGCAATATCATAGCCGGAGACGGGAAACTGTCGATCGACGATAATTCGGATTTCCGTCAGCCCTCTTACGGGAAGACAAGGGATTACTACGATTCCGATGCGGAGTACGAAGCCTCTCTTGAAGGAATCCCCTATCTCCAGTTCGACGGCGATATCAGCCTTATGTGCGCGGGAGCCGGTTTGACTACAACCGTTTACGACCTGATCAACTATGAAGGCGGAACCGTGGCCAACTACCTCGAATTCGGAGGCCCGAACTACAAGAAAGCCGTCAGGGCTATGGAGCTCTGTCTGAAAAACGACTCTAAAGTCATTCTGGTCGTTACTTTCGGGACCATAGCCCGCGCCGATGTCATGGCCGAAGGGATTGTCGATGCCATAAGCCGGCTCAAGCCCGACAGGCCCATAGTAACCTGTATCCGGGGAACCAACGAAGAGGACGCGAGCCGGATCCTGAAGGAAGCCGGTCTGGTTCCTCTCTATGATACGGAAGAGGCGGTGCGTAAAGCCGTTGCTATCGCCAAAGGGGAGAAGCCATGAGCATATTCATCGACGAAACAACAAAAGTACTCATACAGGGAATCACCGGTAAAGAGGGGAGTTTCTGGACCAATCATATGATAGGCTGCGGAACCAATGTCGTGGCCGGCGTCACTCCCGGAAAAGAGGGGCAGCAGGTGGAGGGACGGGATGTCTATCACTCTGTCAGAAGAGCTGTGGACAAGGTTGAAGTCGAGGCTTCCATGCTGTTTGTGCCGCCCCGCTTTACAAAGGACGCCGTATTTGAAGCCCTCGACGGGGGGATAAAAAAGATCGTTACGGTAGCCGATGGAATACCTCTCCACGATGCTGTTCAGATAAGAAAAGCCGCCATGTCGGAAGGCGCCATGGTTATCGGCGGAAATACTTCGGGAGTCATTTCTCCGGGCAGAGCGATGATGGGTTTCTTTCCCTACTGGATAGAACGGGTCTATAAACAGGGCAGAATCGGTGTCATGACCAGAAGCGGATCCCTCACCAACGAGGTTACGGCCATGGTCGTTAAAGCGGGATTCGGCGTATCCTCTCTGATCGGTATCGGAGGAGATCCCGTCCCGGGCACCAGATTCGCCGAAATGCTGCCTCTCTATGAAGCTGATGACCAGACCGATGCGGTTGTGATTATCGGTGAGCTCGGGGGCACCATGGAAGAGGAATGCGCTGAAATGAAAGGGCTGGGAATCTTCACCAAGCCACTTGTGGCATTCCTCGGCGGGCGGACCGCCCCCGAAGGAAAGCGGATGGGCCATGCCGGAGCTATTGTTTCCGGAGGGAAAGGCTCGGTCAAAGATAAAATCAAAGCCATCGAAAGCGTCGGCGGAAAAGTAGCTGAAAGACCGCGATTTGTCGGCGATTATCTCAAAGAGCTGCTGGGAGATCGAGTCCGATGACAAAAGAAACCGGAAAAAAACTTCTCTATTTCGCTATAGCCGCTGTGGTTATGGCTCTCATGATGGTTCTTCCCGTTCCCGATTCAATCCGTAATGCCGGTAAGGGCGTTCTGACTCAGGAAGGACAGATTGCCATGGGGCTTCTCCTGTTCTGTCTCATTCTCTGGATGACCGAAGCCATTCCCTTTCATATAACCGGGATGCTGGGCGTTGTCCTGCTGGCTGTTTTCCGTGTCGATACCTTTAAAAATATCGTCAGCGTCGGATTCGGAAACCATATAATTGCCTTCTTCATCGGGGTTCTGATTCTCTCCGCCTTTATCACCAGATCGGGTCTGGGGAAAAGAATCAGCGTTTTCCTGCTTTCCAGAACGGGAAACAGTACGGCCATGATCATATTCGGTTTTATGCTGGTGGGGGCCCTCCTGTCCATGTGGATAACCAATATGGCCGTGGCGGCCATGCTGCTGCCTCTGGGAGTGGCTATTCTGGAAGAGGAAGGGTGTCTCAAGCTGAAAAGCAATTTCGGAAAAGCGCTGATGATTGCAACGGTGTGGGGTCCTCTTATCGGGGGAATCGGAACGCCGGCAGGAGCCGGGCCCAATCCCATAGCCATAGGCTTTCTGAAAGAAATCGCCGGCATTGACCTGAGTTTCACCCGTTGGATGATGTACGGCGTCCCGGCGGTGATTCTGCTTCTGCCCATCGGCTGGGGGCTTCTGATGCTTCTGTTTAAGCCGGAAATGAAACATCTGAAGAAAACCAAAGAAGAGCTGCGCCATGAGTTTGATCATTATCCGCCCATGAGCCGTGAAGAGAAATTGACATTGGTTATTTTTCTCCTGACTGTGCTGCTCTGGCTCACATCCGGTCTGCTGCAGAAATTGCTGGGTATCGCCATTCCCACATCCATGCCGGTCTTTTTTACGGCGACTCTCTTCTTTTTTCCCGGAGTCACTTCCCTGAAGTGGAAGGAAATTGAAGAGGACGTTTCGTGGAGCGGGATCATCCTGGTCGTCACGGGAATTTCCATCGGCATGATGCTCTATCAGTCCGGCGCCGCCGGCTGGCTCTCCTTTGTTCTGCTCGGCGGAATCGGCAGTTTCTCGCCTCTTCTGAGAGTCGGTGCTATCGTTCTCATTGTCATGATCCTGAAAGTGGCGCTTTCGAGCAACAGCGTTACGGCTACGATCGTCATCCCCATAATGATCGCCCTGGCTGATAATCTGGGATTCGATGCCCTTTCCATCACCCTGCCGGCCGCCATAACCGCGTCTCTGGCTTTTATACTGGTCACCTCGAGTCCGACCAATGTCATTCCCTATTCGGCCGGATATTTTTCAATCCGCGATTTCGCGAAATCAGGGATAATTATGACTGTATTCACAACAATTGTTGTTTCACTGGTCATTTTTACAGTGGGATCAATAGAAGGGCTCTACTGATCTGTTTTATTGATATACTCTTTTATATAGGGCGGGGTTGTAGCATGGGTCCATTTTTACAACCCCGTCCTTCCTGTTTAATCATTCTCAATAAATTTTCTCTTCTCAAACCGTCCGATTTTCAGATTACCGATCGACCCGATCAGTTCCTCCGCTGTTTTAAAATCAGCGGCTACATCCCCGGGAATATGGGCATCGGAACCCAGGGTTATCATTTCCCCTCCCGCCCCGGCATATAATTCCAGAATTTCCCTGTGCGGGGAGAACTCATCGAGTCCTTTTCTCCAGGGGGATGTATTGACTTCCAGCGCTATCCCTTTTTCTATCATATTCCTCAGAACAGGTTTTATATGGTCGACCGGAATCTCCGCTTTGCCGAAATACCGTTTAGGGAAATCGAGATGGCCGAGAATGTCAAAACCTCCCTTTTCCACCATATCAAGCAAAAGAGCATAGTAATCCCTGTAGAGCGTTCTCAATTCACCGCCATTATTGACGATACAATCGCCGACGAAGCGATCGCCCATCATGTGTACCGAGCCGATTATGACATCCCAGTCATAGCTCAGGGATAAAGCCCTAAACTCCCGGGGGTAGAGATGGGGTTCGCTGAACTCCATTCCCTTTAAAATACCGAGTTTCGGAGAATAAATCTGTCTCAGCCTGTCGATGTCAGTTTGAAAAGTCCCGGCATCGAAGTAGTCGAAGCCTTTGTCGGCGGGATTGAAATCCACATGTTCGGTAAATGCTATCCCCTTTATACTTTTCTCCAAGGCCGACCGGCACATATCGTCGGGGGAGCTGTCCGTATCTTCCGAATGGACTGAATGACAGTGCATATCATAGTGATTCATAGAGAAAGTATAGAGAAAATCATCGTGAAATTCTTCAAATACTTGAAAAATGCATTCAAACACTTTTATTGCCCCGGATAGGTTTCCGGTACAGAATAGGGGTATGGAAAGCACGACGAAATCAACCCTGACAGATCAGCAGATAGCCGGATTATTCAAAGAACTGGGCCGTGTCGCCGCTATCAGAGAGCTGAAAGACGGAACATACAATACGTCCTATCTGATTCAGCTCGATAACCACAGGGAGTACGTTCTCAAAATCGCGCCTCACGATTCCGTACCGGTTCTGACTTATGAGAAGGACCTTATGAAAGGAGAAGTGTATTTCCAGAACAGAGCCATTGAAATACCGGATATGCCCGTCGCATTTATAGAAACCTGGGATTTTTCACGGGAGAAGATTCCCTTCGACTATTTTATTATGGACAGGCAGGAAGGAGTTCCCCTCGACAAATCAGGGGATATTCCGGAAAAACTCAGGAAATCCCTGACATTTCAGCTGGCACGGCATATGGCGGGGCTTCACGGGATAAAAGGAGATTTTTTCGGGTACCTCTTTATGGAGAGGCAGGGCCTTCCTTCCTATTTCGATGCTTTCAGACAGATGGCTGTCCATATTCTTGAAGACGGCCAAAAAGTCAAAGCACAGCTTCCCGTGCCGGAAAAAGAACTTCTGCAGATTCTAGATAGCTACAGCGAATCATTCGCCGGAATCAGCAACCCTGTTTTCGTCCATTTCGACCTCTGGGACGGCAACGTCTTTGTCCGGCAGACTCGGGACGGTATGGAGATATCCGGCTTGATAGATTTCGAAAGAGGGTTCTACGCCGACCCCGCAGCGGACTTTTCCCAGGTCCAGGGATATGTGGATCTGGAAAAAAATCCCTGGTTCTTCGAAGAGTACAACCTCCATGCTCCGGAGCCCTTCATCGCTGATGAAAAGGCATTCAACAGAATCAAACTTTTCCGTCTGTACCTCTTCCTTATCATGATTGTAGAGTCATACTACCGCGATGTAAAGGGCAGTTACGACTGGCAGCGGCAATGGGCAAGTGTAGAATTCACCGAACTCTTCAACGGGCTGAAAAAGAAACGAAGCACCGGTATTCAAGCTCTATAGTTTGAAATAATCGAAAACTCCTCAATTCTTATAAAAAAAGCCGGCCATAACCGGCCGGCTCATATCGAAGAATCAGAAAAAAGAAAACTCATCCCGTCTCCATCTTCCGACTCCCATCTGCTTATTTATCATGAAAACTGGCTGCCATCTGTTTCATCTCTACAGCCTGGCCGGACCCGTCCTCCAGATCCTTGTGAACCATTGCCGTAACGCCGGTTGACAATCCGTAAAGATTGATAAAACCTTCGGCATCCTTCTGGTTGTAATCACTGGGACCGAAAGAGGCCAGATCCTCCAGATAGAGGGCATAAGGTGATTTCCGGCCGATTACCCAGGCATTCCCCTTGTAAACGCAGAGCTTGACGGAACCGGTCGTATATTCTGTCACTTTTTTCATCATTTCTTCCAGAGCGTAACGTGCCGTCGTATACCATTTCCCCGCGTAGACCAGATCGGCGTAATCATAGGACATCTTCTGTTTCAGATGCAGCGCGTCGTTGTTGATCGTGAACATTTCCAGGTCGCGCATGGCTGTATGGAGAAGAGTTCCCCCCGGTGTTTCGTAGACGCCGCGGCTCTTCATTCCCACGAGACGGGTTTCGACAATATCCACACGGCCGACACCGTTCTCCGCTGCGATTCTGTTCAGCTGCTTCATCATTTCAAAGGCGCTCATTTTTTCGCCGTTCAGGCCGACTGGCATACCTTTCTCGAAATCGATGATGACTTCCGTCTCTTTATCCGGCGCGTCCTTGGGAGATTTCGTCAGTCGGAACATGCTCTCTTCGGGGCGGTTCCAGGCGTCTTCGAGAATTCCCCCTTCGTGGCTCATATGCCAGATGTTCCAGTCCCGTGAGTAGATATTTTTTTTGGAGATTTCTCCGAGATTGATATTCCGGCTCTCGGCGAAATCGATGGCATCCTCACGGGATTTGATATCCCAGATTCTCCAGGGCGCAATGACTTTGAGATGGGGCGCGAGGGCTTTATAGGTCAGTTCGAAGCGGACCTGGTCATTTCCCTTGCCCGTACAGCCGTGGCACAGGGCGTCGCATCCCTCTGCCAGGGCGATATCGACCTGGTATTTCGCCTGGAAAGGTCTGGCGATCGATGTCCCGAGCATATACTGCCCTTCGTAAACGGCTCCCGCTCTGACCATGGGAAAGATATACTGAGCGGCCAGCTCCTCCCTGAGGTCTCCCAGGTAGTATTTAGACGCGCCGGCTTTCAAAGCCTTCTGTTCTACGGCGTCCCAGTCTTCATCCTGTCCCACGTTGGTACAGATGGCGATAACTTCCGCGTTATCGTAATTTTCCTTCAGCCACTGTATGATGATTGAAGTATCCAGTCCGCCCGAATAGGCCAGAGCTATTTTTTTTATTGCACCCATTTATTTCTCCTTAGCGCGTAAATATATTCTCTTCAAAATCTTTTAAAACCGAATCGAGAATGGCAATTCCTTCATCAATTTCTTCCTTGCTGATAATCAGAGGGGGCGCCAGTCGAAGAACATTGACTCCCGTCTTCAGAAGCAGCAGCCCCTTATCCCTTGCTTCTCCCATAATCTTCAGAACATCGACCGTTTCATTCTCGTCTATTTCCAGGCCGAGCAGCAGACCCTTCCCCCGGATCTCTTTGATAAACCCGTATTCCTTCATCAGAATTTCAAGTCTGCCGATCAGATAGGAGGATTTTTCCTTTACTCCCCCGAGAAAACCCTCACCGGTAATGATATCCCAGACATAGGAGGCCACTGCCGTGGTCACCGGTCCGCCTCCGAATGTGGTACCGTGCTCGCCGACTTTCACTTTGTCATTGACGAAACCGGGGATAAGTGTCGCCGAGAGGGGAAGCCCTCCCGCAAGGGGTTTGGAAAGGGTAATGATATGGGCGTCGAGTCCGATTCCGTCTGAAGCATAGAGATCTCCTGTCCGTCCCATCCCTGTCTGAACCTCATCGGCTATGATCAGCACTTTATGCTTAACGCAGAGTTCCTTCAGCGCCGAAGCGAATTCATCGGAAAGTGATCTCAGTCCGCCTTCACCCTGGACAACTTCGACAATGACGGCTGCGAAAGACTCATCGAGTGTTTCCCTCAGCTTTTCCACATTGTTGTACTCGATAATTTCAGCGCCGGGAATCATCGGACCGAAAGGGTCCTTGTACTTGTTGTTATAAGTGCTGGCCAGGGCACCCATGGTTCTGCCGTGGAAGGCTCCCGAAAAAGATAGTATCCTGTAGCAATCGGGACCTTTTGTCCGGATGGACCAGAGCTTGGCGTATTTTATGGCGGCTTCGTTGGCTTCCGAACCGCTGTTTCCGAAATGTACGGCGCTGAATCTCTTCCCGTCTACGAGTCTGGAAGCGAAGGCCAGAGCCGGTTCCGTCGTAAACAGATTGGAGACATGGACCAGTTTTTCCATCTGGGCCGATGCGATAGCGGCAATCTCTTTATTCCCGTATCCCAGTGCGTTTACGGCTATGCCCGAACCGAAGTCGAGATACTTCTTTCCCGCCACATCGAAAACATAAACCCCTTCACCTTTATCGAGAATCAGAAACTCATTGGAGTAGTTATTGGGAAACCCGTGTTCCCTTGTCGTCGCCATGTTTATTTCAGCCATATTTTTGTTCCTTTATTTCCCTGCAGAAGATTTTTCAGATCTCCGGGATTCTTATATTCTCCGATTACCACTGTTCCCGCTCCTTCATGAAGAGCCGTGAGCGATGACCGTACCTTCGGAATCATTCCTCCGCTGATAATTCCCTGTTCCATAAGGGATTCGGCTTCCAGTTCCGTAAGCTCCTTTATGAGAACCTTCTCATTGAGAATACCCGGAATATCGGAAAGAAAAACAATCGCATCGGCCTTACAGGAAATACCCAGAGCCAATGCCGCTTCATCGGCGTTTATATTCAATGGCCCGCCGTCAGAATCGGAAGAAACCGGCGATACGATCGGCGTAAAACCGCCCTCCAGAAGTAAATCGATTAATTTTCTGTCAGATGCGGTAATCCTTCCTGTCCGGCTCTGTTCTCCTATGGGCTCACCTGTCAGCAAAGAGCCATCGGCGCCGCTGATTCCCACGGAGGGCAGACCGCAGCTGCTGAAAAGCCGGACCAGCTTTTTATTCATCAGACCGGCCAGCCCCATATCGACCAGATCCATTTCCCTTTCTGTCGTCATCCTGATCCCATTTTTAAAAACAGGTTCGATGCCGTATGTTTTCTGTATTGCCGAAACGGCCGCTCCCCCTCCGTGAACGATCAGGAAATCATAATCGCCGTGCAGTTCTTTAATCTCTTTCGTCAGATGGCTGAGAGCTACGTTGTTTTCAGCCGCTCTTCCTCCGGTTTTAATTATCATCAGAGGTTTGCCCATATCAGAGATCTCCCCAGGTGCGCAGACCTGCCGTTTCGTCAAATCCGAAGCGGATATTCATATTCTGTACGGCCTGTCCGGAAGCCCCTTTCATCAGGTTGTCGATAGCCGAGAAAAGAAGAACGCGGTCTCCGCAGATTTCCCATCCTATATCGCAGCGGTTGGAACCCCAGAGATGGGATGTTTCGGGAATTGAGGAACCATTGATCTTTATAAAGGGATCGTTTCCGTAATAACCGGTGTAAATACCTTTCAGCGTCTCGTTATCCAGTCCCCTGTGGTACGCCGTTGTCGTGACAAACATGCCGCGCCTTAATGGGACAAGATGGGGAGTGAAAAGAAGATTGCTCTTCCTGCCCGTATAATCCAGTTCCTTTTGAATTTCCGTCTGATGCCTGTGCTTTTTTCCGGGATTATAGGCGTTGCAGTTTTCGCTTCTTTCGACGAAAAGATTGTTGATCGCCGCTTTTTTCCCGGCACCGGATATGCCCGACAGAGCCGTGGTCGTCAGGTCTCCCTCCACGATGCCTTCCTTTAATAAGGGAAGAAGGGGGAGAAGCGTGCAGGTGGGGTAGCATCCCGGATTGGCTATCAGATCGGCCTGCTTCACCTTTTCCCGGTACCATTCGGAAAGGCCGAAAACCGCTTTGCCGATGTGCTCGGGCGCGGCGTGCTCTGTTCCGTAGGCTTTCTCGAACCCCTCTTTCGTTTCATAGCGCAGATCCGCCGAGAGATCGATAATGACAGCCTTGCCGATAAAATCCCTGTAGAAGGGGAGGGACGCCAGATGAGGCAGGGCTGAAAAAATAACATCGGGGGCTGCGGCTTCCAGTTCTTCTATTCCGATATAACTTCCCGGGATATTGCCGAAAAGCCCCGGGTCCCCCGATTCAATCATCTCTCCCGTTTTTGAAGTGGATACAGCAATGACTTCATCGATATCAGAGTGACTGCTCAGCAGTCTGAGAAGGAGCATCCCCGTGTATCCCGAGGCGCCCAATACGGCAGCTTTCATAATTCGTGCTCCAAATCCGGTATTCTTTTTACCAGAGCGTCAATAACCGTCTCCTCCCTTTCATTTTCCTTCAGCACAATCAATATGGCATCGTCGCCGGCGATTGTGCCGATGATGGGAAGACCTTCAAGCTTGTCCAGAGCTATGGCAACCGTGTTGGCATGGCCCGGCAGGGTTTTCAGAATAGCGAGATTCCCGGAAAACTCGATGGAGAGGAATCCCCGGGCGATATCTTCAACCAGGTATTTTTCAGCTTCTTTTTCCTCCTTCTCTGAGGGGAGGTGATAGTGATAGCCCTCTTTCTCATTGGAGATCTTGCTGACGTTCAGCATTTTCAAGTCTCTGGACAGCGTCGCCTGCGTAACGGAAATACCATTTTCATCAAGCAGTTTCAGAAGCTGTTCCTGGCTGGAAACATGACTTTCCCGGATTATCTTCTTAATTTGGACCAATCTGGTTCTTCTATCATTCAAGAGCGGACTCCATGTATAAATATTCTATTTTTAGCATAAAATATCTCTATGATGCATATTGATCAAGTGTTTTGTGAATAAATATTCTTTATTTTTCGATTTTTTTTGCAAATAAATCCTGTTTATGTTTCCCCCCGGACCGGTGGCCTGTCAATTCTACAGTTTATAAATGTAATTTCCGATAATAAACGGGATATGAGTGAGAAGATTATTGATGACCGGAGCGACGGTTATGTGGCAATCGAGATCTCTGAAGATAAAATGGAAGCATTTGCTTCTTTTTTTCCGTCATCGGGAAAAGGCAGACCTCTTGAGAAGGTTCAGGCGGATTCGGCACTCAATGCCAATAATATCATTTTTGGAATCATTGAAGAAAACATTCTCAGGGCTATTGAGAAATGTAACAGCGAGCAGAAGCCCGTAAAAGACGTACCTGTCGCCAGAGGGACAAAGCCGGTAAAAGCATCGCCTCCCCATATCAATCTCAAACCTGAGTTTTTCAATAGGGAAAAAACCGTGGTCAAAGCAGACGGCTCGGTCGATCACAAGGAGAGCAGTCCCTTCGTAATGGTCAAAAAAGGTGAAGCTGTGGGAAGGATCTTCCCCTACAGAGCCGGAGTTGAAGGCAAAGATGTAACAGGTTCAGTCATACCATTTAGAAACAAGGATATGCAGATATTCAGAGCCGGTGAGAATCTTGAATCCCGCGGTGAGCTTCTCGTTTCCATGGCTCATGGCCGGTTCGTCATCGACGGAGATAATATTTCAGTAACAGAAGTTCTGCAAATTCCTTCCGATGTCGACTATCACACCGGAAATGTCTCTTTTGCCGGAGATCTCGTAATCGAAGGCGGAGTGCAGGACGGATTCAGAGTCGCTGCGGGAAAAAGTATCCGATGTAAACAGCTTATCAAAAATGCGGAGATTCTCTGTCGCGGAGACCTGACGCTGGATCTCGGAGTCAAAGGCCGTGGAAATGCCCTCATCCGCGCCAACGGAATGATAACGGCGAAGTTTATCGAATATGGCACAGTAGAGTCACGCACGGGAGTTTCCGTCTCCACTTCCATCATGACAGCTGAAATCAATACGCTTGGCAAACTTACCATGGGTCAGAAGGGTATTATCGTCTCCAGCACCATTATGGCGGAAAAGAGTATCGAGGCCTTTAATATCGGACGGGAGAACTGTGCCCCCACGACACTCTGTTGCGGAATCTCATTCGTTGAAAACCGGAAACTGGAAAATATGAAAGTCCGTCACGACGTGCTGCTTGAGAAAATCCAGAAAATGAAAAACCGTCCCAATCCGCCGGAGGATCTTATTTCCAGGATGCTTGAAGCGTCTAAAACGCAGGAAAAAGAAATGGATACCATTGTCAGAAGTCTCTGTATCTGCGAAGAAGCTTATATAAAAGTCAATGGAACCCTCTTTGCCGGAACGGAAATCCGCATAGGTCATTTAAGAATAAAAGTTGAAAAAAACCAGAGCAGAGTCCTGGTCAAGGCGGACAGGGAAAAAGGGCAGATCGTTATCGGACCGATTCTCTAGAGGGGCTCTATTCGGCTCCTCTCTCCTTCATAAGATCTATGAGATTGAAATAGCCTCTCCACTCAGCTCTTTTAAGGGCTGTATAGCCGTTATGGTCTTTTATATTGACATCGGCTCCATGGAGAACCAGCTCCTCCGCCGCTTCGGCCATTCCCAGGCTGATAGCCATAATAAGGACATGTGTCCCGTTACTCCCGATCGTATTGGGTTCGGCTCCGGCCCGGATCAATGCTATAGCCGTTGTTTCCAGATTTCTGGAAAGAGCGAGATACAGCATATTGTTCCCGTATAAATTTATGGCATGGGGGTTGGCTCCGTGATTTACCAGGGCCGTCGCAGTAAAATCGAGATCCCTGAGAATTGCCAGATAGAGGTAGGTATCTCCATCCCGGTCAACTCCCGATGGATCGGCACCGGCGCTTATGAGAATTTCACCTATAGCATCATGTCTGTTCAGAATGGCTCTGTGGAGAGCCGTTCTTCCGTCATCTCCCTCCGCATCGGGATTGGCTCCCTGATCGAGGAGTTCCGTAACTCTGGTTTCGTTTCCCCGTACGACATAGTAGATCAAATCACTGTCAATATCACTGAACAAGGGGAAAACAACAATAAGGAGACATGCTATCAGAATCTTAATTTTCATATATCAACAAACACTCAAAAATCTTTTTTATTGGGACCGGGACTATATAAAGAAGCCTTAACGTCATAAAATACCTTTATGGAAATAAAGAATCTGAATAATCCCTTTCCCGATGCTCCAGTATATTACAGAGAAGTCACAGATTCAACCATGGATGACTCTAAAAAAACGGCAGAAACGGGAATTCGCCACGGAACTGTATTTACTGCTGATTTTCAGAAGCAGGGGAGAGGCAGGATCAAAGGGCGGGTCTGGCAATCGGGAAAGGGTGAGAATCTCATGTTCACTCTGGTTCTGAGACGGGATGAACTAATCCAGGAACTGCATCACCTTCCCCTGATTGCCGGAGCGGCTCTGCTTATAGCTGTTGAAAAGATAACCGGTGAGCTTTTCAATTTGAAATGGCCCAATGATCTTCTCTTCCGGGGAAAGAAGTGCGCGGGAATACTTTGCGAAGCTGACAGCCGGTACTTTTACTGCGGAATGGGCATCAATTGTAATCAGAGAAACTTTCCCGGAGAGATCAAGGATAAGAGTACGTCGCTGGGCAATATCATCGAAGCGGATATCAACCGGGATGCTGTGCTTCTCGAGGTGCTTTCTTCATTTTCCTCGCTTCTGAAATCCGGTGACTTATGGCGCTCGCTCGTCGGAGATAAATTATTTCATTCCGGACTGAAGATCGAAGTGCGAAGCGGGCAGGCCGGATCGGAAAAATCCGTCATCGGCATAAACCGGGGGTTAGGCGAAGACGGTCAGCTCCTTATAGAGGATGAAAGCGGCTCTATTCATGAAATTTATGCCGGAGAAATAGAAATACCATAAATCCGGTCAAATTACTTGATGATCTGAACGAGAATTAGTATCTTTTATCACGGATAATTTCTATCCGTTTAATTATCAATTTTTTATACCTTATAAAGGGGAGAATTATTTATGGCTAAACAGCTGCAGTTTAACGAAGATGCCCGCAAGAGTCTTCTGTCGGGAATTGAAAAACTTTCAGATGCTGTAAAGGTAACGCTTGGACCTAAAGGGAGAAACGTTCTCCTGGACAAAAAATTCGGGGCGCCTACTGTAACAAAAGACGGTGTTTCCGTTGCGAGAGAAATCGAACTGGAAGATCCCTTCGAAAATATGGGAGCCCAGCTTCTCAAAGAAGTCGCTACAAAAACCAATGATGTTGCAGGAGACGGAACAACGACAGCAACAGTTCTGGCTTATTCAATCGTAAAAGAGGGACTGAAAAGCGTTGCCGCCGGAATCAATCCCATGGGAATCAAAAGAGGAATCGACAAAGCTGTTGAGTTCTCTGTTGAAGAAATCAGAAAACATGCCCAGGAAATCAATGACAAAAACGAAATTGCCCAGGTAGCGGCTATTTCCGCCAACAACGATATGGAAATCGGTGAGGAAATCGCCCATGCCATGGAAAAAGTCGGGAAAGACGGCGTTATCACGGTTGAAGAATCCAAAACAATCGAAACAACAACTGACTTTGTTGAAGGTATGCAGTTCGACAGAGGATACCTCTCCGCTTACTTCGCGACAAACCGGGACAATATGACCACAGTAATGGAAAATCCCTTCATCCTTATTTTCGATAAGAAGATTTCCAGCATGAAAGATCTTCTTCCCGTTCTGGAAAAGGTCGCACAGACCGGCAAGGCTCTTCTCATCATCGCGGAAGATGTTGACGGTGAAGCCCTCGCCACTCTCGTTGTAAACACGATAAGAGGGGCTCTCAATGTCTGCGCCGTCAAGGCTCCCGGGTTCGGTGACAGAAGAAAAGCCATGCTCGAGGATATCGCTATCCTGACCGGCGGAAAAGTTATCTCCGAAGACATCGGACTCAAACTGGAAAATACGGAACTCGATGATCTCGGTGTTGCCAAAACCGTTAAAGTTGAAAAGGAAAACACAACGATCATCAATGGTGCCGGACAAGAATCGGCTATCAAAGAGAGAATCGCCCAGATCAAGACTCAGATCGAAGATACTTCTTCCGATTACGACAGGGAAAAACTTCAGGAAAGACTGGCCAAACTGGCTGGCGGAGTCGCCGTTATCAATGTCGGAGCCGCTACAGAAGTCGAGCTGAAAGAGAAGAAGCACAGAGTTGAAGATGCTCTTTCGGCTACCAGAGCCGCTATCGAGGAAGGTATTGTTGCCGGAGGTGGTCTGACTCTTGTTCAGGTTGCCGCGGCTATCGAGAAATTCGATGAGTCCTCTTTGACGGAAGATGAAAAAGTCGGGTTTAAAATCGTCAAGAGAGCTCTCGAAGAGCCTATCAGACAGATTGCCAACAATGCCGGAGTCGACGGAGCGATAGTTGCCGATAAAGCAAAGTCCGAAAAGAAAGGTGTCGGTTTCGATGCCAACAGAATGGAATGGACCGACATGATCAAAGCGGGTATTATCGACCCCGCCAAGGTTACGAGAAGCGCTCTTCAGAACGCCGCTTCCATTGCCGGTCTTCTCCTCACAACAGAGTGTTCCATCACTGACATTCCCGAAGAGGCTCCCGCCGCCGGTGCAGCCGGAATGGGCGGAATGGGTGGAATGGGCGGTATGATGTAAACCCTTCCTTAATGGATAAAAAGGACTGCTTCGGAGCATATCCGGAGCAGTCCGTTTTTTTTAATAAAACATACTTTTTTTTGAGTGTACTTTTTCAAGCTATACTGATAAAATCATTTGAACTTGTAGGATATTACTATGAAGAAAACAGTTTTCAATTTTATAATCGGATATCATGGAGATTCTGCCATTGTCGATAAAAGAGCTTTAAAAGCGAATTCCTCCCTGAAATCCCGGGAACTGGCTGACATAGGGTTGTTTAAATCAGCTTTTTGCGACGCTCTGTACGACAATGATCAGGAATCGATGCAATACATTCTCGATCTGTACAACGAACAAAGCGGTTCTGCTTACAAATCCATAGATCAGCTTAAACTTCTGTTCGGAGTTTATACTGTACCCGATGAAATACACAAAACTGCCAGAATCTAGTATTAACATAAGTTTCAAAATACAAATGCGGGGATAAATTATGAATTTATTACTGAATCTGCCTCTTCTGCAGGCTGCGGGCGGCGCAGCGGCCATGTCCACTCCCATCGTGACATTCGCTCTTGTTATCGCCATTTTCTACTTTCTGATTATCAGACCTCAGAACAAGAAACAGAAAGAAACAAAAGCCATGATCGAATCTGTCGAAAAAGGTGACAAAGTTACAACCATCGGAGGAATCAGAGGGACTGTCGATTCCGTAAAAGATGATATAGTTTCTGTCAGAGTATACAACGATGTTAAGATCGAATTTAAAAAATCCGCTCTTTCCGAAGTTGTCAAGGATAAGAAAAATCAGAAAGTAGCTGAAATCAGCGAAGAAACTGAAAAGAAGTCCAAGAAAAAAGATAAAGAATAAAATAAATATAAGATATTTAAACAATCTGGAGTCATAAAATGAGCATTAGATTTAGATTTCTGGTGATTCTTCTGTTTATCGGACTGGCCGGAGTTCTTCTGTCACCAACAATCAAGTGGTATTTTTTTACCCCTGAAGACAGACAGGTTCTGGCGAACAGTTCCAAGGAGCAGATCCGGGAATATGCCAAGAAACAGGCAGCTGGAGAATTGGAAGAGCTGACGGCACTGGTAAAAAACAGTCCTGATGAAGTTCTCGCCGATTCTTACAGTTTTCTCATAGCGGAAGCTAAAAACAACTACAAACTGGAGAAAAGAGATTTTCCTGCAGAATGGACTGTAAAGTCCACTCTTGAAGGATTCAATTCCGCAAACGAGCTTTTCTCCGCTCTCGAAGAGTTTCATCGCGAAGATATCACAGACCTGAAAGATATGAAGAACAAGATTCTGCAGCTCGGTCTCGATATTTCCGGTGGTTTGAGCGTCACAATCGAAGCCGATGAGACCAACCTGGCCGAAAGACTGGGACATGAGCCCTCCGCCGCAGAGATTGATGAAGCCATTGCGCTGGCAATGACGACTCTTAACAGCAGAATCGATAAGTTCGGAGTTACCGAGCCTTCCATCAGAAAACAGGCAAACAACCAGATCATTATTGAAGTTCCCGGTGAAGTGGATCAGGAGACTGTCAATTCCTTCCTCCATGGAAAAGGATCGTTAAACTTTCACATAGTGAATGATGACGCATCAAATAAAGTTCAGGATATCATCCGCAGAAGCCCCGGCGAGATTTTTGAAAACGGACGTCCCGAAGATGATACACTTCTTCCCGAAGATGTTGTTGTCATGGGCGTTTACAAGAAAGATGCCTACGGTGTGGATGAGCTTTACAGCTATCTCGCTGTTGAAAAAGAAGCGGGTCTCGATGGTTCGCACATCAAATCGGCTCTTGTCCGAAGAGATTCCATCACCAACCAGCCCGAAGTTATTTTCGAGCTCGATAGTGAGGGAGGCGATCTTTTCTATGAGCTGACCAGTAATAATGTGGGCAAGCGTCTTGCTATTGTTATGGATAACAAGATCAAGGAAGGGGCTCCCAACATTTCCGAGGGGATCAGAAACTCCGTAAGGATGACTGGTTTTGACAGCGATGAAGCGCAGCAGCTCTCCATCGTTCTGAAAACCGCCGCTCTGCCTATCAATCTCAACGTAATCGATGAGCAGGCTGTCGGAGCATCGCTCGGTAGCGACGCGATCAGAACGGGAATCATGGCCATGATCATCGGTTTTATCGCTGTTATCCTCTTTATGATCATTTACTACAAAGGTGCCGGAGTTGTGGCCACAGTCGCCCTTCTTCTGAACTTCCTGTTTATTATGGCAATTCTCTCTTCCTTTAAAATGACGCTGACAATGACCAGTATAGCCGGTCTGATTCTCAACGTCGGTATGGCGGTAGACGCCAACGTTATTATTTTCGAGAGAATTAAAGAGGAACTGAAAATCGGCAAGGGCCGCGCTGCGGCAATTGAAGCCGGTTTCAAGAAAGCTTTCTGGACCGTTATGGACGCCAATATTACGACTTTAATCGCCGCGATATTCCTTTCCCAGCTGGGTAAAGGACCTATTCAGGGCTTTGCCGTAACTCTGGCTGTCGGTATCGTCAGCTCGCTCTTTACGGCTATCTTCGTATCCAAAGCGATCTTTTCATTCGGATCCGATACTCTTAAAATGAAAAAACTCAGCATCGGATGGGGGCTAAAATAATGGAAAAAACAATCAATTTTACCAGACTCCGGTTTGTTATGCTGGCCCTGTCTTTTGTATTGATAGCCGCTTTCTGGGGAGGAACATTCCTTCGCGGCGGGTTCAATTTCGGTATAGACTTTCAGGCCGGTTTGAACCAGCGGATTCAGATTACAACTTCATCTGATATCTCCGAAGGAGATGTGAAAGCGGCGCTTGAAGGTATCGAATCCCTTCAGGTTCAGTCTATCGGCAATGCTGAAGACAAGGAATTCATGGTTCGCGTCGGAGTTGATGAAACCCAGGCGGACTTTCAGCAGACAGTAAAGAGAGAGATCCTTTCCAAACTGGAAGCCTCTTTCGGATCTGGTGCTGTGGAAATCCGCTCTTCCGACTATGTCGGTCCCCGCTTTGCCGGAAGTCTGACTTCCCAGACCATCTTTCTGACGGTATTTGCGCTGGCACTTATTCTCGTGTATATCTGGATCAGATTCAAACTGAACTACGCCGTTTCGGCTATTGCCGCGATTTTTCACGACGTTCTGTTTCTTCTCGGATTCATCGGTATTTTCCAGATTGATTTCTCTACAGCGACAATAGCCGCTGTTCTGACAATCATCGGTTACTCTCTGAACGATACTATCGTTATCTTTGACAGAATCAGAGAAAACGCCAGAGTTCTCCAGGGTAAAACTTTTGAAGAAGTGATTAATATTTCTGTAACTCAGTCTTTGAGCAGAACGATTATAACATCTCTGACGACATTGATTGCCGTAACCGCCATCTTCATTCTTGCAACAGGATCAATCAAGCTCTTTGCTCTTAACCTGATTGTCGGTGTTGTTGTCGGAACTTACTCATCAGTCTTTATCGCATCATCCATCCTGCTTGGATGGCATAATCTCGGTTCCAAAAAGACTGCGAAAAATGCTAAAGTTGTAAACTTCAATAAAGCCTGATAAAATTAAGAAATTTATTAAGGCTGTCTCATAAGGGGCAGCCTTATTTTATTCAGGATATGAAGAAAAACATTTTTATTATACTGTTCGTTTTATTACTTAACTCCTATGTTTCAGCTGATGAGATTTACCGCTTAGTCGGATCGGCAAAAGGTACGCTCCGTCCCGGTGAGCCGGTTCTGACAATCGGGGATAATGAAAGCCCCGAAGAAGCTCTGGCAGGTTTTCTCAACTTTGAAAACTATACGATCCGAACTGAAAGACAGACTTCATTCATTTCTCCGAAGTCCGGACCGGGTTTCATACCCGTACTGGCCTTTCATCGTATCGGAAATGAACAAAGACTCGAATTAACTCTTGAACGCTTCGAACAGATTCTTGGATTTTTTAAAAACAATAAATTTCATGTAATTTCCGATCTGCAACTGATCGATGGTGATTTTTCCTTTGTACCCGACGGTTTTTCGCCTGTCGTACTCGGCTGTGACGACAGTTCCTCCGGTGTGTTTTATTATGAGACCGTTGGAGAATTGAAGCATGCTCCTTTTATCATGAAGGACGGCAATCATATTATCTCAAAATACTGTATGGTATCTGTTCTTGAAAAAACTCTTCCTCTGGAGCGGGGGAGAAGAAACTTTACTTTTTATCTTACTTTTGACGCCATTCCCTTCCGGCAGACCGGAGGCGGTTACAATCCCGGTCCTCCCTATTTGGCCATGCCGGCTGTTCATTCAAAACTGCAATACCTGGAGAAGAATTTCTACCTGGGAAACCATACGCTTCATCACTACTACTCGGAAGTAGTCAGTGAAATGGAATATATATTTGAACTGGTCGGGTATTACGATGTCCTTACTAGCTACGGCGTACAGAACGATGGGAGAACCACTTTAGCCTATTCCTACGGGATCGGAGAGATAACGCCTGAACGGCAGAAAACTGTACGGGATTTCAGCTACAACGGCATCAGTATAGCTGGTGCTTTTGATTACGATAACGAATTTTCACGACCTGTTGATTCAGGAGAAGCCAACAGGTATGATATCTCCAGAATCGGTGTTGATAACGGTAATTTCGAGGATGTCCTTAAAAGGCTTGAAGCAGCAGATTTATACTGCAATCAAAGAGCTGTTCTCTTGAAAGATAGGGATTACCCCTTCGGAATAAATGAATATGAAATAGATGGACAGGACCAGAATTTTATTCTGATTGGAGAATGATATGAGAAAAATTATCAGGGCTGAAGCTATGGGCTTCTGCATGGGCGTGGAAAGAGCTGTTTCAATTGTTCAGAAAATAGCCGATGAAGGCCATAGGAATGCTGTAACCCTGGGGCCGATCATTCACAATCAGCAGATCGTTGATAAATTTACTTCCCTTGGAATTCCCGCAATCGATTCGGTCGACGAAGTCAACGAGGGGCGGGCTGTCATACGGGCTCATGGAATACCTCCTGCGGAACGGCAAAAGCTCGAAAAAAAAGGAATCGAGATTATCGACGGTACATGTCCGAAAGTTATCGCCTCACATAAACTGGTTAAGAAATACAGTTCCATGGGGTATCGTATCATAATTGTCGGAGACAGAAATCACGGAGAGATAAAAGGTCTCGCAGGCTATGCCGATGATTTTGATATCGTCGGCAGCGCAGAAGAAGCATCATCTTTAAATCCACCCGATAAAAGTATGGTTATCAGTCAGACGACGATCAAGGAAAGTGAATTCGAATCGGTCTGCTCCGTGCTTAAAGGAAAGAACAGCCATATCGTGATCCAGAATAGCATCTGCTCCGCAACAAACGATCGTCAGACAGCTGTGATAAAACTGGCTCAGGAAGTAGAGGCTGTTCTGGTTATCGGAGGGAAGAACAGTGCCAATACAAAAAGACTGTACCTGACCGTAACGGAAATGAATGTCCCCTGCTGGCACATTTCCTCAGCCCAGGAAATCCCCCGAGAAATATTTGAATATGATACAATAGGTTTGACTGCAGGAGCTTCCACACCCGACTGGATTGTCGATGAGATTGAAGAAAAATTAAAAAGATGATGAGGATTTTCACTTTTTGAGAAATAGTTTCTTTCTGATTCAATTACTCTCTCTGGTTTTTCCACTGTTTGCGCTGCAGAGTCTGGAAGGTCCCGTTCTTGAAGAAGGTGATAAATACGGAATTTCTCTTGAATTTTCTTCCGGTTATCTGAACGGGCGGGCTCGTGAAATCGTCTATGATACGGGAGACGAAAGTACCGAAGGGATGAGCAGTTCCAATGGCTATTACTTAAGCGAGTTGATTTGGGAGCTTAATGACATTTATTACATCGGTGCTTCTTCTTCATTTAATTTCCTGAATAGAGCTTATATCAACGCAGGGGTCAAGACGGCGGTTAGCAAAGGCGTTGGCTTCATGAATGATTATGACTGGATAGCCGGATATGATCTTCATGACAGAGATGGAAAAACGGATCTGTCACACTGGTCTCTGAGTTCCGTAGAGGTTCTCGATTCCCTGATATTTGATGTAAACAGCTCATTTGATTTTCTGAATGACAGGTTGTGGTCCTTTCTGTTTGTAATCGGATACAGATACCTCTACTGGGATTGGACAGATTCGGTTCTGGATTCAATGTATGACGGCATTGACGATGTGATTCCCGTCGGCACCAACGCCATTGATTACAATCTCGCATTTCATCTTCCCTATTTCGGAATCCGGGGGGGCTATGTAAGCGCTTCAGGGCTGAGCATTAAAGGAAATCTTCATTACAGTCCTTTTGCTTTCGGACTGGATCATGATCATCATATTTTAAGAGATATTCATTTTTATGACATCATAAAATGGGGCCACTATGTTTTCGGTTCGCTGGAGACAGGATATCATTTCAATTCATTTTTTGGAATAAAGTTTGTCATATCGGGGGATTATCTCTTTGAAAGAATGGGCAATACCTACGCATACAACGGGTACGGAACTCCCATAGGATCCTGGCCGGACGGAGCTGGAATGCAGTATCAATCCCTCTCAATAACTCTCTGTTCCGTTTTCAGCTTTTAGGCGCTTTCGGCTTAACAGTTTTGGGCAGTTTTCTCGATTTGAACCGCTGGTGCCGTGACGCCTTGTCTTTTCTGAATTCGTAATAATTGTCCATTTCAATAAATTCATCTTTGTAGATGAAGCCGCCGTCGCAACCGCTGGCCAGAAATGAATGGGCCAGCATCTGTTTCTCTACCTCGCTTCCATCTGCATCCAGGACTTTTTCTATCTGTCCCTCGGCATCACGTACAATGTACATGATGAGGTAGTTTTCCGTTATACCTTCTACTAATTCCATTAATAGACATTATAGAGAAATTTATTCTCTCTTTGAATAGTTCTACTTGACTTTAAAGCCTCATATCCTGATATTATAGTTCAAAGGCTAAGACGGAGACGAGTAATGGTCCCCTGCGTCACGAGAGAGATCATCCCTGGGCTGGAAGATGATCGGCGGAAGAATCAGTGAAAACCACTCCCGAGCTGTACAGGTCAAAGGTTGAATCCGAGTATCCTGTGCCGACATCCCGCGTCAAGGGAGAGCTGAGTGCGTTGCAGAGAATACACTAGCTGCAGCGAATTAAGGTGGTAACGCGGAAGACATTTTGTTTTTCGTCCTTAGGAAACTTTTATCAAATTAAGTTTTCAGGGGCAAAAAATAAGATGTCTTTTTTTTTGCCCCGCGAAAGTACCAGGAGGCATTTATGTCTGACAAAGAAGCTAAGAAGCTTGAAAAACAGCAGACCATGCGCCACTCGATGGCTCATGTCATGGCAGGAGCTGTTTTGAAAATGTTCCCCGATGCGAAAATCGCTATCGGACCCGCTATTGAAAACGGATTCTACTACGATTTCGACCTCCCCAGGTCCATCACTCCCGATGATCTTGCCGTTATCGAAGAATCCATGAAAGAGATCATCAAAGCCCGTAGCGGTTTTGAAAGATCCGTGGTATCCAAAGAAGAAGCTAGAGCTCTTTTTGCCGATCAGCCCTATAAGCTGGAACTTATAGAAGAGCTGCCTGATTCGGAAGAGATTTCCGTTTATCAGATGGGTGATTTCAAAGATCTGTGCCGGGGTCCTCACGTCGAGGATACGAGCCGCCTCAATCCCCAGTCATTCAAGCTTCTCAAAACAGCCGGAGCTTACTGGCGCGGCGATGAGAAGAGACCTATGCTTCAGAGAATTTACGGTACGGCTTTCTCCAATCCAAAGGATCTGAAGATGCATCTTGATCATCTTGAAGAGATGGAAAAAAGAGATCACCGCAAGCTCGGTAAAGAGCTTGATCTCTTCTCCCTTCATGAAGAGGCCGGTCCGGGACTGGTCTACTGGCATCCGAAAGGGGCCAGAATCAGAATCGCCATCGAGGATTTCTGGAGAAACGAGCATTATAAAAACGGATACGAGATGGTGTTCACTCCCCATGTCGGAAAATCATGGCTTTGGGAGACTTCCGGGCATCTGGGCTTTTACAACGAGAGCATGTTCCAGCCGATGGAAATGGATAAAAGCGATTATTACGCAAAACCGATGAACTGCCCCTTTCATATCATGATCTACAACAACGGAAAGCATTCCTACCGGGAACTTCCTTTCCGCTGGGCGGAACTGGGTACAGTGTACAGATACGAGAAATCGGGGACTCTCCACGGACTGATGAGAGTCAGAGGGTTTACTCAGGATGATGCCCATATCATCTGTACGCCCGATCAGGTGGAAGATGAAATTCTCGAAGTTTTGAGATTTTCTCTTTTTATGCTCAGATCTTTCGGGTTTGAGGATATCAGCGCGTATCTTTCAACCATGCCTGAAAAGAGCGTCGGTGATAAAAAGGACTGGGATCTGGCGACAGAATCACTCCGAAAGGCCATAGAGAAAGAAGGGCTTGAATACGGAGTCGATGAAGGGGGCGGAGCATTTTACGGTCCGAAAATCGACCTCAAAGTCAAGGATACAATGGGCCGTGAGTGGCAGCTTTCCACAGTACAGTTCGACTTTAATCTATCTGAGCGGTTCGACATGGTTTTTGTCGATAAAGACGGAAAAGAAAAACGTCCTTTTATGATTCATAGAGCTCTGCTCGGATCAATAGAACGTTTCTTCGGAGTTCTTGTTGAAAACTTCGGCGGCGCTTTCCCTGTCTGGCTCTGTCCAGTTCAGGCGATGGTTATACCAGTTTCTGCCAAATTCGATGATTATGCAAAGGAAGTCGAGAAAAGCTTCCGGGCTGCGGGCATCCGGGTTGAGACCGATTTCTCCGATGAAAGGATGAATGCGAAAATCCGTAATGCCCAGAATCAGAAAATCCCCTACATGATTGTCGTCGGGGAGAATGAGATGAATGAAAAGGCTGTGAGCATTCGAGTCCGGACCGGAGAGCAGAAGAACGGGCTGCCCATGAATGATGCTGTTCAGATGATACTGGATAAAATTGAATTAAAAGAACTCCCCTGATTGTAATCGGGGTAAAAAAAGCCTGCTCTAACCGGGAGGCCACTGAAAAAGTCTCCCTAAAGTAGGAGTTCTAAAGGACATGGAAACAAGAAATTGTGACCATGTCCTTTTTTCATGATA
>JAFGXR010000044.1 GCA_016936555.1 Spirochaetales bacterium | reverse complement strand
CTGATAAAAACCGACGGGGAGATAAACGGCGGAAACTCCGGCGGAGCCGCCTTCAACAGCAGCTATGAACTGATCGGCTTTCCCATGACCGTCATCTCCGACGACGGCGGACAGATCGCCTATGTACATCCGATTTCACTTATTCCCGATGAATGGATGAGAATTATAAAGGAGTAAGTTCCCTGTCGGAATTTTTTTCATATTGTCAATTTACGGGAGTTTAACTTATGTTCAGCAATGGGAAACACTGCTAGTATGAAAGAGATGAATAATCTCGATGTAGAAAAAGTCATCTACAATATTATAATCGTCATTTGTTTTCTCTTCGCAGCGAATTTATTTATGTACAATGTCAATGAAATATATCAGACGCCGGCCGGATCCATAAGCCTGAAAGATAACTGGTTCTTTTCCCGCGAGGGGAAAACCGTCTTCAGCGGATCATCCAATACGGTCCTCCTTATGAATGACAGAGAGGAACTGCCTCCGGGAATTTACAGTCTGGCAAATGATTTCCTCTATTTCGGAGAATTTGAGAATCCCGTTCTTGTCATTCCCGCAATGGAAGGCAACGGTGTCCGCATCGTTATCAACGGCAGAACCCTGGCCGTGTATGGCGATATGGAGAGAGGGAGGAGTTCCCGGTGGAATACCTCTCACGTCGTCAGAATCCCCGAGAATATTCTCAAACGGGGCAGAAACAGTCTGAATCTAGAAGTTCTGTCGCTATATAAATTAGGTATACATTCCACTCCCTACATTATAGACGGCCGCAGTCACGGTTACAGGCTCTTCGCGCTCCAGTTTTTCAGTAATTACTCCATTCTGTTTATAATCGGCAATATTGTCGCGCTGGGTTTCATTCTTATCCTTATGGGAATCCGTATCGGGCGGGAGGGGCTGTCTAAAACGCTTATCGGCATAGGTCTTTTCATTCTGGCTGCCTATATGCTCGATTATCAGTATATTGAACTTCTCCCTGTCGATTACGCTCTTTTAAAAAAAATAATCGTTTCTTTTTCATTCCTCTCACCGGTTATGGTTCTGGCGGGCATCAATATCCATATGAAAAACAGGATAGATATTCCCGGAATTATATCCATGGTCCTTTTCGGCGCCGCTGCCATTTATATTCTGACCGGGCCTCTTGATTTGATCAGTCATGAAATCCGTTATGGCCGGGTCAATTGGGTTTATGCTTTTATCCTTCTCGATTGTATATGGCTTTTTCTCTCGCTCTGGGATAAGAAGAGTAATCTCGTCATGCTGGCCGGACTCACTTTCACAGGCGTTATCATGATTCACGACATCGGAGCTTATCACTCCCATGGGGAGTCCATCCTTTTCTTTCACTACGGTGTTAATTTTTTTATAATATCTTTAACCTATTCGGTTGTAGGCGATTCGCTTAATTTCTATTCGGCCCTGAAAGAGGAGAGGAGGAAATTTGCGCTGGCCCATGAAAAAACCATGATCGATGCCCTTACCGGCGCTTTCAACCGCCGCGTTCTCCAACGGATTGAAAATCTCAGGTGCGAATACTATTCGCTGCTGCTCATCGACCTGGACAGGTTTAAAAGCATAAATGATAACTTCGGCCATTTCTGCGGGGACAGAATTCTCAAGGCTGTCGTTCAGGTCTGTCTTCAACTCATCCGGGAAGAGGACTATTGTATCCGTCTCGGCGGTGATGAGTTCGTCATTTTTCTGCCCCATTGCCGGGAAGAGGGGGCTTTGATTCTGGCTGACGAATTAAAAAACAGAATCAGGGATATTGTGATCTACGATAATGAGGAGCGGATCAGGTTCAGCTGCAGCATCGGCGTCTCGGAGCACGAAGGCCAGGAGATCAATGAATCTCTGAAAATTGCCGATAAAGCCCTTTATCGCGCAAAAGTTACGAGAGACACAATTTCTCTATAAACCCCTTTTTATTATTTCCGATAATGAAAACAACAAGAACAGGATTGCCGAGGCGGTCCGGCATTATCGGGAGATTAAATCATGAAATATCAGATTAAAGGCACACCTGGAGCGACAGTCGTAGTACTCGATGAGCAATCAGATGTCATGTCTCTTCTCGTAACCAGGGATTACGACGGTTATAAAGAGCACAAGAAAGAGACAATGAAAAAAGAGATGTTTGAAATGTGTCTCCGCACAGGATATATTATGCCCGAAGAGGCTGCGGTCGCCGTATAAAACACTCCGGGGGGGAATTGAGCCGCTTCTTCAGGGCGCAATCTTTCCCAGCTTTTCGAGAATCCCCCCGAGTCTCATATCTTCTACGGCTTTAACGATCCTGGCCCCTGATGGCGCTGTCCTGTCGGTGTTTTTCCGGGAGAGGAATAAAAAATCTTCCAGAAATCCGACGGGAAAAGGCTGACTGAAAGCATCCCGGTCTTCATTCTGAAGACGGAGGCTCCGCTCAAAATTCACCATAGGTATCATAATGGCCGATACCCGCTCTGCAGCCATGATATGAACAAGAATATCGTAATGTCTGACTCTCTGGATTCCGGGGTCGAGACTGTATTTGTCTATAACCTCTCTTTCAAGGAGGTGTTCGTCTTCGATAAAAATACCGATTGTCTTCAATTCCGTCAGGTTCCGTTCATCCAATCTGATCTCATTTTTTGTAATCAGGACCAGGGGTGACCCCCAGAGGGGCATCAGCCGTTCTCCGGAGTCTCTGTTTTTCTCCGTATCGGGGAGAACCGCCAGATCGACAAGGCCCTCCTTCAGAGCATCGGCAAACTCTACCGGAAGCAAAGGGACCTGCTGGATTTCAATTCCGCTTTTTTCGGATAGAATCGTAAAAAACCCGCTCAGTCTGTTTCCCGGTTCAGCCGTAACCGCAGCTTTCAGGACCAGGGCGTTGAGAGTCGAAACGGCAAAGACCGATAAAAGAACCAGAAGACCCGTTTTTCCGAGTTTCATAAAATCCCTCCTTCAAAGAATCTTAGCATTATTTGCGGGAAAATCAAAAATTAGCTATCATAGAAGTGAAGATATCGACATTCCGGGAGAAAATTATGGAATACAGAACCTATAAAGGCAGAAAAACGGCGGCGCTGGGTTTCGGAGGGATGAGGTTTGAAGACCCCGACAATATAGAAAAATCGGCGGAAACGGTAATGAGGGCTTTTGAATTGGGGATTACCTATTTCGATACGGCTCCCGGGTATTGCAACGACAAGTCCGAAATTATTGTAGGTGAAGCGGTTAAAGAGATGAAAAAGAGCGGAAGCCCTTTCACCGTTTCGACAAAATCCTCACGTGCCGACGGCGGAGAATTGAGAGAACAGCTCGAAACATCATTAAAACGCCTCAATGTCGAAACCATAGATTATTACAACTGCTGGTATGTTCTGACGAAGAAGGACTGGGAGAACAGAAAAAAGAAGGGGGCCGTACAGGCCATTCTTAAAGCCAGAGAGGAAGGCCTTATCCGCCACGCTGTCTTTTCCACCCATCTCCCCGGCCCCCATATCCGGGACGTCATTGAAGAGGGGTATTTCGAAGGCGTGACGCTCGGCTATTCGGTCATCAACTTCCCCTTCCGGCAGGATGGGATTGAAGCGGCTGTCAAGAGAGATATGGGTGTCGTGGTCATGAATCCTCTGGGCGGAGGCGTCATCCCGCAGAATGAAGATCAGTTCGGCTTTCTCAAAGTCCGGGAAGACCAGACAATGGTTGACGCGGCTCTTCACTTTCTCCTTTCCGATCCGCGCATTACAGTGTCCCTTGTCGGTTTCCGCAATATAGCCGATGTGGAGTCGGCAGTCGCCTCGGTAAACAAATTCAAACCCTATCGTGAGGAGCAGATCTCCTACATCCGAAACAGGGTCGAGTCGGAATTCAACCAGCTCTGCACTTCCTGCATGTACTGCAATGTCTGTCCCGAGGGGATTCCGGTCTGGAGTTTTCTGGAAACCTGGAACCATCTGAAACTCAAAGGCGCCGAGGCGGTGGGAGACCGTCTGAAATGGCACTGGGGAACCGATATCGCTGAACTGGATAAATGCACCCGCTGTCTCAAATGCGAACGCGCCTGTACACAGAAACTGCCTATTATGGATCGGTTTGAAGACCTTAAAAAAGCTGTGAACGGTTAAATCGTGATCGGGGCTCTTCTGGAAATATTCCGGGATTTCTGGTGGCTGGGCATCGTCTCTCTGGCCGCATTTTTTCTTACGATTTTAATTTTACCGGTAGTCATTGTCAGATTGCCGGAAGATTATTTCGTCAGAGACAGAGCCGATGGCTTTATAAGCCGCCAGAGCAGGGCTCTCCGATTATTACTCCTTATTTTGAAAAATCTGGCGGGAGCTTTTCTTCTTATTATGGGGATCATTATGTTATTTGTTCCCGGCCAGGGCATTCTGACTATTCTGGCAGGCCTCTCGGTAATGAATTTCCCGGGCAAAAGAGGCATTGAACTGCGATTGGCCTCCAATCGAAAAGTCATGGGGGGACTGAACTGGATACGCGAAAAGGGGCATCGGAGCCATTTCCACGAAGTTAAACAGGTGATATCATAGCGCCATGGACAATTTTCATCTTATGGCCAAGCCGGCCGGACCGGCCTGCAACCTCAACTGCACCTACTGTTTTTATCTCGAAAAGGAAAATCTTTTCAGTGCCGGCCGGACACAGATGAGCGATGAAATCCTGGAAGCCTATACGGAAAAATACATTGCTTCCCAGAGAGGTCCGGAAGTGAATTTCGCCTGGCAGGGAGGCGAGCCGACGATTGCCGGTCTGGACTTTTTCAGAAAAGCCGTAAAACTTCAGAAGAAGCACAACAAAGGGAAGAAAATCAGCAATGCCCTTCAGACCAACGGGACGCTGATAAATGAGGAGTGGTGCCGCTTTCTGGCGAAGAACAATTTTCTCGTAGGACTCAGTCTGGACGGTCCCGGAGAACTCCACGATACGTACAGGCGCAATAAAGGGGATAAGCCGACTTTTCTCAAGGTGAAAAAAGCCATGGATTTATTTCGGAGGTTCGGGGTAGATTTCAATATCCTGACAACGGTTAACGAAAGAAACAGCCGGGAACCTCTGAAAGTCTATGATTTCTTTATAAAGGCCGGTGTCGAATTTGTTCAGTTCATTCCCATCGTGGAAAGGGTCGGGGATAGCGGCGCGCAGGAACTGGGGCTCCATCTCGGTGTCCCGGGGAACAGCGTGGGGTCCGAAACGGAAGTAACAGGCTGGTCCGTCGATCCTGAAGCCTACGGCGACTTTCTCATAGCCGTTTTTGACAGATGGGTCCGGTATGATGTGGGGCGGATATTCGTCATGAATTTCGAATGGGCTTTCAGTGCCGCCATAAACGGTGTTTCGGGAGTCTGTCAGTTTGCCCGCAGGTGCGGCAATGCGGGAATCGTGGAGCACAACGGCGATATCTATTCCTGCGATCATTTTGTCTATCCGCAGTATAAAATCGGCAATATTCTTGAGGATGATCCGTCTGCGCTGTTTAATTCAGAGCCGCAGATCCGCTTCGGGATGGAAAAGGAAAGGGGTTTGAGCGAAGAGTGCCGAAGCTGCCCTGTTCTGCCTCTCTGTTACGGAGGCTGCCCGA
The DNA here is from genome assembly GCA_016936555.1 of Spirochaetales bacterium. Classification (GTDB taxonomy): domain Bacteria; phylum Spirochaetota; class Spirochaetia; order DSM-2461; family DSM-2461; genus Spirochaeta_F. The sequence goes on along the minus strand of JAFGXR010000044.1, from coordinate 10,915 downwards.
AGCACCGGTTTGATAAGGGGCAGAATTATCTCTGTCGGGGATACAGGAAATTTTTTACTCATATTCAGCCTTTTATCAGCGCCGCAGGGGATTTGATGTCCCGGGGAAGACCTCTAACGGAGCTGATGGTATTAGCGGACAGGCTACTTGAGAAATAACCGGTAGGCATTATTGCTGCTGATCTCTCTGTATCCGTATCCCAGCCGGGAGAGATAATCTCTCACGTCTTTCATTTCTCCGTCATCTATCTGAAGTCCCGCGAGAACCCGGCCGTAAGCGGCGCCGTGGTTCCGGTAATGGAAGAGTGATATATTCCAATTCTCTCCCAGCCCGTTGAGAAAATTCATCAGGGCCCCCGGTCTTTCGGGAAAGGCGAAACTGAAGAGTTTCTCGTTTTCCACTTCGGGAGCCCGGCCTCCCACCATATGGCGGATATGTATTTTGGCGATCTCATCATCCGATAGATCTTCAACCGCATAGTTCTGCTCTTCCAGAGTTTCCCGGATCAGTTTTCGTCCCTCTTTCGGGTTGTCCAGTTGAATTCCCACGAATACGAGGGCTTTCCGGCTGTCGGCATAACGGTAATTGAATTCGGTGATATTGCGTTTTTTCAAAGCTGCGCAGAACCGTTTGAACGAACCCGGCTCCTCGGGAATTTCCACGGCGAATATGGCTTCCCGCTTCTCCCCGATCTCAGTCCGCTCGGAGATGTGGCGCAGCCTGTCGAAATTGATATTGGCGCCGCTGTTGACCGCAAGCAATGTCTGTCCTGCCGGGGAAGTTTCCTCGACAAATTTTTTGAGTCCCGCGATGGCAAGAGCTCCCGCCGGTTCGGTTATGGAACGGGTGTCATCGTAAATATCTTTTATAGCAGCGCAAATTTCATCTGTCGTAACGGTAATCACGCCGTCGATGTGCTCCCGGATGACCCGGAATGTTTCCTCGCCGATCATATTGACCGCTACGCCGTCGGCGAATATGCCGACCTCATCGAGTTTGACTCTCTCTCCTGCATCCATTGCGGCTTTGAGGCAGGCGGAATCTTCGGCTTCCACTCCAAAGACTTTAATTCCCGGATTGAGGAATTTAATATAAACGGAAATGCCCGCCAGAAGGCCGCCGCCTCCCACCGGTACGAATATCGCGTCGGGTGCTGCCGCGCAGCGGCTCAGGATTTCCATGGCTATGGTCCCCTGGCCGGCGATAACATCGGGATCGTCGTAGGGGTGGATAAATGTAAGATTCCCTTCCGCTTTCAGTTCTGCTGCTTTGTTATAGGCTTCATTGAACGTATCTCCGTGAAGGACAACCCTCCCGCCCATTTTTCTGACCGATTCCACTTTGATTCCAGGTGTCGTCACGGGCATGACTATTGTCGCATCTATGCCCATCTTCTCCGCGGCCATGGCAACGCCCTGGGCGTGGTTTCCCGCCGATGCGGCAATAACGCCCTGCTTTTTTTCCTCCGGGGTCAACTGAACCATTTTGTTGTAGGCTCCCCGGATTTTGAAGGAATGGACAGGCTGGAGATCCTCTCTTTTAATGAGAATGCGGTTTCCAAGCCTTTCGGAGAGAAACGGGGCTTCATCGATTGGTGTCTCCACCGCGGCGTCATAGACAGGGGCACTCAGAATTCGTCGGATATAATCGGTCTTCATGGTCATCATTATTGTAAAACTTCGGGGAAACAGCAACTCCCCGTATTTTTTTTTGAACATTTTGCAAAAAAAATACAGAAGCTCTTCAAAAGAATGGATGAGTATATTATTATAGATAAAAAATAATTTAATTGTTTTTTACTCATGCTTTAAGTCCCCTTGCGGAGGGGGACTTTTTTTTTTGATGTTTGGTCAGCGCTGATATAGAATGAATATGACCGCATGATACGCGGTGTAGCTTTTCGACAGGTCATCCGCCGTCAGTTCCGATCTGTTGCCGGTTTTCCACCTTTCGAATGGATCATGAATGTTAAAACAGGAGATTTGAATCTATGGGACTTTTCGACAAAATAAAAGGCGAATTTATAGATATCATCGAGTGGACCGATGACAGCAGCGATACCATCGTCTATCGTTTCGAACGCTATGGGAACGAAATCAAAAACGTCGCGAGACTGACGGTCCGGGAATCACAGGCCGCGGTTTTTATAAATGAAGGGAAGCTCGCCGATGTGTTTCAGCCGGGCATGTATGAGCTGACCACGGCGAATCTTCCGATCCTTTCCACCCTGAAAGGGTGGGCTCACGGATTCAACAGCCCCTTCAAAGCGGAAGTCTATTTCGTCAATACGAAACGCTTCACCGATCTGAAATGGGGAACCCAGAATCCGATCATGCTCCGCGATGCGGAATTCGGGCCGATCCGGCTGAGAGCATTCGGGTCCTATTCCATCCGCGTAACCGATCCGGCTGTATTTCTGAAGGAAGTCGTGGGAACCGATGGGGATTTTACGACCGATGAAGTCGTGGGGCAGCTCAGAAATATCGTCGTCTCCCGCTTCACCGATGCCCTGGGCGAAAGCAGAATACCGGCCCTCGATCTGGCGGCCAACTACGATGAGCTGGGCAAGTTCATGGAAAGCAAAATCGCCGGGGAATTCGGAGAATACGGTTTGGAACTTGTCAAACTGCTCGTGGAAAATATTTCCCTCCCCCCTGCTGTGGAGGAAGCTCTGGACAAGAGGTCCAGCATGGGCATTCTCGGTAATCTCAACCAGTACACCCAGTTTCAGGCGGCCAATGCCATGGAAGCGGCAGCCAATAATCCGAGCGGCACCGCATCGGGGGGAATCGGCATGGGCATGGGCTTCGCCATGGCCAACCAGATGGGCCAGGCCATGAGCCAGCAGCAGAACCAGGGAGCCCCGGCCGGCGGACCGCCCCCCGTGCCGCCGAGTGTCCAGTATTATGTCGCAGTCAACGGGCAGCAGACCGGTCCCTTTGATCTCAATGTTCTGTCTCAGAAAGCCGCTTCAGGCGAACTGACCAGGGAGACTCTTGTCTGGAAGAACGGGATGGCCGCCTGGACTGCCGCCGGTTCGGTCGGAGAACTCAGTGCTGTCTTCGGACAGGTTCCTCCTCCTCTGCCGCCACAATAGAAAAGAGGATACCGGTCTTTTTTCCGGTTAAATCAGGCAGCTCCCGATTCGCCAGTTCATAGCGGATAAATAAATTTCTGAATAAAGGAAGGATACACCATGAGTGAAAATAGCGGCAAATTTCCCTGCAGCAACTGCGGGGCTGATCTCAAGTTCGAACCGGGACAAAATGCCCTGAAGTGCCCCTACTGCGGTACGGAAAATACAATCGTGACCGAGGAAAATGTCGAAATAAGGGAAAATGATTATCTGAGTCAACTCCGGGAACTGGAAGAGAATCTGAGCCATAGCGAAACCCTGGATATGGTCTCGGTCCGCTGTGACAACTGCGGGGCCATGGTCAGCCTGGGCGAGAATAAAACGGCGGGTGAATGCGTTTTCTGCGGCACCCATCTTTCGGGACAGACCCAATCGGTCAAAGAGATCGCGCCCCAGTCTCTCCTCCCCTTTAAAGTCAGCAGAAAGGAAGCGGCGGAAAACTTCAAGCTCTGGTTGAAAAAGCGATGGTTCGCTCCGAACAAACTGAAGGAATACGCCCGAATGGATGGTTTGAAGGGGATATACTCCCCCTACTGGACATACGATACGGAAACGACGACACATTACAGAGGCCAGCGGGGCGACTACTACTACACAACAGAAACCTATACGGAACAGGTGGACGGGAAAACCGTTACGAAAACCCGGCAGGTCCGCCATACCCGCTGGTCCTTCGCTTCCGGAACCGTGCGAAACAGCTTTGATGACATCCTGATCTGCGGTTCCGGCAATATGCTTCCCAAATACACCGAAGCGCTGGAACCCTGGGATCTGGAAAATCTCGTACCCTTTAAAGAGGACTATCTCTCGGGTTTTCAGGTGGAGAGTTATTCGATTAATCTGGAAGAGGGTTTTGCCATTGCCAGAGAGAGAATCGCGCCGGTTATCGACAGTACCATCCGCAGGGATATAGGCGGGGACGAGCAGCGCATCTCTTCGAAAGCCAGTTCCTACGACGATATAACCTTCAAGCATATACTTCTGCCCGTTTGGATCAGTGCCTATAAATTCAAGGACAAGGTCTACAATTTCATGGTTAACGCCCGCACCGGAGAAGTTCAGGGCAACCGTCCCTGGTCCGTGGCGAAGATCCTCCTGGCTGTCCTCGGCTTCGGCGCTCTTGTTGCCGCGGGAGTCCTGGCTTACCTGTATTTCAAGGGAAACAGCTGATATCTCATGATCGAAAAACTGATGGATTTCGGGCTTTCCCGTCTCGAAGCGGCGGTTTATATCGCCCTTCTGGGAGAGCCGGGCATTACGGGATACCGGCTCTCTCATAACCTCAATAAACCGACTGCCAATATCTACAAAGCTCTCAGAAGCCTGGAACACAAGGGACTTGTCCGGATGGATCAAAGCGCCGGAACCCAGTTGATTCACCCCGTTCCCGTAGAGGAATATCTCAGCGTCAGGGAGATGGAGTTCAAATCCCGGAGCCGGGAGCTGAAAGAGGTGTTGAAGAAGCTGGAGCGGAAGAACAGCGAGTACCGGATAACCCGCCTCGATTCCTATGAGCAGGCAGTCGGGAAGGCGCTTCAGATCCTCGAAGAGGCGGAAAGCGTTGTCGTCATTGTGGGCTTCGAAGAAACGATTTCTGAATTGAAAGATCTGATAGCCAGAAGAGGGGGCGAAGGGCTGGATATCATCGTCTACACCTACAGTCCTCTTGTTCTGGAGGGCTGCCGGGTCTATCACTCGAAAGCTGATGCGGCGATCTGGAACGCCGTTCCCGAGAGGGCTTTCGATATCGCGGCGGACGGGAAGGTGTTTATGATTTCCAATTTCAGGAATGATTACTCAGAGGTGATAGAGGCTCTCTATGGAAACCATGTCTATCTCAGCCTGATGATATTCAACAGTCTCAGCCGGAATATCCTCTTTCTGGAGATGGAGCAGAGCGAACTCTTAAGCGGGGAGACCCGGAAAGAGCTGAAAACATTTCTTCATGAGCACAGATCGCTTCTCGCCGAGGAGCTTCCGGGAGTCAGGAACTTCTTCAGGCGTTACGGGATAGAAATCTCTCCGGGACATTGATGGCAAAACGGCAGCGGTCATCTCCTGCCAGAACCGATTCGAGGAGGTCCACTTTGACCGTTTCTCCGAAAATGGCATTGAATCTCTGCTGGACGAATCCGGCTGTGCAATTGCACCATTTCCCCGGAATGGTCTCCCCATCGAGAAGCAGAACTTCCCGTGCCATCGGGCAGTGACAGGCGTAGTAGCGCTTTTTATCGCTGTCCTTTTCATTGAGCCAGGCAACCGTATCGTAGGGAATCTTGGTCCAGTAGATTTGACTCCCTTCCAGAACGCCGCCGAGCACTTCTCTGTGGGAGGACACATAATCGACGACCGGCCCGGTTATGATCTGCTCAAACCAGACCTGTCCTGTCTCGGCGTGCTCCTGCAGAGTGGCGACCGATCTTTTGTGGGCTTCCGTCAGATAGCTTTCCAGGTCCGGCGAGTCCCTGAAATACGCCGCTTCTTTTGCAAAAGCTTCCGGAGGGATTCCGTGGGCATTGGCTGTCAGCGCCGTGCGGCACTCCTCGCCGTTCAGAGTTTCGTCCATTTTCCCGATGAGTTTTTGTGTCCATTGAACCGCTTCCTCCGGTGGTGCGCCCCGGGGGGGGACCGTCAGGCCGTCGAAAATTTCACCGGCTTTTTTTTCTCCCAGAACGGTTTCCATATGGGTTCGGAGATTGGCGATTATGCTGTCCCGTTCGATGATCTGAGTGAAATAGATGTAGAGTTCCCTGTTGCCCGAAAGATAGGCGCCACGGACCAGTGCGAGGAGGGTAAAGCTGTCGCATCCGCCCTGTTCTGTCAGGTCGTTTATATAGGATTTCATGTCTCCGATAGAGCACTTTTCCAGAGCGGCGATGCTTCCGGGGGTGCGATTCTGAAAGGACTCTATTACAGAAGCCGCCCTATTCCGATTCTCTTCAGAATACCCCGCCTTTTCGTAGTAGTCTTTTATAACTAATATATCCATAAATTCAATATAAATCTCACCCGATAAGGTGTCAAGAAAAATGGGAGATCCCCCCGGATGCTGAGGGTACTGATTTCTTTCTCAACCGGCTTTTACCAGCCGGTTCCCGTCACTTCAGCTTCTGCCCGCCGGATCAGTTGTGCCAATTCACCGGATTCTGCCATCTCCTCCATGGTTCTCTTCAGCAGAGGGACGAGATCTTCGTGTTTCCTGTGCAGGTAGTGATAGAGTTTTGTTTCATCAATAGGCGGTTCAAGGACGACTATTTCGTCGGCGCTCAGCTTTTCCAGAATTTCCATACCGTGGAGCCGGCTCAGAATGGCAAAATCCGCCCGTCTGAGCATAAGAAAGCGGATCAATGTTTCCGAGTCCTCAAACTCCTGAACCTGTGTAAAACCTTTAGTCAGTTCCTGAGATTGCCTGACACCCTTGAGGATGGCGAACTTGTATGATGAGAGTTCACTCATATTCTTCCCGGCCGCCGGATTATTCCTCTGGGTAAAGAGGTTGGTATCAATGCTGTAATAGGAGAAGGGAACGATCCTCAGATCCTCATGATTATCTCCATAGGCCAGAACTCTATGAGTTTCTCCGTCTATTTTTCCCGCTGCTGACTCGGACGTGGCCCGGACGGCCGGCATCGGGACAATGGAAATTTCCAGCCCGGCTTTTTCGTAGATGCCTGTCAGGATAATTGAGCAGATATCGGAAACGGGAGACCCTTCAATTGTTGAAATTGTGAGAGGTTCACTTTGCAGAGAGAATGAAGCAAAAACAAAGGCGGCAATCAGGATGATATTTTTCAGCATTTGTCTCTATTGTAGTACATTTTTTATCTCATGGTTTGAATTCTCAACCGGAAATCTTCTGTATCAATTATGATTAAGGAGATGAAAGAGTTGAGTGAACCATTGAAACTAAGCGGACAAACATACACCTATGCCCAGTACCGGAACTGGCCGGATGAAGAGAGATGGGAATTGATAGAGGGAACAGCCTACGATATGAGCCCCGCTCCCTCATCGGGACATCAGGCAATCAGTTTTGAACTATCGGGGCTCCTGAGAGATTATCTGAAAGATAAAAAGTGCCGGGCCTTTGCCGCTCCTTTTGATGTGTTTCTTCCCGGCGAAGGAGAGAAGGATGAAGAGGATATCTCAACGATTGTTCAGCCCGATCTTTCGGTCATATGCGATTCCGGAAAAATAACAGAAAAAGGGTGTATGGGCGCACCGGATCTTGTTATGGAAATCCTGTCACCTTATACATCTCTGCGGGACCTCAATCTCAAATTCAGGCTTTATGAAAAATCAGGAGTCCGTGAATATTGGGTTATTGACCCGGGCAATCAGTATATAAGAATTTTCAGTCTGTCGGATCAGGGGAAATACGGAGAGGGAGCTCTCTATTCCCTATATGACCTCAATCAGGCTGATCCTGACGTGCCATCGAAAATTCTCGATGGCTTTTCCGTCAATTTAAAAGAAGTTTTTTCTCTCTGAAACAGGTGAGGTTCCGAATATATTATTCCAGGTGGAAAACTTCTTTCAGAGGTATCGTTACCGGCGAATTGTCAGCATTCACTTCCATAATATCCGCCATATAATCCCACCACTTCTGTACAATGGGATTGCTACCCAGATCCTGGCTGCCCCCTTCCCCCGAAACTTTCTGAACGCCGAACAAAATATTGGTCTCCTCGTCCCAGAAGATGGAGTAGTCCCCGACACCCTGCCTTTTCAGCAGATCGATCAGCTCCGGCCAGATGGCATCGTGGCGCTTGCGGTATTCCTCTTCAAAGCCCGGTTTCAGTTTCATCCTAAAGGCGACACGCTTCATCTCCGTCACCCCTTCCTCCTCTGCATTTTCAGTTTGTTCCGCTTTCCGGCAGCTTCAATTATAACGGGGATGAGAACCGCCGTTATCAGCAGAAATCCCGTTGTGATAATCATGACCTTGGCCGACAGATTGATCAGCCCCATTCCGAACTTCAGGTACCCGATCAGGAAAACCGACAGAATAACACCGACGATATTACCCTTTCCTCCCGTAATGGACACGCCGCCCAGAACGACCAGAGTAATGGCTTCCAGCTCCCAGCCGCTGGCGATATTGGGCCTGGTGCTTCCGATCCGCGAGGTGAGGAGAACCGCCACGATTCCGGCGAAAACGCCGTTCAGAACAAAATTGGTAAAGCGGATTCTGTCCACGGCCACGCCGGAGAACTTTGCTGCCATGGGACTGTTCCCAATGGCGTAGAGCTTTCGCCCGTATGTTGTAAAATGGAGGATATAGGCGAATCCTCCCGCCAGGACCAGAAAGAAAACGAGCTCGAAGGGGATGATGGTCCCCGGAATATATCCCTGGCCGAAATAGCTGAACGATTCGGGGTACTTCGTATAGGCCTGATCTTCGAGAATGGCCTGTGAAATCCCGCGGAAAAGAGACTGGGATGCCAGGGTTACCGCGATAGCCGGAATGCTGAATCTGATTATAAACAGTCCGTTGAATGCTCCCGCCAGCGCGCCGGTGAGAATCCCGACAAGAACGATTTCCGTCGTACCCGCCCCGTGGGAAGAGGCGAATCCCATGGAAAAGGAGGACAGGGCGATGATCGCCGCAACGGAAATATCGATATCTCCGCTGAGAATGACAAATATCATAGGCAGGGCCAGAACCGCCTTTTCCGCAAAGGTGAATGTCGCGTTCATGAGATTGAAATAGTCGAGAAAGTAGGGTGTTATATTGGAAAATATGATGACCATGGCTATGATGATGAGAACCAGAATTCCCTCCCATCGCGCCAGAAGGCTACCAATTTCCGATAAAAGACTTTTATGTTCATCGACCAGTCTGTCCGAACTGGCCAGCGTTTTATCAATTTCCATAAATCAGGCTCTCCTCTTCAGCATTTTTCTTTCGCTGCGCTTATCCATCATGGTGTTGATAAACATGGCGGCCAGAACGATAAAGCCCTGTATGAACATCTGGTAGAAGGGCGAAAAATTAATGACCGGTAGGGCGTTGTTGATGATCCCCAGAAAAAGAGCTCCCAGGATGACACCCGGTACGGCTCCCGCTCCTCCGGCGATGTTCACGCCTCCGAGCACGCAGGCCGCGACGGTCATCAGCTCGAATCCCGTCGCCGTTTCGTTTACCGCAGCGGCATAGCGGGCCGTCCACATGACACCGGCCAGTCCGGAAAGGAGACCGCTCATGGCGAAAATGATCAGGTTTACTTTCCTCTCGCTGACGCCGACGAATCTGGCCGCCGTCTTATTGCCGCCGATGGCATAAATTTCCCGGCCGCTTCTCGTGTAGCGGCTGAAGAAAAAGAGCAGGGCGCTGACGATCACCGCTGACCAGATCAGGTTGCTGACGCCGAGAAAATGGCCGTGGGGAATATTCATGTAGGATTCGGACATTTCATGGGCTGTGACCCACTGCCCCTTGCTGAGGACGAAGGTGAATCCCCTGAAAATGCTCATGGTACCCAGGGTCGCGATAATCGGGGGCACTTTCCCGAAGGCTACGACAATTCCGTTGAAAAGACCCAGGAGAAATCCGATCGCCATTCCAGCCAGGAGAATGAGGAATACGGGAGTACCCGGAGAGCCCTGGTTCATCATGGCGGCGGCCATTCCCGAAAAAGCTATGACCGACCCGACGGAAAGATCGATCCCTCCGGTCAGAATCACAAAAAACTGGCCGATTCCCACCATAATGAGTATCGATGTATCGTTGACGATACGGGTGATGTTGTCGCCTTTCAGAAAACCCGGGGCTCTCATGGAAACGGCCAGGGACAACACAATTACAAGAAGGATCAGCGTCACTTCTCTTTTTTTCAACATCTCTTTCAACCCATTCATGAGCTTGTTTCCTCCCTGTGGCCCGTCGCGGCTTTGATAATGTTGTCCGAAGTGGCGTCCGCCCGGGACAACTCTCCGGTTTTCTCCCCTTCGTGCATGACTATAACCCGGTCGCTCATGCCCAGAATCTCCGGAAGCTCCGAAGACACCATGATGACCGCCAGTCCCTTGCCTGCCATTTCCGATACGAACTCGTGGACAGCCGCTTTGGTCGCCACATCGATTCCCTTGGTAGGCTCATCGAGAATGAGAATTTCCGGTTGTGTCGCCAGCCACTTGGCCAGAACCACTTTCTGCTGGTTTCCCCCCGACAGGGTATCGGCATTGACGTGCCAGCCCGCCGCTTTTATTTCCATCATCCGGCCGTAGGTTCCCGTCGCCTCTTTCTCTTTCGAGCGGCTCACTTTCCCCAGTTTGCTTATCCTGTCGATTATGGGGAGGGTGATATTCCTGGTCAGGCTCTGGGCGAGGATGACGCCCTGGGTCTGCCGGTCTTCGGGGACATAGGCCAGCCCCTTTCTCATCGCCTGAGCGGGAGAGTGGGCGTTCAGCTCTTTTCCTTTCAGATAGACCGTCCCTTCATCTTTTTTATCAATTCCGAAAATCGTCCTCATAACTTCGGTCCGACCCGCACCGACCAGGCCGAAAAATCCCAGGATCTCCCCTTTTTTCAGTTCAAAGGTGATATCTCGGAAAGCGCCATAGCGCGTGAGGTTTTCAACTTTCAGAATGGTTTCGCCTATTTCAGCATCTTTTTTGGGAAACATCTGATCGAGGCTCCGGCCGACCATCATGGTGACGATATCGTCTATTGTCGTTTCGGCCACTTTTCCCTCACCGATATATTTTCCATCTCTCAGGACTGTGAAGCTGTCGCAGATCTCCTGAATCTCCTCGAATTTGTGGGAGATGAATATG
>JAFGXR010000043.1 GCA_016936555.1 Spirochaetales bacterium | reverse complement strand
CCGTAGATCTCTCCAGATAGGTGATCCTGCTCGGTGACTTTTTCCAGGACTCTCTTTATTTCCTTTTGCGCTTCGGGAAAATCCAGTTGAACCATCAGACTGTGGGCAGAAGCGTATAAATCAGTCAAATCACTGTGCATGGGATCTCCAGTTCTAATAGGTGCTGATAATTGGATTTTCGTATGTTCTGACTGATTTTTCAAATTGTCTTTCAAAAGAATTGAAGCTGCAGCACAGATCAATCAGTAGTAACTGGCGGAGGAGAAGATGGGAGTATACAGTTATTCATCTGCCGGATTCGACGGCACTCTTATTTCAATAGAAGTAGATGTCAGAAGAGGTATTCCCGGGATTGATATCGTCGGGCTTCCCGATGTTGCGGTCAAGGAAGCCCGAGAAAGGATCAGGATCGCCGTCAGAAGAAGCGGCTTTCAGTTCCCCCGGGACCGTCTTCTGGTTAATATGGCGCCTGCAGGTGTCAGGAAAGAGGGCGCATCTCACGATCTGTCTATAGCGGCGGAGATCATGTTCGCATCAGGGGCCATAGTCAGACCTCCGGATCTGAATGTAATGATACTGGGGGAACTTATGCTCGGCGGGGAAATCCGACCTGTCAATGGTATCCTATCGGCAGTCGCTTCCGCATTGGCCGAAAGTATTGATATTTTCATACTTCCCTTTGCCAATATCGGCGAAGCGTCCGTTCCCGGAAAAGGGAGGATTTTCGGTATATCCAATTTGAATGAACTGCCTGAAATCATTCATGCTATTGCCTCCGGATCTCCCGGGAACAAAATTGAAGAAATCCATTCTTTTTCAGGGAAATCAGAAGAGATTGTTCCCGATTTTGCCGACCTGATGGGCCAGCCCGTTTTAAGGCGTTCCATGGAAATCTGTGCAGCCGGTATGCATAACATTCTTCTCTTCGGTCCTCCGGGCTCGGGAAAAACAATGGCGAGTTTGCGGCTCCCCGGCATCCTTCCCGATCTGTCGATTGAAGAAGCCCTGGAAGTGACCCGTATCTGGTCCCAGGCGGGAAAACTTCCCGAAGGGGTTCCCATGATCCGGGAGAGGCCTTTTCGCATGCCCCACCATTCAGCTTCGAAAGAGGGGATTGTCGGAGGTGGATCGGAGATTATGCCGGGAGAAGTTTCTCTGGCTCACCGGGGCGTACTGTTTCTTGACGAGACACCGGAATTCGGTTCCAGTCTGCTCCAGGGGATGAGAGAACCCATAGAAAACGGAAAGATCTCCATTGCCAGAGCGGGGAACTCCTACTGGTACCCGGCTGACTTTCAACTGGTCATGGCGGCCAATCCATGTCCCTGCGGGAACCTGGGAAAGGAGGGGAGCGCCTGCGTCTGCTCAGCCAATGAGATCCACCGGTACTGGAAGAAAATCGGGGGGGCGCTGCTGGACCGGATTGATATGAGAGTGCCCGTGAAGCCCGTCGATCCGGCTTACCTGCTGGAAGAGGAGAGCGAGTCCAGTGCTGCTATAAAATCCCGTGTATCAGCGGCTGCGGCTATACAGGAAAAGCGCTTCGCCGGTGAGGCCTTTTCAAGAAACGGCCGGATTCCAGCGGGCGCTGTGAAAAAATACTGTAAACTCAATGAGGAGACCCGTGTGCTCTTTACCGACACCGTGAGTAAATTGTCTCTGTCCTCCCGGGCCTGTCATTCGGTTCTGAAAATTTCAAGGACGATTGCCGATCTGGAGGGAGCTGATACGATTCAGCGCGATCATTTTCTGGAGGCTGTCTATTACAGACGCTATGGAGACCGGGATATTTTCTGGAACGAACGCTGAACTGCTCCTGGCAGACCTTCCTGATGGAACTCCGGAATCGGAATCCACAGGGAATCTTCCTCTGTTGTGAACCGTCATCATAACAGATCTCTATGAGAGTGTACCTGTTCATAGAGATCTTTTTCACGACAATATATGTTCAGGAGCTATAAAGGCTGTCTCTTTTAAAAATGTAAATGCTTACTGAACCTTTTCCGCCCTGATGGAAACGGTCTCTCCCGAGTGCTGCTCTGTACGCCTGGCATGCTTTTCCCTGGCTTTAAAAAGAAGCATGCTTACCCGGCTTAAAATGCTGATCTCATTATCTCCGCTGGTTTCAATCGAAAGAAAATTCAACTGGGGATAATCGTGCATTACTTTCGACATGACACCGTCTGATACACCGGAAGAGGGCATACAGCCGAAGGGCTTGCTCGAAATAAATCCGTCGACTTTATCAGCGTAATGAACCGCTTCGCCGATTTCAAGGTTGCCTTCACCGCCGAAAATTTCGGGATGATAGTAAGGCTCTCCCGCATCGGCCAGCATATCGAGGTCGACGAACTTCATTGTCGTGGCGCCGAAGCTTTCGGGATTCGCATTTTTAATATAGTGATTCCAGAAAAATCGGATGAACAGGGTTCTCGATTTTATCTGAATGCGCAGAAAGAAATGCTTGAGTCTGCTTCTCTTCGTCTGAGCGTAGTTATAGGCTCTATCGTAATTTTTCAACATCCGCCACATATCGTACATAATACGCTGGGTCAGAAAACCGGGCATAACCTCGCAGCCTTCATCCATTATGAAGCGCCGCAGGTTGTAGTTCCCTTCATTGTGGGCCAGATTGGCAAAAATTTCTCCGGTTACGAGAATTCTGGGCAGACTGATATCTTTTCTGGGAATGCTCGAGAGCATTTTGCCGGCTTTCCGCAAAGCGCCGGGCAGCGCGAGCATATAGTCTTTTCTGCTGAATGCTTTCTGAACCAGAGCTTCAGCCTGCTTGATTGTTTCCAGGGCGCTTTCTTTATGGACCGCATAGGGTCTGATGGCGCATTCCGCCGCATGGAAGATATCGGCGAGAATACTGGACTGGAGGAGTCCGATTCTGAAGGGCAGATCGACCTTTAAGGCGCTGTTTTTATCGATGATATCTCTGGTAAATCCCGTTGAGAAAATAAATAGTCTGAAATCCTTGAATCCCGCATCGTCGAGAGCTTTCATGTATTCCTGGGGATACATTCCGTAGCGGCAGGGTCCGCACTGTCCCCCCCCTCCGACAAACATGTATTTCTTTACGATTTCCTCTTTGGTGAGTCCCGTTTCCTCTTCAATTTTGAAGAGGTTGCGCAACAGGCTTCCCCCGGTGAAATACATGGGGTTGCACTCCATTCTGTTTCCGAATTCCTTACCCCATCGGACATCTTCCAGAATATAGTCTCCGAGATCTATAAAATTGAATCCTTTTCTCTCGAAATAACTGCTGAGGAAGAATGATTTCCGTCTTTCGATATAGTTGAAGAGAACGGTGACTTTATCTTTATCCTTTTTAAGGAACGGGGGATTTTTATATCCCTCCCATTCCCTAGTTCGAATATACTTGGGCTGAATCATATTTTTTCAAACTCCTTTCTTCGAGTTTCAGGAAATAATCGATTGTTTTTATGCGGATGTCAAATGTGGCGCCCGGTTTGTTCTGATCGATATCGTGAAATAGAAAGTGCGGTGTTCCCGCCGTATCGAGAATGCTGGAGAGGAACGCATAGGCGGGAGCGTCAAATCCGCATTTGAAACTCGAAAGGTCTATCACCGCGAGGTTCGGGTGTTTCGCCGCCACTTTGGCCGCCCAGATTTTATGATTCAGATTTCTGTTGAAATCTCTGAACCAGATATCGTGGATCACTCTATGATGCTTATCTCCCAGAAGCGGAACGAGGAAATCGTCGTCCACGGGAAGGGATTCGATCGTCAGGACCGGATAGCCCAGCATCTGGAACTTCTCGGGAATACCGTGGTTCAGTCCGGGGTCATGGTGGTAGGGATGCCCGATCAGCAGAATGCCCATTTTATCATCGCGGATCAGATTTTCTATGATCTGTCTGCCTCTGGCGCGCATTTCGTCCAGGTACATTTCCATGGCGGCATATCCCTGCTCGACAGCGTGTCTGTTTTCATCTCTTGTTATTCTGAAAGGGGCGGCGAAATAATCGAACATATTCGCCTCGGCTTCCACGGGATTTTTAAGATTGACCAGCGGCTTGAGATACGTGACATTTTTTTCCAGGAAAAGCTTCTTTTCCCTAGTGAATACAGCTTCAACGACTTCCGGCGTACCCATCTGAATCACGCAGGCATGGTCGCCGCTCGTTTCCTCAACAGATCCCGGCAGATGTGTGACACGGGGGAAGAGTATGTGGCTCAGGTCTTCTCTTTTTAAAAGATTGTATACATGGGCCGGAGCCGCTTTTGCCGGGAAGCAGGGGTCATTGGCTCCCCATTTGTTTCCTTCGCTCCAGAGTCTGGCCGATGTGTATTCGCTGTACTGAATATGTTCAATACCCAATGCCCTCAGGTAAGTGCTGAAAAAGGGTGTGTAATAGTATTGATTCAGCAGTCTCGGGATCCCGATCCTCAAGGTCTTTCTGAAGTCAAGGTCCGAATCGGAAGAACGTGAAAAACGTTTTTTCAGCAAGCCTTTAGAAGAGCCTCCCTCCGGCATGGGATCAAAATCCCAGTCCCTGAATACGGCTTCAGCCGCCTCAGCTGTCAGATCGGGAGTGGCGTGGCGGAGATCATTTTTCTTTTCCTGAAGTTCCCTGAGGCCGTCCGCTGTCTCGCAGAGCCCTTTATCGCAACCGTTTCCGGAGATAAAAAGAACCTCTTCCCCTTCGGATTTCCTGATCCGGGTAAAAGTACGCGGGCATCTGTTCGTGCAGAACCGGCAGCGGGTCGAATCATCATTCCGGGTCGTAAAGGTTATGGATGCGCTGTTTGCTATTCCCGGATACTGCGAATCGGTGCCATTCTCCAATACTTCGAGCGCGGCTCCTATCGCCCCGCCTATATCAGCATATTTGTGGACATTAATCACCGCATCGGGAATCTTGTTTTTTATATAATCGACCTGGGCTTTTACAGCCGCCAGATTTTTCTGGGTCCCGCCCTGAAGGACGAAACGTTTTCCCAAACGGGAGATATTGGACTCCTGAACCACATAATTCCATATATTCATGGGAAGAACGTGGGCCAGTCCGGCCATGATTTCTTCTTTGCTCCATCCCTGCTGCTGAAAGTTTACTTTATCCTGCTCCATAAATACGGCACAACCGTAGTTGAATGCCGGAGCCATGGATGCCTGGAAAGCATGGTTTGCATACTGTTCCACAGGAATGTTGAACTGCTCCGCCATGCCCTGAAGAAAATAACCGTTTCCAGCCGAACACTGCGTATTCAGTTTGAAATCGGTAACCCTGTTGTTCTTCATGAAAAGGATTTTTATATCCTGACCGCCGATATCGCAGATTATGTCCGTATCTCCATAATACTTAACGGCAGCCCGCATATGAGCTACTGTTTCAACCACCGAATTATCCAGGGAAAAGGCTTCTTTGAGGATGGCTGAGGCGTATCCGGTTACTCCGGTTCCGAGAATTTTCAGATCGTAATTATGGTCCTCAACCCAGGCTTTCAGCTTGTTGAACATTCCAGTGAGGTCTACGACGGGATTCCCTTCAGAGAGAACATAGTCTCTGTACAGAGGCTCGCCGCTATCATCGAGCAGCACGAGCTTGGAGCTGGTGGACCCTCCGTCAATTCCTATATATCCGCCCCATGACGAATTGTCCGGAGGCAGAGGTGGGGTAAACTCGGGAATGGAATATTTTTCCGTAAAAGCTTTCAGCTCTT
Organism: Spirochaetales bacterium; assembly: GCA_016936555.1. Classification (GTDB taxonomy): domain Bacteria; phylum Spirochaetota; class Spirochaetia; order DSM-2461; family DSM-2461; genus Spirochaeta_F. Next base: position 3,190 of record JAFGXR010000043.1, on the reverse strand, counting down.
CTTCACTCTCTATAAGGGGGGGAAGTACTTTTCCTGAAAACTGCAGCTGTTCTTTTCTTCTGGTATGTATGTAATCATCGATTGCCTGAATTCCTGAATAGAATACCTGATTGTCCGATTCCTTTGCACCGGAACCGAAGAGAACGGCTCCGGTCGCCGCATAAAAGTGGGAATCTTCGGGAACAATGATCTGCTCGTCTATATTGCTGATCTCCGGATCATAACCGTGGAGCTGCCAGGTTTCAGGAAGATTTTCCTTCCAGAGATCCGCCAGTACGGGCAGAAATGTATGGGGGCCGCCGAGAAGTACGACTCTGTCTTTCAGTACATTTCCCCGAACCAGAACTTCCAGATTCTGCTTCACTATGGCATTGCAAAGCGATATGAAGATCTCTTCTTTATTGACTCCGGCTTTTACAAGTCCGACGACGTCGGTTTCGGCAAAAACGCCGCACTTCGCGGCAATATGATGAAGGCTTTGCCCCTTTAATCTGACCGTACGGGCTTTTTCCATAGGCAGACCGATCTTGCTGAAGATTTTATCTATAGTAGCTCCGGTTCCGCCGGCACATTTATCATTCATGAACGAGATGGAAGTTTTATTGCCGGTGCTGTCAGTTTTCCAGATAATGACTTTAGCATCCTGTCCACCCAGTTCGATGACAGAACCGGCATCGGGGTGTTTCGTCTCGACAGCATAGGTTACGGCATTCACTTCCTGCACATACACGGCATTGAGAACTGACGCCAGGGATCTGCCGCCGCTGCCCGTTATAAAAAGTCTGATATTTTCCGAAGAAAAGATCTCTTCAATTTCCGCCAGATAATCCCTGACAAGTTCGGATTGCCTGGTATTGTGTCTTTCGTATTTCTTCCAGATGATTTCGTTGTTTTCATTCATAACCACGGCTTTTACCGTAGTTGAGCCAACATCAAGTCCGCATCTGAGCATTCTCGCTTCCGATACGTTAATTTCAGTTTCTTTTTGCAGGATTGTTTTCACGCCGATATATTCACATAAAAACTATATCTTTTCAATATAATGCATTGATTGACTGTTTAAAAATCGGGAAAAGGAGAGAGTAGATTAAAAAAAGCACCCCGGGGGGTGCTCATTTAAGATTTCAGGGAGAGTTCCGACTCGATTATGGCTGAGAGCTCAAGAATCTCCGAATTGACACCGGATCTTTTCAGCCTTTCAATAACCCTGGCCAATAAGTCGCGATCGGCGCTTTCCGCCAGAGAGGAAATAAAATCAACCAGATCTCTATCGTCTCCCATTAATATCATGTTTTCATAACTGTCATCAGTTCCGCTTAAATAGAAGGAATAAGCCAGTCTTCTTTTCTCCCCGGCAGTTTTTAGAAAAGGTTTCAGTTTTACAGCCCCATTAATAAAACTGTCGCTACCGGCTTCCGCCAGTAGTTCGCAGAACATAAGGGCAAGAGCTGTCTGAGTCTGCATATTGAGATTCTCGAGAGCGGATGTGAGGGAATCGAGTCTTTCTTCGTCAGAAATCCCGATGACCGAAAGTGTACGCAGGGCTTCTTCTCTGATTGTCTGATCTCTTTCACGAAGGGCAATCGAAATGATTTTCTCAACTGAATCATCTGAGAGTGCGGGCATCTGGGCCAGGGCTTTCAGAGAAAAAAAACGCAACTGGGCATACTTGCCATCCCTCATGTTTGCCGCCGTTATCAATGACTGTTCGACATTTACTGTCGGATGATCAAAACCGGAGGCACCCAGTGCCCTCACTGCGTTAATTCTTACATCAAGCGGCTCCGTTTCATTGGATACGAGTTTGTTTAATTCAGCTGTTATTCTGAGATTCCCTTTGGGCCTTATTCTGTAAAGAGCGAGAGTCGAATATTTCTTGACTTCCGGATCCTCTGAGCCGAGCATGGTGAGAAGACTGTTCAGAGCTCCTTCGTCGGGAAGTTCCGAAAATAACCTGGCCGCCTGCTGCTGAAAGAGAGGTGTCTTATTGGTATTGACCAAACGGGCCAGAGATCCTGTCAGAGCCGCACTGTCTGCTTTGAACAGTATCTTTGCCGCATCAAATGCCGCTTCTCTCAATTCCGTCTCTTCAGAGGATAGCTCGTCCAGAACTCCGTTTATCCCTTTGATTCCGTCTCTATGCCGCCCCAGAGCTTTCAGACAGCTGACCTTCAGATTGAGAGATGTCTGAGGATTCTGCAGCAGACCGGTCAGAGATGGCACTATGGACTGATTATCTATTCCTGCAGCTTTATCTATCAGTGTCAAAAGCACGGTTTCCGATCTCTCTTTTTTGAAAAGTCCCAGAAGAGAGGCAACAGTTGTCTGATCGTTGAAGGCTGAAAGGCCGTTAACGGCGCTGATGCGTAAATCCGGATCAGCGGAATTGAGATATTCAGCCAGAGCTGCCGAAATCCTCCTGTCCCTGGTTCCCGCCGATGCGATTTTTCCAAGTGAGTCGAGCACGACTTTGAGAACCGGTTCTGGAAGTTCATCCTCATCGAGAATGGACAGCAGAGGCTGAAGACTCTCTCTGGCTCCCATGGAACCGAGAGCCCGGATAATTTCCACTTTTTCATCTTCTTCCGGATTCTCTTCCAAACTGAGAAGCAGAAGATCGAGAGCTTCCAGATTTCCGATAGCGCCGAGAGACCGGATGCTGCTCAAAGAGTATTGCTGGCTTGAAACAAGTGGTATGATATAAGGTATGCCTCTTGAGGACCGGATCAGCCCTAGTGTATAGAGAGCTGTTTCTACAGCTCCGGTGTTACGCTGTTCCCGAATGAGCGTGTTGATCAGGGTCGATTCGAGTATGTCCTTCTCTTTTTCGGTCATAGGTTCCGGAAGGGGATACCCTTTTTCAAGCATGGAATAGAGAGAATCTTTAGCTGCGGCAAACCGCGTTTCAGCTTCATTGCCTTCCTTGCGGTAGGCTGAGTTCATCTGTTCGAGATATCCCGACATCTCTGTCATGGCTTTTCTGCGGGCTGAAGGAGGAAGATATAAGCCGTAATCTCCCATGGCTATTCGTTTTTCAATCAGCTGACTTATTGATGAGCCGTAATTCAAACCTATGAGTTCATTAATGGGTCCTTCGGGACTTACCAGGGCGTCGCGTACTGATTCCAGCGTCCTTACAGGGAAATAACGATAATTGATTTTGATGAACTCCAGAGTTTCCTGGACCTGT
>JAFGXR010000042.1 GCA_016936555.1 Spirochaetales bacterium | reverse complement strand
TTATTTTGTGAAATTGACCGGTTGAGATATTTTACTTCGGAAAAAAGTTATTAGACTGTGATATGTGAAATAGTTACACTACAGCTGGTACGCCTCGACAAAGCATGCCCTGTACGCCATGGGAACGGCCCTGCGTCAGGAAGTGAAAGGACTGGGCATAAAAGTGATTATGATCCACCCCGGAGCCGTAAAAACGAATTTCGACAATGTGGCCATAAAAACCCTGGATAAGATTGACTATCCCGATGACTACAAGCCTTTGATGAAAGGGTTCAGGGAATACATCATCCAATCCTACGAGACCTGTCCGGGACCGGAAAGCACCGTAAAAGACATGGTTCACGCCGGAACGGCCCGAAAGCCGAAAGCTATTTATGACACGACGGGACAGGCCAGGATCATGAAAAGGCTTATAAAGTGGTTAAACAGTTCCCTGTTGGATCGGATCGTGCTTTCCATGTATTCCAGGCCCTCTCATGTATGAAGGAACAGAGATGAAACCCGGGAATCCTATTGACAGTTTTCAGGTCGGCGGCGATCTCTAAGTGGACAGATGTTCTAAGGGAAGACTGAAAACCGGAAAATGATAAGTCAGAAAATTGACAGGCGCTCTTCCAGATCGGCGACCCGGCGGATCGTGATGAAACGGCCATGCTTAACGAGAAGATTCTCCTTTTCCAGAGAAGATACGGTTCTGGAAAGGGCTTCCCGGGAACAATCCAGGATATCAGATAATAAAGATATATTAATCCGAAAGGGTTTCCCCTCTTCAAAATGATTAATCAAATAGATAATGATGCGATCTGAAACTTTTTTATAGGAGAGGATTTCTATCCTCTCTGTCATCCTGGAGACTCTTCGGGATATCTCCCGAAAATACAGTGTCTTGTATGCAGGATCACTCAACAATTTATTCAATTTAATATAGCTCAACTCAAAGACCTGAGAGGGTTCTTCGGCCACAAGCCACCCCTTATACTTTTCCCCGGACAGAACCAGAAGTTCTCCGAAAATATCTCCGGCTTTAAATTCGGTCAGGTATAATTCTTTACCGGTAGACAGATATTTTTTCATAACCAGTCTACCGGACAGGAGGTATCCAAGACTCTTACAGGTTTCATCCGGTCTGTGGAGAACTTCACTTTTATCCAGATTCAGAGACTTTTCATTATGGAAGAAATCTTTCAAATCCACATACTATCCCTTTTTCAACACAACACATCCGTTAATATCTACCCCTTCATTCAATATAGCCTGTTTAAAGTCGTCACAACTGGAATAACCGCATCCTCCGCAATTCAAATTGGGCAGGTTTGTCAGACCTTCTTCCCCGCTTTCATGGATTTCGGATCTATGTACCAATTTCTCCGTAATCAATCCTATTAGAATAACTGCCGGGATGGTCAACAGAAACCTGACCAGTGAAAACTGAAGACCAAGGAACTTGATTTCCACCATAAGCATGGGAACTTTAATGACAGCCCATGAACTTAATATTATAACCATATTTGAAATGGATGCACCCTTCTTGAATAACACGAGCGCTGCCGGAAACGCGGCGTAGATTGGTCCGGCGGAAACCGACCCGATAAAGACAGAGAGAATCCGTCCCATAAAACCCGATTGTTTTCCGAGCCCCCTCTGAATGGTTGAAGAAGGAACCCATACGGTTATCAGAGCTGATAATATCATAACCGGCGGGAGGACCTGTATCATCTCTTTCAGGAAACCACCTGTTATGTTTACGGCATGGAAGAAGATATCTCTTTTGAGAATAAAAAAAACGGCATAAAGCAGGACTGCAAGAATAATGATTTTGAACTTTTTCAATTGTTTCATTAGAGAATGACCCCCATAAAAAAAGCGATGACCAAAGCCATTATAAAGCTGACACCGTTTCGAACAAGGGTGAATTTCATTCCGAAATGCTTCGATTCAATGGGAAAAGTGGCAAATCCCACCATGGTCAATGTTGTGAGAAAGGCGGCCAGAGACACCAGATGAGCTCCGCTCACAAAGAGCGATTTGGTTAAGGGAAAAGCGATAAAGGCAGGCATAATGGTGACGGTCCCGATAAGAGCCCCGTAAACCGTGCTCATCATTACATGACTGCCGCCTAGAATCTTCTGTATCAGCTCGGGAGGTAGAAGAGCCAGAACCAGCCCGACTATAGCCATGACTCCCGCTACTTCTAAAATAGTTCCCAGAAACATCTTTTTAGCTATCAACACAGCTTCTTTGCTTTTCTGTCTGCTTTTTGCAATAGACAGTGCAAGTAACGCTATGGATATAACTATCATTATTATTGTTGTCATTCTTCGCTCCTGAAATCTTATTGAGGTTTTGGCGTTTTAACAACCAGAACCCTCAGGATTTTTTCCCCACTGAAGTTTTCCAGTGCATGTGGAATACCTTTGGGACTTTCTACAATGGAATCGGTTTCAACGGCCATTCGTTCATCTCCGATCTCAATCCAGGCTTTTCCCTCAAGCACATAAAAGAAAACATCAACCGGTGTTGTATGGGTATTCAAACGGGCTCCAGGCTGAAAGGTTAAATGATTTACAAGGGCTTCCTGATGATCGTAAAGTTTCTGAGCTTTCACCCCGTTCTTTTGAACAACAGTTACCGCTTGCTTCACAGTAGTAATTATCATATTTTTCTCTCCTGTATTGTACCGATTTCACAGACCTTGGTCGGGCAGGCATCAATGCACTGATAACACATAAGGCATTCATGCTTCAGGTTGTAACGCTTGCCGTCCTCTTTTGTAATAATGGAATCGGATGGACATTTTTTCTGACAGGCACCACAGCCGATACAGCCTGATTCATCTATATTCATGGCCACTTTGGCCTTTCGGGATGTAAGACTCAGGATTGTTCCGAAAGGACAGATTTTTCTGTGCCAGAATGCCTCTTCAAAAACCAGACTGACCAGGACAGACAGCATAGTCAGATAAAGCAGAATATTCATTTTTACATGAAGAATTCGGACAAAAATCATTAATGCGAGAAAAAGGATTAGGATGAAATACCTAAATCCGTTGCCCGATAGAAACTTCGGACTCTTCAGCCTTTTGATTTTCAATTTCCCGTAAAACCAGCTTAAAGGCCGGAATATTGTATTCATCGGGCAGATCCACCCGCAGTAAAATCTTCCGGCAAATACAGAGATAAGAACACCCAGCATAAAAATGGCGAACCAAAGCTGTAATTTACCGGCTACAGTGAGTCCGAAAAATAGAATCAATGCAGCGATTTCCCATATCCACCTTACAATATTTCTTGTTTTTTCTTTCATGGCAGCCTCCTGCATCCACAGGGTAAACTACCGGAAAAGCACTTTATGTGATAAATATCACACTTACGCAAAATTTCGAAAATTTTCTCATCTCTCTCAGAAAATATGACTTCTTCTTTGGATTATTCTTTTTTGTTGTCGTCAAATAAAAAAACTTATGTATTCAGATTAGATAACATTTGTTACATATCTTTAACGATTCCCCGAGGAATAACCAGTCAAACTCGATAAAAAGATTCGCTGGATAAGCATGGATCAGGCGATTACTATTTAACATGGCACCGGGTTTCCTCAGGAATTTCTACTGGTATTACAGAACGAGACAGCACAAAGAGAAAATCAATCTGAAGGCACAACGCTATTAAGAGCTAATCCCCATCGAGCTCGGCTGAAGCAATCTCAAATTCCCTCTGGCTGCTCTGAATCTTTTTCTCCTTAAAGGGAAAAAGTTTATCGTATTCTTCAGTTTCCTCTTCGGACGGTTCCAGAGAATCGGAAAATACGACATAGCCCCTTATACCATCAAGAGCTCCTTTATAGAGAGGTAACACAAGAAGGCCTTTATAGAATTTACCATCAGGCATCGATATTCCAAAGATTTTTCCCCCTTTGAAACCATAAGGTTCATAGTGGTAGGGATAACCTATAATGATAATGGCCCGATGCCCCATCTTCCGGGCATCCTCAATGGAATGATTAATCAGCTTAAGTCCCAGGCCCTGCCGCTGATACTCGGGATCGATAAAGACAGGACCGAAAGAAACCATCGGATATTCCGAACCATCGGCTGCAACAATTCTGGAAGTACTGTAGAAGATAGCTCCGGCAATTTCACCATCCAGTTCGAGAACATAGGTCAGCTCAGGAATAAAATCATCGCTTTTCCGGAGTTTATGAATAGCCACATGTTCATTGCATCCCGGGAAATAGAGATTCCAGAAGGCTTCCCTTGCCTTCTCTTCAACTTTTCTGAAATCTTCAGACTTTTCATTCCGTATCGATATTTTCATTTATTCTCCAATGATCAGGTTTCTATTAGCTCTATTCCCTTTTTTCTGAAATAATCTCTGTACTTTTCTCCGACGTCCCCATCGCTGATAAAGCAATCGATCTCTTCGGGACGGCATACCGATCGAACTGCTGTTTTTCCCAGTTTTCCCGAGTCAGAGAGCACAATAGCTTTTTTTCCTCTTTTGACAAAAAGAGACATAACTTCAGCCCGCTCAAGGTCACGGCACATGATGCCTTCATCAAGAGAGAAGCCGTCAATGCCGAGAAAGACTTTACTGAAATTATAGTAGCTGATGTACTCCGCAATCATAGGTCCCACCATGGTTTCACTCTCCTTCTGATACAATCCCCCCATAAGAATGACATTGACCGAAGGGGAGTTTTTAAACTGCCGCGCGACAAAAGCGTTATTGGTGATGACATTGAGATCTTTCCGCTCTGCAAGAAAACGGGCCATAAGGGAGATAGTCGATCCGGCTTCGAGAAGGATGGTCTCACCGTCCTTCACCAGATCCGCGGCTGCGGCGGCTATTCTTTTTTTGATAGGGAAATTGATGCTCAGGCGATGGGTGATATCATCGACAGGGGGCAGCGCAGCCCCTCCGTGAGTTCGCATCAGAAGTTTCTCTTCCTCAAGTGCCCTGAGGTCACTGCGTATTGTGACAAGCGACACCTTCAGAAGTTCCGCCAGGCGGTTAACCGAAACTTCATTCTCTTTGTTGACGATATTCAGAATCTGTTCATGGCGGTTCATCATACTTTATCATACAGTTTCGAACGAAAACCTTCAACTTCTTTATTGTTTTCGTATTTTTCGTTTTTGACTTTCGCATGAAATTACTCTAATATAAATCAGGGAGTATGTATGACCGAAAGAATTAATCGATACAGGGAGAGAATCCTATCATCCACACCGTCTATCTGCATGGAACGTGCCCGGTTTTACACCGATGCCTACCGTCTCCGCGATGATCAGCCCGTCATAATAAAAAGGGCTTACGGACTGAAGAAAACTCTGGAAAACATGACGATCCGTATAGAACCGGAAGACCTTCTGGCGGGGAATCACTCATCGGCAATCTATGCTGCACCGATCTTCCCGGAATACGCAGTTGAATGGATCATCAAAGAAATCGATGAATTTGAAAAACGGCCCGGCGACGCTTTTTACCCCGATAGAAAAACCAAAGACGAACTTTTGCATATATGCCGCTTCTGGGAAAACCGGACCACTCTGGACAAAGGGCGGGAACAGATGACCGGATTACTCCGTGAGATTCACGATTCATCAATTATCCGGGCGGAAGGGAATCTGACTTCCGGCGATGCCCATATAGCCGCTCATTACAGGAAAATTCTGGACAAAGGCCTGGGATGGTATGTGAATTTTACAGAAGAGAAGCTGAATGACACTGAAGATGCCACACTGGAAAACCGGCAGAAAGGGGATTTCTACCACTCTGTTCTCATCAGTCTGAAAGCCCTGCAGGTCTTTATATCCCGGTACGCGGCTCTGGCATTGGAACTGGCCGGCCAGGAAAATGATGAGAAGAGGCGGCAGGAACTGGAACAGATAAGTTCCAACTGCCTGCACATCACCCATTCCAAACCAGAGACCTTCTATCAGGCTCTTCAACTCACGTTCTTCATACAGCTGGTTCTGCAGATCGAAAGCAACGGCCATTCCCAGTCTCTGGGCAGGATGGATCAGTATCTCTACCCGTTTTACAAAGAGGACAAAGAAAAAGGGCTTATATCCGATGATTTTGTTATGGAGCTGCTCGAATCCCTTTGGCTGAAACTTGTCAGTATGAAGAAGATCCGCTCCTGGTCCCACACCCGCTTTTCCGCCGGCGGGCCCCTATATCAGAACGTGACCATAGGCGGTCAGCTGCGCGACGGTTCCGATGCGGTCAATGATTTAAGTTATCTGATTCTCCGTTCTGTAGGCGAGACAAGACTGACCCAGCCCAATCTCTCAGTACGTTTCCATCAGAACATCAATCCCGCTTTTCTCGACGAATGCGTGGCCGTGATCCGCCTGGGGTTCGGCATGCCTGCTTTCAATAACGATGCCATTGTCATCCCCTCATTTCTCAATCTGGGAGTGGAAGAGGAAGATGCCTGGGATTACTCGGCTATCGGCTGCATTGAAACGGCTGTACCGGGAAAATGGGGTTACCGCTGTACGGGAAAGCATTTCCTGAATTTTATGCGCGTTTTTCTGGCTGCCCTCAACGACGGCATGGATCCGGTCAGCGGGAAACGATTCTGCCCGGGGACAGGGCGATTCGAGGATTTCACAGACTTCGGCCAGGTCATGGAAGCCTGGGAAAAACAGGTCAGGTTCTACGCGAAAGCGGGTATCGATATCGACACAGCTATCGATACGGTGCTTCGCGACGAAGCGCCGGACCTTCTCTGTTCCGCCTTCACCGATCCCTGTCTGGAACGGGGAATGACAGTCCACCAGGGCGGAAGCAAATACGATTTCGTATCGGGACTTCAGGTGGGAATAGCCAACCTGGCCGACTCTCTTGCTGTTATAAAAAAGCTGGTTTTCGAAGAGAAACGCCTGACGCCCCTTCAGCTTATGGAAGCGGTGAACAGCAATTTCGAAGGTCCGGACGGAGAAAAAGTACGTCAGCTTCTTCTGAACGGCGCACCCAAGTATGGGAATGACGATGATTATGTCGACTCTCTTATCGGAGAAGCTTATCATTATTATATTGATGAAATCAGTAAATACGGCACTATCAGGGAAGGGAAAGGCCCCATCGGAGGCAAATACTATGCCGGAACCTCCAGCATCTCGGGGAATGTTCCGGCGGGCTCCGTCGTTCCGGCGACTCCCGACGGCAGAAAAGCCTGGCAGCCCCTGGCTGAAGGCGCCTCACCGAGCGCCGGCGCGGATAGACAGGGCCCGACGGCTGTAATGAAAAGTCTGTCCAAGCTGCCGACCGAAAAAATTCTGGGCGGCGTCCTTCTCAACCAGAAACTCTCTCCGCTCAGCCTGCAGACAGAGGAAAAGAGAGAGAAGCTGATTTCCCTTCTTCATGGATTTTTCGACAGATTGAAAGGCTGGCACATCCAGTTCAATATCATAGACAGGGAGACTCTTCTGGCCGCAAAAAAAGATCCCCGGCAATACAGGGATCTTATCGTCAGGGTCGCCGGTTATTCGGCCTTCTACACCAATCTCTCAGAAGAGACTCAGGACGATATTATAGCGAGGACAGAGCAGGCTCTCTGATCAGACAGAGCTCAGTCTCCCGGCCCGCGCAATGATAGGACAGGGTACAGCTGATGGGGATACCGGGAGGAAATATGACCGGGAAGAGTTCTCCCCGGATTTTCAAATCCTATCCTTTCCTTCGGACCGGAACAGCTTCAATATAACCTCTTTCGCCAAGAGGAGTCATCTGATACCGGGGAGCATCCTCTCCAGCCCACACATAGCCGTATAATTCAGGGTTGTAGGAGGCGATTCCCTTCTGGACCGACTGGATTACCTCAAGCATCTTTTCATCGCTTTCCTCATAAGGCTCGCTCTGAAAAATGAGAAATGAACCGGCCGGCAGAATCATCGATTCAATTCCCTCGGGAACTGGACCTTTAAATCCGAGCGGAACCTCCACGCCCTGAACATATTCGGAGCAGGATTCACCGCGGAGCTTTTCAGGGAGCCAGAACCCGAGAGGTTCGTCGAGTGTCCCCTCAATCTCCATGAGCCTGCCCCACACATCACAGCCCAGTTCATTGCAGTACTCAAAATAATGAGTTGCCTTCTTTCCCGGATAAAAGAGAAGCTGTCTTTCCTCTTTTTCTAAAATCTGAGTAAAAATCATAAAATTCGCCATAACGTTCTCTCCTCTCTCCAAAGGGAACACTTTTAATCCCTTCGGCATAAATTGTTTTATTTCCGGTTTTAAAAGCCGGAACCGTCTGGGAGAAATGCCGAAATATGTCGAAAAAGCTCTGGTAAAGACTTCATGGGAGTTAAAACCGTGATCCAGGGCGATATTGATAATTTTCCCGCCTTCCCGTTTCAAGCGATCAGCGGCAGCCAGCAGTCTTCTGTTCCTTACGAAATCAAAAAGATTCTCTCCTGTATTCTTCTTGAACAGTCGGCTTGTATGCTCTTCCGAATAACACACAGCATCGCTGATTTTCTTCAGGGTGATTTCTTCGCTCAGATGAGATTCGATGAACTTTTTGATTTCTTCAACAACTTCTTCTTCATGCATCAGGCATAATCCTAATATAGGATTTTACAGAAAGGGAGGAAAAGTTCTTGATTTTAAATGATATGATTACTGGCGGAACCGGAGGATTTCCCAACCCTTATCAAGGGCGAAAGACTTCAATTTCCGGTCGGGGTTGACAGCAACGGCTTTACCGACATAATCGAGCAGGGGAATATCATGATGGGAATCGGAATAAAAAACACAATCGTCTTTATTGATTCCCCTCTCTTCGAGATAGGCCATAACTTTACTTTTTTTCGAATCGCCGAATGCGGCGCGGCCCTCGATATAGCCTGTGCAGAAATCTCCGTCGAACTCGAAGGAACTGGCGATAACATCTTCAATTCCGAAATAATCAGCAACCGGACGCACTGAATAATCAAAAGAAGAAGTGGCTAATAGGATTCTCTTGTTTTCTTCTTTTAGCTTCTGAATCAAAGACTCGGCATCCCTGTAAATATCCGGCAGTCCGAATTTTTCAAACCCTGCACGCCCGAGATCTTCCAGATCCCTCCGGGTGAGTCCTTTCATAAAGGGAATCTCCCGTTCGACGATGCTTCCTTTCAGAAAGCCCATGCGGTATTTGAGCAGAACAATGGGTATTCTGATCAACTGCCTTCTGAAAAAAAGCTTGCGGGCGAGACCTTCTCTGACAAAATAGATACCGGTCGCACTTCTCAACAGAGTGTGATCGATATCAAAAATAAATGTATTCACCTTAATTAATTCCTGCCCCTGCGTCCCCGGGAATGGCTATTATAGCCTTTTCACAAAAGATTGGGAAGATTAGAAAAAAAATACCCGGAGCGAAACCCCGGGTAGAATAATTATCAGCTATTGATTACTGGACTGTCGGGAAGCCTTCTACAGACCAACCTGATCCGTTTGTACCGGCATTTCCCATACCGCTTTTTACGGAAACGGCATCGTATCCGAGCATTCTGAGAATACCGACGGTCTGTCCGGCTGTCTGCCCGGAGTAGCAGTAAACATAGACCTTCTCATCTTTGGGAAGCTGCGCGAACTGTTTCTGCATATCTTTTCCGAAGGGTATATTGATGGCGCCTTCGATATGACCTTCCGCATAGGCATCGGGCTGTCTGACAGAGACGATTGTCATTGCCTCTTCAGCATCCATTTTTTCCTTCAACGCGGCCGATGCAATGATATTACTTCCCGTTTCAGGAATGGCTTTGAAATATTTTTCGGCAGCGGCTCTGACAGCGGGATCGTATTTGACACCGGATGCATCGGGAGCCATATTTGCTGTTGTTTCAACATAAGCCTCATATCCTTCCGTTTTGGCAATTCCGAGATTCCAACCCGATTTGATGGACTGGGCCTGGATTCCGGCCATATTCAGAACGGCAACAGTCTGGCCGGCAGTCTGGCCGGTTACACAATTGACATAGACGGGAATATCATCGGGCAGCCAGTTCAGAGCATCAGCGATTGCGGGACCCCAGGGTGCACTTACAGCTCCTTTCAGGTGACCTGCGGCGTAGGCTTCAGCGCTTCTGATATCGACGATAAGGAAATCCTCATCGGCATCGATGGCGGCGAAAACTTTGTCGGCGGGGATAATCCGCGAACCGGGATATTCTGCGAAATAGGCTTCTCCGGCGGCTTTTACAGTATCGACGGAAACTTCAGCGGCCTTTTCAACCGCTTTAACGGGTTCCTGTTCCGCTTTTGCGCAGGAACCGAGGACAAGAGCTGCTGCCAGCAGCATCCATAGCATTTTTTTCATATATCACACTCCTTCAATAATCAGAACTTTTTAAAAGATCTGCGTTAACCAAAATGATCAGGAATTGTCAGACTGGGTCGTCGTCGTTTTGACCTCTACTTCCCTCTTGATGACGGGAAGTTTTTCCGCATCCCACTCCAGATAGGCTCCGTCGTAAACCTTGAGATTTCTATAACCGGCATCATAGAGAGCCGCAAAGGTATTGGCGGCCCGGACGGAGCTTTTGCAGTACATGACGATTTCTTTTTCCGGCGTTATTCCCAGTTCCCTGTAGAGGATTCTGTTATGGCTGAACGGGCGGAAAGTCGTTCCTTTCTCCTCGTTGACAAACATATTTCTCTCATGATTGATATGGATGGATCCGGGTATGGTTCCGGCGTTGAATTCTTCATCAGTCCGCACATCGATCAGGACAAAATCGGGAGAGGGATCATCGATATTCGATAATATTTCCTCTTTTGTCGCGAGCATGTCTCTATTGAGGGGAGAGGTGTTATAGGCCGCGGCGGAGATTGCGGTTTTACTGTCGGTGACAGATGCGCCTTCTTCTTTCAGAGCGGCAAGCCCGCCGGAAACAATAACAATATCCCCTTTATGTCCGTATATCTTCAGAGTCCACCAGAGACGGGATGAATCCATGTTCATGTTGTCATCGTAAATAACAATATTGCTTTTTTCCGTCAGGCCTGCGGCACCGGCGGCCCGGGCGACGATATCCTCTGTAGCCAGAGTGTTTGCCACCGGTTCCTTGATCATTATGGCATTCCGCTCGATATTGACTGCGTTTGCCAGATGTTCTTTGCCATAGGCGGATGCTCTCTGGGCATCAACGGGAATATAGCCCGATTCAATTTTTCTCAAAGCCTCGGAAGCACTTACAATCAGAGTTCCCGATTCAGCATAATCCACAAAAGAACAGGCTGTCATTAGCAGAACCTGAATTAAAATGAAGGCTGAAATCCCTATTTTCCCGATTGGTTTCATGTATCAGCATCCTTAATCAATAATTTTTTCACAATATGATAGAAAATTAATAACACCGATAAATCTCTATTGTCAATAAGTTCCCAAAAGTAAAGCACTTCATTCAAAAAGTCCTATATTCGCATCTGTCTGTATGCAGAAAATAAATGAGTTCACAGGCAAAAAAGATCTGTTTTTTAATTTTACAGGGTGGACAAAATTAGGGACATGGCTGTTTAATGTTATAGTAGATTAAATAACTTTTTATACATAAATTATTATCTATATATATTATTTTTCATATCTAAGGAGTTTAGAATGGCCAGGAAAATCCTTGTTGTCGGTGGAGTCGCCGGTGGTGCGTCAGCAGCGGCGCGCCTGAGAAGACATAGCGAAGAAGATCAGATTGTTGTTTTTGAAAAAGGACCGAACGTCTCTTTCTCAAACTGCTGTCTCCCCTATCACCTGAGCGGTGTAATAGAAAAAGCCGAAGAACTGGTTTTAATGACGCCCGAACTTTTTAAAAGTCAGTACAACATCGATGTGAGAGTCAATAATGAAGTTGTCTCCATAAACAGAGCAGCAAAGGAAGTCTCGATCAGAAATCTTGAAACCGGAAAAGACTACACTGAGACCTACGACAAGCTTGTACTCTCTCCGGGAGGAAAACCCATAGTACCTCCGATTCCCGGCCTGGACAAAATCAACTACCATACAATCAGAAACGTAGTCGATATCGACAGGATAGCCAAAGCCATCAAGGAAAAGGATGTCAAAAAGATCAGCGTTATCGGTGCCGGTTTTATCGGAATTGAAACGGTTGAAAACCTGAAGGAAGCCGGTTATGAAGTGACTCTTATCGAAGCGATGCCCCAGATCCTGAGAATCTTCGACTACGACATGGTTCAGACTCTTCATAAAGAGCTTTATGATCAGGGTAACAATCTTATCCTCGATGATAAAGTGACGGCCTTCGATACAAAAATGATTCATCTCGAGTCGGGACGGAAAGTCGATGCCGATGTGGTCATCATGGCTATCGGCGTCTCTCCGGAAACGGATCTGGCCAAACAGGCCGGGCTGGAAATCGGAAAAACCGGAGCGATGAAAGTCGACCAGAACTTCCGGACCATCGATCAGGATATCTACGCTGTCGGAGATGCCATCGAAGTCTACAGCTACCTCTTCGACGACTATTTCAAGCTTCCCCTGGCCGGACCGGCACAGAAACAGGCTAGAAGCGTTGCCGACCATATCAACGGACAGTATGTGGACAACCGCGGTTATATCGGTTCCTCCATCCTGAAAGTATTTGATTACAATGCCGCTTCGACAGGACTGACCTGCGGTTTCATAAAAAACAGCGGTCTGAAAGTGGATTACGACTGCGTCCGGATCATTCCCGGAGATAAAGTGGGATTGATGCCTTCCAGCAAAAATATGCACTTCAAGCTGATTTATGAAAAACCGACCGGAAAAATTCTCGGAGCCCAGGCCATCGGAAAAGGCAATGTAGACAAGAGAATAGACGTTATCGCCACAGTCATCAAATTCAATGGAACCATCAACGATCTTAAAGACCTGGAACTCTGTTACGCTCCTCCCTTCGGAACGGCAAAAGACGTTGTAAACTTCGCCGGTTACGTTGCCATCAACCTGATGCACGACGATTTCAGACAGGTAAATGTTTACGATGTAAGACCTCTTATAGAAGAGGGCGCAGCCATTTTCGACGTGCGGGAAGAGCACGAATACGAATTGTCCCACCTCAAGGGGGCTGTAAATATCCCCCTCAGTCAGCTCCGCGACAGAATCGACGAGTTCCCCAAAGACAAACCGATCTACCTCCACTGCCGGAGCGGTCAGAGAAGCTACAACGCCTGTCTGGCTCTTCAGAACAGAGGCTTCAAACAGGTGTATAATATCTCCGGAGGATTTATGGGAATTTCCTTCTATGAGTTCTACAATGATAAGGTGACCGGAAGAGAACCGATTCTCACGGGATACAACTTCGACTGATAAAGGAAAAAACGGATCATGAATAACAAAATTGAAAACATCCTGGGTTTTGCCGTAATCGCCCTTGTGCTGATTTTCGGCGGCGCCTTTCTCGGAACGCAGATGCTCCTCTTCAGGCTTCTGGCCGGAATGGGATTCGGATATGCCCTGACAAGAGGGTTTATGGGATTCGCCGGCAGCGTCAACAGAGCCTACAGAACCGGATCGTCCAAACTGATGCGGGTTCTCATGTGGATGTTCGCCGGAACGGCTGCGGTTTCCGTTGCCTTTCTCTACGGCGTCGATGCCACGACATACAACCTGTGGGTCAACCCCATCAACCTGGGGCTGATTCTCGGAGGACTCTCCTTCGGTTTCGGAATGACTTTTTCCTCATGCTGCGCATCGGGCGTTCTCACCGACCTGGTAACGGGACTTCCCAGAGCCATCATCACGCTGGTTTTCTTCGCCTTCGGTGTCTTCATCGGATTTCCCGTACAGAAGACAGCGTCCTGGGTGACTGATTCGTGGTTCTCCACCCCCACGGGCGAACAGCTTGCCGGCGGCGTTTATCTCCCCGACCTGTTTATGTGGGACGGCATGAGCGGCTACCTCGGCGCGATTCTTCTGACCGTGCTCTTTGCCGCCATCGTGGCATGGATCGCCAGAATATACGAAGACCGAAAGAAAGCCCAGAATAAATTCACAGGCGTGGGAACAGAGCTCGAACAGGCGAAACTCCTGGAAGAAGCTGCCGGCAGAGAGCCGTTCAAACTCTTCAGCGCCAGAACCTATGAAATGCTCTTCGTCCGCCCCTGGCAGATGAGAACCGGTGCCATCGTGATCGGGGGAATCTTCCTGCTCCTCATGGGTATCACCAAAGCGGGATGGGGCGCTTCCAGCATCTACGGAATGTGGTTCGGCAAAGTGCTGATGCTTTTCGGAGTCTCTTCGGAAGCGCTGGCCTCCTTCACCCATATGCCGGCTTCTTTCTTCGATATGTCAATTTTCGCCCATCCCGTATCGGTTCAGAATATCGGGATTGTCATCGGGACGCTTGTGGCCCTCCTTCTGGCCGGATCTTTCAAAGCGACTTTTACATCGGAACTGAAAATCCACCCCATGCAGATACTCTTTTTCGCACTGGGCGGACTCTTCATGGGATTCGGAACGAGACTGGCCAACGGCTGTAACGTCGGAGCGCTCTACACGCCGATTGCCAACTTCTCCCTTTCCGGATGGATCTTCCTCGCTGCCCTGACGGGCGGAGGGATCATCGGCAATATGGTTGCCAAAATGACTGTTGACAACTGCGTCAACTGATATAAATTTAACAGGGGACCTCGCGTCCCCTGCTTTGGCTTTAATACATTCAATCGTTATAGATAATGAATAAATATAAAAAACACAAAATACAGGAAGCCCTTATCTCCCTCTCCGCTGTACTGGCGATATTTATCACCTGGTCTGTTGTTGCGGCCATGAAGATCTTCCCGGAATATTTTATTCCCACTCCGGCCAGCGTATTCAGGGCTTTTAAGGAAATCGCATTTGAGGGATACCGCGGGGGGACTCTCCTGGAGCATCTCGGAGACAGTCTTTTCAGAGTGCTCTCCGGCTTTATTCTGGCCTGTATGATCGCCATACCCCTGGGCATGCTGATGGGTTTCAACAGAAAGATCAAAGCGCTTTTCGACCCTATCGTGGAGTTTTACAGACCGTTGCCCCCCCTGGCTTATTACACCATACTGGTTATATGGCTCGGTATCGGGAATGCTTCGAAAATTACCCTGTTGTTTCTTGCCGCCTTCCCGCCTCTTTCCATCAACTCCATGGCGGCTGTGGCTTCGGTTCCTCTCGAAAGGATACACACGGCCCAGTCTCTGGGAGCCAATAAGAGGCAGATTTTCTCCCGGGTGATTTTTCCCTCCTGTCTGCCGGGGATCTTCACGGGGATGAGAGTCAGTATCGGCTTCACCTACACTACCCTGGTTTCTTCGGAGATTGTCGCGGCGACATCGGGGATAGGATGGATGGTACTCGATGCGGGGAAATTCCTCAGAGGCGATGTCATGTTTATGGGGATACTGGTTATGGGTGTTACAGGCATAATCCTGGACAGACTGATCCGGATTGCCGAGATGTTAATAGTTCCCTGGAAAGGGAAAGGATAAAAAGGAAAGGGTGAAAATGAAAAAAGTATTCTTACTGCTATTTCTGGCAGCGGCTGTACTGACAAACGGTGCGGCGGCGGGAGGCGATGACAGTGCATCGGGCAAACCGAAAAAAATCGTTATCGGGTTCCAGGCCATTCCCAACGGCCAGATTATCTCAAAGGATTTCGACTGGCTGGAAGAAGCGACGGGGGTCCCCGTCGAGTGGGTCCAGGTGAATTCCGGTTCGGAACTGAACACAGGCCTGGCCGCGGGAAGCATTGATATCGGTCTTTCGGGCAGCAGCGGCATTGCTGCGGGGATTGCCAACGGGGTTCCCTTCGATGTGATATGGATACACGACATCATCGGAGACAACGAAGCTCTGGTCGTGAAGAACGGTTCAGGCATCACAGACGTCAAGAGCCTGTCCGGGAAGAGAATTGCCGTTCCCTTCGGTGCGACAACCCACTACCACCTCCTGGCGGCTCTGGAGCTTGAGGGAGTCGATCCCGAATCGGTTGAGATTTTCGATATGCAGCCGCCTGACGCTCTGGCGGCATGGCACAGAGGGGATATAGACGGAAGTTTTATCTGGGAGCCCACCCTGGCTAAAATGCTGGAAAGCGACGGCAAAGTCGTCATCTATTCGCGGAAGCTGGCAGCTGCGGGATACCTGACCGGAGATATAACGGTTGCCAGAAAAGGTTTTGCAGAGAAGTATCCCGAAATTGTGACGGAATATATCAAAGGTGAAATCCGGGCGGTCGACTACTATAACACAGACAGCGCCGGAGCGGCCGAAGCGGTCAGCCGGCAGTTCGGCATTCCCGCCGACGAAGCGGCCAGACAGATGAAAAGCCTCGTACTTCTCACCGGTGAAGATCAGCTGACGGAAGCGTATATGGGAACATCGGGACAGATCGGAAACCTCGCATCGGTTTTGAAAGCGACAGCCGATTTTCTGGTGACTCAGAAGACAATTCTCAAATCGCCGGAACTGGATGTGTTCAAAGCGGCTCTCCATCCCGAATATATTGAAATGGCACTGGAGCCGTAAAGCCTTGAATCTTCTTGAACTATCGGGCATTTCCGTAGATTTCGAAACGAATAAAGGGACTTTATCGGCGATAGAGAATATCTCCATGACAGTGAAGAAAGGAGACTTTATCAGTATCGTCGGACCTTCGGGCTGCGGGAAATCCACTCTTCTCAATGTTATCGGTGGGTTTCTTCCTCCGACGGGAGGAGAGATTCGGGAAAACGGATCGCCCTTGACCGGGCCGGGGCGGAACAGAGGGGTCGTCTTTCAGAAACCGGCTCTCTATCCCTGGCTCAATGTGGTCCAGAACGTAGCCTTCGGGCTGAAGCTCCGGCCCCGGTCAAAAGGAGAGATGAACAGAATCGTGGAGGAGAACCTGAAGAGGGTTCACCTCTCCGATTTCGGCCATATGCACCCTTACGAACTTTCGGGGGGTATGCAGCAGCGGGTCGCCATCGCCCGCATCCTGGCCAATGATCCGGAAATCCTTCTGATGGATGAACCCTTCGGGGCTCTCGATGTCCTGACACGGGAACACCTGCAGGATGAACTGCTGAAAATCTGGCGGGAAACCCACAAGACGGTCCTCCTCATCACCCACAGCGTGGAGGAAGCGATCTATCTCTCCACATCGGTTTATGTCATGTCGGAACTGCCCGGCAGAATACTGAAGAAAATCGATACCCCGTTCAGTTCCGGCTATGCCGACAGAAAGAGCCGGGAAATCAAGTCCCTCCCCGAGTTCGTGGAGCTGAGAGAGGAAGTTCTCAGTTATATCTGGTCCTGATGAAGGGGAAATACTTAAAAGAGAATCACTATGTTCTCCTCTTCGCGGCCCTCTGGTTTGCGTTCAATCTTTTTTTTCTGGAGAGCTACCCCTTCGTTCATACGGACGAACCGTGGCTGAGCGGTCTGACCCGCTCCATAATGGAATCCGGTTCTCTTTCGGCTACGGAAGATTTTTTCGATCTCTATCCACGCCATCCCCATGCCATTAAGATTCTCTATCACCTTTTCCAGATTCCCTTAATCGGCCTTTTCGGTTACGGAATTTTCTCTGTCCGGCTGCTCTCTCTGCTGGCAGGGGCTGTATCGCTCCTGCTCTTCTACCGGTTAATAAGAAATATCTATCCGGAGAGTCCGGAAGCACTCCGCTTTCTCATTCTTTGCATCCTGTCGGTTGACATCCAGTTCCTCTACGGGACCCATATGGCCAGGCAGGAGAGCCTTCTTCTTATGATGGAAATCGCCTCGCTGCTTATCCTGACGGAAAAAGATATGCCGGTACTCCGCAGGGGGATATTGTCCGGGCTGATTATCGGAACAGCAGCGGCGGTTCATCCCAACGCCTTCATAATTGCGTGGCCGGCGGGACTCTATCTTCTCCTTTCCATTGCGGAAAGCCGCCTGCCCGGCGCTTCGGGGGAAAACAGCCGAACGATGAAAGAAGGGTTGATATTTCTTGCCGGGGCCGTTGTTCCGGCTCTGGTTGTGGTGCTGATCAGCTTCTGCTTCAACCCCCACTTTATAAGTGATTACAGAGCATACGGAGAGCCGCTGGGCGTTCTGGCCCCGCCCGATGTCAAATGGCTCAGGCTGCCGGGGTTCTATGAGAAACTTTTTCTCCGTATCGGCGGGACCTACCACACTCCACCGATCTATTTACAGATGGTTCTTTTCCCTCTTGTTCTGTGCATCGATTTCTATAGAAACAGACACTGGATCAATGCTGCGGGATTTATCGGCTTTAATATGGCCATCGCCATAATCGGAAAATACAGCCAGCCGTCCATTGTTTTTCTTCTGCCCTTTTACTATCTGGCTGCGGCGGGGAGTATGGAATTGATTTACGATCTCTATACAAATCGGATTCTCTTATCCCCCCCCTCATCCCCGGCCCTTCTCCCGGAAGGAGAAGGGAGTTTTGAGCTATTGGCAGGCTCCTCTCCCTCCGGGCTGTTCGGAAACAGGCTAATGAGAAGCTGGATGAAGACGATAAAAAAACTTATGCCGATTATCATTCCGGCAGTCCTTTTACTCTCTGCCACGGCATACTTCTCCATCAGCGATATCACAAGTGAAAAAGAGAGCTTTTCATCCTTTATAAAGGAAATAGAGAAATCCGTCCCCTCCGATGGAATTCTTCTCGGTAATCTCTATGGAGAATATGTGACCGGTTTGGAAGGACGATTTAATGACTGGAGGAACCTCGCTTATCTGAAAGACGCAGGGCTGACTCTTCGCGAATACTTAAATGAACGTTCCATTGAATATGTCATGCTCGGCGATGAACTGGATTTTATCTACCGCAACCGCCCGGTCTGGAATGTCCTGTACGGGAATATCGCCCACTGGTATCCGCAGCTTCTCGGGTTGATTGAAGAACGCGGGATATTGGTAGACGAGTTCAAAAGCCCCGGATACGGCGTTCGGATAGCTCCCTACCGGTATCAGAAAGACTGGAAGGTGCGGATCTATAAAGTTGATCAGTCAGGATCAATCAGCGAATAGAGTTCGAGCTTTCTCTCCCGGAACGGCCCGCTGTGCCGGTCTCTCGGTCTGCTCAGAGAATTGGAATGCACCTTAAACCGCCCGCTTCTGCTTTCGAAAACCAGAAGCCTGTCCGCCAGGAACAACGCTTCGGAAATATCGTGTGTCACAAAAAGAACGGTCCTTTTTTTTTCTTTCCAGACCCGCAGGAGAAGGTTTTGTAACTCCACCCGCGACGGAGCATCGAGGCTTCCGAAAGGTTCGTCGAGAAAGAGGATCTGCGGATCGGCAAAAAGAGCCCGGGCCAGAGCGGTTCTCTGCTTCAATCCCCCCGAAAGCTGATGGGGACGGTACTTCCGGAACCCCGTCAGGCCGGTCAGCTCAAGGATCTCATCAACTCTCATTCGGTCCGGGGGATCAACCGCTTTTTTTCCTAACGAAAAGAAGGAACGGTACCGGGGGAAGAGAATATTCTGCTCCACGGTCAGCCAGGGGAAAAGCTGGTTGAAATCCTGAAAGATCATCTGTCCCGCTCTTTCGGGACGGAGGACTTCCGATCCATTCAGGCTGATTTTGCCCGAACCGGGCCTGATAAACCCGGAGAGAAGCCTGAGAAGAGTGCTTTTCCCGCAGCCCGAAGGCCCGATGACAGCGAGGAACTCACCAGATTCGATGTCCAGGGAGAAATCTTCCAGAACCTTATGATTCCCTTTATCGAGGTCATAGGCGAAATGAAGCGAGTCAGCTTTGAGAATAGACATAGGCTATCCTCCTCTCCACGGACCGGAACAGCAGATTCTCGACAGCCAGTCCTATGAGCATGAGAATTATCACGCCGCCGTACATCCCCGGCGTATCCATAAAAATTCTCTTGTTGTAAATAAACCAGCCCAATCCGCCTCCGGAACCGATTGTTCCGAAAATCATCTCCGCACTGATAACGGCCCGCCAGGCTCTGGACCAGCCGATTTTCAGACCGGCGAAAATCTGAGGAAACGAGGCGGGGACCAGAAGGGAGAGAAAGCGCTCTCCTTCGGAAAGCCTGTTGTTATCCGCCACATCGAGCCAGACTCCGGGAACCTGCCGGAAGCCGCTGCGGATGTTGATGTAAAAAGGCCAGAGGACCGAATGGATAACGATAAGAACGATGATGTGAGTCCCCAGACCGGTCCAGAGAATGAGCAGGGGCAGCAGGGCGATACCGGGCAGAGGATGAACCAGAGCCGAGAGCTTTTCTATCCAGGGATCAAAGCTCCTGTAACGGAAAGCCAGCCAGGCCAGAAAGAATGCCAGAATCAGAGAGGGTAAAAAGGAACCGAGAATGATCGCCAGAGAAAAGAGGATGGACAGAACCAGCTCTCCCGTCTTCAAATCTCCATAGAGAGATTCAGCAACCGCAAGAGGTGAAGGGAATACAAGCGGGGAGAAAAATCCGCTCATAAAGAGGATCTGCCAGAGCAGCAGAACCGCCAGACCGGGTAACAATCCCTTTTTCAAAAGAGGACGCTCTCCCTTTCGCCAATCTGCTTCAGATAGCCGGTTTTTTCCATAAATGATATAAAATTCTCCAGACCTCTCACATCCTGTTCGAACACCATTCCTCTGTTGTAGAGATAATCCTCCACAGTCTTTTTATCCATATCATATATTCCCGACAGGATGTTCACTGTTTCTTCACGGTTCTCCTCAATAAAGAGAATGGCTTTTTCGAGAGCTGATAGAAAAACCTTATATAAGTCCGGCTCATTTGAATGAAACCGTTCCGTAGCCACTCCGGCGATAAATGTAAAAGGCTCTCCCATGGCCTCTTCGCCGCTGACCAGAACGTCATATCCCTCTTCCTCCTCGAGGAAGAGATAAGGCGGTGAAGTAAAATGGCCGGTCACGGCGCCGGAAAGAAGGGCGTTCATTCCGTCGGGGTGTTTCATGGCAATGAGATTATTATCGAGATGAGAGGGATTACCCGTCTCGCGGTCGAGGGCCATGGAAAGGAGAATATGCTGAATGCTCCCCGGCTGGGGAAGAGCGATTCTGGCATCAGCAGGTATATCGGAGAGAGACCGGTACGCACCGGAGGGAACCGCCAGTCCGAGGGGACAGCGCGACAGTCCCGTAGCGATTTTCCACTCCATCCCTTTGTCACGGGCAATGAGAAAAGGGGGAATCCCCATAAAACCGATATCGAGATCACCGGCCAGTACGGCTTCCCTGATGGCGGCCGTGTTGCCGAGGCGTACCCACTCCACTTCAATGCCTTCTGCCGCTTCTTCAAGGAACCCCTTCTCTCTGAGAATCTGCAGGGGTGCATAAGCCAGGCCGTACTGTTCGGCAATGCGGATTTTTCCCTCGGAGCTGCCTTTCCCTGTACATCCCGGCAGAAGAAAAAGAGATAACAGAACTAAAATCACAAATCTAGCTTTCATGGGGAAACATCATCCTCTCGTAAAATTGCAGCATATTCCGGCCTTCACTGTCTTCCATGCGGAGAAGACTGTAGGCTTTTCCGATGGTTCTGTTCAGCGACTCCGCCGACAGGCCGGTAACGATAAAATACCCCGCCCGCTGGGTCGAGTTCTCCCGGTCGGCGATTTCCGTTCCTGCCGGAAGGAGAAAACGGCCGTTCAGGACACCGGGCAGAGAACGCACTTCGTCCATTCCCTCCATGACAGCCAGAATACCCGGAGAGGCGAAAAACATCTGGAGAGACAGAAATTGCCCCTTCAGCTTTTTATCCACTTCGCCCTGACCGGGAAGGATCCGGACCCCGCCCCCTGTCAGTTCTATCATATTGTCGAGCAGGGGAAAACCGGTCATAGGGGGGATGAACTCATCCTCATAAGCCCCGCCGAGACGGCAGGCGATTTCATTGACTTTGAACCCCTCTCCGCCGGCGAGAATCTGAAAATACAGCGGACCTTCATACAATCCTATCATGGTTGTGATTCTGCCGGCCAGTTCCCGCAGCTCCGCCTCCCTGTGGTGATAGAGAGAGGGGTAGCGGTGGGACAGGCAGACACCGATATGGGGGCCGTTATCGATGGTAACCCGGTCGGTAATCATAAGAACGAGCGGTTTCCCCTTTACGGCCCATCCGTTAACCGTCAGTTCATCGGAGGGGTAGAACTCTTCCGCCAGGATCTCTTTTTCCCGGGAAAAGCAGAGAAGCTTCTGAAAATTCGCCCGGATCTCAGTGACGGATTCCACCTTCATGACGCCCCTCTGCCCCTGGCTGTCCAGGGGTTTGATGACAAGGGGAAAAGAGAGGCCTTTCAAGTCTGCATCGGAAAAGTCCTCCCCTAGAACGGCAAACCGCGCCGTGGGAATGGCGTTGCGGAGAAAGGCTTCCTTCATCACTTTTTTATTGGTGACCATCCGGGCCTGAGGAACTGATAGGAAATAGGGAAGCCCCAGTTTTTCCGAAACGGTCGCCGCTGTCAGAACCGGCTGATCCGTTCCCGTCGTCATGAGAAAAGAGGAACCGAATTTGAGTGCATCAGCTCCGACGGCTTCGGAATCGAACGTGCTTGCCGTAGATCGGAAACGACAGAACTGAAAAGCCGGGGCGTTCTGATCGAAATCGGAGACGAGGACGTCGAGCCCCAGTTCCCCTGCCCTTTTTACCGCAGCCAGCTGTGCCGGTCCTCCGCCGAGCATATGGAGAATCACGATTCCTCCCCGATCCGGAACGGTTCGCCCTTGCGGAAAATGAGAAAGCGGAGCGGTCCGTAATGCCAGAACAGACGGGAAAATAGTTTCATCCGCCCCCGGAAAGAGAATCGCGTCAGTCCCCCGCTGGCCGCCGGTTCTTTCAGGAACCGGAAAGACCGCACTTCCGCGGCCGGCTTAAGAGAGAAAACCAATGCCGAGACATAAATGAATGATCTCCTCTCCCCTTTAATTCTCTTCGCCAGTGACCGGGTGAAAATCCGGTAGCTGCCGATTTCCAGACCGGCGGGTTTCCCGAGAAACAGGGAGAAAAAAAGGCTGTTGAGTGCTGTTCCGATGCGAAGCGGAACGGGCCTTTCCTTTCCGCGGGAAACGGCGTACACCAGATCCGCTCCCCCGGAAATACGGGAGATAAGATCGGGTATCAATTCGGGGGGATGCTGCAGATCGTCATCCATGGTAATGATCAGCTCGCTTTCGGCCCGGCAGAGACCGCAGTAGACGGCATTCTGCTGCCCTCTGTTCTCCACCAGCTTTACAGCTTTAATCCGGGAATCCCCTTTGTGGATTTCCTTCAGCTTCTCAAATGTGCCGTCCCGGCTTCCGTCATCGACAAAAAGCACATTCCAGAGAAGCCCTGTGCTGTCGAGAACCGGAACAAGGCGCCGGAGAAGAGGATCGATATGGTGGATGCCCTTATAGGAGGGTACGACTACAGTCAGATCGACCAGATAAATACCCCTCCGCTGATTAAAAGTATACCCAATGTCTGAAGAAGAGACCCTTTTTCTCCCAGTACAGTTATCCCCAGAAGATAAACGATAATATAGGAAAATCCATTGAGTCCGAAAGCTCCGGACAGGCCGGCGGTCTGCACGGCTTTCATATAAAGAAAGGGGGAAAGGAGAACAAGAAAAACACCGGCGAAAATAAAAGGATCGAGATAGTATGCCTTTTTTCTGTTGAGCCCTTTCTTGACCAGGATCTGACCAGTTGAGGCAGACAGACACATAAGAGCCATGAAAAGATAAATCACGATTGGACCGTCCGGACAGATGCAGTGGAGTTGCGTTTTTCACCCAGGGCGAAAAGAAGAATCCCCGGTATGATGAAAATGGCACCTATGAGATATTTCAATTCCAGATCTTCATGGAGAAAAAAACGGGAAAGAAGCGGAATAATAATAAAATTCACGCTGGAGAGGGCATAGGCTTTAATGAGATCCATCTCTTTTAAAATAAGAACCCACAGGAAACCGCGGGACAGGAGAAAAACATACATAAGACCTGTCCAGAAATTGAGGAAATTTCCTTCCAGCGCCGCCCCGGCGGAGGAAAGCTGCCCCCCCCAGAGGAAGGAGAAATAGAGAATAAATAAAAAAATATGACGCGCCGGTCCGGTCCTGTCCATATGGAGAAAAGACTATCATTTTCCCGGTTTTTTTACGAGACCTCTTCTTCCCGGAAAAAACGCATCACCGTACTGCCTAAACGTATCCTGTCGCCATAGCAAAGCTGTTGCTTTTTCTTCAGTTTCCTGCCGTTGATGGAGCTGGAATTGGTCGATTGGAGATCCTCGATGGAGAAATGTTTCCCCTCCTCCCTGATGATCCGGCAGTGTTCCCGGCTGATCAGGTCATCCTTTATGGAAAAGTCGGCATTATCGCTTCTTCCGAGAATGCAGCTGTCCCTGTCGACGATAAAAGTCCTTCCGAAGAAATTCGGCGACAGCACAATGAGTATGCCCCGGGAAGAGAGATGTCCGCTCTCTTTCAGTGAGCGGGGATTGTCGTTAATTACAGTTGTATCCATGTTTCTCATTATTCCCCTTTTTTTTATGTCTATCAATTCATTATTTTCTGCCGATAAAGAAAAGATAAAAGGTATAAAAGTGAACTGGATTGATAAATATTACAATAATGCTTCCTATGAAGTGAAGAAAAAACTAAAACCTCTCTTTGTCATCATGGTGATTCTAACGGGATTGGCGATGATTATGCTTGCCGGGGATATAATAGGCGGCCAGCAGACAGCGAGATTCCTGGCCCATATCATGCTCTTTCTTGTAACGGTTGCATCCCTGATCGTCCTGCTGAAAGGCGGCTTCAATTTTACGTCCCGGGTCTATTTCGCTTTTCTATTTACAGCTATGGCTCTGCTCCGCCTGAAAGCGGGGTATGAGAATCCCGGGAGCATAGCCCAGGTCGTGGCCATACTGGGATCCTTTCTTGTTCTCAGCGCCGTTTTTATAAGCAGCATGAAGCTGATCGGCGTTCTGTCGGCTCTGGGAACCATAAGTTTTATCTATGTTACAGTCCTGACTTTTCTGAGTTCCGATATGGGGAAAGGGATGATTTCCATGGAGCTGATCGTCTATCCCTTTATAGCCCATATCGCCATTGTCACATCGACTCTGATTACCCGCATCGTTTTTGACGGGATAATCAAACAGATATCCCTCAATCTCGAAGAGATGAAATCCAAAAACGAACAGGGACGGAACCTGGTCAAGACCTCGCTGGAACAGCTGGAAAAAGCGGAAGAGCTCCTTGAAAATTCCCAGGAAACAGCCAGTGCTGTGGTACAGATCGAAAGGAATTTACAGTCCATAAAGGAGAATATGAGCGGACTCGACGGGAATATCCGCTCCTCTGTCAGTATCCTGGAAGAGCTTTCCGGTTCCGTATCGGAAATCCGGGGTTCCATCAGCGATCAGTCCCGGAAGGTATATGATTCGACGGAGGGAATCGTTCAGATTGTCAGGAATATCCGTTCCGTAGAGGATATCGTCATTAAGGAAGAGCAGTCCGTATCCACACTTATTGAAAAATCGAGAGAGGGAGAGTTGATCGTCGGGGAAGCCATGAAATCTTTTGCCAACGTGACCAATCACATAGACAACATAAGAGGCATGACTTCGCTCATCTCGAAAATTGCCGCGCAGACCAATCTCCTGGCCATGAATGCCGCTATAGAGGCCGCCCATGCCGGTGATTCGGGTCGGGGTTTTGCCGTCGTCGCCCAGGAGATCAGAGGACTGGCTGAGTCCAGTTCCGCCAACGCCAAAGACATTACAAGCAGGCTCAAGGATCTGATCGATTCTATTGAAGCAGCCAACGAAAAAGTGAACAGCACCGGCCAATCCTTTCAGGACATCTCCACGGAAATCCAGTCTGTCTCCCGATCCATGTCCCGAATCAAGGAAGATGCGGGAAAACTGTCCGACGAGGGCGATACCATCAGCGCTTCCGCCTCCGGTCTGAACTCTTCATCCCGCGAGATCGACAGCGAATTTGCCAATTTCAGCCAGGCCCATGAACAGATCAGCGGCCAAGTGCGTTCCCTCGTCGACATGTCTGCGCAGATCTCGGGCAGCATGACGGAAATCAGTCAGGGAATGAATATGATTTCAGAATCGGTCCACAAGATTACCGATCTCTCCAAAGGGCTGAAGGATCACGGAGAGGACCTGAATAAAGAGATTAAGATTCTTGAATCTTGACAATTTTCATAAAGTGCCATAACCTGAATGTGTACGTTAACGCATTCAGGGTTGAAAATGATTACAATCAAGGAAATCGCGGAACAGGCCGGTGTATCCATCGGTACGGTCGACAGGGTCATACACGACAGAGGCCGGGTTTCGGAAAAGACGAAAAATAAAATCCACTCCATTATGGAAAAGGAAGGGTACCGGCGGAACATAGTCGCCAGTCAGCTTTCCAATTCCCGAAAGACCCTGCTGGCTGTGCTGATCCCCCACCCTCACCAGAATGACAGCTTCTGGGGAATGATCGGAGATGGAATACGGGAAGCCGGAGAAAAACTGAGTTATTTCAAACTCGATATCCGCTTTTATTATTTTGACAGATATTCCCCAGTTAACTATACGGAACAGTTTGAAGAAGCTCTGAACAGCAATCCTTCGGGACTTCTGGTTGCCCCGATACTGGCAGAGGAAACCATGAAATTCCGGGACAGAATACCGGAAAACTGCAAAGTCGTTTTTTTCAACTCCGACCTCCCCGAGTTTCCCCGGCTCTCCTGCATCGGTCAGGATTCCTACGAGAGCGGAAGAACAGCGGGAAAGCTTATGCATATTCTCACCGGGGACAGAGGCTCCATTGCCGTTATTGAAGTTAACCTGGAAGATTATCACATCAACACAAGGGCTCTGGGTTTCAAGGACTATTTGAAGGAGCAGACCTCAATGGCCATAAGCTCCTACTATCTTCCTCCTGAAAACAGGAAAGATGAGTTTGAAATAACGGCGAAAAAGATTCTGAGCGAACACAGAGACCTGACCGGCCTCTTCGTTCCCAATTCATCGGTACATTTTTTCGCCGAGAGGCTGCCCGATAATGTAAAAATAATCGGCTTCGACCAGGTGGAAGCCAACACCCGCCAATTGAAAGCGGGACAGATAGATTTTCTTATCAATCAGCAACCGCGAAAACAGGGAGAGCTGGCTCTGGAAAATCTTATAAAATGCACGGTTCTACAGGAAGAGATTCCCATAAATATCAAGCTTCCTATCGAAATCCTCTGCCGGGAGAATATCAATTCCTATGAGTAAAAACGAATAAATAACTGGAGGTTCTTATGAACAAAAATCCACTGGAAATAATCAAATCCGGCCGGGCCGTGGTGGGCATAGAGCTGGGATCGACGCGGATCAAAGCCGTTCTGATCGATGATGAAAAAGCCCCGATCGCCTCCGGCGGGTACGGCTGGGAAAACTCACTTGTCGACGGCATATGGACTTATTCCATGGATGAGGTTGAAAGGGGCCTCAGAGAAGCTTACCGCGATCTGAAAAGAGATGTAAAAGAGAAATACGGCGCGGATCTGAAAGCCGTAAAAGCCCTGGGCATAAGCGCCATGATGCACGGTTACCTCGTCTTTGACAAAGAAGACAAGCTCCTGGTACCCTTCCGGACCTGGCGGAACAATATAACGGGACAGGCATCGAAAGAGCTGACGGAACTCTTTCACTACCCCATTCCCCAGAGATGGAGCATGGCCCACCTCTATCAGGCGATGCTCAATAAGGAAGAACACGTTCCGCACATCGGCATACTGACGACCCTTTCGGGATATGTCCACTGGAAACTGACGGGCCGCAAAGTCGTCGGCGCCGGAGAAGCGTCGGGGATGTTTTCACTCGACAGCTCCACCCTCAGATTCCGCAGCGATCTGGTTTCAAAATTTGATAAGAAAGCACAGGAATTCAATACGGGCTGGAAACTCCTCGATATTCTCCCTGAAGTCCTGACAGCCGGAGAAGAGGCGGGAACCCTGACCGAAGAAGGAGCTCTGTGGCTCGATCCCGCGGGAGATCTCAAAGCGGGCGCACCACTCTGTCCCCCTGAAGGCGATGCCGGAACCGGTATGGTGGCCACAAACAGCATAAATAAAAGAACGGGCAATGTATCGGCGGGAACATCGACCTTCGCCATGATCGTTCTGGAAAAGGATTTGAAGGATGTCCACCACGAGATAGACCTGGTGACGACCCCCGACGG
Source organism: Spirochaetales bacterium (assembly GCA_016936555.1). GTDB lineage: Bacteria > Spirochaetota > Spirochaetia > DSM-2461 > DSM-2461 > Spirochaeta_F. Next base: position 6,018 of record JAFGXR010000042.1, on the reverse strand, counting down.
TTCGCTCGTCGCCATGGCCCATTCCAATAACTGTACATCGGACTTCAACGCCTGGGTTTCCCTGCTCGCCGAAGGGGCAAGACTGATGGGAGCCGATTTCGATACCGATACCCTCTATGAAAAAATGATGAATGAAGCTCTGAAAGGCGCCGCGGATTGCGGAGGCCTGCTGTCCATCGGCTATCTCTCGGGGGAGCATATTACGGGCTTCACAGAAGGCCGACCCCTCTTTGTCCGGCAACCGGACAGTCCCTTCTCTCTGGCAGATTTTCTCAGAGCCCATCTCTACAGCTCCATCTGCGCCCTGAAGACAGGAGTTGATATCCTGACGGAGAGGGAAGACGTTCAGGTCGATGAAATCCGGGGCCATGGCGGTTTCTTCAAAACACCGGTTGTGGGACAGAGGATTATGGCCGCCGCGTTGAATACCCCCGTTTCCCAGCTGGAGACAGCAGGCGAAGGCGGAGCCTGGGGCATCGCTCTCCTGGCGGCTTTTATGACTGAAAAAAAATCAGATGAGAGCCTGTCGGAATACCTCGATAAAGTCTTTGCCGGTTCGATGGGAACAGCCCTGAAGCCGGACCCGGAAGATGTGCAGGGCTTTAACGCCTACTTCGAGAGATACCATAAAGGGCTGGCTGTAGAACGGGCCGCCGTTGAGACGATATAAAAAAATCAGGATCGGGACAGACCGCGTGATTCATCTCTTTAAAATACAGACTGAATCTTGTTGACGATCTGATTGAGGGTAAAAGGCTTCTGGATGAAATTGTAGGATGATCTGAGGCTGATGCCGTTTATCTGGTAATCATTGGTATAACCGGACATAAAAATGAACTGAATGTCCCTTCCCGTTTTTCCGGTTTCCTCAAAGAGGGAAATACCGTCCAGCCCCGGCATGATAATATCTGTAATAACAAGCTGGAACGGCTGATTTTCCAGAAGACTCAGCGCGTCTTTACCTGTGCTTACCGAAACGACATCGTATCCGTAACCGGCCAGGCCCTCTTCGAGAAGAGAACGAATTTCTCCGTTATCTTCCACAACCAGTATGGACTTCGCCGGTTGACCGGAAGTCTTTCCGGTAGGCAGGACCTTTACCTCTTTCCTTTTTTCATCGTTGTTGGGAAGACGGATGAGAAATTCAGTCCCCTTTCCGTCTTTCGATTCGACATCGATAGTCCCTTTCAAACTGGTTACTATACCGTAAACTGTCGACAAACCGAGTCCCGTTCCCCGGTCTCCCTTTGTGGAATAAAAGGGCTCAAAAATATGGGTAATAACCGATTGGGGGATTCCTGTGCCGCTGTCCGATACTTTCAGGAGAGCAAGGTTGTTCTCCTGCTCTGTCGAAATATGGATTTCCCCTCCATTTTTCATGGCATCCTGGGCATTGATGCAGAGATTCATAAGGACCTTCTCCAACTGGACAGGATCGATAGAAACAGGCTTTAAATTCTCGTCGAGAGATACGGTGAGCTTAATGTTTTCATGGAGGGTTCTTTCAATGATAGTTAAAAATTTGCGTATGATAGCATTGAGGTCACTTACGGCAGTATTAATTTCTTTCTTCCGGCTGAAAACCAGCAGTTTGGAAACCAGCTCCGATGCGCTTTCACCGGCCTGTAAAATGGTTTCGGCATAGCGCTTTCCCCTTTCATCGAGCTTATCGCTGGCAGCCAGAACATCGGAATATGCCAGTATGGGCGTTAAGAGGTTATTAAGGTCATGGGCTATTCCTCCGGCCAGCCGGCCGAGCGATTCCATTTTTCTGGTCTGATTTATCTCCTCTTCCAGAGTTTTTTCCTTAGTCACGTCATTGTATATGGCCACGATCTCTCCGTTGGGGAGTTTCGCTATATAGTTTTCCACCCATTGGCTCATTCTGCTGTCCTTATAAAACCGGGTGGGCAGATAATAGGATTCTCCCGTTACGGCCACCATGGTCAAGGCATCGAGAACGCCGATCTCCCGGCACGAAGGAAAAACATCGGTTACCCTCTTCCCCCGAACGGCGGCCATTTCGACTTTGGATGAGGTCTGGGCTACCTTATTCATATTCATGATCAGGAAGTCGCTATTGTCATCAACCGGCTCGTAAACAACGACTCCCGACGGCAAATTATCAAATATGGTCTGCAGGAAAGACTGGCTGATCTTCAGTTCATCCTCATGTCGCTTCTTATCCGTTATGTCATTCATTATGCAATGGGTCTGAAGGAACGCCCCTCCCGGGGTCTTCCCGATTTTACCGGTGAATGAAACATACCGGTACTCTCCCGAACGGTGCCTGATATAGAATTCGCTCTCGATCGAACCGGTTTCCTTGAACCGCGAGAAGAATGAATGAAATGAATCAACATAATCGGGATGGAGAAAATCGCCGAACCACCGGCCCAGCACCTCTTCTTTCTTATAGCCCAGAGTCTCGAGCCAGCTCCGGTTAACCGATATGAATTTCCCCTCTTCATCCAGGGACTGGTAGCTCATGGGCGAGCTGTCAAAGAGCATCTGGAACTTCATTTCGCTTTCAAAAAGGGACTTGGTGATTGTCTCCTTTTCCATAAAGATATTGAGCAGACAATAAATTTCCGCGCCCGGGCGTTTCCTGCTGGTCAGAAAGGAGACCTTTACATTTATTTCCTTCAGCCCCGATGTCTGAATGGAATCGAAGAAAGTACAGCTTCCCCGGTTAATGGTCTCATTCAGTTTCATAAGAGAGAAATCCCGATCCTTGAAAAGGTCCCAGATATGCCGCGGTTGTTCCAAACCGATCTGCCCGATCAGGAGGTCGGCCTGCTGGTTTGAACGGAGAATGCAGCCGTCTTCATCGAGGATGTATACCGCCTGGTCCATATTGTTCAGAAGCATTTCATAATCGAAACTGAGCTCTTCCCTCTTGCGGGAATTGGACAGATTGTAAACGGCCAGGCTGATATCTTCGATCAGTTCGGCAAACAGCTCCTGTTCGGTTTCTTTCAAACCGGCTTCGCGCGGGACGGCAACGCTGATCCAACCGAGAAGAACATCGGACCAGGACAGAGCCATATTATAGCCGATCAGATTATCATATCTGTCCCTGAACGGACATTCGGAGCACTCAAGATGAGGATTTCCCACAACCGTAAGCGCTTTGGTATTGAGAGTTTTTCCGGTGCAGGAAGGAAAGACATTCCGGTCGAGCATATCGGTCATCGGCTGGAATTGCCCGGGACCGAAGCCCTTGTGGAAGTAGGTCCTGTTCAGGGAAACGTTTTCAAAAAGAACAATCCAGGCGTTGTAATACTCTCTCGATTCAATGAGAATCCGGCAAATGCCATTACAGAGTTCGTCGATATCGACGGCATGAAACGCCAGATGGTGCACTTTGCGAATCGCTTCCAGCATGGATAGATGATGATCTTTTTCGATTTTTTGACCCCTTTCCAAAATGGCCCGCTCTCAAGTTTCATCTATAAATTTTAATTCACCGGTAAAACACTTTCCAGTATTTTCCGGGAAAGTATCCTTACGGCTTTATCTCTTAAGCAGGATATGAGGGGCTCAAATTATAATCAGTATACTTTTTAACTGATTCAGTTTAAAATTCGCCATATGCTAAAACCGGAAAGACTGAAAAAAGGCGACACCATAGCGGTCCTCTCTCCCTCCTGGGGCGGACCGAGCCTCTCTCCCAGTGTATTTGACAAAGGGCTGGAAAATCTGAAAGAGATGGGGTTCCGTATAAAAGAGTATCCCACGGCCAGAATGTCCGCCGATGAACTTCACAGACACCCGGAACTCCGGGGAAAAGATATCAATGAAGCCTTTGCCGATAAAGAGGTGATGGGCATTATAACTTCTATCGGCGGTGATGATTCGGCCCGAGTGCTCCGCTACCTCGATACGGATCTTATTACGGACAATCCCAAACTGTTTATGGGCTTTTCCGATACGACGGGCTATACCTCCTACCTCAGTCAGAAGGGACTGGTCATATTCAACGGACCTGCAGTCATGGCCGGGTTTTCCCAGCTGAAGTCTTTTCCGCCGGATTACCGCCGGTATCTCGAGACGTTTCTCTTTGATAAATGGTCCGAGCTGGAACTCCCCCACTTCCCGTCCTATTCCGACGGTTATCCCGCCTGGTGCGAAGAAAATGCGGGAAAAATCAATCCGCCTGCCACCGATGGGGGAAGGCGCTGGCTTCAGGGAGAAAAAATATCTTCGGGAATTCTCTGGGGCGGCTGCATTGAAGTCCTGGAAATGCTGAAAGGAACCGCATTCTGGCCCTCACCCTCTTTCTGGGAAGGCAAAATTCTCTTTTTAGAGACATCGGAGGACAACCCGCCGGTGGACTATGTCCGGTACTGGCTCAGAAATTACGGAGTCATGGGCGTCTTCGATAAAATCGAAGGGATCCTATTCGGCCGGGCCAGAGATTATTCCGTTAAAATGAAAAAAGAACTGGATGAAGCTATCATATCCGTCGTAAAAGGCGAATTCGGACGGGGAGATCTCAATATCATCTCCAATATGAGCTACGGCCATACGGACCCGCAGATTATTCTGCCTCTGGGTGTTGAAATGGTAATAGATCCCGGTGAAAAAAAACTGATAATAAGAGAGTCCCCTTTCATTTGAAAACGGACTTTTCATACAATAAAATATATATATGTTAAACCGGTTCCGATCCCATATGAAAGACCCCGCCGAAAAGATAAGAATTATCGCCCTTCTGGCCATAAGCGGATCTATCATCGCCTTCGGTTCGGTCCTCACCATCCGCGATGCCCTCGCCGGCCGTTTCATGGAACAGCCGATCTACGGAGCCGCTGTATTCTTAACCTCGGTTTTTGTAATATTCGTCTTTCTGAGATATAACAAAACGGTACCGGTCGTCTTCTGGTTGTCCTTCACGGTGCTGGCCAGTTATCAACTGCTTTTTGGAGATATATACGAGTACAACATTATCTATCTGGCCGTTCTTATAACCGGCTCCTATTTCTTTGTTTCCGAGAGGCTATCCTACGGGATAGTCATATACACGCTGTTTCTCTATTTTCTGGCATTCTGGGTAAGAGACAACTCCGTTCAGTACAGCCCCGATATGCTCACGATCTCTTTTTTCGCCCTTTTTCTTATTTCGGTTTACTCGACCCTCAACATACGCATACTCAAGCAGTATATAAAGGAAATCCAGAAGAACAGGGATGATCTGGAAAAGGAAGTGAAAATCCGGACCGAAGAACTGGAAAGATCGAAAGAATATGCGGAATTCCTTTTCAAGAAAAGCCCCATTCCTATTCTGACTTTAAACAAAAACCGTATGATTACCGATCTCAATGAAATGGTTTTAGCGCTGAGCGGTTTCAGCTCTGATCAGATTCTGGGGGAAAAAGGAGAAGCCTTCGGTAACTTCAAACCGGTTTCGGACACAGATCCGATTTTTCATACAAAAAATCTCAAAGAGGAAGAATATGTCGTCGTAACGGCGGAAGGAGAGAAAAAGATTCTTCGAAGACTGAGTGCCGGGCAATCAATCTCTCCATCGGGAGAACCCCGGTTTATCGAAAGCTATATCGATATGACGGAATACAGGAAACTGGAAGTGTTCAAGGACGATATGGAAAGGGTTATGCGTCACGATCTGAAGACTCCTCTGAACTCCATAATCGGGTTCACCCAGCTTCTGCTCGAAAACGAATCGCCATCCCCTGAAAGTAAAGATTACCTCAGAATCATTGCCAGCGCCGGCAGGAACATGCTGGACCTTATCAATCAGTCCCTGATCCTCTATAAGATAGAGTCGGGTCAATATGAGCCGGAGTTTCAGAAAGTGGATATTATCCCTCTCTTAAGACAGATAATGGAGCAATTGAATCTCCAGGCTCAGGACAAGGGCTGTTCTTTCGAGCTTAACACCGGCAGGGATAAGGAATTCCTGAACAGCGAGCCGACCCTCCTCTATATGATCTTCTCCAATCTTATAAAAAACGCCCTGGAAGCCTCTCCGAAAAAAGGTGTTATTGCCATATC
>JAFGXR010000041.1 GCA_016936555.1 Spirochaetales bacterium | reverse complement strand
TGTAGTGGATCCTGTAGTGGATCCTGTAGTGGATCCTGTAGTGGATCCTGTAGTGGATCCTGTAGTGGATCCTGTAGTGGATCCTGTTGGACGACCAGAACTGATTGAAGTAAGAACTGAATTATCAACAGTGGACCTGTCTCCCGCTGTGAAAATCATCTTAAGAGGGATAAATGACAACGCGCCCAGAAGAATGACCGATGCAGCTACAATGCCCCATGGCGGAATAGGAAGTTTATTTTTTCTGAACTTCCGCATGTCAATGACGCTGTTGTGATAAATATAACCGTTGAGCCGCAGAACAATCTTATAATAGCGCTTTCCGTCAAAAAATACCGAAAGATGAAGTTCTGGTATACCAGACTTGCCCGGTCTTATATTATTGATTTGTATGCTTTTCAGTAATTGTTTTTTCTTATCTACATTAACGTAAAATATATTGAGATAGGCAAGTTCCTGATCCCGGTAAATCGTTGTAAGGTCCAGTTCCTTATCGCATTTGCTCTCAAGATTGATGAGTTTGACATATCTGTCATTTTTGATCTCTACACAGGTGAAATCCATACCTTTTAATTTTCAAACTATTTTGAATATAAATCAAGAGATTTTCACCTGATGTAGAATCTAGAGCTTACTTGCTTTCAATAAAGGCAATAGATTTTTCGAAGTTTTCCAGAAACTTGTTAAGATCTTCCGTAAAGACTTTAATCGATTCATTCTGAAAAGATCCCGAGTAGTTGGAGCGGCTTTCACCGAGAATGAGATTGAAATCACCTCGGCTTGATTTTTTGACATGAAATGTGTATACCCGTTTGCCGGAACCGGTACGGAGTTCCTTCATGTATTCGCTGTCCATTTCCTTAGCCGCGGAAGCCGCCTTTCTGAAATCAGCGACAAATAGATCCAGATCTTCCTCGAATACGATAATTGAGTAACGGTCAAAACGGCCGTTATCATTTTTGGAGCTTTCGACAATATTCAGAAAGAAATCACCGAAGCGATTTTCCTTCACATTAAAAAAATATGTTTTAGAACCGTTTTCAGAAAAGAGCTTCTCTGTGAACAATTCTCCCCGTTTTCCCATGGAATTCCTTATCCTTATAGTTTATAAGATGAACCACAATATACAGAATTCGAAGTTAACATACAAGAGAAGCCCTTTCCATACTGTATATTTATTGATCCTTATCGTTAAAAATAATAGTTGCTCCGTTAATATTTATAACATCGCCCGCTTCGAGAACTCTCGTTTTGACGGGATTGTTATTTACCATCACTTCACTGTCCGATACAACTGTATAGACGGATTTTTTCTCATCGAAAATAATCGTCGCTTCGCTCTGGGATTGTCCTGCGCCATTAACAACCGTAACATCATTACTGTCACTGCTACCGATTACTGTTTTCTGACCGTCAACGACGAACATCTGAGTCGCTCCGGAAAAATCAGTTACCTCCAGTTCTGCTTTTTCAGCCGGCGCTGACTGCTTTTTCAAAACCAGATAGACAACCACCATAAAGACAAGGGCAAGGGAGGCAAAGTAAAACCAGCTGAAATTCTCTGAAGGCTTTCCGAAAATAGATCCGCTGAAATAAAAAGCAGGACCGGAAGCTGCTCCCGATCCGGGGATTTCCGCCTTGACATATTTCTGTTCGGCATATTCAGTTCCGGATCTGTATTCAATAAGGTATTCACTTAGAATCCGCTCCCGAATTGTTTTGTACACAGCTTCCAGCTCTTCTCTAGTCCCCGCTTCAAAAAGAAATCCTCCGGAACTGATAACAGCTTTCTCCAGGTCGCGATCTCTTGTTGTCCCGAAATTGATTCCGTATAGAGTCGTGCTGTTTCTTTTCAGTTCTCTTATCATATCATCGGTAGAATAAAGTGAGGAACCGAACTGAGGGCTGTCTTCACCTCTAACAGGCTTGTAGGGATAATTCTCACCGTCGGACAGAACGATTATAATTTTACGTCCCCGTTCTCTGGTAAATTTACCGGCGGCACTTATCACTGCTGCATTCAATTCCGTAAACGATTCATCCTTACCCGGTTTCTCTATCATCTGCATGGCTTCGATAACACTGTTCCGGTTTGACCCTACGGGAGCCAGTTCTTTGTAAAATGTATTGAAGAGGGCTATTCCCGTCTTATCTTCACTACCCTGCATGGACTGGATAAGTGCATATATCGCTTTTACAGCTGAATTGATTCTTCTCTCTTCGTCTTTATCTGTGGCTTTGCCATCCAACCGATCGTACATGGAGCCGGAATTATCCACAAGAAGAAGAAAACTGATCCCCTTGTCTTCATTGACTTCCTCTGAAAAATTCACGATTTCAACAGGTGTATAATCCCTGCCATTAAGAGATTCGGAAACTGCCAGATCCTCCTGTCTGAGGTCGGTTACGGTTTCCCCCTGATTATCTGTGATATTGACATAGAGGGAGACTGTTCCGCTAAAGAGAAGCCCCGATGTATCGACACCGGATATTGAAATCTGCTCGGCCGCCGCAGAAATAAAACTCAACAGCCAGATTGATGTTATAAAGATAAGTTTTTTCATTCCGCCTCCAGCAGCATTTTTACAGTTCCGGCTTTTATGACATCGCCGTATTTTAAAGTGGTTTTTATTGTCGCTTTATCGTTGACAAATAATTTACTGTTCATTTTATCGTCAATAACGGTTATCTGTCCGCGGTCAACTCTCAGTTCGATTTCTTTGTCATCGACGCCTTCATAATCATTGAAAATGATAGTTCTGTTTCCACTGCCCAGATCCATTTTTTTCTGGTTTATCCTGTATTTTTTTCCCGCCTGGCTTCCGTTTAAAACACGAAGAACCCCGAATGAGTATTTTCTGTCCAGAAGAGAATAAAAAACACCTATCATGAGCCCCATAAGGACCAGACCTGCAAGACGCGGTATAGAACTGGCAAATGACCGTGAGAGCATTTCAAGCAGAAATCCTCCGAGTGAACCTCCGACCATTCCCCCGAGAGCACCTACTCCGATTTTTCTGAGGGAAACAGAACGTATTCCATCGCTCAGCCCTATAAAGATTCCCACAAGAGCCCAGGCTAAGGTTCTGGCTGCTGTTTCAAGGACATCTCCCCGTCCGGGAAACCAGACGAGTATTCTGCTTAAGAGAATCTGACCAGACAAACCACCAACCAAACCGCCAATGGTTCCCGAGACTAATCCGATAAGAGCTCCTTTTACAGCCCGACTCCAGTTTCTGCCGATAACGCCCTCGGAGGCTCCAAGAAACATGGCGATAAATAAACCGGGGATCACTGTAGCTGTCAGAAAAAAGAGAAGATAAGAAGGAAATGCCCCCTGCTTCCATAGAACGAGTTCCAGGAAAGGCCATGAGGCCAGACCTCCAGCCAGCCCCAAAAGGCCGGTAATTGTGTTTTTACCTATTATTTTCATCGGGTAATCCTTCTATTTCTATTGTTTTTTCTTCTTTATTTAAGAACGCTTTAATATTGAAATCCGAAGTCCTGTCAATTGAAATGGAAACTAACAATTCTTCGGCACTTTTCCCCATGAATGCGAGGGTATAATTACCCGGATAGAGTTCGAGAACCTCTCCCTCCTCTGTCAGGAGTACGGTCCTGCTGATCCAGTTCGAACTTTCAGCGGCAATATTCACTTTCAGTCCCGAATCCCCAGAACTGAGAGTCACTTTTCCCGGTTCCGGAAGAAGACTGACGGTCAGATCAAGTACGGATTGATATGTATCGACTCTCATACTGAAATCTTTTGTCTCGTATCTGTCTGCAGCAAAACGGACTTTATATACCCGACCGGACATCATTGGATCTTTCAGCCGCGGCGACTCAATCCATTTGCCCCCCTCATTTATAAGTATCTGAACCTTTTCAGAGATGTCCCTTCCAGAGGAGTAATCCAGAACCCTGGATCTGATTGTCAGGGGAACCGGTTGAGGACTGCCGCTTGTGAAAGAGAAAAGATTAATTTTGGAACCTCCGGTCAGGATTATTGTATCGCTGACTGAATTAAGTCCGAAAGATCCCCAGAACAACTCGCTTTCACATTTGATTTTGATTCTGTAATCTCCAGCTGGTTGATAGATTTTGTTTGATTCAAATATGTAGAAAGAATCGCTTTCCTCCTTCATTGAGAATCCGATATTGTAATCAACCGAAGGGATTTCCCGGTCATCATCAATAAACAGATATGCTTTCAGATAAATGTCATCGGGATCCTTTCCAGACTTGGGAACTTTGACCTGTATACGAAGAGCGCCGTATTGAGAACTGTTCAGTATTTCATAATGAAACCCGCTGCTGTAAAGGGCATACCCGCCAGCACCTGCAAGAATCAGAATAAGCAGGAATATCAGAATTCTTTTTAAAACCGGCTTTTTTACCGGTGGGATTTCAATAGTCTCTCCTGTTATTTTCGCAATAAGTATATTTCTGGCATTCTGGCGGTTTCTTTTACGGAAATATTTTTCCAGAGTTAGAATGATTTTTCCCAGGTTTTTATACCGCCGGTCCGCTCTGGCCTTCATGCACTTACCGATAATCTTACCGATTAAAGGAGATATTGACGGATTATGCTTTTTCGGAGATAGATATTTCCCTTTCTGAATTTTTGCCAGAGTTTCAGGAGAATAATTTCCGGGATAAGGTTTTTTACCGGTTACCATTTCATAGAGCATAACTCCCATAGAGTAAATATCTGCCCTGATATCAACTGATTTCGAGTTATTGAATTGCTCCGGAGCCATATAGGAAGGAGTGCCCAGAGTCATCCCGTCTCGCGTGAGGTTCGTCTCGTCGTCATCGGCTATTGATGCGATCCCGAAGTCGACAAGTTTAACTTCGCCCTCTTTTGATAAAAGAATGTTTCCCGGCTTAATATCCCGGTGAATCACATTTTTATCATGGGCATATTTCAGTGCTTTACAGGCTTCAAGAAATATCAGCAGAGCCGTATCATTGGGAAGATAACGCTCTTTCTTAATCAGTTGATCAAGGGCGATTCCGTCTACATATTCAAGAACGATGAAATAGGATCCTCCGGCTTTGAAATGATCATATACATCGACTATGTTGTCATTTTTAAAATCCATCATAATACGGGCTTCCCGTTTGAAGCGCTCGCTGATATGTTCATCGCCGCTGAGAGTCAGCTTTTTAAGAATGACCTCTTTGTTCAGTGTCGGATGGATGCCTTTGTATACGGCCCCCATACCGCCTTCCGCGATTTTGTTAGTGATTTCGTATTTTCCGATTTTTGCCGGTATTTTTGCCATTAGTTTTTCCCCGGTATTTCAATAATATCCTTTTCCAGATCTATCGGACAGCCGGGCTTGAGAAAGACGATCTGATACTTCCATGGATTATGAATCTGTACAAAATCTCCTCCAGCCCTCAATCTGTATTTTTCCGTAATGATTCGATGTCCTCCGAGGTAGAGAGCCCCTTTTGAAACATCTTCTGGAAGATAAATATCCAACATCTGTCTTACGCCGCCCTCTTCCGCTTCTCCATTTGCTGTCCATGTCAGACCGTGAACCGCTTCGCCAGTATAGTCTGTGACCTCCTCTTCTGAAAAAAAACGGAGAGGTTCGGCATGAGAAACGAGAAAATTCTCCCCGATTGCCAGAAGAGGAAGTAATTTCTCAAAAACAGAATACTTGTTGAGAAACTCCTCTCCCATAAACTGAAGAACCCAGGTCCTGACCATATCCCCTTCATAAGCGAATTTCCTGAAGGGGTGGTTCCCTCCCCCCTCCTCGTTTCCGATATTTTCATGATTTCCTTTGAGAAAATGAAAATTACGCGGAAAAGCGCATTTCAGTTCCATTATCATTTCCATAAGACCAAGGCTTTCCCTCATTTCCTCATCCATAGCCACATGCTTTTTAAAACCTTTTTCATATTCTCGAAAGGCATCCTGCCATCTCTCTTTCGCATCCAGCTCGCGATGGAAACCATCTCCTACGCAAAGAACCTGCAATTTCTCTTCCGCCATCAACTCATAAAAACCACCCTCTTCACTTTGCAGATTGACGAGAGAACCGATGAGATTCATACGTGCATGCAAATCCGGTACGATTATAGTGGGAATTCCCTTTAGCAGATTGATTATTCCTCCCGGACCGCCATCGGTACGGCGCGGCCTGACGGGAGCTTCCTCGGATGTCAGGACCTCCAGACAATCTTCAACTTTTTTAAGATATTCGAGAGGATCGGGAACACTGGTTCTCTTCAATATTTTTGTAATCTGTTCCTTCATAAGTACTTCTATAGAATTATTGTTTTATTTACATCGATAAATTCTTCGGCGATAATCAGTGTCGCTTCCGAGATTTTTTCGCTCTGTTCTTCTATGGCAATCTTATCGGTTATCCTGGCGATACGGTATGCCGGAGAACTCTGCTTGATAGGTCCTACCGAAAATTCAACCGGTTCTCCTTTGTGAATCGGGCCTTTCAGTCTACTGCCGGATTTTTCAGCTTTTTCCGGGACGTCTTTGCGCATACCGACACTTACATACAGAACAGTTCTTCCTTCATCAGTAAGAGGTCCCGAGCCGAGAAGAGATCCCGAGTAAGTCAGAACCATAAAACCGCAACTTTCATCAGCGGAGATCTCCTCAGTCTCCTCCATATCCATTCGGTCTATCTGTTTGGAAAAGGAACTTTCCTTTTCTTTCCAGGCGGAAGCAAGGGTTTCCAGAGAAGTCTCGCTCTGTTCCATACCGCTGCTCTGAAGGATCATCTGCAGATGCTCCTGTATATTTTTTTCCAGTGAATCATAAATTCCGGCCATTGGATACTCCTGTAAGTTTATCTTTGGATTTCTATCAGTATAATCCATTTCCCTGACTTATTCACTTTATCTGTAACAGAAGGAAAAATCTTCCCCTACCCGAGAAATGGTGCCAAACGGCACAGTACTCCATCAGCAAAAAAGAAGTGTACCAGATCCCCAATTTTGCATATAATTCTTTTATATGAAAAATATTCTTATCTCATTTATCCGCAATGAACATCTTGATTATCAGAAAGTAGACAATTATGAAGATCTGGATATTACCCGGATTTCCGAAAAGAATCGTGTAGACCGGATTTTTCTTCTGACCAATCAGGACAGGGAACTGTCAATCTCCTTTAAAAACTGGATTGCAGACAAGCTCGATAGGGACGTAAAAGCCGTCACCCTTGAAAAGGGATCGGAAAAATATATTCTGGGTAAAATTGAAAGCATTATCAAATACATTCTTCTGGCCGAGGAAGGCCATGCATCATTTCTTTATCTTCCCGGAGAGAACACCCTTCAGATAAACCTGTGGGAAATAGTCGATAAAACCATTCACAAGGGAATTATTATATATCCCCATATGATTGATTATGAGCCTGTTGAGCAGAAACCGGATAATCACTTTGCCGAAGTCAGGCAGACAATGCCTCCCCGGTCAAAACCCGAATCTATCAAGGAAAATAAAATTTTCACAGTGAAAGCCGCAAAACTGCCGGAAGAAAAAAGCATATCCGTGAGAATCAGTCAGGCAATAGAAAAAGGAGGGAATCTTCTGGTCTGGGGTGAGGAGGGAACAGGAAAATCCTCATTCATCAGAGAAGCCGTCAAAAATCTATCCCTGTCCTATCACTCGATAAATTTCAGATCGGTAAACCCCGCTGCCATAGAGGAAAAAACAGCTGAAATATCCAGACTGATCAATGAAGGCGATACGGGGATTTTTCTCTTCTTCAATATTGAAATACTGCCTTTCTATATTCAGGAACAGCTGGCCGAGTTTAACGGTATACAGATTATTGCAACCGCCAATATCAGGGATAGAGCAGATCTGGAAAAACTGAACCGCCGTTTTTACTATTTGATCAGCAGAAACCTGATTCTTCTTGAGCCACTTAGGGCCAGAAAGCATGAAATTCCACAAATTATAGAAATGATCCTTAAAAGAAACGGCGCCGCATCGGTTTTTTCCGACAAAGCACTGGCGTATCTGGAACGTCATAACTGGCCCGGGAATCTCAATGAACTGAATTCTCTGGTCACCAGAGTATCCGGTGAAAGCTCTTCGGTCATTACGGAAGATCTGGTCAGAAACTCACTGGACAGGCAGGAAAGCCGTTTGAATCAATGGCGGGACATTCCCATGGGAGAAAATTTTAATCTCAACGATGTCCTGGGTGATGTTGCGATGCACTATATTATGGAAGCCCTTGAAATCTGCGAGGGGAAAAAATCCAAAGCGGCAAAAATGCTCGGCTTTTCCAATTATCAGACTTTAAGCAACTGGATGAACAAATATGGGAAATAGAGCCGTTTGTCTATGAAAAGGCTTTGCGTATAAACTTCATCATCTGGATGATCAACAGCTCATCATTGTCCCAGTCGCCGCCAATATAGATTTTCATCCTGTTCCGATAGTATTCAGAGGCATATGAAAACTGCAGAGTCAGGAACAAATTGTCAAGACAGAAAGCAAAAATTCCCGAATGAATGGAAGTATCAATGCTCCCCAGAATGATAGCTTCGTCAATAAGCTGACGGTATGATCGTGCGGAAATTGTTTCAAGCTGATGTGATAATCTCTCGGCCAGAGCTATATTCCCTTCTGTTGTGAGTTCATTGTAGAGATTAATGACCTGAGGATTATCCCTTGAGTGGATCTGTATTATCCTGAGAATCCTTTCAATTTTATTAAAAAAGCCGGACTCACTGCCCATGACGTCATTGAGAGTCTTTTCAAGCACCTCGACAGAACGATTAATAACAGTTAGAAATATATTCTCTTTTGTGTTGAAGTACTTATAGAGTGAACCTACACTGACATCCAGTTTCTCTGCTATAACATTCACATTGGTGCCGCTATATCCCAATCTGGAAAATTCCGCGGTAGCCACATCAAGAATGCGTTCTTTCTTCTCATCGGAAATACGGTCGAACAAATCATTATGAAATTTCATAGGTAGATCCTACAATTTTACGATTATTTGTTAAAGAGTAACGGAAGATTCAAAACGATTGAACTTGTGTGAGAATGCCTTCAAGATCCTGCCTGGAAAGGTAGTTGAGAGAAGCAGCTATCTGTCCGAATAGGCGGGAATCTCCGAATTCCTGTCTGAGCAAAACTATATGGACGTTCTGCTCCGTCAAAAAACCTTCTTCAATGAGTGTCTGACCGATTTTTTTCGGCGTTACACCTTGATCTTCGAACACCTCTGCTCCCTGTCTATTAAAAAATAATCATAGAAATAACTTCAGGCAAGTTTTTCTATCTTTTCAAGAACCTGCTGCCGCGTCAGTTTAAAGATTATGCTGTTAAGTTTTTTAAGATTCCCGCCACCCCTTCTGGATGAAAAAACCAATACGAACATATTGGAGTTTTTGAAAGTCCGGCGTATCAGAAAATTTCCTTCAAGCCGGAAGATCTGTTCGTGGATGATGATTTCAATAATCGTGCTATTCCCTGTTACATCTATATCATCATGCCGGTCGAAGGAACAGGACATACCGGAGGCGCTAATATCGTGTATGACTCCGGTTCTCCAGCTCTGAAAAAACTTCATTCTGAAAACGGCTATGCGGCTGTTGTGGCTACCGAAGCGAATATAATTCCGAAGGCCCCAGATATTAAGTTCATCAACGACAGATTTCAGTTTTTCATTGTCGTCCGCTTCTTCTCTCGATAGATACAAGACCTTCGGATTCCGGTTATCCTGTTGTGACTCGGAACCTACAATACAGACCCGCAATAAGTGGTCTCCGCATTCCCCGATGATTTCCCGGCAATATTCTTCAAGTCCGGAACGATCGGGAAAAGTGTTATAATCAATGAGCAGAATACTTTTATCCTGCTGGAGAAGTATTTTCTTCACCAGAGCGGGCTCATTCAGGATAAAAGCTTCACAAATTTCCTGTTGAACCAACTGCTCAATACGTTTATGATCCCGAATATCAGGAAGGAGAAAAAAGATCCGTGCATCAATCGTTCTGGTCATGCTTCAATTATAATAGCAGATATAATTCCTTTCCTCTAAAAATTCATTTTTGACTGAATGAGTTCTCTGAAATGATTTGCTTCAGGATAATCGGGTTTTAGCGATAAAGCAGAACGGCAGTCGTTCATCGCCGCCGGATAATCACCAATATGAAAGTAAACCTGGGCTCTGCTGTAAAAGACATAAGACTGATAAGGATTAATGGAAAGGCTTCTGTTAAAATCATTCAATGCTTTTGTATAATTTTCATTAATACTATGGACAATCCCTCTGTAATAATAAGTCTTATCGTTTTCCGGCTCCCTTTTCAGCGCTTCACTGAAATCCTTTTCCGCCAGGTCATAGAGAGACTTCCCGAAATAAGCCATCCCACGATGTACATAAATAACCGGTTTGACATAATCCTGTGGTTTCATATTCAGAATTTGAGTGTAAATTGAAATAGCCTGATCGAAGTCCCCTTCATTATGCGCATATAAAGCTTCCAGGAGCATATTATCTATATTTCCCATCTCAATCGGGCTTTGTTTACGGAATTTGTTTTTATCGAGATCGGGATATTTTCTCCGTGTTATTTCCGAATAATCCAAATGTTCATTGAAGAGTTCTTCCGCTTCATGCTCCACTCTCCGGTTGAATGCAAAACGCCTTTTGTTCAGTTCTGTGTGAAGCTGCCTCTGATAATCCCTGATCTCCTGGAATATGATATCGGAAAGACTGAGATTCGCATTCAAAGCAGCCAGTTTTCTCTTAAGAGGTTCATCATAGGGAGAAAATTCCGCCTTATATACAAGCTCATGCTCAACTTCCGCCCAGGCATCCTGCAGAATGGTGCGGATCTGAACTTCACAGCAGAAACTATTATCCACACTGTATTTTCTTCTGAGTTTCTCGGGAATTTCGATAAGGAAATGTATGGACTCGTAACCGAACTCGCGAAAAGATAGGTTTTCCCCCTTTCTTTCCTCTTCTATAACAGTACAATAATTGCGGATAAAAGCCTCAACCGTTTTCACATCTTCCATAAAAGGGCATATGACCCTGAGACCCATAATATCGGTCAGGGTAAATAAAGCTTTGTCAAAATCGATATTTTTCGCAAGGACTTTCAGATAGACACTGTCAAAGTCTTTTACTCTGTTTTTCAATGTGACATGGAGTGATATTTTTTTTAATTCACTTCTGAAATCATGCTGCAAATCATAAAGGAGATGCTCGAACTTATCGCGGTATCGGGTGTATTGCTCTTCCAGCTCCTTCCGGTCCGGAATAAAAATCAGCTCGCTGTCGCTCATAAAGAAATTATAGCATATAGAATGGTGTTCCTGAAATAAAAGGACCGGAAATAAACTATTTCCGGCGTATTTTTCTAGATTACAACAATTGTACCCTGCTGCCGGATTCTGAGCGGTGTCACCGATTTAGTTCCGAAGAATTGCTCGAGATAATTTTTAAAGGACTCGTATCTTTCTTTTTCAATATAAATCTGTGCCGTTCCGGCAAAGCCGCCTCCGTGGACGCGGACAGCTCCTTTGAAACCCTCGAACATTTCAGTCAAAGCTATTGCCAGAGAAATTTTCTGAGACGTTTCGAACTTTGATGTGAAAACATTCTGCAGGTATTTATATGATGAATCTCCCGACGCTTTGACGCTTTCGAGATATTCAGCCATATTATCTGATTTCAGGGAATTGACCATCTGATCAACTCTGGAATTCTCATTAATGAAGTGCAGAACTCTCAATACAGCTCTATCTCCGAGCTGAGCAGTCAGTTCCGGTATTTTTTTCAAAAAATCACTCTTGTCAATATTGCGGCAAACCTCTTTACCGAAAGATTCTGCGACACTTTTCATTTCCCTCGGAATCGCGGCATAATCATCTGTCAGATCGGCGTGATCTCCCCCCGTATCGACAACCAGAAGCTTATATCCTCTATCTTCAAAGGAATAGTGAAGAGATTGGATTTCCGGTTTTCCCGGTTCGGCGAAATCTATTGCAACGATTCCGCCATAAGCACAGGCAAGCTGATCCATCAAACCACAGGGTTTATGAAGAAATTCATTTTCCGCTTTCTGTCCGATAATGGCCAGTTCAACCGGTCCGACTGTATCATCATTATAGAGAACGCCGAGGATCTTTCCTATAAGGACCTCAATAGATGCGGAGGAACTCAGCCCCGATCCGATTAAAACATCACTGGAAATATACGCATCAAAACCGCCTGTATTAAATCCTTTTTCTCTGAAAACAGAGAGAATTCCACGAATGAGGGAACTGGTGGCACTTTCATTCTCCGGAACCTGTTCCGGAGCAGCTGCATCTGCTGTAAACGGCTCGGGAAAACCTTCAGACCAGGTTTGAACGAGACCGTCCTCTCTGGGGGAAACAACAGCCAGCGAATCGAGCTGGATAGACGCCGCCAGAACTTTTCCATGGTTATGGTCAGTATGATTGCCCCCAAGTTCGGTTCTCCCGGGACTACTGATGACACGGATAGGCCTGTCACCGAACCTGGAGGAAAATTTTTCAATAAGAGAGATATATCTGTTCTTCTGATAGATATAGACCTCATGACCATAAAGTTCCGTCAAGATATCTTTGTAGTGATCGCTTTCCAGTAATGACAGCATTTCAGTCTTTCTCATTCTTTTTCCTCCCTGTAATGAACTGCGGGCAGATCTCTGAGAATAGCAGCGCTCGATTCAGCTGTGATATCCCGCTGCGCCATGGCCATCATTTCATACCCCACCATGAATTTTTTAACATCAGCGCTTCTCAGAAGAGGTGGAAAATAGTGCATATGAAAGGTAGCCCAGGGATGATCCTTACCATCTGTCGGTTTCTGATGCAAGCCCATGGAATAAGGAAAATCTGTTTGAAATAGATTGTCATAGCGGATACCAAGAGCTTTCATAATTG
Organism: Spirochaetales bacterium; assembly: GCA_016936555.1. Lineage (GTDB taxonomy): Bacteria > Spirochaetota > Spirochaetia > DSM-2461 > DSM-2461 > Spirochaeta_F. Next base: position 52,670 of record JAFGXR010000041.1, on the reverse strand, counting down.
AAGCCAGATCTCCTGTCTCCCCGGTTGAAAAATCATCTAGGGACTGCATCTGCTTTTTGGGAAGAATCATGGTTTCATAGGGCCAGACTGCCCAGAAAGGAACCAGCGCGGCAAAACTGTCATTCTCAAGTACGATCCTCTCACGGGATTCCAATTCTGTCTTGAGATAATCGATCAGCATGGGAGTGCCGTTTTCTTCAAAGTACTTTTTCTGGTTTTCCAGTTCCTTCGCCGGCAAATCGGGTATATGTTCATCGGCCCAGACCTGTCCGTGGGGATGGGGATTTGAACAACCCATAGCCGCTCCGTGATTTTCAAAGATCTGAACATGATTGATGAAATCATTAGAACCCAGCTCTTTATATTCCTTCTGCCAGACTTCCACAACCTTGATGATATCTTTTTCCACCATCCGGGGAATCGTCAAGTCATGACGGGGAGAAAAACATATTACTTTGCATATACCCTTTTCGCTCTCCGCTTTAAAAAACTTAGAATTCAGGGAGTCTTTCTCCGTATCGGGAAGCAACGCGGAAAAATCATTGATGAACGAATAGGTTTCCCGGTAATCCGGTGTCGCAACTCCTCCCGCTCTGCTGTTTCCCGGACAGAGATAACAGCTCGCATCGTGGCGGGGGCGGTCCTCAATTCCCGCACGCTCTCTCTGGCCCTGCCAGGGTCTCTTTGTTCTATGGGGTGAGACTTTAATCCACTCTCCCGTTAAAATGTTATATCTTCGATGCGGTTTATCCTGTAAAAACATAAAATTCTCCTTTTCTCAACACAATGTACACGCGTACATGATAGCGCTGATTATTCGTCACGTCAAGAAACCGTTCACGGAATAATTGGCAATATTTATGTTGTCAGCTAAAATCTAACTTATGAAGAAGAAAGTTGATCGCGATAGAGTAGCCCGTCTTGCCGGAGTCAGCTCAGCTACCGTCTCCAGGGTGTTCAATCATCCTGAAAAAGTGAGTCGGGAAAAAAGGGAGATCGTTCAGAAAGCCGCAGAACAACTCAATTATTCTCCGAATGTCAATGCAGCCATTCTCGCAAAAGGGATTCATGGAAGGATTCTACTGCTCGATAACAATAAACTCCTGAAATATGATAAAAGCAACAGCTACTATTACTCCTGGCTTTATGTAGATCTGCTGAATCAAATACGTTCTGTTTTGAGAAATACCATGTATGAACTGGTTATTTCAAATCTGGAAGATCTGCGGACTCATGAACTGAAGGATCTGAAAGATTTCGACGGTATCATCTGCTTTGATATCGATACAATTGAAGATCTGGAACCGGTTATGAATTCGGGCGTCCCCTATGTGTTCGGCCATCATGTCCGCGACGTCTTACTCAATGAGAAGATCTATACCGATAATTTTTACGGAGGTTATCTTCAAGCCCGGTTCCTTAAGGAAACAGGGCACGATAAAAGCATTTATATTTCGGGATTACTGGATCAGCTCAATGCTCATAAAGAGCGTTTTGATGGCTTCCGCGAAGTGTATACTGACAAAAATCTACTTCTGATAAACGGAGTTACAGGTAAAGACGGAGGCGCAACAAGCGCCAGAAAAATTCTGAATGTTCTTAAATCGGGAGAATATCAGTCGATTGCTGTTGTAAATGACCTCACTGCTATCGGAGTCTATTTTGAGCTGTTGAAAAATGGAATAAAAGTCCCCGAAGAAGTATCCCTGATAGGTTATGATAATCTTCCTTTTACAAATCTGTTACCCAAAAGGCTCTCAACGGTAGATATCAAGATCGGAAAACTGTACAGATCGGCGGCCGAACAGCTTTTAATAATCATTGAAGGGGGAAGATCCGATCTGAATAAAAGCTTTAAACCGGATCTTATACGCGGTCAGACTGTCGCGGACAGAACTTAACGCGATTCGAATTTCAGAATATATTTTCCGTTTTCTAATAGATAGAGCTCATTATTTCTGATTTCATATGAATCTATTCTCGATAATGCCTGAATGAAGCGATGCTCCTGATTTCCCTCATCCTGACATGCCATCATTGTCGTAGCGATCATACCGAATGAAAGACTTGTACCATCCAGAATATAATCACCGAAAAAATTATTACAGGATGCATTCCCCCCTACTTTGGATGAGTTCATGTCTAATTCCAGAAAGGGTTCTTTATCGTTCAATATGGAAATACTCGAATCACCCTCGATTTCCACAAGATACCATCTCGTATTCTCTATAGAGAGTTCAGCAGTGGCACAGCCGGAAATAAGAACAAGTATATAAATAAATGGATTGATCAGTTTTTTCATCAGTTTCCTCCGTCGGGAGATAATAGATGATAACTGTAATAGTTTCAAGTTAAGCGTTTTTCAAATTCCGAATGCAGGATTTTCGTTTTTTAAAAAAAAACCAGAGAGCAACTTGACTAATAATTTCATACACGTATAATACTCTTGAAACGGGCGGCTAGCTCAGCTGGTTAGAGTACATGCTCGACACGCATGGGGTCGGCGGTTCGAGTCCGCCGTCGCCCAATTAAAGGAATCTGTTGACAGATTCCTTTTTTTATTGCCACTAATCACTGAATAAAAAAAAAGAGGTCCGAAGACCTCTTTCACTAACTCATTATAACAATCAGTTAAGAACACTGACGACTCTTTCGAGAACTTTTTTTCTGTCCAGAGGCTTTACAATATAATTTTTTGCACCGGCAAGTAGTGCTTTTTTAACTAGATCCTGTTTCCCCAGAGCACTGACCATAACGACCTTAGCGTCTTTGTCGAACTCAACAATTTGCTCGAGAGCTGTAACACCATCCATTTTCGGCATTGTTATATCCATTGTGACCAGATCAACATTTGGATATAACTCTTTATATTTCTCAACACCTTCAACACCATCTGCAGCTGTACCGATGATCTCGAATCCTTCCGAACTCAGAATCTGACTGATCTGTTTGGTCACAAACATGGAATCATCTACTATCAATACCCTATAAGCCTGACCGGTTCCGTTTACCCCATCTGGTGAACGCTCGTTAATTGATGGAAAATCACTCGTAGTTTTCATAAATCCCCCTTATGACCTTTCCCTGATTGCAACATTGATTTCAACTTTTCCCTGGGGAACTTCGAAAGGAACAATCAGAGCCTCAACGTTCATATCGGTTACTTTCATATTTTGTCCGGTAATGATAGCCGGAGGAGTTAAATCAAAACGAAAACCCAGATCATGGAGCTTTGTAACGGCCTGAGCTGTTATCATATTAGCCAGCTCTGTAATCGTAGCTTTTACCAGATCATCAATTTCTGTCAACTTCTCGGCATTCATTACTGATGATATCTCAATTGCTGTATTCTCATCCATATCGAAAAGGACACGCCCTTCCACATCTCCGGCCAGACCGACAATTGCGGCAACACCCATAACAGGCTGGCTGCTTTTTTTCAAGTAAAGATCACCGCGCGTTACTTCGGTATTCAACACCTCTTTCATAATACTGTAGGCTGATTCAACAAAAGGGTTAATATATTCAACTCTCATTCAATGACTCCTGTTATTTTACTGAACAATTATTTTTTTCTGTAGGCACTGATACCATTTGCCGAAATATCCTCCCAACCACTCAGGTTCGGCAACCTTTCATTCTGACCAAGGATAAGAACTCCATTATCCTTCAGATTATCCAGAATAACCTGAATAACCCTGTTCTGCAGATCCACTTTAAGAAATGATAGTACATCTCTTATTATAACCATATCCAATCTCGAAAAAACTTCAAGGTTTTCCAGATCCCGGAACTCAAACATAATTAAATCTTTCATCGAATTCTGGAACTGCATTCCCGTGTTCCCATCAACCATAAACTCATGATACACAGCGGGAACAGTACTTTTCTGAAAAATAAGACCTGGTGCTGAGGCGACACTGATGAGATCTTTATCCGATCCATGTATTTTTATATTGAGATCAGATTTGTGCTTTTTAAGCATCGTGAGGATGGAATAAGTTTCGTAGCCTTTTCCGCATCCCGGATTCCAGACATTAAAGTTGGCGCCTGATACCTGGGGAATATATGAAGATAAGGTTTTTATATAATCTTCGCCCCAGAGACTATTAGTATAGGGTGAGTAGAATGATTTGAGATAGGAATCAGCGTCGTCAACACCGGTTAACTGAATAGACTGATTATTATTATACCTGTCTTCGAACCATTGACTGTAACGTTTTCTAATCCAGGCATCATTCACAGAAGAGGTATAAAACTGTTTAAAAGTTATGAGCGTTTCCTTAATAAATCCCAGCTCCCTATCAGACTGATTCATCGAATCTGAAGCATGACGGGCTGTCTGAGGCTCTTCCTGAACTCTTTCGTATGAACTTGCAGAATTGTCCCTGGAAGAAACAGATTCTTCTTCCTCGCTCTTTGTCCCGAATATGGCATCAACATCCAAAATAACATAAAGTCTGTTGTTATTTTCAGCAACTCCGCTTATGTACTTAATGTTGATATCTCCGAAAAGAGGATGAGGAGGTTGAACGCTTTCACTGGAAATTCCGACAACTTTATCGATTTCGTCAACGATTATACCGATAACATGATCTTCCAGCCGAACGATGATCATACTCTCCAGCTCATTTTCTCCGGACTGTTTTGCTGGTTGATTGAAAAAGATTCTCAGATCAATGACCGAGATAATATCACCTCGGAGATTATAGACCCCTCGTACATAAGGAGCAGAATTAGGTACAAAAGTAAATTTCCCGGCTTTGGAAATTTCCTTGACCTTCATGATATCAACACCGTAATCCTTGCCGGCCAGAGAAAAAGTTACCATTTTAAAATCTATCGAAGACTCTTTTTTGGCTTCCTGCTGTAAAAGCTCTATGTCTGTAATTACATTATCCATTAACGTATCTCCAATAAATCCTGTTAGTGCACTATCGTTGCGGCGCGGGCCATTCGATCAGCCTGTTCTTTTTTGACACCCAGATCCAGCAGCTGGGCAACATCGATAATCAAAGAAACCGTACCATCCCCCAGAATAGTGGCACCGGCGATACCGGGGGAGTTTGTGTATTTATCGAGAAGAGGTTTGATAACAACATCTTCCTCACCGATCAGGGAATCAACCATAAGTCCCATTTTTTTGTCACCGCTTCCGACAATGACAATAAACTTGTATTCCGCGTCAGAAGTAGAAGGTATCCGGAAGATATTGCCAAGTCTCATAAGAGAAATAACTTCATCCCGGACATTGAAGACTTCATAACCATCGATCATGTTAATGCTCGACTGCTTGACTCGATGGGATTCTGCAACTGAAGTGATGGGAATGGCATAGACTTCCGGTCCGACCCGAACCAGAAGCCCCTGAATTATAGCCAGAGTAAGAGGAAGACGGATCGTAAAAGTAGTCCCCATTCCTTTTTCAGACCAGACTGTTACGGTTCCGTTTAACTTTTCGATCTGCTTTCTTACGACATCGAGACCGACACCCCTACCGGAAATATCTGTAACTGTTTTCGCTGTTGAAAAACCCGGTTCAAAAATAAGATTGTAGGCTTCCATATCAGTGAGATTTTTACTCTGATGAATAACCCCCCGGGATACGGCTTTCTGCCGGACCTTATCGACATCAATTCCGGCTCCATCATCTGTAATCTCAATTACAATAAGATTGCCTTCATTCCGGGCGGAAAGCAATATCCGCCCCTCTTCGGGTTTCCCGGCTTTATTTCTGACTTCAGGACTTTCAATACCATGATCAAGAGAGTTTCTGACACAATGCATCAGTGGATCCAGAAGTTCTTCGATAACAGATTTATCGAGCTCCGTATCCTCTCCCATTATATCCAGCTGGATTTGTTTACCCAGTTTTTTGGACATATCCCGCACCAGTCTGGGAAACCGGGAAAAGATCTGATTGATCTGAACCATTCTGATCCTCAGAATGCCTTCGTGTAAATCTCCCGTATTTCTGGCCAGATTGGCAGCTGTTCCCTTAAACTGGTTGACAGCTGTCTTAATAGAATCGTCAAAATCATCAAAAAGAGTCGTCAATTCACCGAAACGTTTATTGACGTCCTTTTTAACAACTTTAAGATTTTCCTCATTGCGGTATTCTTCAATATATTCAGGTATGGATTCAAAAAGAGTCTTTACTTTCTCTTTATATTCCGCTTCAACAGACTGCAGCGTATTTAGACATTCGGTGAACTGATTGCTGATCTGATTGAATGTGGCTTTGTTTATAACAGCTTCGCTGACCAGATTGAGAAGATTGTCTATTCTTTTGCTATCGACTCTTAAAATAGAACCGACAACTTTATCCTTGGTTTTCGCTTTGGCTTTATTTTTTCTGGCGGCATCGGAAAAGGCTTTGGGAGCTTGTATATCATCTCTCTCGAACTGAGTCTCCTGTTCGATAGCAGTTTCCTCAACCGGTTCGGGAACGGGAACTCTTGCCGGAGCCGGAGCCGGTTCAGGTCGTCTGACAGGAGGGGCCTGAACTGCAGGTGCAGCAGCCGGAGTTCCCGTCGCGGATGGATTCTCAACCTGATCTACTGAAATCGCGGTGGTCACATCAGACATTGTCGCGCGTGAAATAAGTTCATCGACACCGAGATCTGTCGTCAGAAAGTAATCTACAACAGGATGAAATTTGTCTTCATATAACTCTTCGAAATCCGGCACCGTTTTCAGAATTATCCCCGCGGCTTTTAAAGCGGCATAAACCTGAATTCCTCCCACTGAATTCATCGGGTTGGCTTCGTCAAAAGTGACGGAGACACAGAGGACATCATTTCCTTTCCCGGCAGCTTCAAAAAGCTCAAGAGATTCATATTCACTCAATTTGGCTTTACGGGAAGATACCGGAGAGACCGATGGCCGAGAGGGTTCCGCCTGAACATTAACTGCTGATGCTGCATTTTTCTGCGCGCCCGCCGGCTCCAGCACCGGAGAACTGTTTTTATTCTCCAGAACAGAATGAAGCTGTGTTTTAATATCGGAAATATCCTCGCTGAAAATATCCCCATCGGAACGGGACTCAAGCATGGCTTTTATAACATCGATAGACGATAAGAGACCATCGACGACTCCACCGGAAACAGCAACATTACCACTCCGTATCTCATCGAGAAGATCTTCCACGATGTGGGTGAACTCGGCTAGCTCTGTCATCTGAACAGTAGCGGCTCCGCCTTTTAAGGTGTGGGCGGCTCTGAAAATCTCATCTATCGCATCATGATCAGAAGGGTCATTTTCAATGGATAAAATATTCTGCTCAAGAATTTCAACCTGGAGGTTGGCTTCGATAAAGAAATCTTTCAAAAGCTCTTCATTGTTGGGATCAAGGTAATCACTCATATAAAATTAAATTTCATATAAAATAACCATATTGTCAAGTTTCAAAAATAAAATATGCGATATATGGAAGTACAGCTATGTAATGTTTATAAATAGATTTTGGTAGTTTAACAGGAAAATACAATAAAACATTCAGAGACTGGTTTGCATATGTTGCTATTATTTTGCAAATCTCGACAATCTTCTCGACCGATTTTTACGAATACCTGGCAATTAGTGTAGAGATAGAATGGAACTTTATGCCGGAAGCTGACTTTTTAAAAAATATTCCTTATGATCTGATCATTTCTCTGGGATATAAATCGAACAAATGGATTTCACTTCTCTTGATACATAAAGCTGTGAAATGGCTTCATATGGTCATCAATTTATCGAAACGGGGCTTACCATCAGAATTCAAAAATAATTAAACTGAAAGCCATTATGAACAGCTGGCTGTATTTTTCTTCCAGAGAGAGGATCTCCCGATTGAAAATATTCCGGATTTCCTGTTCAAAACTGAAACTCATTAGATTTACAGATTCTGAATGGACACATTTTCGACTCTCCAGATCCAGCAGGATATATAATCCGCGCTTTCAGTTTATATCGTAATTTTTAAATGATTTATCCCCATAAAAAAGGCTGTCCCAACGGCGGACAGCCATTTTTATATTGTAACTTAAGGAGTTACTTTTACTCGGCTGGAACAGTCGCAGCTTCGTCTGTTGTTGCAGTTGCGGCACTGGAGTCCATTTTCTTACCTTCCAGATATCTGAGGACCTGAAGATTTCCGAGTCTTTTCAGTTCGGCGTTTCTTCTGGCTTCTTCTCTGTCAGCGAGAATGCTCCAAACAGCTTCATCATCAACATCCTTGTCTATGTCTTCCCTGACAGCCAGGTCATAAACGACTTTGATATCTTTGATGTAGGAAATGAAGTCTCCCCCTTCCTGCTGCGCATCTCTGGTGAAAAGGATTCCATCAAGAGTTACAGCTGGCGTGTTTCTGGGATACAACGGGAATGTGTTGAGTTCTCTGTTTCTTACCTGAGTGATGTAATTGGGGTTGTTCCACTGAAGCTCTCTCCATCCGTCAAAATCGAGATAGCTCATGAAGATGGTCTGAACCTCTTCCTTGTCATCTCTAAGCAATATGGAGAGACCCATGGGGAAGTTTCTTCCCAATACGTTAACCTTTACGGATTTGAGAACACCTACGTTCTTTACAACTCCGTATCCGTTGAACTGATCGCCTCTTTTGGCTTCTTCATCAACTGTGCTGGTAGCATAAGCGGGGATTTCAAAGGGAGGTCTTACAACTGCGTTTGAATTGAAAGTTCCCAGGGGGAAGTGAACCCTTACACCCATAATCTGCTCACCGGCAAATTTTGCAGCCTCATCACCTGTGGTGACAGCTAATACATAGGACTTGCTATCATTCAGGACAGTTCGTGAAGAGGAACTGAGTCTGACTTCCCAATTCGGAATGTAGAGAGAAGTCTGCATTGCGGCTTTTTCTTCGTCCGTATAGCGCGTACCGGCAACGGAACTGAAATCCATCAGTGTCGCTTTGTTCTGTCCCTGATAATCGTCCACCAGTTCGGCGAAGTCGATAAGAACAGATTCTTCAGCAAATACTGATGAAACAAGAAAGAGTGCAACTCCCATCAATGCGAAGAACCGTTTCATTAAGTGCTCCTTCATACTTTCGGTTAAGTATAATACTATTGGTCTCTATAAAAAAATTATACAAACAGAAATTGACTTGTCAACTTTTTGTACAATTATTTTACCATAATTATTTATTCTGAGCGGCCGGAATAGTAAGCAGAGCCGGGATTCTGGCCGTCCACTGTAATATTAACGGTACGCACATTCTTAAAATTAAATGTAACTGTTTTTTTTATGATATTTATTGCTTCTTCAAAATGAACAGCGCCTCTTTCATCGGAAAGGGCCAGTTCCATGGAGAAATCCAGATAGAGTTTTCCCTTATCAAAAATAAGAGTGTTGAGCCTGGTCTCTTTCGGAACAGCCCTGTCATACATAAGATACTCCGGACCCAGTAAAAGCTCTCTCACAAGAAGTTCAATATTCTCAGTTTCACTATCATATACAGGCAGATAACGTGTTTCCCCTCTGATTTTCCGGGTCATATCATCGGGAAAGAAGAGAACTCTTTTTCCTGTCTGTTGTCCTGCTAAAAGGAAAGAAGCGAAAGAGATTACCAGCACGATGCCCAGAAGCACAACAGGAATAAGAAAACTTTTGCCGGCTATCCATTTATTTATTTTTTCAGTCAAAACCCTTTTCCTCATAATAGTCGATAAAGCGATTGATGCCATTATAGAGTCCATTGGTCAGCTTCTTCAAGTAGCTTGTCTGCATCATTCTCTGAGCTTCATCCTTATTTGTGATATATCCCAGCTCAACAAGCACCGCCGCCATTCTGGTATTCCGCACGACAAACCAGGATTCCTCTTTCAATCCCCTGTTGGGAACATCGGGAAGCTGCTCATCCAGTCCATTCAGCATATTCTGAGCCAACCGGATGCTTTCCATGGCATAACGTTCTTCGAGTATTGTGTTTACTACGGGTATTAGACTTTCGTCCCCTTTATAGATATCGGGGTTAACGACTTCGCGCCGGTAATTTCCCGGCAGATGCCAGATTTCATATCCTTCGGCTTTCCGGTTCAGTGAGGCATTAACATGAATGGATATGTATATAATCCCCTCTTTAGGCCCGACTTCAATCCCGTTTGCCAGTTCGACCCTTTCCTCAAGAGTCGGATAGGAATCATCAGTCCTGGTGAGAAGGATTTCTTTTCCGGGAAATTTAATCCGCAGCATGTCCGCCAGGCGGAGAGAAACATCGAGATTGATATTCTTTTCCTCAACCAGCACGGGTATGCCGTTTACAGTCACAGTGGAGGATGTTCCCGGATCTCTTCCGCCATGCCCCGGGTCTATGAGGATCACCCTGACATTATAGGGATTCTCTTCTGCAACATTTTCTCCGAAAAATTTTAAAACAGTCTGAGCCGCATCATTGGAAAAAATGAGAACCCCCTTCTCTTTCAAAACAGCTCCGGATGGCAGAATAGTCGAATAATTTCCAATCATCCAGGTGTTGTCAAGGGAAAAGCTTATGCTCTTATCCCCTTTTTCAAGAAGACCGATCCGGTGATAAGCTTCCCATTTTAAAGATGCACCGGTCCGGCCTATCAGTTCATCAACAGACATGGACTGGGAAACCAGGAAACCTGAAAAAAAAATGAGAAGCAGAACTGTGAAAACGGTTCTGTCAATTCGAACAGAACCTGTCGAAAAACCAGAGGCCACCCTGAATGCTCCCTTTAATTACTGCCCGCCAGAAATATGCCTGGGCGGTTTGGTCCACCGAAACGGAGGCTTCCTCAAGACCTGTCAGCGCCAGTATTTCCCTGAAGACGTTTTCAAGAGACCGGCCCTGCCAGTCTCTCGATGTTTCATAGGCCAGATCTGAGAGGGGAACCGGTTTAAATCCTTTAAAAGACACATTGTCGAAGGGAAAATCTCTGTCCGCAGTCAAATCTTCGTAAGCGGCGGCGGTATAGGTGTTGTTGAGTGAAAAGGCATCGGCCGGCCAGTTTTTTTCAATATAAAGGAATTCTCCGGTTCGATTATCTCTTTCATCGAGGCGAACGAGTATACGGGCGGCTGCTTTTTCTGCGGAACCGATTGCCAGAGCCCTCTCTTCATGAGAACTGATAAAATTTCCGCATTTTTCAACGTTGTTTACCGGAAAATCCACGATATCGCCTTCCTCAATTCTCAGGAAGAGATCGTTTACATATTCCGTTTTATAGGCTTCATTTATATTTTCAATTGATTTTACAGTTCCCGGTATAGAGAGAAAGGCCCTTTCCGCGCAGACTTTTTTATATGAACCATCATAAGAATCGGCTTTTCCACCGACTGCTATTTTCAAAGCTCCTTTAGTCGACTCAATTCCGCTGGCAAGGGGAAAAGTCCATCCCGACATATATCCGCCGGAAAGCCTGGCGGCGATTTCACCGACAACGGGGCCGTTTTTCGAGTATATGATGTCTCCTTTTGCAGCTCCGCAGTCGATTCCCAAAGCAGCAACACCCTTTTTAAAAACCTCTTCAATTTCTCTTCTTTTCTCATCGCTGATCAGCGCCGGCATGGTGTGTCCCATTTCAATGAAACAGGGAGGGAAATAGATGTGGCGTTCCGCCAGACCGTGGATGGTTACAACGCCGTTCTCGACAAGGGCATCGATAGAGTATTCGGGCCCGGCGATAAACTCCTCCACAATGGCTCTGCCGGTACGGGAAAAAGCGATCGCCTCATTGACAGCCTTATCCAGCCCGTCGGAAGAAGTGAGCTTTCGAACACCTCTGGCGCCCATATTATCAACGGGTTTCACGACCAGGGGATAGGGCATTCGGGCTGTTTCACTGGCAAAATCCATATCCTGAGACAATTCGACAAAGAGCGGTGACGGAACCTGACTGTCCCGGAAACAACGCCTCATCCGTATTTTGTCAGTGGCATTCAATCCTGTCTGATAGGATATTCCCGGAAGGCCCAGCTTTTCAGCGATCCAGGCAACAGATGCGGAAAAATCCGTTCCAGCGGTCAGTACGCCATCTAGCCCCTCTTTTTCGGATAACTCTCTCGCCGCCACCTCAAGACCTTCCAAGTCTTTAAGATCGATATGAAGAAATTTATCGGCATCAGAAACGGCAGGGGCATGGGGATTCCCGTCGGCGCAGACAACAGTCCATCCCATCTCACGGGCTATTCTTATGGCAGGCGCCTGCATAACGCCGGCGCCCAGTATCATTATGGTCATAAACTTCTCACTTTCCTCGCATATATTTCGAATGTATCTCCCAGCCCCGCGGCACGGCTGTATAAATTCAGAAAGAACCGCCCCGGTCTATGTGTTGCCAGCATCGAAGGGAACCGTTCGGGATGATGTCCTGTCACCCGGATCTTTTCAATTCTGAACCCGAACCGTTCCAGATGCCCTGCCGATAGTTCCGGTTCCCAGACAGTGTAGTGATCATCGGGAGAACGCCTGAAAAAGTCAAGTCTGTCCTTAACCGAAGAGATGCCGCTTCCGCTGGGAGTTGAAAAGGCGAATATCCCTCCGGGTTTCAGGAGCCGGTTGACCTTTGTGAGCACAGGCTGCAGATCGGGAAAGTGTTCTATGACATACCACATGGTAAGAACATCGAATGATCTGATTTTCCATTCCGGCGGTATGATAAATGATTCAAAAGGACTCTGCCAGACAGGATACCCCAGGGTTCCGGAAACATAATTTGCAGCATCGGGCGAAATATCAGTCCCGAAAGGTACATATCCCATGTCTTCCGATTCTCTGAGAAATGGACCGTAGGCACAACCGCAATCGAGGAGTTTTCCTTTTTCGCCTTTTCCCAGCCTTTCGATTATGTTCAACCGGCTTCCGGCAAGCTCTCTCAAATGCCCGAAATCATCAATATAGGTTTTTCCGTACTGTTTTTCATACTGTTCGAAGAAGTACTCTTCTCCGTATGACATCTTCCGGGATGCGAAACTGATCATGAAAAGCATGGAGCAGGCTCCGCAGCGGCAATAAGTTTTCTCTTCAAACCGCGCTTCCGCGGTAAAATCTCCGGAACCGCAGAGCGGACAGACAGTTCCCGAAGGAGAGAGCGATTCAATAACAGTATGGAATCGGGGACCGGAAAAATCTCTCGTTACCTGAGGAACGCTTGCGGGGTCAAAGAGGAATTTTTTAAGAAATTCCGGCTTCTGAATCCCCACACCTGCCGAAGGGAACCCCGCGAGACCGGACAGCTCTTCGTGATAAGCTGATGGATTGATGAGCATTACGGGCAGGGAAAGGGATGCTGCTTCATAGGCAGTCAGACCATAGGAGCAGATTACTGCCCAGCTCTTTTTCATCAGAAAAGAAAGGGTACCGGGATTCCGCACCACATGAAAACCCCTGTCCGGTTCATGACCCCGGTACTGAGGACCCAGGACCACGGTCACCTTATCGACCAGCTCCTCGTATTCCTCCTCGATGAAACGGCAGATTTCCCCGGTCAGACCGGCAGGATCCTCTCCACCGAATGAGATAAGAATATCCCCCCCCCTGTCGACATAGCCGTCACGTTCCGGAAGGTTGAGAAAAGAGAGAGAACTCCTGTTCGGTTTTCCGAACCGGTCCGGCAAAGGAAGTATATCGATAAGAAAAGGTATTTTTCGTCTCAAGGGCCCGCCTTCATCAATGGCGAGAACATTTCCGCCTCTGAGTTTTTCATTATAGAAATCCTGATCGGTAGTGCGGCTGTCGATAATGATTCGGCCGTAGGAACGGGCATCCTCGAGAGCGGAGACGATTAATGCCCTCAAATGTTCCGGAATCGTCGGAAGGACTCTATCCCGGTGCTCACGGTTGATGTAAATAGCGACCGGTCCTCTGAGCGCTGTAGAGAGAGCGAGCATTCTCTTAATGTGACCTGTTCCGTTCCCTTCAATTGTGGAAGGAATGAGAAGAGTTCTCTCTTTGAGATATTCCATAAGCTCATCGATTTCAACTGGACGATGCCGATACAGATCTTTATAGAGAAGTCTCATCCGTTCAAGGTCTTCAGCCGTATCGACAGACACTTTAATCCTGAAATAATACTCGCGGGGTACGCGGTGAATGTTGAGATTAAACTTTTCGGGGTTTTTATAGATCCATGGTGTGACGTGTTCATGGTCATAGGGATCCGAACTTTCTGAGAGTGCTCTTTTGAGAGCAGCTGTTTCTACCACCTCTATTCCCGTCCCCAGAGGAGCATCGGTCCAGTTGCTGTAATCGGCTCCGCTCTTTCCGTGTTCCTCCAGAACAAGTCGCGCCAGCTTTGCCGAGACCAGGGGGTTATCTCCTGTTGCTCTGATCAGAGTTCTGACTCCGTATTTCCTGGCGGCCAGCACAAAGCGGAGAAGCACATCCTCTTTCGGTCCCGCAAAGGGGATAAAGTTCCACTTTCCAGCAAGAGGAGACAGATTTTCGAGACATTCTTCAGTTGTCAGGAGAAGCCGGAAATCGGATTCGACGGAACCTAAAGCCCTCATGGCGTGTTCCACGAGAGTGAGATCCTCAATCTTGAGCAGGGCTTTTCCGGGAAGACGGGATGAATCGAGCCGGACCTGCAGGCAGACGGCAGTACTCACTCCTCGCCATCCCACAGTTCCGTTATGCTCAGAGCTTCGCTTTTAAAACGGTAGCGGTTGGCTCGAACCCATCGTCTCGCCCAGCGGTATTCTCTGATGGCACCGGGTAGTGTCGATCCGGTTCGCAGCCAGTAAGGGAAGAAACGCATCAGCGGAAGATAACCCGCGTCGCCGGTATAGCGTACAGAGAGATTTTTCAGAAAGAAGAGTTTATAGCTTTTATCGACTGTCGTGTCCTCGAAAGGGATTTCGTTCTGATAATTGATTTTCACAGCTGTATTCGCCACGATTTGTTCTCCCCACATATGGCTGCGGAACCCGAAATCCATTTTCTGCCAGAAGGGGTTGTCAATATTGCTGTCAAAGCCGCCGGTCAGCAGAAATTTATCACGATCGAAAATCCCGCAATAGTCAAAGGGGTATATGGCTGCCAGATCCTTCCTGACCGCATTGAGAGGAATGACTTCGATTCCCCCCTTACCGGTAAAAGCTGGAGCGAAACAGGAAGGAATGGTTTCATTCCGGCTGTTCTGAAGAAGCGGTACAGTGCAGAGGTTTTCCCGTTCCGCAATTTTCTGCAGGACCCGCGAGGAAATGGAAGCGGCTTTGATATGCATATCGTTCCAGAGAATAAAGACGTACCGCCCAAGGGCTTCCTTGATACCCACATTTACCCTTTCGCCGGGCGTGACGTCATCAGGTAAAAGGATAAAGCGCAGCTCTTTATGTTTTCTCGTCAGCAGTTCCAGATCATAAGAAACGGAAGGCGGTTCAATGGATATGACTTCAAGTGCACCGAGAGCCGTCAGCTCTTCAAAGAGGTCCCGCCGGAAAGGACGTCCACCCCGGTTGAGGAGTACGATCGAGAGCCCCCTTTTCTCTTTCCTCTCCCGATCAGGCCTGATACCGCCGATAACGGTGTAGCTTGCCGCAGCGGGTTTAGAAGTTGAACGTATAGTACTCATCACATTTCCTGCACAGGGGAGAATACTCACCTGAAAGATGACCCCGGTATGTTTTTTCACCTTCCGACCAGATTTTTTCAAGATCGTCTTTAAAGACATTACCCAACAGGACGGTTCCCTTCAAATCTTCCCGGCAAAGAGGGACATCGCCGTTGATGCGGATAAACATATCCCTTTTGTTATGCCAGCATGGGTCTCTGTTCAAAGGAGAAAGATCGGTTATCTTTTTCTGCTCCCGGACACCGCAGAACCAGTCATATTTCTGGACGATGATATTTTCGGTTTTCTCTTTCCAGTACCGGAAGAACTCCTCCAGGTTTACTTCGTTTTCTTTCATGCGGACAGCCTGAACCCAGCAATTGCCCGGAAAGAGTTCCATAAGCCTGTGGGCCCTCTGCCAGGCTTCATCATACCCCTCTCCTCTCAATTCTTTGTATAAAGTCCTGTCAAGAGCGTCGAGAGAGACAATCCATTCGATCCTGCCGCCTGATTTCTCATTAATAAGTGCGATTGATTTGAGATCTTCCTCTCTCCAGCCAAGCCCGGATGTTTCGAGGATCAATCTAAGAGAATCCCGTTTCATCGTCTCTTCAATTATCCCAACGATATTATTATGAAGGGAAGGCTCCCCCCAGGCGGAAAGAGCGAGATAGGCATCATCGCTGAAATCTGTAATCCTGTCGAGAAGTCCCGCATACTTTTCCACTTCAAGAGAAGAGGTCTCACCGGGCTCTTTCGCCTCGGCCGCGTAGGGACAATAGGAACAGCGCTGAGGGCAGCCATCGGTGATCTGAATCTGATAATAGGCCGGAAGCGTCCTCAGAACATCTTTGCAGCTGTCTATTTTTTCAAGGAGCGAATCCCGGTCCACGATTCCGCGGTCAACGAGACCTTTAAGCTGCAGACTGTTGCGCTTTGTGTCACAACTGAGGCTGATTCTGTACATTCTGAGATCAACAGGAGAAATCTCCGTCTCAATATCAAAAGCATTAATATCTTTCTGAAGGATTTCGAAAACCGTGTTTCGGGAAATCGCTCCTCCAGCCCCACGGGAGAGATTGTAGAGCATCCCTATTTCGGTCGCGCGGAGTATTTCCGGCGCCAGCCCTCTGGGATAACCGTCAGCGAAGGTATATCCTGCATAGTACTTGAGATGGTTGCCATACATGCTTTCCGTCAGCGCTTTATCGAGGAGAGGGTAATCTCCCCAGTAATAGAAAATATGATCATATGACACGGCATATTCCCTGAAGATGTCGAATAGAATTTCTTCGGTCCATTTTTCCTTAACGACCTGATCTATCGAGCTGTCCACTTCCATCGGCTCTTTGAGGAGAAAGACTGTTTTCTCCCGTTCCGGCAGTGATTCCGTAAACCTGAGGATTCTGTCCATTACCGAGATTCCTTCAGAAACGGGAAAATCGAAATACTTGTTTTTACTTGTTAAATTGATGATTGCAACATTGCCCATATTCGTACCATCGTCAGTTTTTCAGCTTTGAATTAATTCTTTTTCTGTATATCCTTTTAACATGTTTGAACTGGAAAATCACGTTTATTCCGTTTCGGAAGTAACGGCTTCTATAAAAATGCTTCTCGAATCTCAGTTTCCCCAGATTCTGATGGAGGGGGAAATCTCCAATTACCGCCCTTCAAGCGCCGGACACTGCTATTTCACGCTGAAGGATGCGGGAGCCATGATACAGGCCGTTCTCTTCCGCGGCGACGCCGCCAGACTCGCCTTCCGCCCGAAAGACGGAATGAAAGTCAAAGCGGTCGGAAGGATCTCCGTCTACCCCCAGAGGGGCAATTACCAGATTATATGCAGCTCCCTGGAGGAACAGGGCAAGGGGAGCATTCTGGAAATGCTGGAGGAGAGAAAAAGACGGCTTGCCGCCGAAGGACTCTTTGACAGCCGGTACAAAAAGGAAATCCCGCCCTATCCGGAAAAAGTCGCAGTCATAACATCTCCCACCGGAGCTGCACTCCGGGACATACTCCAGGTGACCCGGCGCAGGAATTCTTCTCTGCACATCCGAATACTTCCCTGTGCTGTTCAGGGTTCCGAAGCGGCGCCCCAGATTGTAAAGATGATTGAAACTGCGAACCGGCAGAATCTGGGCGATCTGATTATTCTGGCCAGAGGCGGCGGCTCCATTGAAGATCTGCTCCCCTTCTCCGAAGAATCTGTTGTCAGAGCCGTATCATCGTCCTACCTCCCTGTCATTACCGGCATCGGACATGAAATCGATTTTGCCCTGGCGGATTTTGCCGCCGACCTCAGAGCTCCGACCCCCTCTGCGGCAGCGGAACTGGTCTGCAGCAGCTCAACTGAGATTTCCGGTTCTATCGAGACAGCAAGAAGAGAGATGCTGACAGCGTTGAGATCCAGGCTGACTCTTTACAGAGAGAAACTCAAAGCCTTTTCAGCACAGGAGATAGCTCTGCACTTCAGGCGGTTTCTTGAGCCGCGTATGTTGAGAATAGACGATCTGAAAGAATCGATGTCATCGGACCTGAAAATTCTTATTGAGAGAAAGAGACATGAAATCGCCCTGATAAAAAAAGAGCTGGAAGGACAATCCCCCCTTGCCGTTCTGGAAAGGGGATATTCAATCGTCACAGATAAAGAGGGACAGACTCTCAGAAGCACTGATCTGATTTTTCCCGGTGATAAAATCAATATAAGATTTTCCGAGGGCAAGGTCTCGGCCGTTGTAGAGGATAAGGAATGAAAGAAAAAAACTTTGAAGATAGATTAAAAGAACTGGAAGAAATCAGCAACCGGATTAAATCCGGAGAGCTTTCCCTCGATGAAACAGTCGCCAATTTCGAAAGGGGTATGAAGCTGGCGGGAGATCTGGAAAAAGAGATTTCGTCCATTGAGAGAAAAGTGGAAATTCTCGTTTCCGGTTCCGGAGAAGAAGCACGATTCAGCGATTTTCAGGAAGAGTGATTTTATCTCCGGCTGTAATCCCGTTCCGATCGAACCAGCCCTGATTCATTTCCAGGGCATAAAGGACCGACCGGGTTGATCTGACGGAACTCTCATCCAGGGGATACATATCGTAAATCTCTTTGATTTCTCCGCTTTTGGAAATATAGGCGATGGACAGGGGGATCAAAGTATTCTTCATCCAGAAGGACATTTTCTTCTCTTCCTGAAAAACAAAGAGCATGCCGTGATTTTCATCCATAGACTTGCGGTTCATCAATCCTGTAGCTCTTGCCTGATCGTTATCGGCTATTTCAACTGTAATGGTTTTATCTCCGACCTGGATTTCCGCAGTTTCAAGAGACGCTGACGATGCACAGGACTGGAATACCAGTGCTGCCAAAATTGCAAGTAAAGTGCTTTTTTTCATAAATAAACCTTCCGAGATCAGAATGTATCGAGAAAATCTTCCCGAAGAACTTCCCCGTTGGATTTCCTCTTCTGCGATTCTTCGAGAAAACTGTCGAACACGGTCAGATCGACATATTTTACCGTCAATGGGTATTCCAGGGAGAGACGGTAATTTTCATTTTCCCATATCATCCCCGTTGGATCAAGAGAGTCGGGATTGCCGTACTTTTCCGATAGCTGCATCTGAAAAGTATAGAAGTCAATTTTATCCCGGTTAATGATGAGAGATATCTGGTAGAGTTTTTCCTCATCGAAAAGGAAATAGGCTCTTTCGATAAATCCGCTTCCCGCCGTATCGATGATCGACCTGTCGGGCTCAAGCATCATGCTCACATCAGGATCGCCCCTGTAGGCAAAATGGCTGTCGTATTTAAGCTTTTCTTTTACGATTTCCAGAGAATCCCCGAACAGAAAATCGTGAAATCCTCCGGGAACCTCTACATATCTATCCTGAGCAAAAATACCGGGAACAATAAAAATCATTATAAGAAGGACCTGAACCATCCCTTTTCTTCTAACCATATATTTTTCTATCGGCTTAAATCTCATTGTCTTTGATTTATTTTCCTATGGAAGTATTATAGAGGTATGAACAAACGAATCCTGTTTATAACTTTTCTTGCATTTTTAACATTCGTAAACGCAGCTGCTCCGTCTCAGAGTTTATCGATCAGTTTTTTTAATTCAGCAGATTATAGAAGATCTTCTTTATTTGCGGTTCAGGATCAGATTTACGACAGGAATGTGTCCTATAATCAGGGGTTGGAACTGATATGCCGACAGGATAAAGTCAAAGCGGAAATTTCCGGTCTGGGGTCCTACTACACGCCTCTTGATCTCGATAATATTCCCCCCGGTGATTATAGGGTACAGCTGAGCAAAACCGGTTACTACCCCTATCAGTTTTCCATTACGATCAAATCCAATAGCAGAAGTTCCGTGGAAGTCGATCTGAGACCATACCTGACCAAACTGAATATTACAGGACTCCCCCCCGAAGCGACCGTCTATATCAATAACCGGAAGATAGAAGGAATAACCGCTGAAGTGTCTCCGGGAGAAATTTCGCTCCGCATCAGGGCTTTCGGATATGAGGATTTCTTTAAGATCCTTTCCATAGGGACGGAAGCGGAACAGACCTTTACCCCCCAGCTGATGCCCAGGGAATTCGGTATTGCCTCCATAGAAACCGACAGACGATCGATCTGGCTCGGCGACAGTCCCTCCCAGAAAAAATTCCGGTTTACAGTGCGGTCCACAACTCAGGGCACGGGGGCATACAGGATTATCAGAGGAAAAGACAACTCGATAATACAACAGGGGGATTTATCCCTTGAAACTGAAAAAACATTCATTACTTTAGATTTGAAGGACATTTCCCCTGATGAGACCGGGGATTACCGCCTGGAAGTAACAGGCTCGGACGGAGACAGAGAGGATTCAAAAGCCCTGGAGTTCTCTGTATTCCTGGGGAGTAGATCGCGTTGGAGAAACAGCTTGGCCGGGTCAGCCGGTTTTCTCTACTGCCCGGACGCGCTGACCCTTCCAGCCGGAATCAGCCAGATTCAAACTGGTTTCAATCCCTCATTTACAAGCCGTTCCATTGACGATCTTTATATCCCGGCCTTTCTCTCTCTCCGGACCGCCATAAACGACAGGATAGAAATTACAGCCGGTACAGCACTGTATATATCACCGGAAATCAATAACAGCTCTCTGGATATACAGATCTCTGGAAAATTCCTGATTCTCGGCCACGGAAACGGAAGGGGGTTCGCCATATCCGCTGCCCTCGCAGCCAATTACAACGGGATTTCCGGAGATTTCGGGGCCGTTCCGCCTTTTGACCCCTATAGCGGTGTTAGCGGATTGTCTCTGAGTGTCCCGATACGTTACGGATCCGGGATATTTTCCTTTGTTTTTGCACCGGAGTTCCGTATCAGCCCGTCCTACCCCATGATGTCTCCGGGAGGTTTTTCCGAAGGAGAACTGTATATCTGGAATTATTTCAAGGGTGCTGCAGCTATCGATGCCGGTCCGTTTACCGCTGCCCTCTCGGCAGCTCTCCAGACGCCCTCCTACCTTCACGGAGGGGAGGATTGGCCGATTTATTACGGCCTGGATGTTTCAATAACGCCGGGAACAACCGGTTTTACCCTCTCGCTTTTCGGTGGATTCCGTTATCTTTCAGGTGAAGATCTTCTTGGAACAGCAGGAATGAGTGCCGGGTTTTTATGGTAAGGGACTTTTTTTAGATCTTTGTAAACAGATAGATGAGATAGATCAGAAGCGCCGAGAGAAAAGCTATAGCTGAATAGGCGAATACTCTGGACATGGATAAAAAAGTATCGCTCTTTTTCTTTCCCGGTTCAGGGAGGCGTCCTCCCCCATCGGCGAGATACCCGCAGACGGGACAACCCTTTAGAAATTCCGCCCCTTTACCGGAGTATCCGCACACCGGACATTTCACAGCCCGGAAAAAACGGCCGCAGCCGGGACAGCGCTCCTCTTCGGGGCCGACAGCTTCACCGCAGTAATCACAATGAAATGATTTTGCCATGGGATCTACTTCTTCCGGATAGCCAGAACCGTGAGGTCATCGTACTGGGAGTTTTCTTTAAGATGGGTGTAATAGATGTATTCCGGCATATCGGGGTGTTCTACAGGGTGGCGGAAATACTGACTGTACTGATCAAAATGTTTTTTCAGGAAATCGTCTATTTTTCTATAAATCATGATCCTGTCTCCCGGTCCCGCATTGGGATCGGGGAAGAGCCTGAAGATTTTCTCAACCGCCAGAAGTCCCATAACACCGGCCTCAATGGAATCGTCGCATCCGGTAAAATCAAAAGTGAGCTTCTCGTCGGGAAAGGGATTATGGTGCTTTATCAATTCGTACTTTTCCCCGTTGAGGATGGCATTGGCAATCTCATCAATACGTCGGAGGCCGAGTTCCTCAAAATCAGATCCAATGAGATGAGTGTCCGTATCCTTGTTTACTTTGGCATCTTTCTCTCCGGCAAAATCGCAGCCTTCACATTGTATTTTCTGCAAATCCGTATTTCTGAGAGTTCTCTGGGATTCCTCAATTCCGTCAGTGAACATAAACAAAATATCACCGGACTGGAATGTATGAGTTTCCTGCTTAAAGCCCCCCTGCATATCTACCAGATCTGTCGAAAATGGTCCGGCAGCGGGAGCTTTGTGCAAAGTCAGCATATTCATGGCCCGTTTGGATGAATCGAAATAGTGGACCATATTGTCACCGGCGTTGCTCATCCAGGTTTTTCCGGTTTTAATATTGATAAGGGCTACCGTAAATGCGGCGAATTTTCCTTTGAATTCCAGCTGTTCGATAAGGTCGTTTACATCTGCAACCATCTTGTTGAGATGGATACCATCCCTCTTCAGATTGAGGTTTTTGCAATAACTGTCGAAAACAGTCGCTACGACAACCATGATCAGCGAAGCCGGGATATCTTTACCGGAAATATCGCATTTAATGCAGGCATAATGCTCCGCATCGATCTTCTTGTAATTGAAATAGTCCCCCGAAACTCCTTTGGCGCCGACATAATAACCATAGAACTCGGCGTAATCGTCATCGGTATAACCGGAAGGCAGCTTTCTCTCCTCACCGGAAGGGACCGGATCGAGGCGGACGAACTTTTTCTGGACTTCCTGCCCCAGCATAAGCTGCTGATTCGCAACAGCCGCTTTGATAAGCCCGGAGGTCATCTGGTTGACCGACTCGGCCAGATCGTAGAGCTCATCCTTCGACTTGACGATGATATTCTGGGCTTCCAGTTTGGTAATATCCTCGGCATCCCGGATTCTCTCCACCCCGGCAACGAGTTTCTTGATAGGGTTGATCATGGTCGAAGCCAGAATAAGAGCACCCACTATACCGAGAGCCAATGCCGCCAGGGAGATAAAAATCGTAATCCGGATCAGCCCTGTAATGTTTTCATCGATCGTATCGAGTAGGGGTGCGATTGTTATGCCCAGCCGGACAGCCCCGCGGTAATACGAATCGGTGTTGGAGTCCTGATAGACGATAGGCCTGTAGAAAGTGTATACCAGCTGATCGCGGTTCAGTTCGGCCGGAACGAACCGGGGATAGATAAATGATACATCGGCGATATTTGTCAGCTTGTTATTCAGGTCTTCAGAGAGAGCCTGAATATCATCATTCAAAGAAGCCAGTGCTTCTCTCGTACCACCGGAAGCCAGCAATTCGGAGCCCCGTCTCTGCAGCTCCTCGATCTTGAGCGGAATGTCTCCGACAATTTGCCGGCCCTGTTCATTGATAGTCGCTTCGACGGAGAGCAGATCTTCGGAGACCATATCGAAGATCTGTTTTTCTCCACCGATCGTATAGCTTCCGGACAGTCCGGTTTCAGCCAGCAGCTTCTGAAGGGCGATTTTATCATCGGCGGAAGCATCCCCGTTCAGGAGATACCCTTTGTCGCTCGGGCTGTAAACCCTGTTGAACAGGCTTCTGTTCTCCTCGTCCAGTTCATCGGCAAACTTCTGAATATCCGTTCCCGAGAGCGAATCGGATAGAGCGAATTTACTTATGATTTCCGGATCGTTTTGTGCCCAGATATAGTTGTAAACCGAGCTGTCATTCAATCCCGTACCGGTAATGGTTGCATAAAGAGCTTCATCGAGGGCATTGGTCTGGCGCGGAATGGCAAAAAGTCCCAGACTTCTGTCCAATCCGGTCAGCTGCAGAGAGTTTTCGGCTCCGGAAACGATAGTGGCCAGGAGGATTTCTGCCCTCTGCTTTACACTGTCTCCGAGATTTTCCCTCTGCTGATTGATCATATACAACCCGAGAGAAACGGCGAGCATAAGGATAACCGAAATAACCAGGGCGAGCAGTGCCATGAGGAATTTCATTCTGAGGCCTAGGCCTTTCCGCTTCATATTTTTCAGTTTCTCCTTTCTTAATTCATCGGTCAGCAGGCCCCCTTCGAAAAGAGCTTTGCTGTCAAAAGCGAGATCGCGGATCTCTTTTCCTATCTGGAGCATCCGGAAAGCCGAAACAGTGATGATCAGTCCCAGAAGAACCATGACAACAATGGTGAGAATCAGATTCCCCGGTATCGTCCGGATTTCATAGGGGATGAGATTCCAGACAGACTTGTAATCGGTGGAGAAATCACCGAATTTGACGATACCGGTCGATTCGAACTTCAGCTGATTCCGGGCAAAAACCCGTCCCCTTTCGGGATGCTCGACTGCGATACGATAGATTCCGCCCTCTATATCGTCGATTAATGGACCCGAAACGGTTCTGTCATCGACAACGGCGTAATCACCATTTGCAAGGAAATACTGGAGGTCCCAGGGTTCCTTGCCGTCGCGGTCGATAATAACCGAGGTTATATCGCCCTGGGTTTTGAATCCCCGACCCCGAATGGTCAGTTTCACTCTCAACAGATCATCGGTAATCGCCGTGACATTGCTTATAAAGGTAACGGGAATATATTTATTGAGACGGAAAACCTGGATGGACGGTTTGCTCCGGTTTCCCGCCGTATCTTCGGCCACGACGGTAATTCCCCAGTATCCGTTATCGTAATTGCTTATTTTTACGCGACGGTCCAGAGGGACTTCCCGGGAAGGCGTGGCATAGGAGAGCCTGTTGTAATCGGAATAGAAAATATCCGAACCGAGATAATTGATCCTGTAGAAATACCGCTCGATATCCTCATCGGGCGGATCTTCCCACAGCAGATCAAATGAGTTGGACAGGGCATATCCGAAAGGATCTGTCGGCGGTTCAATAAAAACAACTTCTCCGGGCGGTGTGATATCGTAGAAGAAAGTCAGTTCAGCCGGATCGGACCAGTTGCCCGCGTAGTCCTGGGCAATCACTTTCAGATACCACAGTCCTTCAGCCGTCGCCTGAAAAGCAAATCTTCTCTTCAGAGGATCGCTGCGGAGATCCAGTTTCTGCGCCGGGACTTCACCGGGATCCTGGGTCCAGAGATAACTGAATCCCCTGATATAGGAAGAATCAGCCGGTTCGGTCCAGGTGAATGAGGGGAACTCCTGGGAAGAGCGTCTGTTTCTCACGAAATTGACAGGAGAGATCCGGGGTTTATCGACAGTCTGGTCGGGACTGAGTATAACTGTCCGGGTTCTGTTTCCCGAAACATTTTCCCAGGCGATGAGCAGCTCTTCTTCCCTATCGGCAGTTGAGAAAGGAACAAAGTAGCCGTAGGTGGAATCACCGTTCATTGTGCTGACGATATCATCATCCCAGAATAATCCGACTTTCCGGGCCATGATGATTCTGTTTCCGTCACGGTTATCGAACCAGAGAAGAATCTCTTCTCCCTTTACCGTCGCCAGTCTGGGAAATGCGGAGTTCCGGTAATCCTCGGTAACAGCTTCGACGTCGGAAATTCTGTTGCCGCTGCTATCGAGACGCATATAATAGATCCGGCTGTTCAAGCCGTATTCGTTCCGCTCCCAAACCAGAGAAAGATGATCGTCCGAACCGGCGAGAAAAGGTCTCTGATTGGAAAATTCATCGGGTGGAAGATCGGGCGACGCGGGATCGATAAAATCAGTCAGCAGTTTAAAGTTCCCCCACTCTCCCGTTTCCCTATCGCGCTTTTTCATGAACAGCTGAAAATTGACGCTGGAGAGAAGAGCCTGGAAAACGACATACTCATCGCCGTTCCATGTAGCGTAAAAAGGGAGGAAGCTCTGAAGAAGACTGTCGTTCTCGATAAATCTGGTCAGTTCCGTCCAGTTATCCTCTCCATCGGTTTCGGTATAATAGATGGAAAGTGTTCCGGGAATCCCTTCGATAAACAGGTCAGCTTTCTGCGTGACAAAGAGAATGAGACTGTCATCCTCTTTTAAAAAGAGACGGGGCGCTACGATGGTGTATTCCGATTTCACTTCGTTTATCAGGGAATAGGTAAGGCCTTTATCTACGGAACGGTAAAAAGAGATCGTATTCTCATCGAGGGCGAATGCGATATTGATGACCCCCTCGCGATCGACTGCCAGGGAGAAAAGCGATACCTTCTGGTCCCAGCTGAAAGGGAGAGCTCCTGTGATATTGACCTTCGGCTGCCATGTGATTCCGTTCTGAGAGACAGCGCCGAACAGGGAAATCGTTCCGCCGGAATCCCCTTTTCCCGCATATTCCTGCCAGACAGAGACGATAATTCCGTCTCCCCCCTTGGTCTGGGGGAAAAAGCTGTTTTCCGATAGAACTTTGGGGTCTTCCCAGAAAAAATCGGCAGCTTGAAGCGAGAAAGCCGTTCCCAGAAGGAACATAATGACTGATGCGGCTTTTAATATCCTTTTGATGCTAACCTCTCCTCCAGTTTCAGTAACGGCGGATAATTCCTGGCTCTGGAATCTTTTTTCAGTTCATTGACAATAAAGCGGGCTTCAAAAAAATTGCCCTGTTCATAGAGAACCTGAGCTTCCCGGAATCGATTTTCCAAGGCAGTCGGCAGAACCAGAGTACTGGACCCTCCCGTATCGACCTGGATGCGGTCCTTGAGAGATATTGCCAGAGAATTCTCCGGGTTGGCCGAAATGGCGAGATCAAGATACTGCTCCGCCAGATAATAGGAAGACCGCTGCGCGCTTTCCACTATTTCCAGAGCCAGTTTATAATAGCGTTCGCTTTCCGCCAGCTTCGCAGGATCAGGCGGGCGCCGCCGCGTTTTCAGGATATCGTACTCCGCTACGGCGATTTTATTCTGAAGACCGGGATAATTCGGCTCCAGCCGGCTCAGGTCAATCAGCTCTCCATAACCTTCCGATTGAGACGTGCTGGAATTGGACTGGAGTTTTTTCCATGCCGAATCGACCCTTTCGGCGAAACTGGCCCGGAACTGCTGGGGATCGATAATCTGGGCTATTCTGAGTCGGAGGAGACTGGCATCTTCATTACGGGGCATATAGATTTCCACATTCTCCAGATTGGAGAGCGCCTGGCCGAATGCTTCGATGGCTTCATCGCGCTTGTTTCCGGCCAGCAGATTAACCCCTTTATTGAAATTGGAAAAAGCCAGGTTAAGGAACTGTGTCATCTCATCATAAAGCGGTTCCGTCGGGCTGATGGTACGCCCCTGATCAAATTTGAGGGCGATATCGATCAATGCCATCCAGTACTGGATTTCCGGATGGTCCTCCGAGTTCGTCGTCAGCCAGCGGTTCTGGGCCCGCTCCATATAAACGCGGGCACGGCTGTACTGTCTGTCGATATAGGACTGCTTCCCCAGGTTTATGAAATTACGGACATCAGCTACGACGAGCCTGTTTTCTCCATCGATCAAAGCCTGCTGCAGTGATGCCAGATCCGAGTCGACGCTTTTGCGAAGGGCCAGATTCTCCTTCAGGGAAAATGATTGATAGAAAGAATTATTGGCGTCTTTCAAACTCTCCCGGGCCCTGTCAAAGCTCTCTTTAGTCGCCCGGGTGCTATTGACGATAGTCCTCACTTCGCTGAGCTGTTTCGTCCCCTGATTTTCAAAACCGTCGGCTCTGAATATATTATCCCTTGCCCTGTTTTCAAGATTATCCGTATCGTCGCCTAGAGCGGTGATCCGGGGAATGATCCTTTCGGTCTTATCGATAAATTCGGCGATTTTGCCTCCTTCATCCTGAAGGATTTCCTCACTCTTGAATGTTTCGAGAACACTTT
Organism: Spirochaetales bacterium; assembly: GCA_016936555.1. GTDB lineage: Bacteria > Spirochaetota > Spirochaetia > DSM-2461 > DSM-2461 > Spirochaeta_F. The sequence goes on along the minus strand of JAFGXR010000041.1, from coordinate 25,036 downwards.
CAGTTTCCCCCAGAAGAACATCGAGGTTTTCTCTTAATGCCGTCAGACCGGGGAGAGCTCTGTCGGGAAAGGTGGAAAGAATTTCACTATTGCCCGTATAGGCAATAACATCGGCATCACGGACGCCCTCTACGAGATTTTCATTTTCGGAAAATGCTTTCTCATAACCGGAAAGAGCCGTTTCAATCCGGCTGTACTCTCTATCGGTCAATCTGGTCAGAATGGAAAGATTGATTCCTTTCATTTCATTCCTGAGTGATCCGAGCTCCCGGTTTACATTGTTATAAACCGCTTCGGATTTTTCGGGCAGAGCATTATAGGGCGCCAGCCAGTTCAGAGAGGAACCGATAGTCGCCCAGAGAGTCTCTTCTTCATCAATCCTGGGAAGGTCGGAAAGTATGGTCCGCCTCATGTTATACAAGTCATCAATAGATCTGTTTCCCGTCAGAGAGTAGTTAACGAAGCTCTCACGGAGTGAAATCATAGTGCCGAAGGTATCGGTGACCCGGGCATAAATTCTGGCATCGACAAGGGAACCGTAGTATTTTTCAATCAAATCCGAGCTGTAGAGATCCCGTGAAAAATCAGGTCCGATCGTAATTCTGGAATATAAGAGATTATAGACTCTGATAGAGGCTACGGCATAGGTCAGCGTATGGGAAAATGAAGTTCCCGCATTTCTCAAATCGTTATTACCATAGGCAAGAGAGGCATCGCCGTAAGTACCGGCCAGTTTCCTGTCGATTGCGCCGGCAAGAGAGCTGAAAAGATCTTCCCAGAAGAGATCGGTCGTGCTGATGATCCCTTCAAAAGTATCGGAATCGGTCCATCCGAATAAAAGGATTTTCGAAAAATCGAGAAAGAACCGCTCCGGCGCTCTATCATCGATGCTGATGATTCTGTTCAGGCTCTGATCGACAATTGAACTCTGGTCGAAGAATTCTTTTCTTCTAGCTGACAACTCCTCCATTTTTTCCAGAATCCCGCTGAGCGAAGCGGCAACACTTTCAGCAGGCAGGGTATCGAGGGATACATTGAAACGGGAAATCTGATCGGTAAGTCCGGCTTCATCCTTGACGATGGCAAGAGCTTCTGAATAAATCTGGTTTATGGCCCGCGGCACGGCACTTTTATCAATGGCCGATACAATCGTTTCATTAGCGGTCAGATAAGTCTGCCGTCCGAGATTGAAACCTGTTTGATAGAGTTTGAGAGCACCTGCATAATCCTTCTGATCGAGAAGGCTTTTCGCTTCATCCATCATGTCCCGCAGAGCAATTTTGTTGTAGACGAATTCCGCAGCTATACGGGCATTCCTCAACTCGACAGGGTATTCGCCTTCGGGAATTTTCTCAAGTTGTTCCAGCTCTTCAATCAATTCCAGAGCCTTTCCTGGATTTTCATTGTCATAGAGCTCGGTTATGAGCTCCCGGTATTTTTCGTTGTAGAGATTCCGGATTTCAAGAATGCGGTCCATAAGATTGACGGCCTGATCGAGTCGTTCAGGATTGTTTTCGAGAATCTCCGTGAGAATTTGAATGGCACTATCATAGTCTTTCTCGTTAAAGAAAGCCTGAGCCTGGTCCATTTTTGCCCGGATTTCCTTATTGGACAGTTCCTGTGAAGAGAGAGAGACGCCTGTAAGAAGTATAAAAATGAGGAGAAATATTCCTTTTGCTTTTATGAGACCCCGTTTCACTGTTATTCTCTTTCCCGCTCCTCTTATTCTCTATACCCAATGTATACCATTATCGGCATTTTTTTTAAGATCCTAGATAAAACCGGGAAGTGTATATATACTGGAATCAGGAAATGAAATACAAGGCCTTTGCTCTCTTAATATTATTGTTCTCGGGAGTTTTACTGTTCGGTCAGAATTTTGAAGACTATTACAGTTCATGGTCTTCCATGTTCGGAATCGACCCTGATTCAGGAACCAACTCATTTCTGATTCTCCTTGTTCCCTCAGGGGGAAAACATGAAGGAATGGCGACGGCATACACAGCAATTGCCCTGGATTCGGGTTTTATCGATTCCAATCCCGCCGCCAGTTCTCTGCTGAATATCACAGAACTTTCCTTTCTTCACAACAACTGGATAAACGATGTGAATATCGAAAGCCTTATATTCACAACCCGTGTGGGAAATCTCGGTCTGGGGTTTTCCGGCAAAATGATGTATCTCCCTTTTACGGGCGTTGACGATTGGGGCGACCGTTACAGCAACGATTATAGCGACGACTTTGCGACCGGTTATTACTGGGAGACAGTCGGAACAGCCAATATCTCCTATAATATTTTGAAGAGTTTCTATTTCGACGGTATCAGTTTCGGCGGAAGCTTCAAGGCAGCTTACCGGAATGTCCCCTTTTCCATAGCACAGAACCAGTCGGCGGTTGCAATTATGGGTGATGCCGGAATCATGACCCGTTTTAATTTTCTCAAGCCATATTATTCCCGGGATAAAAACTTTTCACTGGGAGTTTCGGTGAAAAATGTCGGTGCCGAATTCATAGAAAATCCCGATCCTCTACCGACCAGATTCAGCGCCGGACTGGCCTACAGTCCGTTGAGACCGCTAACTGTGGCTTTTGATTTTAATCTGCCCTTCAATATTGACGGAACCGGAGCCGAAGCGCCTTATTTTGCCGTAGGCATGGATCTGACATTGACGAATTTCCTTTCACTACAAAGCGGAGTGCTTCTAAAATCCGGTCTGCCCCGATTCACAATAGGGACAGCTGTAGAAACTGCCAAAGTCGATTTTGTTATCAATTATACTCTGGATCTTACTACCCAGTTCAGCCAGCCCGACAGAATCAGCCTGGAGCTGAGATTGAATATGGGGGATTACGGCCGGAAGGAGAAAGCCGAGCAGGCGGAAACCCTTTATGTGGAAGGCTTGAAACTCTATGCAGAAGGGGAATTTCAGGAAGCCATAAAAAAATGGGAGTTTTGTATGGAACTGGACCCGCTCTTCACTCCGGCCAGGGAAATGATCGATACAGCGATGAATTCCTTTGAACTTCAGCAGGAAATGCTGGACAAACAGACGGCAGAATAAATCATTCTTCATCACTCTCAAAAAGGCTGAGAATATCCTGATTCCCCTGCAGTTTCGCATAGGTTATAGCGGTCATGCCCAGCTTGTCTTTTTTATTCATATCGGCTCCCGCTTCAAAAAGAACCCTTACGATTTCTGTGTTATTATGCCCGGAAGCAATGGTCATGGCCGTCTGTCCGTTTTTGCTCTCCACCTCAAGGTCGGGACCGTATTGAAGCAGAAAGACAACGCATTCATAATCATCTTCCGAGACGGCATCGATCAAAGCTGTTCCGTTCCTGTCATCGCTGACGGCATTGAGGTCCGCACCGGCCTTCATCAGCAATTTAATCATGGGCAGCTTTCTGTTCCTGGCTGCCCAGCAGATCAACGGAACGCCATTCCTGTCCCGGTCCGAAGCTTTATATCCCGCCTCGAGATAAATTCCAGCCAGCATGCAATCCCCCTCTTTGACCACCTCCACAAAAGCGGTCAGAGTGATATCACGGTGCTGGTCGATCAGAGTTTTTTTGGCTATGCGGACCGTTGCCTTCTCCAGCCATTTGTCGTTGTAATATTTATAATACTCGATCAGATCATTAATAGATTGACTGATATTGAAGGATTCAGCCCACCGGGGTCGCTCGTCCTGAGCGAGATAAAAGTGGCAGTTGACTTTCTTGCCTTCGGCATAACCGATGATATAGGGCAGCCATTTCCCTTTCAGAGATTGGGGTGAGAGAACGACAAGCATATTTTCGGCTTCCGTGACTTTATCATGGAAAAAGTTATCCGTACCGGGTTCCCAGTCGGGTTCGATGGCATAACTTTCGTACTCGATGAAATACTCTTCCGAAACGGAAGAAAACTGAAAGAGAAAATCTATATCGTTCTTATGGTAGAATACTGTTAATTTCATTTAAACCTTTTACTCTTTATCGGTTCAACATCGGGATTTTTTTAGCACTTCATGTTAAAGTCTATTTGTGGATGATAAAGCTGACAAATTAAAAAGCTATATTAATGAAATTTCGCTGATTGCGGAAAAGGAACCGTTCAATTACACGGCTCTGAAAAAATGTTTTGATTCTTACCAGTTGACAGAGTCCGATCTGGGCAGATTGAAAAAGGTAGCAGCAAGCCATATCAAGCGATCGGAAGAGCTTTTGCAGAACCGGCGTATAGAAGAAGCGCTGATGTCTATGGAAAGAGCCGTAGAAATCCATCCTCTCTCCGATGAGTACCGCAACCGGATGGCCCAGCTTTATATGATAAAAGCCCGGGAAGAGGGACAGGACGGCAGATATCGCGAACTGGCCATGAAAAATGCCACATTTTCCAGACTGATTTCATCGGCCAATCCCATAGCTGAAAATATCATCAAAGAAATCCGTATCAAGGAAAAGTCTCTATCGGGAACTGTTTCCTACAAAAAGATTTTACTTCCCTTTGCCGGTCTTCTTGTATTAATCACCGCGTCTTTTTTAACACAGAACCGCTTTTCTTTTCCTTTTTTTCAACAGGAATCTTCAAAAGATAAAACTCAGATGACTGTGCCCTATATTAAACAAACAGAAACCTTCAGAGAGAGGAAGCTGGATACCGTTCTCAACGGTTTACCGGAAGACTGCAGGGTCGACATCTTTCAATCGAAACTCAATCTGACCAACGGCTCCATATCCTGTACGATTCAGGGAGAATTGAGAAACGAGTCCAGAGCGATAAAATCCGCAGATCTCGAAATCGCCTTGAAAAATTATGACGGTGTAACCCTTTTCAGCAGGATATTCCCCCTGGTCAGCGAAGACCAGTGGCTTATGCCCGGAGAACCGGCGCTGATTGATGAGTTCTTTTTTGTGCACTATCTGCCTCCTGAAATCGATGAAGTGAGAATATCATTTAAAAATCTGATTATTGCCGATGAAATCCCCCGGCAGGAAGAAAAGAAACCTCTGACCCTGGAATGGACCGCTTCCCGCCCTGAAGGCGTCTCGATCGAACTCTTCCAACTGGACAGCAGCGGATTCGACGGATATGGAGAGGAATACATCAATTTCAAATTCCGACTGGATAACCGGGGAACAGTGCCGATCAATCGTTTTCAGGTGGATCTGAAATGGAGAGATACCTTCGGCGAAGAACTCTTTTCTACAAATAGAGATTTAATAAAGGAAGAAAATCCGGCGCTGTTACCGGAAGGAACCAGAATCTTCAGAGTATTCACCTCCCTGCCTTCTGGCCTGGAGGATAAAAAACCCGAATTTTATATCAATGTAACAAGGATCAATTCATGATAGAAACCCGCAATGCAACAGATGTCCGTGATATAGACTGGAATAAATGGTCGGCCGATAAGTTTGCCGTCATAACCTATATTTTTTCAGAGGGGAAAGTTCTTCTCATCAATAAAAAAAGGGGTCTCGGTGCAGGCAAGGTCAATGCTCCGGGAGGTCATATAGAAAAAGGTGAAACGGCTGTTGAAGCGGCGGTCCGCGAAACAGAAGAGGAAGTCGGACTGACACCTCTCGATCCGGTTGAGTGCGGAAAACTCTATTTCCAGTTCACAAACGGACTGAAAATGGAAGGGACTGTTTTTAAAGCCTCAGAATACAGGGGCACGGAAATAGAGACCGATGAAGCAGATCCCTTCTGGATCTGTATTGATGACATACCCTACAGCAATATGTGGGAAGACGATCTTCTCTGGCTTCCTCACGTTATAAAAGGGAAAAGAATTTCAGGTCGTTTTATTTTTAACGAAGACCATATGGTAAGCTATGAGCTTGATATAATCTGAACGTGAACCTGTTACCTTTTGTGAGACCTGAAAAGGGAAGCGCTCTTATATCGATTGCCGGGGGTGGAGGCAAAACTGCAACCCTCTTTGAACTGGGCAGATTACTGCGGGCTGACACTGTGCTAATGACGACAACCACCAAGATAATGAAACCGGAGCCCTCCCCTTTCTACAATATTATCGATGAAAAAAGAGGTGTTGAGCCCGATTGGCGGCGCATCGACCGGAACAGGGAGAAACCTCTCGTCTTCGGATACGGCTCCCCTTCCTACCCGGGAAAATTGACAGGAGTTCCACTGCCGTTTCTCGAAGAAGCAATCAGACATTTTAATTACGTCATTGTGGAGGCTGACGGCTCGGCAAGACGCCCGCTGAAAGCTCCTGCAGATCATGAACCGGTCATATCCCCTTACACCGACATCTATATAGGCCTGATCGGGCTCGATGTTCTTGACTGTCCCGGCGATGATTCTAAAGTGCACAGACCGGAACTTTTTGAACTGATACGGGACAAAGACAGATCCGCACCTGTTACAGGAGAAGATCTTATCAGACTGATTAATCACGACCGCGGTCTTTTTAAAAACGCCCCGGATCAGAGCAGCAGAATAGTACTTCTCAACAAAGCGGATCTTATCAGCCGCAAAGTGGGAGAAGCTCTCTGCAGAGAGATAAAAGACAATCTGGAATTTGATGCTTCGGTAGTTTTGAATAGCTATAGAGAATCCGAATCGGTTCTCTACAGCCTCTAGATCAAAAGAAAAAGGGAACTATGGCTTTTCTCTCTTCGGGATAAGAGGCAAATGTCTCGCCATACCATTTGTGGATCTTCAAGGCCCTGGGGAGCAGATTGGCAATCGTAAATAAAAAGAAAGCGGTGCCGGGAAGAGACCAGACCAGAAGGGCCCATCCGCCCCACTCGATCATCTCACCCAGATAATTGGGCGCACTGATCCATCTGTACAAACCGCCTTCGGGAATAAAATATCCCGTACGGCCATCGGCTCTCAGCTTCCGGAGCAGAGAATCGGATTTTTTATTGATCAGATACCCTCCTGCGAATAAAAGCCCCCCGGCAATAAACCGGATATCGTTTAGCCACGAAAGATCTCTGTGAGGCGCCAGATAGAACAAATAATAGAAGTTCACATAACTGTTTATGATATTGAATATAAATCCCCAGGACATTATGAGAACAGAAAAGGGCTTGCGGGGACTGGAAATTCTGAAGGGATAGACTGCGGCCCTGTGAAAATAATGACACAGCCAGATCAGCAGAAAAACAAGTTCGACCCGGTTTACACCGGCTCCCAGGGCCAAAAGAACCGGGAGAACCAGCGAAGGAGATTCCATAATCATCCAGGCAGCCCGGGAAGAAATAACCGGCCCCCACCCCTTCCTGTCAAAACGCCCGTAGGGAGCAGTAATAAACAGGAGGAGAAGAAATACAACGGGGGCCAGTATCAGTTCGGCAATGAGCAGAACCTCATAGTATCTATCTGCCATTAAACCCTATCGAGAAGATTCAGCATTTTTCTGAAAGAGGAATCCTCTCTCTTCAATTCTCTGGAACCTCTGGTAATCTTGCAGAGACTCAGTCCGAGATCTCTGGAAATCTGCCGCTGCGTCACACCCTGGTCTATCAGTTTAACCAGAGCCCAGCGCGAAGCCACTTCATACACCTCATTATCGGTCAGAAGACTTTTGAGAAAATCCTCTATCAATTCGCTATCATCACAGCGTGACAAAGCCAGAACAAGCTCATGAAAAGCCTGATCTTCATCTTTTTTTTCCATTTTTCTAATATAGGTAAGGGTTTTTCATCTGTCAAGAACTTCCTGATTCTGTTTACAGATACAATAGCATTCCGCTTTACCACATCGGGCCTCAGGGATTATACTCATCGTCATGGATGAACAGGATATATATGATCTGCAGATAAAGCTTTCCTACCTGGAGGATTTCGTACAGAACCTCAACAGCGTCGTCATCGATCAGGACCGCGAACACAGTCGTATGCAGAGAGAAATAAAAAGTCTTCAGGACAAAGTATCCCAGCTCGAAGAAAGAATCGACAGCAAAGAGCAGTACCGCGCCGACGATCCGCCCCCCCACTACTAATATGCCGAATCAATGCCGGAGGAATTCTTCTTCCAGACCGTAATCATGAATCTTCCGGTGCAGAGTTTTCCGCCCGATACCCAATATCTCGGCCGCCCGGCTCTTATTGCCTTTTTCCTGATTCAGAGTATTTCTGATAATGACCTTTTCCGCTTCCGCCAGACTGATGCCCATCTGTATTTTCATATAATTGCCTTCCGGGTCTTCAGCCAGGGCGGGAGGGAGATCTTCCAGGGAAATGATATGTTTTTTACAGAGCACCACAGCGCTCTCGATGCAGTTGCGAAGCTCCCGAACATTTCCGGGCCAGCTGTAATTGTAAAGCGCCATAGCCGCTTTGGGGTCGATGCCCTCTATTGATTTACCATTCTCTTCGGCAAATTCGTTGAGGAATGATGCGGTGAGGAGCTGTATATCCTCTTTTCTCTCACGGAGCGGGGGAATGTGTATATTTACAACATTGAGCCGGTAAAAGAGATCTTCGCGGAAATTACCCTTTTCTATTTCCTCTTTCAGATCCCGGTTTGTCGCGGCGACGATGCGGACGTCAGTATCGATTGTCTTTTCCCCTCCGACCCGCTCAAAGGATTTCTCCTGAAGGACCCGGAGAATTTTTATCTGTACGGACTGGTTGATTTCACCGATTTCATCGAGAAAAATGGTCCCCTTATCAGCCAGTTCAAAACGTCCTTTCTTCATACCGACGGCTCCGGTAAAAGCCCCTTTTTCATGGCCGAAGAGTTCGCTTTCCAGTAGAGATTCGGAAAGGGCCGCACAATGGACTTTGACAAAGGGATGATCCGAACGGCCCGAGAGCTGATGAAGAGCATCGGCGACAAGTTCTTTACCGACGCCGCTCTCCCCCGTAATGAGAACCGATGCCTTGGAGGGAGCGACCTGGGCGAGAAGTTCGGAGATGCGCTGCATCTGGGCGCTCTTGCCGATTATGTTCGAATAATTGCGCTTGCGCTCAAGTTTCTCCACTTCCTCTTTCAGAGCCCGGTGTTGAAGCACCAGTTCCCTGGATGAGAGAGCTCTTTTTACGAGAAGGGAGAGGCGGTCCAGATTGACCGGCTTGGTCATAAAATCATAAGCCCCGTCACGCATGGCATTGACCGCGTTCTCCACAGTCCCGTGGCCTGTCAGAATTATGACCGGTACAGTGGGATAGGAACTGCTGATTTTTTTAAGAAGCTCCTCGCCCGACATGCCGGGCATCCTCAGGTCCGAGATAACCAGATCGATATCGGCTTTCAACATGACCTTCATGGCTTCATTGCCGTCTTCGGCAAGGAAGATGGTATACCCGTCCATTTCCAGAGATTTTCCCAGGCCGACCCGGATATTCATTTCGTCGTCAACAACAAGAATATTAAACTTCACCAGTCTCTCCGTCCCATTCTATCAGTTTCTGTTCATGCTGCGGAATGGGGAATAAAAATGTAAAATCGGTGCCCCGGCCCATTACCGAGTCGAGACGGATTTCCGCATTGTGCTCTTTCATGATTTTATATACCAGTGTCAGCCCCAGCCCCGATCCCGAAACTTTCGTTGTAAAATAGGGTTCAAAGATTTTATTTCTGATATCCTCCGGAATTCCCGGACCCGTATCGGAAATCGTTACGGCGACCCCATCATGGACGCGGTAGGACGAAACTTTAAGTCGCCCCCCTTCTTCCCCCATGGCGGCCTGGGCGTTTTTAATAATATTGAGAAGTGCCTGTTTTATTAATTTTTCATCGAGTTTCAGTTCAGGCAGGTTTTCTTCCAGAGCGACTTCGACCTCTATGGAATTTTCTTCCAGCTCGAAATGAATGAATTCCATAAGCTCGCTGATAAGAGCGTTGATGCAGCTGCATCTGGTGTCCGTCTCCATAGGCCGCACGGCAAAAAGATAGTTGACCACGATCTGATTCAGACGGTCGACCTCTTCACTCACCACATTCAGATAATCCTGAAGATCATCTTTGCAGAGATCCTGTCCGGAATTCAGACACTTCTGCATAAGCTGGATATGGATGCTCATCGATCCAAGGGGATTTTTAATTTCGTGGGCCACACCGGCCGCCATTGTCGTCAGCGAGGCCAGGCTTTCAGCCCGGCGGAGACGGAAGGCGGCAGCCCTTTTTTCTGTAACATCGTCTATGGTTATAAAACTCCCCTTGATCGTCCCCCTGTCGACAAGGGGAAGAATACTGAAAGACAGAATCTTCACTTTATCGGCCATCTGGATATTGAAATCCTTACCTTCGACACGGTCCTGGGAGAGAAGTGTATTTTCAATAAACTCCGAAATATCGATATCATGAACAGCTTCCCAGATTTTCCGCTCCATAAAATCATTGCCGCTTAATTTCAGGAAGCGTCTCGCCTGGGTATTGATGAACTGGAGATCGTTGTTGATATCGGCCACCATAATTCCCGAAGGCAGGGAAGAGAGAACTGTTTCGAGAACCTGATTCCCCTCCACAAGGTCATTAACAATGGCACGAATCTGTTCGCTGTTCTGTCTTGGAAGCGCTTTTATGGCTCTTTCCGTGAGCTTTCTCAAGGGTTCACCTCTTCATCTCATAATACAAGCTTTCAAGAAGAAGCTCATGACTCTGATTGAGCACTTCAAAATTCGCGGCGTATTCCCGAATGATGACGCTCCATCGGGATACTCCGGTCGTTACGGCGCTGTTCAGCCCTCTGCCCAGAGCATCTTTCAAATAGCGGTTGAGCGCCAGAGTCAATTCCTCCAGAAAAGGGATAAACATCTCCCGATCGAATTTACCCGGAACCACATCGCGGAAAGGTGTATTTTTCTCCCGGGAAGAGCGGATGAAGAGCTCCGCGAGCTTTTTCAACTCGATGTAATCAATATCGTGATGGGAGAGAAAAAACTCCCGGAGAGAATGATAAGGAGTATCGTCTACCCGGAAAATCCTTTTGATGACAAGTCTGCTCTGTTCCTCCGTACGGCCGGAAAAGCCGTAAGCGCGGACCCGTGACTTTATCGTCGGCAGGATAGCTCCCATTCTGGTTGTCAGCAGAATAAAGTGAAGATTCGCAGGCGGTTCCTCCAGGATCTTCAACAGAGCATTCCTGGCACCTTCCTGCATGTAGTCGGCATTCTCCAGAATAACCACTTTCCGCTCTCCGGCACGATGCGCCCAGGAGGAAATTTTCCTTATCTGATTAATCGGTGTGGAGAACGGCACAGCCGCAGCCAGTTTCCTGCAATCAGCCAGAATGTCCTTCAGAAGTTTATCCCGTTTTTTTTCCGGCGGCAGTTCCCTTTCCGGGAGAAAAGCATCGATCATATCCGACAGGGATGCCAGCTGAGGCTGGATCTTCTTGAGTTTAGCCGTTTCGCCTTCCCATAAAACATTATCAAAACGCCTTAAAAGCTTGCGGACATTTCTGACAAACATGAAACGGAAGACCTGATCCTCCCGTGTTTTCAAAGGATCGGCAGAAGCGGCGATTTCCTCATAAAAATAGCGCCCGCCGGTCATGATGATAAAAGGATGCTCCAGGAGACGATGACTTGAACAGGAGTGGCAGCCGCAGTTCCAGGGGGCATTTTCACTCTGGCAGGTCAGAGCTCTGGCCAGTTCCAGAGCCGCTGTCATTTTTCCCGAATAATCGGGACCGTAGAAGAGTATCGATGAAGGAAGACTTCCCGTTTTGATATCGTGAGTCAATCTGGAGATAACTGCCGGCTGCTCCAGCAGGTTTTCAAACATATTTCAAAGCACCTCTATTTGCGGAAATTGTCCATGAGCGCCGCCCCTGTCGATTCCAGGAAAGGAAAAACCTTGACGAGATAGGGGACAATAAAACTTCCCCCCAGAAGCTGATCCGTATTGAAGACCGTCTGGATATCGAGCAGATAAGTCAGGAGAGAACAGATAATGATTCCTTCAAATAGGCCGAGCAGAAGTCCCAGACCTTTGTCCACACTGAAAGCCGCTGTCTCATCCATCATCTTCACAATAATCCGCTCGATAATCTGCAGAGCTATATAAATCAGGATAAAAACGATAAAGAAGGCCAATCCCCTGTTCCAGCTCTGTTCTCCGAACTGCTCTGAAAAAAACACCGCGACTTTTCCAGAAAAGGCCATCGCGACCAGAAGGCCGACGACCAGAGCCCCGAAAGAAAACAGTTCACTTATCAGCCCTCTGAAGAGACCTCTTACAGCCATAATACCCATGATAATGAGAAAAATAATATCAATCGTCGTAAAATTCACCGGACCACCTCTTCGATCATTGCGGAAATTGTGGCAGCGCCGTCCAGTTTCCCGGCCTCAGCGGCCGCTTTTTTCATATCCGCCAGTTTTTCTTTATTATCCACTATATCGGCAATACTATCCAGAAAAGTTTCCCCGTCTATCTCTCCGCGGAGCATAAGGGAACAGCCTTTATCGACAAAGACTTCACCATTCCTCACCTGCTCTCCCCGGGAGCCCGATTCGAGGGGAATCAGAAGCGAAGGAAGTCCTGCTGCAGCGAACTCCCACAATGCGCCGGCTCCGGCGCGGCTGATAACGAGATCGCTCAAGGCGAAGATATGGGCCAGTTCATCATTGAAGTAGGGAACACCGTAATAATTTTCCCCCGTAAGGGATTTGAAGTTTTTTGCTCCGGTCTGATGAATGACAAAATACTTTTCAGTCAATTTCTCCAGATTCTCATAAACAAGATCATTCAGCTGCCGGGCACCGAGACTGCCGCCCATGATGAGAATGACCGGTTTCCCTTCAGCCGCTCCGGTCAACTGCTGAGCGATTTCCCGGTCTCCCGAAAAAAGAGACTGCCTGACAGGATTTCCCGTAACGACGATTTTATCCCTGTAACGGGGTGAAAAATGCTTCATCGATTCCCGGGAAGATACTAGGATTTTGTCTGCGAACCGGGCGTTGATTCTCGTAGCCAGTCCCGGTACGATATCCGAATCGTGTGTGAAAACGGGTATCTTCATCAGGGAAGCCGCTAAAACGGGGGGGACCGAAACAAATCCCCCTTTGGAAAAAAGGATCTGCGGCTTCAATTTTTTGAGGAGGAGAACAGAGCTGATACATCCGGCGGATATTCTGAAAAGATCTGTAAAGTTCCTAAGGGAAAAATACCGTCTCAGTTTCCCGCTGGGAATACCGAAGTAAGGAATTTCAGTCTTTTCGAGAATGGCTTTTTCCATTCCGCCGGAAGATCCGAGCCAGGAGATTTCCCATTCATCTGTATTCATTCTCTCTATGACAGCCAGTGCCGGGTAGACATGCCCGCCTGTTCCTCCGCCGGTAAAGAGGATTCGCTTTTTCATTGGAAGTCCTATGTTTTTTCTTTAAGATACCCTAAGATTTACACTGTGACAATGGAGAGAAAAGTTTTCCTTAAAATCCCTTTTTTTATTGAATAACGGCGGTTGCGGAACTATATTAATTATATAAAGACGAAGGGAGGTCTTAATTGATGATTCCGCCCAAAACCTTAAACTCCGTATCTGATACGGAGGCTATTGATGAAAAAACGGTAGGTGTCTGACACCTTTATATAAAGTGAGGCCAGGTGTTGAAACTTTATTGAATAAAGAGATCTGCCTGATCCGAAAAGCCGGCTTGTATGGTCGGCTTATTTTTTATACAAAGCACTGAAATATGACAGAAGAAGCGGCAAAATGTTATCTTGTCATCAACCCGACAAGATTTCCCCAATATGTGAAAATTCTAAAAAAGATCGTAAAAAAATACTCAATATTTTATGTAATCGAATCAGAGGATTACAATCATTTTCTAGAGTCCATCGATCAGTATTATTACAGTCAGGCTCCCTACATTTTGATCTGGGGCGGAGACGGGACCGCTCACTCGGCCATAAAGCGCCTGACCGAATTGAGAATCAGTCATCCTGAAGACAAAACTGCCAGATCGATAGGATTTCTCCGGGGCGGATCAGGAAACGGCATCCAGGATTCCTACGAAGTACCCTCCAGTATTTTCAAGCAGCTGAAGACATATATCCACAGTATGGAAAGGGATTACTCGATCGATGTCGACCTTATCAAAGTCGAATACGATGGGAAAATCGACTATACTCAGCTCGCGGGTCTGGGTTTTGATGCCAAAGTTCTAGAACTGCGGGACAGCGAGAAAATAAAAGTGGGAAAACTGAAAGGGAGAATCAAGCCGGGTCTCGGGAATTACATTTCAGCCATATTCCGAACAGCTTTTGATGATTATCACGGCGAAACAACTCCATTTAATGTGGAAATGTATTACGGCCGCTATATATTCCAGGGAACCAGGGTTAACGCCGAGATTAAATTCGATCATTTTGAAAAAGAGTACAACCCCATGATCATCGAGATCGGGAACAGGCCCTATTTCGCCGCCCTGTTTAAAATCTGCCCCCATGTGGTATGCAATAACGGTTCCATGAATATTTATATCTATCAGAAAATGAGAAGGCGGACTCTCCTCAAAAACCTCCGCTATTTCTGGACAGGACAGCACAACCGGATCAATGACAGGTTTGCTCAGAAAGGAAAACCGATTATTGAGAATTTCGAAGTCAAGAGCAGCCAGATCAGTTCCCTAGAACCTTTTCACTTTCATCTCGACGGAGATTTAAAAAAAGTTGAAACGGCTGTTAACGGGCTATACACCCTTAAGTTCAATATTCTTCCCCAATCTATAAGCTTTCTGGTTCCGGAAGAATTTTTCAGGAAACTGCACCCGGACTCACTGAAAAGTCTTACCTGATTATTTTAAGGAATAAAATCCCATAATCTTCCATAATTGTTACTATGAAGAACAGCCGGAAATATGATACCGAATCTCCTATAAACATAACGGGCCATGTCTGGTGGGTAGGACAATATCTGAAGGATGATATTTTCCAGTGCCACACCTATTTGATCAAAGCGGGCAAAAATTCCGTTCTCATCGATCCCGGATCAAAACTGACGATTGAGGGAACTCTGAAAAAAATAGAAAGGATTATCCCTTTTGAGAATATCCGTTATTTTATCGTCCATCATCAGGATCCCGATATAGCAGGAGCTCTCGATATCATAGACGGAAAAGTGATACGGGAGGACGCCGTGATTCTCAGTCACTGGCGGGCCATATCTCTGCTGAAACATCTCGATCTGAAACTACCCTTTCAGTGTGTTGAAAAAATGAATTGGAAACTGAAAGAAGATGATCTGGATCTGTCCTTCATCTTTACGCCCTACCTCCACTTCCCCGGAGCGTTCTGCACACTGGACAATACAACCGGATCTCTTTTTTCCAGCGATCTTTTCGGAGCCTTTACGGAGGAGTTTTCTCTTTTCGCAAAAGATGAATCCTATCTGGAACTGATGCGGCCTTTTCATGAGCACTATATGCCCTCAAGGGAAATTCTCGCGTACTCAATGGAGAAATTGGGAAGGCTTCGGCTCAACTGGATTATGCCGCAGCACGGGTCCATAATCAGAAAGGATCTGATTCCATTTTTAATAGCGCAGATGAAGAACTTCGATTGCGGCCTCTTTCTCATGTCTCTCAACGATACGAACATTGAAAAACTTTCCCGCCTGAACCGGTTTCTCAACAACTTTCTGGAAACCCTTATTTCTGTAAAAAATTTCGATACGGTCGTAAAACAATTACTGGAGCACATTCAGACTATTATTCCGGCACAGACCATTTCTTTCCTGTACAGACAGGAGCAGGCGAGCTGGAAATATCTGACTGAAACATCGCGGTATCAGCATGTCGACCTTCCTTCGGAATCCTGGCTGATTCAGGTCTGTTCTTCACTTTTTGAAGCGGGGAATAATGAAGTACACACTTTTTTTGAAGACATTCACAGACTTGCCTTACCACTGAAAAATAGCGAATCCGGGAAACTGATCGGTTTCGCTCTTATAGATCTCTCAGATAACGTGAATATCGACAATGAAACAGAGACAACCCTGATACAATTATCCCATCCCCTCGGCATTGCACTGGAAAGAGAAATCATGCAGCAACAGCTCGATCAGGAGAAGCAGAAGTATTATGAACAGTCGATCAGGGACAGCCTGACCGGTTTTTACAACAGAGCCTATATGAGGGAAGCCATACCACGGTTTTTCGCCCACCACGATCGCGATCTGATCGGGGAAATTGCCCTTCTCGTCTTCGATCTGGATCACTTTAAAAAGGTAAACGACCAGTTCGGGCATCCCGCCGGTGATGTTGTTCTGAAAAAAACGACCACCGCAATTTCCGAGTACCTGAGAGCCGGCGATATAGCCGTGAGGATCGGCGGTGAAGAATTCGCCGTGTTTCTCATCCTCGAAAAAAAAACCGCTGCCCTGGCAATTGCCGAGAGAATCAGGGAGAATGTCAGTCTCATAGATTTCTCCTCCCTTATGGGTGAAAAGAATCAGACTATAAGCGGAGGGCTGGTTTTCCGGGAAAAAGGAGAGATTCTCGAATCACTCATGGCCAGGGCCGATCAGTGTCTGTACAAGGCGAAATCGGGGGGGCGGAACAGAATAGCTCTGAGTAGATGAGGGACTTCCTGTCGGTTCCTTCCCGGAGATTTGCGCTCAAAGGATCGCGCCGTTCCTCCGGATCAAGTCCCCATTCGAAAAAAAAAGACATAGCTGATATGCTATGCCTCGGATTTTTATGGGCGATGAGGGACTTGAACCCCCGACATCCTGCTTGTAAGGCAGGCGCTCTCCCAACTGAGCTAATCGCCCTTGTGAGGAAGGCTTGATCTTTATAGTCCCTGCCTTCCAGAGGGACTTGATAACAGGCCTGCTTTTAGCGCCACATTCCCAGTGACAAAAGCAAGTGATCATCGATATGGGCGATGAGGGACTTGAACCCCCGACATCCTGCTTGTAAGGCAGGCGCTCTCCCAACTGAGCTAATCGCCCTTTCAACGATGCTGAATATATCATGAGATAAATTTATGGTCAATACTTTGATCTAAAAATTATCACTCTGATATATAAAGTCGGAAGGGTACCTTTTTCCATCGCTGAAGCCTTCCAGAATTAACAGAAGAGGCAGTTCCCCGCGATCGAGTTCAATTGTAATTTTATCATCCTCCGGCGGGGCGGATCCCCGCAGAGATGCTCCTCGGCCCGGAAGAACCGTCAGGATGAGTTCAATGGAGGAGCCGGCGGGTTCACTCGAGAGACTATCAATAAGCGAATTGGAAAACAGAACAACAGCGACAAGCTGCTCCCCTCTCTCTTTGACAGCTGCACCGATGCGGGTCCAGCCGGGATCAGTCATGATTTGGAAATGTGCCGGACTGTCGATCCAGGCCCGGAACAGGGTTTCCCTGTCAGCGGAAGACCCCAGGATTTCCCCCGCTTTCACACCGGTGCCTCCCTTTTCTCTGTAGCGGTCGAGAACCCGCTTTCCCCGGCGGTCAGTATGACTCAGAAGCCCCGTTTCCTGAAGTTCTCCGCAGTATTGCTCTGCGGTTTTTTCAAGTGAACTTTCCGGAACAAGGACAGAAAGCCCCCGGGAGGCCCGGAACTGATTGATAGAATCAATAAGCCGGGATTCTCCTGCGAGGGCTTCGGTAAAAAGAGAAAGGCATAGAACCAGTAATGCGTATCGGCGCATATCAGCCCGGAGGCCAGCTCATCTGTCTTTCACCCAGAATATGGGCATGAAGATATTCAACGGTCTGCTGGCCGTTGGAACCGCAGTTCAAGACTATGCGGTAGCCGTCATCCGCCAGCCCCAGCTCGACAGCGACTCTGGAAACACCCCGGAGAAATGCTCCCGTCTCATCGACAGGTCTCTCCTTCAGATCGTTGAAGCTGGCCACCTTTTTTTTGGGAATGACCAGGACATGAACGGGAGCCTGGGGATTGATATCCCTGAATGCAAGGATACTATCATCCTCGTATACCACATCGGCGGGAAATTCCTTCTTTATTATCTTGTCAAAAATTGTCTCTTCCATTCGGTACCTCGATTTTACAGTGACTGAGCCTCTTCCGCTGCAGTGTTTTGAAAAAGGCTCAATGAAGTATAAGACAGATCAGGAACATTTGCTCCACCCGCATTCCTGACAAACGACACAGCCATCGCGGAAGACGAGCTTTCCGCCGCATTCGTCGCAGTGCTTGTCTCCCGTGACGACCTCCTCTCCGTCGATCAGATATTTTTTCAGAACGCGGGAGATACTTCTCTCGCAGTCGGCGAAGTTCGTATCCTTGTTAAGCTGATCGATCACAAACTGGAGAGGCGTTCCGTGGCGGAGCGACATGGAGATAAACCTGGCAAGCGAGGCGGTCGGCGAATCAAAAGTCTTGGTGAAGTTTTTGAGAGTTGTTTCGATCGGCCCGTTTTCCATGATCAGATCGTACCGCCCCTTCCCGGCTTTCCGGATAATTCCTGTGGGGAATTTGGACAGATCGAGAATATCCTCGGGATCGTCAATGACGAAAATCTCGTAGAGACTTCCGTTGTACTTTCCGGCAATAACGATATATTTCTTCCCTTTCACTCTGATCTGGTGAATGTCTCCCGGGAGATCTTTCGGTCTGGTCGGGGCGATATTCCGGTTGATGGTTTCCCTGGCCGCTTTTTCGCTGTATTCCAGGATTCCCTTCATGCTCCCCTCGGGGTTGAATGTGGTGAACCCTTTCAGACCTTTTTTGTAGGCGTACATAAAGAGGTTTCTGTACTCTTCAAAACTGGTCCCCGGCGCGAGGTTGAGGGTTTTGGAAATGCTGTGATCGATGTACTTCTGAACCTCCGCCTGAACATCGATAGCTTTATAGGCGTCTATTTTCACGGTCGTCGTAAAATACTCCGGAACCTGGGCATCATCTCCGAAGGCCTCTTTATAAAGGAGCCAGGCGTAATCGTATACCGTTTCGGAAATTGTGTTGTCATCAACTCCCGTTCTCACGGTTCGGTCGTACTGAAGCGCGAAAATCGGTTCGATACCGGAGGAGCAGTTCTGGCCGACCGAAAGAGAGGTTGTCCCTGTCGGGGCGACTGTGTTGAGCTGTATATTTCTCATACCGTGTTCGGCTATTTTTTTCCGAAGATCTTCGGGGAGAGTTTTGATAAATTCGGCCTGGACCAGTTTCTTTTTATCGCAGGCCGGGAAAGTTCCTTTCTCAATAGCCAGATCGACAGAAGCTCCGTAAGACCCGTCCCGGAGGGCTCTGGCGATATCTCCGGCGAAGCGGATAGATTCCTCGTCCCCATAGGTGATCTTCAGCATGGCCATGGCATCACCGAGTCCCGTGAAACCGAGTCCGACCCGCCTCCACTGCAGGGAGAAATCCCTGATCTTATCAAGAGGATAATCCGTTGTGGAGAGAACGTTGTCGAGAAACCGGATTCCCGTGGCTATGACTTTTCTGTAACCGTCAAAATCAAACTCGGCATCATCGGTAAAGGGGTTCTTCACAAATTTGGAGAGGTTGATAGCAGAGAGACAGCAAAGGGAATAGGGAGGCATTACCAGCTCGCCGCAGGGATTGACTCTGTCCATCTTAAATGCCCAGTAACCGTTATTGAACTTGGAAACGGTGTCGCTGTTGAAAATACCCGGCTCGTTATGTGTGTAGGCGTTTTTGGCCAGAAGATTGTAAAGGTATTCGGCTTTTACGGTTTTATAGACTTTTCCGTCAAACTCCAGATTCCAGTCATCGTTGTTTTCAACGGCTTTAACGAACTTATCAGTGATTTTTACCGAGATATTGAACTGAGTCAGTTCTCCGTTTTTCTCTCCCTGCTTGACAGTGATAAATTCTTCAATATCGGGATGGGAGATATCGAGGAGAGCGATATGGGCCGAGCGTCTGTGCCCCCCGGTCATAATGGTTTTCGCCGACTGGTCGAAAATCTTCAGAAAAGAGATTATACCGGAAGATTCTCCTCCGCCGGAAAGAGCATCGCCCTTGGGACGGAGACCGGAGATATCGAAACCGACACCGCCGCCCATTTTGGAAATAAGGGCGTCTTCCTTCAGCGATTCATATATTCCTTCCATGGAATCTTCAATATCTATGGTGAAACAGTTATTGTAATTCTTCATCTCGCTTTCGGGGCGGGCATTGGCGAGGATTCTCCCGGCGGGTATCAGCTTTCCCTCTGAGAGGACTGAGAAAAAATCCTCTTCGACCTCTTTTCTTTTCTCTTCAGATTCAGCCGAGGCAATTTCTTTGCTGATTTTGCGGAAAACTTCTTCCGGACCGGCTTCGTTATTAAGCATGTATTTTTTCTCGAAAATTTCCCCGCTTAACTTCTGCATCCATTTGTAATCTGACATATCTTAAATCTCCTAAAACACAAACATACCATATATAGCGTCTTTTTTAATTTCGTACACCATATAATGTGCCATTTTAATCAATATCGATAATTTTGCAAGAGAAATTCAGGGATTGTATTGCTTTTTTTCTATTCAGATAACAATAATCATTACCACTGTCTTTCAAACCTGAATACCTCTACAGCCCAATCATTGACCGGAGATTGAATTAGAGCGCTTTTTTTGCTATATTCTCACTTGGTTTACAGGAGAATCAGCATGTCACAGAAAAATATGAGAAATATCGGGATCATGGCTCACATTGATGCGGGAAAAACAACCACAACAGAGCGGATCCTGTTCTATACAGGCAAGAGCCACCGTATCGGAGAAGTGGATAACGGCAATGCGACCATGGACTGGATGGAACAGGAGCAGAACCGCGGCATAACCATAGTGTCCGCCGCGACGACCTGTTACTGGCATGATCATCAGATCAACATTATCGATACTCCGGGACATGTGGATTTTACCGCAGAAGTGGAGAGATCCCTGCGGGTTCTCGACGGAGCCGTCGCTGTTTTCTGCGCCGTCGGAGGGGTCGAGCCCCAGTCTGAAACGGTCTGGCACCAGGCGGACCGCTATGAGGTCCCGAGAATCGCCTATATCAATAAAATGGATAGAACCGGGGCGGATTTCTATGAGGTCATCAAAGAGATCCGCGAAAAACTGGGAGCGACGCCGGTTCCGCTGGCACTGCCTATTGGAAAAGAAAATGATTACGAAGGAAATATCGATCTTCTTCAAATGAAGGAAATCCGGTGGAATCCCGATGATCAGGGAGAGACGTTTACCCTGACAGATATCGCCCCGGAAAGACAGGCCCTGGCCGAAGAATGGCGGGAATCCATGATCGACACCCTGTCCGCCTACTCCGATGAAATGACGGAACTCTTTCTCGAGGGAGAGGAAGTGCCTCTCGAACTGATTGAGAAAGTACTGCGGCAGGAGACGATCAACCGCTCGATTGTGCCGGTGTTAACGGGCTCATCCCTGAAGAACAAAGGGGTTCAGCCGGTTCTCAATGCAGTTGTCAGCTACCTGCCCGCTCCCGATGATCTTCCTCCCGTTCGATGCCATCACAGCAAGAAAGATGAAGACATCGAGCTCCCCAGAGATGAAAAAGGACCTCTTGCCGGCCTGATCTTCAAGATTCAGCAGGACAAGGAAGCGGGACCTCTCTGTTTTGTCAGGGTATATTCGGGTGAACTCAAATCGGGGACCGCCGTTATGAATATCGATAAAAAGAAGCGCGAGCGAGTCAACAGGCTTCTCAGGATGCACTCCAATCATCACGAACAGATCAGTTCGGTCCATGCCGGAGATATAGCCGTTATCATCGGCATGAAAAATGCCCAGACCGGAGATACGATAGGAACCGAGGGCTATCCGGTTATTCTGGAAAAAATGAACTTTCCCGATCCCGTAATTTCCGTAGCCATCGAGCCTAAAACCATCAGCGATCAGGATAAACTGAAAACGGCTCTCGACTACCTGAAAATGGAAGACCCCACGTTCACGGCCAGAGAGAACGAGGAGACGGGCCAGCTGATCATTTCAGGGATGGGGGAACTTCACCTCGATGTTCTGGTCACCCGGATCAAGGATGAATACAAAGTGGCGGCCAATATAGGGAATCCCCAGGTCTCCTACAGAGAGTCCATTACAAAGACCGTTACCCATAATGAGGTTTTCAGCAAAGTTCTGGGCGGCAAGGAGCATACGGCGGATATCACTTTCAAAGTGGAACCGCTGGAAAGAGGTTCCGGGAACAGATTCACCAGCGAAATCAGGAAATCTGTTCTTCCCGAGGAATTCCAGGAAGCCGTCGAAACGGGAGTCCGGTCTTCCATGACTTCGGGAACTCTTATGGGGTACCAGACCATCGATATCGGAGTCACGTTGACCGATGCAAAATTCAACGAGCTTTCAGCCAGCGTACTGGCTTACCAGTCAGCGGCTTCACTCGGTTTCGACAACGCCCTGAGAAAAGCTTCGCCGGTCCTTCTCGAACCGGTCATGAATGTGGATATTATGTGCCCCGCGGAATATGTCGGAGATGTTATCAGTTCGCTGACTCAGCGCGGCGGACTTGTCAGCAGCATTGAATCCCGTCCCGCTTTCGAGCTGGTTATAGCCCAGGCGCCGCTTGTCAAGATGTTCGGTTACACGACGACTCTGCGCAGTCAGACCCAGGGACGGGGAACCTTCGCCATGGAGTTCTCCCACTTTGCAGCGAAGGAAGGTTGAAAAAACCAAGTAGCCACCGGAGGGGTGCTCTGGCAAAAAAAGCCATGGCGCCCCCCATCCCCTTTTCTTATCTCCTCCGAATCGGGAATTCATCGGGACATCTATAAATGTCATACAATTCTTAACTTTTTTATTTCTCCGCCATGCCGGACTTCGGAAGATCTAACTCCTTTTCCAGCCTTAAATAAGCAAAAAACGGTGATAATACAATATAGACCAAGCTGCTGTCAACCGCCGCCCTGTCTTTTTTTTTGTTTGACCTATAAATAATAGAGGTCTACCATTGATAAAAGATTACCAAATCAATATCTGAGGGAGGAATACAGGATGGGACAAACCACCAAAGACATCCGAAACATTGCGATCTGCGGCCATGGAGAGACAGGAAAGACAACTTTCTTCGAACAGATTCTCTATAACACCGGCGCTATCGGCAAAGCCGAGTCGGTTGATTCGGGCCGCACAGTCAGCGATTTTACAGATGAAGAGATCGAAAGAAAGATTTCAATCCATTCCGCACTGGCCAGTGTCGAGTGGAAAGATACGAAGATCAATTTTTTTGACACGCCGGGATCATCTGACTTTGTAGGAGAAGTCGTATCCTCCTTCCGTGTTTCAGAAGCCGCTGTCGTTCTTATCGGAGCCCGTTCGGGTATCCAGATTGAAACAGTAAAACTGAGAAGAAGACTCGATGACAGAGATATGCCCCGTATTGTTTTCGTCAACAAGATGGAAAAGGAAAGGGCTGATTTTTATAATGTTGTTAAAGAGATCGAAGATATCGGTAGAACAGCCATCCCCATAACCATACCCATGGGCCAGGGACTCGATTTCAAGGGAGTTATCAACCTCCTGACGATGAAAGCCTATTTGAAGCCCGGAGTCGGAAACAAAGAGGAAGAAGCGGTTGAGATACCTGAAGAATATAAGGAAATTGCCGAAGAATACCACCTGAAAATGATTGAGATGGCAGCTGAAGGCGATGACGAGTTGACCGAAAGATATTTCGACGAGGGAACGCTTTCACTCGACGATGCCATAAAAGGTCTGAGGGAAGGTCTTTTCGATAACAGATTCACCCCCATGTTCTGCGGAAGCGCTGTAGAGAGTTCAGGTATCCGTCCCCTGCTCAACTTCATCGTCAATGATGCTCCCGCTCCCGGCCGGGTGGAAGAGCCCTGCGTAACCGGCGAGAAAGCGGTTATGATCGATGAAAACGCTGAATTCTCAGGCATGATTTTCAAAACATCCATTGATAAGTTTTCCGGGAAAATGTCTTTCGTTAAAGTTATCACGGGCTGCCTGAAACAGAATATGGAGATGTACCATGTCCGGGAAGATAAAAAGGACAGAATCGGAAAGCTTTTTCTCGCCAAGGGAAAAGAGCTGAAGGAAGTACAGGAAATCTGTGCCGGAGATATCGGAATTATCACCAAAAAGGATTCTTTCCAGACCAACGACACACTCTGCATGCCTGATAACATAATACATTTTCAGCCGCTTATGCTTCCCAATCCCGTTCATCATCTGGCGATAACGGCTGAAAACCAGAAAGATGAAGACAAGCTGTCCCAGATTCTCCATAAGGTCGCCGAAGAGGACCTTACGTTTAAAATCGTCTATAACGAAGAGACAAAAGAGACTGTTATTTCCGGCATGGGAGAACAGCACATATCGATTATTCTCGATAAGGTACTGAAAAACTACAAGATCAACGTCAACAGAAAGGTTCCGAGAGTCCCCTACCGCGAGACGATTACGAAGTCGGCAGAAGCTGAGTATACCCACAAAAAGCAGTCGGGCGGCCACGGTCAGTACGGAAGGGTCTGTATCAAGGTCAGACCTCTTGAGAGAGGGGAATACTTTGTTATGGAAAATGAAATCAAAGGCGGAGCGATCAGCAAAGGTTATCTGCCCGGTATCGAAAAGGGTCTTCTCGAAGCCATGGAAGAGGGATTTCTGGCGGGGTACCCCATGGTCGATGTGGGCGTTACGGTTTTCGACGGAAAGGAACACGATGTTGACTCTTCGGAGATGGCGTTCAAAATCGCCGGGAAGTACGCTCTGAAAACGGCATTTGAAAAATGTAAGCCTACTCTTCTCGAGCCGGTTATGAACCTCACGGTTTTTGTGAACGATCAGTATATGGGCGATGTTCTTTCAGATCTTTCCACCAAAAGAGGTAGAGTTACTGACCAGGAGAGCATCGGAGGCAGCATAACGGCAATTAAAGCCCAGGTTCCCCAGGGAGAACTGATGCGTTACTCCATCGACCTCCGTTCCATCACCTCCGGAACGGGAGCCTTTGAGGTGGAGTTCAGCCATTATGACCCGGTTTCCGGAAAAATCGCCCAGGACATTATCAACGCGTCCAATGTGGATGCGGAGTAACTATTCAGGAGCAAAAAACCCGGCTGTTAGGAGGCCACTGAAAAAGCTGCGAAATTCCTATTGGAGTTTCGTGGCTTTTTTATTTTGTTTTTTCCAGAGTCCATTTTCGAAC
>JAFGXR010000040.1 GCA_016936555.1 Spirochaetales bacterium | reverse complement strand
GAAATCAGCTATTTAGGGAAAATCAGGTGAATAGAAAGGGGGAATTATTATGAGCGTGGAGGGGGGAATCTTTCAGAGCGCCGAAGGAAATATTTAAATTAGTGCGATTGACATTTTAATTTCATTATAGTAATGCTGTTTTATATAATCATTTATAATTTGACTATCTTTATTAATCCGTCAGATTGTAGAAATATTCTGAATGAGAGGCTTACACATGAAAGGACCAGTCATTAAAAAATTACAGCAATTGAGTTCTATCATCTTTATAGGATTATTGGCATCTTGTGATATCACCGGTATTACTAGTGACGAAGATAGTCAATTAACCCCGATCATCACAATCATTGGCCAGAATCCATACAAAACAACGATTGGTATGCCCTATCATGACCAGGGTGCAACAGCTCAGAATCACGATAAAAGCGATATCAGCAGTGACATTGAAACAGTCTCTACGGTAGATACTTCAATCGCTGGGACGTATTCCATAGAATATACAGTCGCAAATTCCGATGGCTATACAGTTTCCGCTACCAGGACTGTAGAAGTCTATGAGGCTTATCAAGATATTGACCTGGTAGCAGATATCCAGCTTTTAGATACTTTCGTAATTTACCGGATCAATCCAAGTACTGTTACCGGCAATGTTACCATCGGTCCGGGAGTGCAAGTAATTTGTAACAACAGCATATTTTTATCGTCGGGCACATTAACTATCGGAGCAGGTGCCAGGCTTAATTTTTGCGAGAACTGTTATATCGAGCTGGCCGAAGATGGAAAAATCATGGTCAACGGCACTGAAAATGCGCAAGTTCTGTTCCGAAATTATGAAATTGACACCTATTGGGGTTTTTATAATGGAGAAAACATGTCAGGGGGCATCTACATTAACGAGAACGCCGCTGAAGGCAGTACAATTGATTACGCCATTTTTGAACGAGCTCTGACTGGCGTTACCTCTATGGCTTACAATGGGGTAAAAATAAGCAATAGCCAATTTAAAGACTGTCTGTATTACGGCATTCACTACCGGGCAGATCAATCCATCGCACTTGATATTCCCAATAACGGCCTAAATGCCAGCACTTTTAGTGGTTGTGAACTTGGGGATATTCTGGCTAATGCATCGAATATTGGTCTTTTCAATGGCGACCTGGTGCTGGATAAAGGAGTGTGTATTCCCCTCAGCAACACAGTTGCAACTGGAATTTGGCCGGCCTATAATTACACCGTATTAAACACGATATATATTAAGAATGGTAAAACAACCATTATGGCCGGATCAACTATTAAGTTTCACGAAGATTCCTATTTTATGCTCAGTGACAATGGGGCTATCCATATTGCAGGTACCTCTGCTCAAAAAGTCATTTTAACGACTGCAAAAGCTGGTACATATTGGGGCTTTGATAATGGCGAAGAACATTCTGCAGGTATTCGGATTACCGAGAGTGCAGCAGATACTTCCCTGATTGAAAATACTGTATTCTTATGGGCCACCGCTGCACTCCAAGTTTATAATTCGTCAGCAGAAGCAAATCGTTGTAGTTCGCAAAATCTGAAGTATGGTGATGAAGTATATGTAAATGGTGAGAGCGGCACTGTAAAAATCAATGGTGAAAGCCATAGTGCTTCCGATAACGATATTTTGACACTTGCTTTTTAACAAGCAAAAAGCTGTAAAGTAAGGACGGTATTTTCCTACCTGCCACCATGTATTTTGGGGGGAGCCCTATTCGGCCATTGTTATTTTTATACTTACCTGGCTCCTGTTAATGGCGACTGACGGACCAGTCTGTTGTAATTGTAAAATTAAATTTGAAGTAAGTTAAAAGTGATGAAAAAGCCCCTCTCAAAAAGAGGGGCTGAAATTGATTAGAATCCAAAAGCCATGTAAAAATTGGCGTATAGGCCGTTCGTGCTGAACATTTTAATGAATCGGGTACTTGTCATTCCTACATCCAGTCCCATTTCAAGAATTCTGATATTGAAGCGGAGTCCTGCTTTGGCTTCCCACATGACTCTATCATACCCCAGGGAAATACTTAATGCGCTGAGAGGGGAAATGGCGCCCTGGGCAGTCAACCCTGCCGCGCCCAGAAGTGTGTCATTATCCCAGTATAAGGCTCCGTGGGCAATCCAGTCTATAAAGCGGGGAAATCCTTTCAGTTTATAGAATCCTCCGATACTCAAGGGCATATACACCTTGAAGTCACTTTCTTCCATTTCGGCTTCAACATCTTCCAGTTCATATTCCCAGGGTTCGTTGTCTGAAGAGTAATTGGCAATATCCGTAACTGAAGCTGTAAATCCAGTGCTGAAAGTGGCTTTTACCGGCATTCTGGCGGCATATAGCGGAATCCCCGTAACTTGAAAACCGTAAATGGGTTCACCGTCCCGGGTTTTCACAGCGCCGAGATCCAGGTTGTATCCAAGACTGTTGATCAGGCCGGAAGCCTGGAAATCGTCGATATCGAAAGGCAGATACGCTGTACCAGCCACACCGGCATCAGCTGAATAAGTTCCATTGCTGTTGAGAATGAATGAATAGTCAAAACTTGAATCTCCGTCGGAAAAAGCTACGGGCAGATAGGCTCCCCCTTTGACGGAGAACTGCCAGTCCCGCCAGCGATAGCCGGCATATAGTCCCAGATTGACATAGGATCTGGCAAATACTTCACCGGCATCGGCGTAGGTCGTGTCTGCGGCGATTCCATCGGCCATTATTTCAAAAAGACCACCGGGTATGCCAACTGTGGCTATGGTATCCAGGTTTGTATATCCGCCGATCGACAGTCCGAGTATCGTGATCAGAAAATGGGTTTCAAAATCAACCTTAGCTGCAACGGAAAGATCCTTATCTCCTATTTCCTCAGCGATGTCGTTGAGGTCGATCAGGAATTCGGGGCCTCCGAAAACATCTTTCAGGGCGAAGTAGCTATTGGCGAAAGCCAGGTTGAACTGGGTTCCGATTTCCAGATATTTTCTTTTTCCGGTGCTCATGAGGGCGGGGTTGAATGTGTGATCCCAGGGCTGAAGCGGCGAGGTCGCCATTAGTCCCTGAAATCCCAATAAGAGAAGGATTAAGGTTAAACCGTATTTCTTATTATTTTTCATTTCAGGGCTCCTTACAATTCTATGACATAGTCGACAGCGGATTCGACCGTCATCGAGGCGCCGATATTAAAGTCGAAACCTTCCACTATGGAATGTTCTCCAGCGAGAAAGTAAATGTGGAATTCCGGTTCGAATGTTGTATCGTTGACCATGCTGGTAATCTGATCCGTTGTCAGTCCAAGGTCCAGAGTTGTCGTCTCTCCGGACTTGATAATTATATCTTTATTGATTTCAAAGCCGGCCGAAGGTTCTGACATGACAAATTTAAGTCCCAGAAGGTTAGTTCCGGTTGCAGGCAGGCTGTTGGAAAAAGTCAGATTGACTGTCGCGCTCGTAATCCAGGCCAGATATTCACTGATGGCATCATCATCCGATCCGTCCCGTCCGAAGAGGTCTCCCTCTGTCACAGGGATAAGAGGCTCGTCATCGATCAGAAGTTCCGCATCGGCGGAAGCCGTGATAACGAAGGGGATATCGGCTGCGACTACTGCTGATATGCTCTGATTATCTGCCGGATCAGAAATATTAATCGTGGCTCCTGATGCTGTTACATCATAAAATAGTGTAATGCCGGATGCTCTTTCATTTATCAGAGTCGTTATAGCGTCACCTAGAGGAATTTCTGTAATGTCTGAACTATTATCGTCCGGGGCATCTGGCTCTCCATCAGAGTCAAAATCATCAATATTCCCATCCAGATCGCTGTCATCACCAACAATTAATAGATTTTGAACAACAGAATCACTATCAGTATATACAGCCCAGAGTCTTATACCCAAAGTCATTCCCGAGCTACCTAAATTGAGATTAAGAGCTGCGCTGATATTCTGGAAACCGAGTTCAGCAGGTAGAAAATCATCGAGCATGGAGAAATCCAGGGGATCATCTCCCGCAGCGGGAAACTGATCAGCCATTGACGCGCTTTCTATTATAACAGATGCAATTGTCAAATCCGCTGCAACGCTTCCTTCGAGGGAATAACTTTCTCCTGCTGTTACATTGGTCAGCGTAAGAAAATCGTCAGAGGTGTCCCCGATCGTTCCGTTTTCATCATACCCGTTGAGTGTAACAACGATAGAGAAATCTACGTCAGGATCAGTATCTGCATCAATGGCCGAGTCTGTGACATTGCCTATGATCAGGTCATAATTACTTAAACTCCACGGATTGCTAGCTGCAACACCTGTATTTGGAAACGTATAGGAACCTGAAAGTCCGAGGGCTGCTGAAGTCAGCTCAACATCGATGCCTGTAGGCATATCGTTGGTGAGCTCGATGGTTATCCCGGCATCCGGACCAAAAGTTATTGTATTGACAAGATCTGTAATATCAGATGTCAGATTGGTCGCCTGTTCCTGCTCGAAATAGAGACTGCCGTCAGAAGCGTCCATTGTCAGCGTACTGAAGGAATCGAGTGAGGCCTCAGTATCAATATCGAAAGAATCGGCTCCTACAGGGAGATTGAAAGCATCGTAGAGTAAAATTTCTACGACAAGATCGACATCATAATCGAGGGACATGGAGCTGTTGCTTCCGATGACCATGCCGCTCAAGTCGAACTCAACAGGAGCTCCGATAACGGCCGTATCGGAAAATATGGAAGCCGCATCCTGATCAATCGTCAGATTGATCGTAGGAACTATCGACCATACCGCATCGGCTGTCATGTCTATATCGATACTGCCCGTACCGACAGTGGCATTCATAAGTTTGTCGTTGCTGATATCCATTGCCACAGGAGCGGGGCTGGCTATGGTCTGATTTACAGAGATAGTTGTATCAGCGGAGAATGGTGCTATAGCTGTTGCACCGGTATCCGCGGGAAAAGCCATCGTCAGGTCAAAGCTGGAGAGATCTCCTCCGGAGATGGACAAGGTCAGATCGATGTCGAGACTGTTCCCGAGGCTGACACCGGTCATATCGAATTCCAAACTGCCATTGGCCGTCAACGGGAGGTTCCCTGCTGTAAGAGTTGTCGTTCCATCGGAAATTGTGGCATTTGTCACCTGAACGACCAGACCGCCAGAAGCATTGGCGACTGATATGTCAAAATAGAGAGTACCCGATGCGAACTCGACCGTATCAAGTCCTGTTGCGGCAATTGTCTGTGTCGGAATCGCATAAGAAGGGACATCTATTTCAGGAATGCCTGTAATTGCAGGAGGGCTGGGAAGATTTAAAGAGGCGGGAATCGTACTCGTATCCATTGTGAACGTATCCGACTGACTTATAGATATGCTCGGGACATCAAAAGTAACCGGATCTATCGTCTGGTCAACCGTGTCGAGCGCCAGCGTATCCCCGGCGAAGTCGTTTAATGAAATATCAATCATATCCTGCTGAAGAGACAGAGTGATCGGAGAACCTACGGCAATATCGTCCCGGACACTCAATCCGTCCATGCCGTCTGCAAGAGAATTGAGCTCTTCCTTAATATCAATCAATTCAGTAAATACATTGCTCCTTGTTCCCAGAGGAATTTCCAGAGTCGGATCTGTCTTTACTCTGATCGATTGAGGTATCTCGCAGGAGAACATCAAAACCATAACGAGCAGAACAGATAAGGCTGTTAGTTTTTTCATAGTATCTATCCTTTAATATCGTTTATACATGCTGTTGAAACTTTATAATACTAATTATAGCGTTTTGTGAGGATTATTCCATAATCCACAGGATTTATAATGATTATTAACTCCTGTAAAACCCGTAATGATACAAGAAATAGTTATAGAACTTTTTTTATATATGTTTCTTTATATAGGAATCTTTCCTATAGACATATAGATTTTTGAACTCTAAAATTCTGAACGGTTTTACATATGAAAAATCATCAAAAGGAATAGTCGCATCTTTCTTCATAGGAGTCGTTTCCGAGACAGGGACCTATGATACAGTAGCTGATATGTGCATCGTTGCCAGAAGGCGGTCTGATACGGGAGGCCTTTAAAAAGTCCGGTGATTCTTTTAAAAAATAACTTCAGTTCTCTTTGATTTTCAGTATCATTGTAATAAGGAGAATCTAGTGGAAAATTTTACCTTTAACAATCCGACAAAAATTCTGTTCGGAAAAGGACGCGAAGCCGAAGTCGGCAGGGAAGCGTCGGCATACGGAAAAAACATACTCCTTCATTACGGCGGAGGCTCCATAAAAAAATCAGGGCTCTATGACCGGGTCGTCGCATCCCTGAAAGAGGCCGGTCTTGCTGTCGTTGAACTGAGCGGAGTCAAACCCAATCCCCGGCTTTCTCTGGTCCGTGAAGGAATCAGAATCTGCGAAGAGCAGAAAATCGATCTTATTCTGGCGGTCGGCGGTGGGTCCGTTATTGATTCGGCCAAAGCCATAGCCGCAGGCCACTATTACGAAGGGGATGTCTGGGATCTCTATACCGGGAAGGGGAACGCGGAAAAGGCTCTGCCCGTTGCGACCATCCTGACAATTCCCGCAGCGGGAAGCGAGTCGAGTACGGGTAGCGTTATCACCAATGAAGATGGCGACTACAAACGTCCTTTCGATCATGAAATCCTCTATCCGGTCTTTTCCATTCTCAATCCGGAACTGGCTTTTACGCTCCCCGATTTTCAGGTCGCCTGCGGCATCGCCGATATGACGGCTCATCTCCTGGAGCGCTACTTCACCAATGCCAAACCGGTGGGCTTGACAGACAGGCTCATCGAAGGAGCTTTGAAGAATATCATGGAGTATGCTCCGGTTGTTCTTGCTGATCGTGAAAACTACGACGGCTGGGCGGAAATCATGTGGTCCGGCACAGTGGCCCACAACAACTCGCTGAACACCGGGAGAATCGGGGACTGGGCTTCCCACGACATCGAACATGAACTTTCGGGGATCTACGATATTGCCCATGGTGCCGGACTGGCCGTTATCTTCCCCGCCTGGATGAAGTACAACTATAAGCACGATATAAATCTTTTCCTTCAGTGGGCGGTCCGTGTCATGAACGTGGAGCAGAAATTCCGCTCCGATGAGGAAACAGTTCTGTCGGGAATTGAGGCATTTGAAGATTTTTTGAAATCTATCGGGCTGGCAGTTCGGCTCGACGGCGTGGGCATCGATGATACAAGGCTGGAAGAGATGGCGGATAAGGCTACGAACGGCGATAAGAGGACAGTCGGTAATTTTGTAAAACTGAATAAGGCGGATGTTTTTAATATCCTGAAACTGGCTCTGTAATACAGGATATCTCCCGGTCGGTCCAGTGAGACTCGATAAAGTTCCCAAAACTGATCGGGGGATACTCCATAATCAGAATCATGAATTCTAATTATGGAGTATAAAATGACAAGACTGAAACAATTGCTTTTCATCTCCGCTCTTCTTCTTTTTTTCACTTTCCCTTTTCTTCTCCCAGTCGGCAGACCGCATTCTCGTGGCCACTGAGAAGTGGGAAGATGTTATCTATCCCCGGTGGTTTTTTGATGCCGATGATGTGAGCGCGATTTTTCTGCCGAGGCGGTCCGGTTCGTGGAGCGGCGAATCAGGACTGACAGGAAAAAATGAAACTCAAACTTAGAACAAAGATCGTATTCGAGAAGTAAACGCGAACTGGAAAAGGCCCTCGGTGAGAATGTCATCGGCTATACGGAAAGGCTAGTGGAAAGTCTCAGCGAGCCCTTGTGGTACTTTAACGAGGACAGTGTCGCTTCCATCGTGAATGAAGCCATGCAGACACCTTTTATCGAAGTCCTTATAATTATTCAGGAGGAGAACATTCTCCAGGGGCTGATTCAAAAAGATAATGAAGTCGGGTTCTCCGAAGATTATTTTATTCTCAACCACTCAGCGGAGATCTCTGAGGAGGGGATTTACTCGGAACCTTATGGATGTACGCGGGCGATTCGGGAAAAGGGTTTGCCGTTGTGGCGGTGGAGATCAGAAAGCTTGCTGAATCGACAACAGAGAATGCCAAGTGCATCAGCACGACGTTAAAAGAATCAGTGAACCGTGTCACTTTTGCCAGGAATCAGCGCAGGATACCAGTTCGGCTTTCGACAAGATCCGGACGGGCATAGAAGAGGAAACGAAGACTTTTTCGGAAATATCATCGTCAATGGCCGAAATGGAAGTGGGTAGCGATAATGTCCTGAAAATGATCGAAACACTGCAGGATATTTCCGGGGAGGTCGATGCTGGATCGAGAGAGATGCTCAAGGGAACGGAAATCATGAAATCATAAATGGAAGGCATTGTAGAAATTTCCGGAAAGGTCAAAGAGGGAATTGAGGGATCTGCTCGCCGCATCAGGCGTGAATCTTATTGACAGTCCGCCTTCATCACTTTAATGTTTCCTTATGATACCGATGGAAGAGCTGCGGGAAAAAACCGTTAAAAGACTGGAATACAGTTACGCCCATGGAGAGATGTCTCTCGATGAACTGGAAAAGAGAATGGAACTGGCTATCAACACTTTTTTGGCAGAAGATCTGGAACAGCTGGTTTCCGATTTGAAAGAAGAAGAGATTCCCTCCCCTGAAGAAGCAATTCCCGAAGACGATTCGGAAGAGACCATAATGGGTGTCCTCAGCGGCATAACGCGCAAGGGCAAATGGAAGCCGGCACGACACAGCAAAATAATGGTCTTCATGGGTGGGGTGGAGCTGGATTTCACCGATGCCGAATTAAGACCGGGCATAACGGAGTTCGAGTATTTCTGTGCTCTGGGCGGAATCGAGCTCCGGGTCCCTGAAGGGGTTAATGTCGATGTTTCCGGTCTTCCCCTCCTGGCCGGTATCGAGAATAAACTCTCAGGAGATTCCCATCCCGGCAATCCCCTGATCAGGCTCCGCGGGACGGTTTTTATGGGGGGGATTGAAGTGAAGCCCTCAAAGCGCAAAAAGAAAAGATAAACCGGAGATAAAAATGAAAATACATGTTATTGAGCCTCTTGCTGTTAATGATTCAGCCATCAAAGATATTGAGACTCTATTCCGGGAAAAAGGGCACGAAGTGCGTTTCTTCAAGGATAGAAATACCGATTCTGAAGAAACTATCCGACGGTCCGAAGGGGCGGATATCGTTGTCATAGCCAATCAGCCCTTCCCGGCGGTTTGCATTGAATCTCTCCCTTCTCTGAAGATGCTGGCCGTTGCCTTTACCGGAGTCGATCATGTCGATCTGAAAGCCTGTGAAAAAAAGGGGATAACTGTCTGCAATGCATCGGGGTATTCGACAATCAATGTAGCTGAACTGACTATAGGGCTGATGATCGATGTCATGAGGAATATGACGTTTCTGGACCCCGTCACCAGAGCCGGTGGAACAAAAGCCGGATATATCGGGAATGATCTCGCCGGTAAAAAAGTCGGGATTATCGGGATGGGCGCCATCGGGCAGAGAGTCGCCCATATACTTCATGCTTTCGGTTGTACACTTCTTGCCGTAAAGAGAAGCTGGAGACCTCTTGAGAAGGAGCTGGGGATCAGATATGTGGAGATGGAAGAGCTTCTGACCGATTCTGATATCGTTACGCTCCACTGCCCCCTGAATGAATCGACCCGCCATCTTATCGGGGAAGCGGAACTGAAGAGAATGAAGTCTTCGGCATACCTGATCAATACGGCCCGCGGTCCCGTTGTCGACTCCGCCGCCCTGGCTTCCGCGCTCGATAAGGAGGAGATAGCCGGTGCGGGGATTGATGTTTTTGACGGCGAACCGCCTCTCAGTCCCTCTGAAGTGCTGCTCTCGGCGAAAAATACTGTTGTGACACCGCATATCGCTTTTGCCACGGAAGAGGCTTTTGCTAGAAGAGCCGATATTGTCGTCGACAATATTCTGGGCTGGATCGACGGTAATCCGAAGAACATTATCCTTTAGGAGTCCGGGATGGCTGGCATTGCTGAATTGGAAAAAACCGGAACTTTCACAATCGGAGATGTGGTCCGGGAGACGGGGCTTTCCGCCGATACTCTCCGCTATTATGAGAAATCCCAGGTCATCGGACCGATAGACCGCGAAGGCGGAGGCAGAAGGCGATATACCAGGAAAGACGTGGAGTGGCTCGATTTTGTCAATTGCCTGAAATCTACGGGCATGGCGCTGGATACGATCAGGGAATACAGAAGGCTGATGCTCATCGGCGATGAAACGGCGGCAGCGCGGAAGGACCTGATGGTTCTCCATAAAAAATACCTGGAGCGGCAGATGGCCGAGCTCCAGGCGGCTATGAATCACATCAACTGGAAAATTGAGTTTTACGACGATATCCTGAACAGCGAAAGTCACTCGCTCTGATTCATCGCCTCCCTCATGGATTTCTGCTCGCTCAACAGATGGTTGAGAAGCTCTTTGACGGTGAAGTCCATGTTCGGGATTGTCGCCGTGGCAAAAATCGGTCTCTTCAAACCGGTACTCTGAAATCCTTTCAGAGCCCTGTCCAGTTCATCGTGACCGATCCCCGCCCAGACCATAACCGGAGGAAGTTTCTCCGCCCCGATAATCTCACCCTGAGAAGACCCGGCGAGAACATCTCCCACTTTCTGCTCCATCGCGTCGAAGCGGTAGGGAATCATATTCAGATCGCCGATATGGATTTCCGACAGATAGGATTCCATCGATTCCCTCTCTTCCTCTGAATATCCGCATATAAGTAAGGCCCTCGGGCCGGGTAAAGTCCCTTCATCTTCCATTTTTCTGAATGCCATTGATATCTCCTTTACAATAAATCCGCCGCATCGGCGTTGCCGTGGACCTGATCTATATTCTTACATCCGGGAATGACGGCGGTCACAACCGGATCTTTCAGGCACCAGGCCAGCGCCCACGATGCCATGGAAACGCCTTCGGGGACCTCTTCGCTGTATATTCTCTCCACTTCCTCTATCTGCTGTTCCAGTTCTACTTTATCTCTGGTCGCCCGAACGTCGGAACCGGTGAACACATGGCCTTTTCTATACTTTCCGCTCAGCAGACCGCTCGCCATGGGGACGCGGGCCAGAACCCCCAGATTCTGCTCCCGGCAGGAAGGAAAAATCTCTTTTTCCGGAACTCTATCCAGTCTGTTATAGACGACCTGTATCGATTCGGCGCCAAGATCTCCGGCGCGGGAAGTCTGGTAGATATTGTCGTTCCCGCTGATGGAAAGACCGATGTGACGAATTTTCCCTTTCTCCTTCTGACGTACCAGCTCTTCCCACAGCCCTTCCGTCAGAAATTCATCGTCTTTCGAGGAGTGCATCTGGTAGAGGTCTATATAATCGGTTTTGAGACTTCTGAGAGAAAGATCGAGCTGTCTTACAACATCTTCCGGATCGAAATGCCTGGTCCTGTCCATAAAATCGTGGAAGTGATGGCCGAATTTGGTGGCGATGACCCATTTGTCCCGGTCCCGGCTTGTCCGGCTGCCTATTAGGCTTTCCGACAGATGGTCGCCATAACATTCTGCCGTATCGATAAAGTTTATTCCCCTTTCCTGAGCGGCATCGAGAATATCATTTACTTCACCTTGAGAAAAATCCTTTCCCCACTCTCCGCCGAACTGCCATGTCCCGACACCGACAACGCTTATGTTCAGGCCTGTACGGCCCAGTATTCTGTATTTCAATTCAATCCCTCCACAAAGTCATTTATCTGGCGCCTTTCCGGAAGCGCCTTTTTTTCACCGGGCCATCCCAGAGGCGATACCATGGCGATATGCATGTTCTTTCCGATTCCAGTCAGTTCCTTGACATCATCCCTGTCCATGCCTATTTTGTCTCTGTAAAAACTGATCGTCTCGCTGTATTTCCTGGATCGATGAAAGGTTAAACCGGACATTGCTGCTCCCTGGGTTGTTTTTCCTGCCGAATCGGCAGGTGCTCTATTTGGAAAATAATATAACATTCGATATAATGGAAGAATATTTGTTAAGAAGTGCAGCTTTTCCCAAATGGTTGTATTCCCTTAGCGGATAAATAAAGCCAAAGGAAAAGATATGAATATTCAGGAAAAAAGTGTTGTTTCAATACACTATAAACTTACAGATGACAAAGGGGAGATTATTGATCAGTCGGAAGATCAACCCTTAGCCTATATCCACGGAATCGGAGCTCTTATCCCCGGTCTGGAGAAAGAGCTGCTCGGCAAAGGCGCCGGCGATAAACTTCAGGTTTCCGTTTCCCCCGAAGAGGGTTACGGTCCCTATATGGAGGAACTGATCCAGAAGCTCCCCAGAGAGACCTTCGAAGGCGTTGATACGATTGAAGTGGGTATGGAATTTCACGCTTCCAACGAGGAGGGCGAGACAATGATCGTCCGCGTCGAGGAAGTGGCCGATGATGAAATCACGATCAACGGCAACCATCCTCTGGCCGGTATGAACCTGAACTTCGATGTGGAAGTTGTCGAGGTGAGAGAAGCTTCCGCCGAAGAGCTGGAGCATGGCCATGTTCATGGTCCCCACGGCCATCATCACCACTAAATCGGCGATCTTTTCCCCGATTTCCGCGTAGCGAAAATGATTGGGGCTGCTCGGCGCTTCGCCGGAGGGCGCTGGTTGAAAGACTCCCGGTTGGCATTGTGCCGACCGGGAGTTTTTTTATCCCTCGTCCTTTAAGGCCGCGGCTTCGTGGGGCATGGTGCGGTGGTAGGGTCTGAAATAGGTTTTCGGGGAATAGGCGTAGAGGTCCGAGACCTTGGTCATATAAATGCAGGCGTATTTTTCAACCTGCTCGGCGTACCGGCTTTCGTCGTAGCCGGCGCGGAGGATTTCGCCCCAGTAGGGGTTGAAGAAAGCTTTGTACTTCTGCAGCAGTTCGGAGATTTCCGAGTTCAGGCCGTCCATTTTTTCAAAGAGACTGTTTATTTTGTCGTGGGAGACTTTTCTGCCTTCGTAGCGCTGGTTGTCCAGTTTGTTGATTTCCCGCTCCAGGGTCTGTTTCCGGTTCATCAGCTCTTCAATTTTCTTCTGAACCGGTGCGGCTTTTCTCAGGCCGTCCATTTCCGCTTCCAGGTCGCCCAGGACGAGGGCTGTTCTCCAGTTGCATGTTTTCTTGATGGATACGACGTCTCCGTAGATGTGATCGCCCAGATAGAGGATCTCGCTTCCCGAGTAGCCGAGGTCTTTCTGGAGCTTGCCGAACCATCCACCCTGATAGATCCCTTTGACGATGGGGCCTTCGTGGTTGCTCATCAGACCCGTTTCGGGATCGATCCAGAGGAAACGGCCCTGACGTTCGAAAAACCGGGGCTTGTCGGCAAAGGTTATAACGATTTCAAAGAGGTCCTTCCAGCTGTCGAACTTGGTCAGAAAGGGGTCGATGGCGTAATCGAGCAGCTTCTTGGTGTAGTTGTAGTCGGAGTTGGTTATGATCATCAGCTTTTTGCCGTAATCGACATAGCGCTCGAGCAATCTGGCCACGTCGGGGTCTTTGACGACGTACTTTTCGAAATCACCTGTCAGTACGGATTTGATGCTGTCGTCCTGATGGAGTATGTCGATACAGCGGTTTACGTCATCGGCGATCTGGTGGTAGGCCGGAATGGCCGAGCCTTTCGATTTCAGGTCGACCAGCTGGGAGTAGAGAACGCCGTTCGAGATGGCGAAGCTCGTATCGAGGCTGCGGAAATCGGGGGATCTCAGATCGATGGCCATTTCCTGGTAGATCCGCTTCTGCTCCTTGAAGTCGAGAACGTTCAGCCCGTGATAGGCCAGCTTCACCTTTCCATGGCGGCTTACCTGCAGAAGATTTCCGTTTCTCACGTCGATAACCAGGCCCACGATGGCTCTGTCGAAATCGAACCCGAGCTCTTTCACCTCATCGGGGTACCCGAAGTGGCTGACGAGTCTGTCCGCCGCCAGGCGGTGGGTCAGCTCTTCGAACCGCTCCGTATGGTAGCGGACCAGGGTGTAGTCCATATCGAACCCGATGACTTTGATATGTTTAAGGTTTAATACTCTGTTTATAAAGACTGACATAATGCAAGCCTAAACGGACTGTTCCACTTTTACAATACATTTAAAACTGCCATAATCCTTTTTATGCTCATTTTGTTATCACCGACGAAACAGATGGAATTCAACAGGCATTCTCGATTCGTTCCCGAATTGAGTGATCCGCCTTTCCTCCGGGAAGCTTTTGAACTCAACGGCCTGCTTGAACGGTTCAGCCCCTCCGGGATCGCCGGACTGATGAACACCAGCGAAAAGCTCGCCGAATCGACCTGTGCCCTTGTCGGGAGTTTCGGAAAAGGGGATTGCGGGAGAGGGCCGGCTATGCTTTCCTACTCGGGAACGGTTTTTCAGCATATGGATGTTCCTTCAATGAACCGGGAGGAGTGGGAATATGCGGCCGGACATGTGAGAATCCTCTCCGGCCTGTTCGGTTATTTAAGACCGGCGGACAGAGTTTTCCCCTATCGCCTCGAAATGAAGACGGCTCTGAAAAACCGGGAGGGAGCGGGGCTGTATCCTTACTGGAGAGGAAAAATCACCCGGTGCCTCGCTGAAGAGAATCAGCCGGTCCTGAATCTGGCGTCGGGAGAATACGGCAAAGCCGTCAACTGGAAAGAGCTGAAGGTTCCGGTTCTGTCCATTCAGTTCAGAGAAAAAAAGGGAGACCGGTATTCGACTGTCGGCATGTACAGCAAAATGGCCCGGGGTAAGATGGCCGGCCTTTTGATCCGCCGGGGTATCGATGACTGGAATGATCTGAAAGACCTGGACCTCAACGGGTATATTTTCAATGATGAACTCAGCACGGAAAAGGAATGGATCTTTTCCGGCAACTGGAGAATGTGAATATGAAGAAGTTTATTGATAAATGGAAATCGAAAAAGGTAATCGATAAAATCGGTGATGTTCTTTTCATCGCCTTCGTCATCGCCATGATTATCCCGTCGAGCCGGATGGCGATCACCGTCGCTGTGAAGAGAGTCTTCGCCTTTGCCCCCAGAGAGATCAGCCGGGAAGAGCGGGTTTCTCTTATTCCCGATGATTTCGACTGGCCGATGGAGGATGAGATGGGTAATATCCTCAACCTCGGGGATTTTCTCGGGAAAACTCTTTTTATTAATGAATGGGCGACCTGGTGTCCGCCCTGTGTGGCCGAGATGCCCAGTATTCAGAAACTCTATGATGCCCTTAAAGATAATGACTCCGTCAAATTCATAATCGTCACCAATGAGGCCCGACATGTTGTGGAGGAATTTATGGACAGGGAGGGTTATACCTTTCCCTATATGATCGCCCGGTCCAATCCGCCGGGACCCTTTGCCGTCAGGTCCATCCCCACGACTTTTCTTGTCGCTCCCTCGGGAGAAATCGTCCTGAAAGAAACGGGTTCGAAGAAGTGGCATGGGGCGGAGACTGTCGAGCTGATCAGTAATCTATCCCGGCAGCCATGACGTTGGCGGGATCGAAGGCGTGGCAGGGCGTTACGCCGTAGACCATTCCGCATTCGCACCGTGCTGCAAAAGTCTCCATCTGAAAGGATTCTCCGCAGTTCGTGCAGTCTATAATCATGGGAAGGGGCATCATCTGCCTGTCGAATCCCATCATTCTCACTTTGTCGACAACCTGTTTGCCGTTTTCAAAACTTCCCGAACATCCGTCGTGCATATTATCATACTCCTTTAAAAACTGTCTTTTGTCAGAATTTCCCCGCGGCGCAGCGAAGCCCTGAGATTCTGTACTTTTCTGTCTACTTTCTCAATCTCTCCCAGCATCGTCCGCTCCTCTTCCGAGGTGTCGATGATTTTGTCGATCCCCCCGTTTCTGATAACGATCCTCTTGTGGCCGAGCAGGGCGAGCATGGGATCGTGAGTGGCCATCAGCACGATCTTTTCCTGGGAGAGAAGAAAGGAGAGAGCCTTCTTTCTATCGATTCCCGCATTTTCGATTTCATCGATCAGAATAATGGGGGAACGGCTCAGTATGGCCGTATCGGATATCATCAGCGCCCGCGACTGACCGCCGCTCAAGCTTGTGATAGGGGTGGTCAGGTCGAATTTCTCTCCGGCCAGATCGTTGGCGCAGGCGATGATTTTCCCGACGACTTCCTTTCTGTTTTCCACCATCCGGCTTTCGGCGTGGAGATGGAGAAACTCCTCAACGGTCAGATCCATGACGAAGTTCATGTTCTGCGACAGCTGGGCCACCAGTTTGTCCGAAGTGGAAAAGCGCCATTTCTGGTCGGGCTTTTCCCCGTTGATCAGAATCTGCCGGTTTGTCGGCGTGTCTCTCTGGGCCACCCATTCGATATCTCCCAGAAGCCGGCTTTTCCCCGATCCCGTCGGTCCGACGATCGCGATGATTTCCCCGGTGCGGATCGTGAATTCCTCGAAACCTTCCGGCTCTCCTGATTTATTCGTACCGGGCAGGATCGTCAGCGATCGGACTTTCTGCTCATCAGCTCCCAGGAAGGAGAGCATCCGGGCGATATATTCCCGCAATCCGAGCATCACCGCCGGTCCGTCCAGCGCTCTGTCCTCGATCTCCTCCTCGGAAAAGGATGCCAGATATTCGCCGAGAGACAGATGTTCCTTCCCTTCAACCTCAAGATTGTGCTGTTCCATATAAGCGGAGGCAAAGGGGTATTTCTCCAGGATCTCTCCTATTGTCAATTCTTCTACCGATCGGGACATTCAGTTCTCCTCCAGGTTGATTTTCCGGACATTGCCCATCTGATACTGTTCGCCGATTCTCTTTTCCCCGAGACAGTAGGAGCAGAGGGCTGCCGGCATGGAGAACCGGAGCTCCTTTCCCTTCAGGCTCTCGGTATCGAGGTCTCTGTCGTAGAGGAGGGTGGACAGCTCGAAGCTCCCCTGTCCGGTCAGGCCGTTCACATGGATGACCGTGGCTCTGGGGTTGACCGTGCTGACCCGGGACGCAAAGACCTCCCTTTCCGCCTGGGAGACGATATCTCCCTTGGTGATGACGACGATGTCGGCGCTTTTGAGCATGGGGCCGATTTTCTTCGGCGTATTGATGCCGCTCAGATTGTCGATGACGCAGATGGCTTTCACATCCTTAATATAGGGCGAACAACGGTTGCAGAGCCCTGCCGATTCGCTGATCAGGATATCAAACCCCTCTTTCTGCCCCCACGCAAAGGCCTCTTCGATATTGCTGACGAAATAGTGATCGGGGCAGAGCCCTCCCGAAAGGCCCTTGCGAACAGTAATGCCGGCTCTTTCGTACAAAAAGTCGTCATCGGTGTGGAGGCAGTCAAATTTTATGACTCCCACATTAATGTTCTGCCGTTTGTACGAATCTATGGTTTTGAGAATAACGGCCGTTTTTCCCGAGGAGGGAGGGCCCGATACGGTGACAAGGTTCACTGTGCCTTCTCCTTTGAACTTTCCTCAAAGAGGTCCATGCATTCGCCGATCAGGGCGCCGATGTCGTTGTTCTTTATAAAATCCCAGCCGATCCACATATAGGTGTTTTCGTCAAAGCGGTTGTCCACATCGCTTCTCAGTGAGGGGAAGCGCCCCTGGTGGGCGAGGATCTCTCCGACCTCTCTTGAGGCGAAGAAATCGACAACCGGTTTGAGCGCTTTTTCTCTTTCCGCTTTCGAGAGCATAAAGATGGGGCTGATGATCGCACCGTCCTTCGGCCAGACGGGAATGAGAGGCCCTTTGCCGCCTGTCATTCTGGTAA
Organism: Spirochaetales bacterium; assembly: GCA_016936555.1. GTDB lineage: Bacteria > Spirochaetota > Spirochaetia > DSM-2461 > DSM-2461 > Spirochaeta_F. The sequence goes on along the minus strand of JAFGXR010000040.1, from coordinate 96,141 downwards.
AAAAGGAGGGCATGATGGTTACCACAGGCCTGGCGCCCTTTCGGGTCGCGCTCTTCACCATCTGGGAGGGGTGAAGATCTTCAAGCAGGCTTCTGCCCAGTTTTCTGACTCCCTCGGGCCCGTAAGTCTTATATATGTTGAGGAGTATGGCGTTGAACAGATCGAAATCCCCGACGGGAAGCGAAACGGCGTTTTCATACTCCGGTTTCAGAATGTCTTCCCAGGTTTCGGGAACGTCACGGTCACCCAGTTCCTCCGTATTGACCAGAAAAACAGCGGGAACGGTTCCGATTATGCTGTAAAGCCTGTCGGGGTCAGGTATCTTAAGGCCATCGAAATCGGAATTAATCGCTTCGAAGTCCGTCATATCCTTAAAGACTCCCGATCGTCGGAAGTGTCCGAATTTCTTCTCGTCGAAAAAGAGATCGAAACCGGCGGAGAGAAAGAGATCGGGCAGTTCCTCTGCTCCCTCCCGACCCAGTATGTGTTCTTCGACCCACTCCAGACCGAGAGAAGCGGCCTGGAGCTGATAGTTCAATGCAATACCGGAACCGGCTGTATAAGCCGAAGCGAATTTTTCAAACTGCTCCATAAGCGGTATACGCACCGGACAGGGAAGAAGCCCCATGATGTTCAGAGTCTCTCCGGTCAGCGCCGCCCTTTGAACGGGGCCGTTCTGAAGAGTTACATCGGTGTCGCTCTTCCCATCAACCGTCTCTTTCAGCAGATTCAGAAAACTCTCGGAATTGATTCCTTTGAGCATCAAGGCAGTTTTCAGATTGATGGATTTTCCGAAGCTTCTGCGCTTTTCCTCATCTCCCATCTGGGGAAATCCCCGGGAAATGAAAATATCGATAGTCTCGGGATGGGCTTCGGTTATATCGAATAGCGTATCTTCTATTGTCAGGGAAAACTGTGTCTTCATATTCTCCTCTTATCAAACTTTATCTGTTTTGTGAACATAATATACATCACAGGATGATTATTGAAATTGACCCAGGTCAATATGCGGTTTTTTTTAAGAAAAAGTATTAAAATGGCCTTATGGAAATCGAAGCGCTTCTTGCCGGAACAGAATTGTTTTCCGGTCTATCGGCGGAACATCGGAGTGAAATATCGAGAGAGGGAAAGATCGTCTCTGTTGAAAAAAACAGTACGGTCTTCCGGGAGGGGGATAAAGGCGATCGGGTCTATCTGCTCCTCGACGGTTCAGTCAAACTCTACCGCGTGACCGAAGAGGGCCGCGATATCATCGTCCGGATTCTTTCCGGGGGAGAGCTCTTCGGCGAGATCATTCTGTATCTGGATGAGGCTTATCCCGTTTCCGCTTCGGCTCTGGAAGATTCTCAGTTCTTTTCCCTGACCCGGAATTCATTTCACGAACTGATGGAAAATCATGAATTCAGAAATGATTTTATCGCGGTTCTCATGAAGAAGCAGATGTTTCTCTCCGGACGGATTCATTATCTCTCTGCCTATGATGTGGAAGACCGTTTTTTCCGCTATCTGAAGGAGAACTACGGAGAAAAGGAAACATACCGGATCTCCCTTTCCAAAAAAGACCTGGCATCGGCTATCGGCACCATTCCCGAAACCCTGTCCCGCCTACTGGCCAGGCTGAAGAGGAGAGGGCTTCTGCACTGGGAAAAAAAGGAGCTGATTCTCAAAGACGGCTTCTGGAATGACTATGACTGACCGATAATGGAGATGTTATGACTTGGACAAAAAATGTACCGGATGAAGAGAAGTTTAAAGAATTTATTAATCATTTTTCCTGTTCTCTTCAATCATATGCCCGCTATGCTTCCGCTTCAAAAGACAGCAGAAATATCCTCAACACTCTTTTTCTGGGGAAGTCCCATGCCGTCGCATCCAGACTGGAGGAGGTCCTTGATTATTACAATGCCAAGAACAACAGCAAATGGGCAACCTTCAGGGAAAATACCTCGGCGATAAAAACTTTAACGGATGTAGCCTATATCACTCTGCATCTCCGTTCCACTTCGCCCCAGTATAAGCTTCTGAGCGGTATTGATCTCTTTCTGGAAGAGACCGATAAAGTCCTCGGCAGCTTTTACAAGGCTCTGAAGGCGAGCTTTAAGGATATTGTTAAAAACGCCTCCCGCAACGGACTGAAGGAGTGCTCGGTCATAGATAAGAAAAATCTGTTTTATGTTGATTTTCCCGAAGGGAGGCTGGAAACGGATCTGAAGCGCAGAGAAGTCTCCAATCCCGAAAAAGTCATTGTGAACCTGGCGACGAGCTATCTCGATCTGGCCAGCGAAAGCGCGCTTCTGATCAATTTGAAAAGCCACACCGTCAGAAAGAAATCCGAACTGATACCCGATACCTATAATGAGAGCCGGATCCGGCTTCTGGAAAACAAATTCCACAATCTCCAGAGCCTCTACGATACTTATATTTCCAATACGGACAGCGAGGGAATGGACCAGGATCTGCTTCTCATCAGGGGGCATGCCTCCATTGTCTTTCATCTGCTCGAAGCATCGACCAGCCTGATCCATTACTATGAGAGGCATGTGATGAGCCTTTCCGGCAAGGATACGAAAATCTATAAGCCTCCGATCACCGGGAAAGAACTACTGGCCATACTCTTCGATTATTACCTCAACTACGCTTCTCAGTTTTTATCGGCGGGAGTCATGCTATGCCGCCAGGTCATTTCCAAATACGCCGAAGAAGGCGATCTGGAAGTGTCGGTTCCCTCCTACAGGGGCTTTCATGTCAGACCTTCCACTCTCGTCGCCAAAATCGTGCAGCACTACGGCAGCAAAGTTTCTCTGGTTCTGGGAGATGAAATCTACGATGCCTCGAAGCCGATGGATCTGTTCAGGGTCAATGAGAAGATCAATGCGGAGAAAAGGCGCAATCTTGCCTTCAGCATTTGCAATCTCCACTCGGTTCACGATCCGGAATGCAACAGCAATTTCGAAAAGGGGCTGAAAGAGATATTCCATGAACTGCTCGAAGAAAACAAGATCATCAACTATTCCACGGAATTTTCACTGCCCGATCTGAGCCAGATCAATGAGGAGACGCTGGGGGAATTCGCCAACCGGGCCATAGCCTATCTGCTGGCCCAGGGAAAGATAGACTTGCGGACCGATCTGAAAGTTTCCTTCAAAGGCGATAAGAGGGTGCTTCACGATCTGCAGGTTCTGGCTGAAAACGGGTACGGAGAAGACCGGTACGGCAATAATATCGTCCTTCCGGAAGAACTCTCTTACCTGACGCGGTAATCAGGTCGCGATCTTGAAAACATCCTTCAGATAGGTGAGATAATTCTCGTCCTTGCACATCCCTTTTCCCGGGCTGTCGCTCAGCTTGGCCACAGGGCGTCCGTTGCAGCTGATGATTTTCATAACGATCTGCAGAGGCGTAACGCCTTCAAAGTCATTCGTCAGATGGGTTCCGATGCCGAAGGCTACCTGAATATGGGGGCTCAGCTGTTCATAGATGCTGTTGGCTTTGTCGATGGTCAGATCATCAGAGAAAATCAGGGTCTTGGATTTCGGATCGATTTCCAGGCTCTCGTAGTGCCGGATGATTTTCCAGGCCCATTCGATGGGATCTCCCGAATCGTGGCGAACGCCGTCGTAGAGTTTGGCGAAATAGAGATCGAAATCCCGCATAAAGGCATCGACGCCGTAGGTATCGGAAATGGCGATTCCCAGATCCCCCCTGTATTCGTCGACCCAGGCCTGGAGCATCTTCTGCTGGGATTTTATCAGCGGCACATCATTCTGCCCCGCGCCCGCCATTATGAACTCATGAGCCATGGTTCCGATCGGTTTGAGGTTGTACTTCATGGCGTAATAGACATTGGAGGTTCCCGTAAAATGGGGAAGCTCTTTCAGTTTTTTCAGTACGGTCCCCTGCCAGAGAAAACTGTAGCGCCGTCTCGTCCCGAAATCGGAGAAGGGTATCCCCGATTCTTTTGCCGCTTCGAATTTCCTTTCCAGATTATCGAGGCCGCTTCTGATAACGGGATTCTCCCTGTTCGAGGGATCGTAGACGAAATTGCCGGTTTTTTCAAAATAGATCTGGTTGATGATAGCCAGAACCGGCACCTCGAAGGGCAGGGTCAGGTACCAGGGTCCTTTGACCGAAATCTGCAGCTCTCCCTGATCGTCAATCCATAAAGATATATGATCTCTGTTCGGCTGATAAAGTCCCAGAAAATCGATAAAGTCGCTCTTCATAAAAGGAATGGTATGGAGATAATCCAGCTCTTCCCTGGTAAAGCGGAGAGAGCAGAAGTTGTCGATCTCGCAGTTGATCTCTTCCAGTATTTCAGCAGTCCAGTTCGCTTCGTTCCGGCACTTGAAAGAGTATTCCACGGTTGTCGTGGAAAACTTGTGAAGAGCCGTCTGCATCATTGTAAATTTATATAAGTCCGTGTCGAGGAGGCTTTTGATAATGGCCATAGACTACAATATAACCTTAAACGGTCATGTTGGCTATTGTTTAGGGGGAAGAGTGGGTTCTTTGAGAAGTCTGAATATTTCATCTTTGCTGACCGGGTGGCTGAAATAGAACCCCTGCATGCGCTCGCAGTTTTTTTCCTGAAAATAGGCGAGCTCCACTTCTGATTCAATCCCCTCGGTCACATAATCCATTTCCAGCGATTCGGCCAGATTGATGATGGAGTTGACGACTTTCCTGTTGTTCGGGTCGTGCAGTTTCGAAACAAAGGAGAGATCTATTTTCAGGATATCCGTGGGGAGGTTGGCCAGATAGCTGAGAGAGGAATAACCGGTGCCGAAATCGTCGATGAGAATTTCGATTTCCGGAATCCTCTCTTTGAGAAGATTCATCTTTTTTATGGTTTCTTCCGGCGCCTGCATAATTCCCGTTTCGGTCAGTTCTATTTTCAGGTTGGCGGGATTGCAGCCGGTTTTTTCAATGATATGGGAGATCGTATCGATTATTTCGGGCTGCTCGAACTGTTTTGTGGAAAAATTAACCGTGACGTAGAGATCTTTATATCCGGAGTTATTCCATTCGGTGATATCCTGACAACTTCTTTCGAGAACCCAGGTCCCTATGGGAACGATGAGCTCCGTTTCCTCCGCAATGGGAATAAACCGGTTGGGGGATATGAGTCCCATGACCGGATGGTACCAGCGAAGGAGGGCTTCCATGCCGCGGATATTTCCCGCGCTCCCCACAATGGGCTGATAGTGAACTTCAAACTCGTTTCCCGCCATGGCCTTTTTCAATCCCTGTTCCAGCTCCCACCGCTCATTGATCTTCTGTACCATTTCTTCTGAATAAAAGGTGTAGCGGTTTTTACCGGCATTTTTAGAGGCGTACATAGCCAGATCGGCCTTTTTGGTCAGTTCGTTTACATCCCGTTCCCCTTCGGAGATAAAGACGATGCCGATGCTGACTCCGACATTGACAGGGGGAACGGATTTCTCCCCTCTTTTCAGAAAGAAAGGCATCCTTATCGTGTTTAGGATGTTTCCGGCGACCTTGGAGGCGTCTTTGACCTCTCTGATTTTTCTCAGGAGAACGAGAAATTCATCTCCTCCCAGACGGTAGACCGAGTCGCTCTCTCTCAGGCAGTCGTGGAGCCGCTTGGCGGATTCTTTCAGGAGAAGGTCGCCCGTATCGTGTCCCAGCGTATCATTGATATTTTTAAACCCGTCCAGGTCCAGAAACATAAGGCAGCTCAAATTGAAGTCAGACTGGATATTCTCAAAATGGCTCTGCATATCCTGGAAGAAGAGGTCCCTGTTGCCCAGTCCTGTGAGCTGGTCGTAATATGCCAGCTTGTGAAGGGTCCTTTCGGCATTTTTGCGCTGTGTGATATCCCTGATTATGCAGGTAAGTGTCCGCTCCTCAAAGCTTTTCGTGTTGCCGAAGGATATTTCCATCGGGGAAATTCCCTTTATTTTGTGGCGGCCCAGTATTTCCAGGGAATTGGTCATCCCCATTTTCTCCCTGTCCCTGCTGTCGATATAAAAGTATTTTCTCAAATCTTCATGATATCTCTTTAAAATTTCCGGAGGGAAGAGGATCGACAGGTTCTGTCCCAGAATCTCATCGGTTTTATACCCGAAAATATCCAGCATCGCCGAGTTCGAATAGATGATATCGAAATTCTCATCGATCCGGATAATCACTTCATTGACCGTTTCCGAAAGGGCATCGTAATTGTCTTCCAGTTTCTGCAGTCTGTTCTGCAGTTCCTTTTCCGGAGAGAGGTTGTGAATGATCATGCCCATGACCCTCTGGCCGTCACGTTTGTAGAAACCGAGCTGTCCTTCCAGGGTTATAAAGGAGCCGCTTTTGTGGATGATCTGAAAAACGATGTGATCTCCCAGCGGATCGGAACCGGAGAAGTGGTAGGAGAAGACCGCTTTGTATTCCGGCTTGATGATGCTGTAGAGAGACCGGCTCATCATCTCCTCGCAGCTGTATCCCGTCATCGCTTCAATCCGGCTGTTGCAGAAGCTCAGGCTGCCGTTTTCCTTTATTTCGATAAAGGTGTCGCCGAGCTGCTCCGTCAGGTTTCTGAACTTCATTTCCTCAGGGCTTCCCGTAAGGAAATTGATATCCTCTCTTCCCAGGAGCAGACTGATGTCCTTATCCTCCAGAGCTGTTTTGACAACATCTTCCGGTTTCAGGTTCAGAGTCTTATACTGGCTGATAAGTGTCGAGAGATAATCCAGCTTGGATTCGAGAAATCCCACTCTGTTTTCGAATTGATCGGGACTGTGTTGCTTCTCCATGAGTCCCTCTATTTTCTCATTAGAATCAATTTGATTCTATAGGAAATTTTCCTAGAACCACTTTTAATCGGAATGGAATATGAAAATTCTATTCTTTACCCATCTTTCAGAGGAATACTCTGCTTTTTAGGAGCCGGAAGATCGCGGTGACAGGCAGTCCTGGAAACGGAGCGGTCCGCAACCCTATTTCCGGGGATTGCTGACCGGCAGGTCAGAGACGGGCTTTAATCAGATCGGCCATCTCCTCCGGGGAGAATTGCCAGGGATTGTCCTTGTTGGCCGATGCGGTAACGATTTTATCTATATGGCCCGCTTCAATCCCGAAAGTCGATAGAGCCGGAATTTCCAGTTTCACAAGCCATTTGTCCAGAAGATCGAGAAGAGCTTCCCGTCCGCTCCCACCGATGTAGCGGCCCAGGCTATCCAGTTTCTTCAGAGCCCGGTTTTCGCTATCATCCGCGTCTTCACTGCGGGACAGTCTTTCCGCGGTGCGTCGCATGGTTTCCGGCATCAGTGTTCCGCAGGCCGTGCCGTGGGGAATCCCGAAAAATCCTCCGAGCGGTCCGGCGATCCCGTGCACAGTTCCTAGTCCGGCGTTGGCCAGTGTTATGCCGGAGAGGTAAGCGGCGAAAGCTATGGCTCCCATCTGCTCCGATCTTTTCCCGGTTCTATTGAACAGGTCGATAAAATTATCGAGAAAAAGGGTCAGCCCCCTCCAGGCGAGAGCATCGGTATACGCATTGGATTTGAGGGAGATATAGGATTCCAGAAGCTGGCTGAAAGCATCCATGCCGCAGGATGCCATAATCGGATCGGGACAGGACAGATATAACTCCGGATCTATCAGCGCTATAGAGGGCACAAAATTATCGTGGCGGAGTGATTTTTTGTATCCGCGCTCTCCTCTGCGGGAAATCACGGCGTTTTTGGTCGCTTCGCTTCCCGTTCCGGCTGTCGTGGGAACGGCTATAAGGGGGAGCGTTTCTCCTGTGGGCGTCTTCGTTCCCACTCCCTCCAGATAATCTTCAACAGAACCGTCGCTGCAGCACATGGCGGCGACGGCTTTCCCCGCGTCGAGAACGCTGCCGCCGCCGATGGCGATAACAGATTTTATTTTCCCCTTAACTCTCTCTGTAAGTGAATCGATAAGATCCGGATCGGGTTCTTCTCTGACTGTGTGGACATAGGCGGCTTCAGAGCTGATCGACGCGGATTTCCGGTTGGCCAGAAAGGAATTTCCGCAAATGAGCAGTGCCGATCCGGTATCCGCAAGATTCGGCAGTTCGGAGAGCCGGCCCGCTCCGAAAAGCAAACGGCCTGTCCCCGCTATGGAAAAGGAATCTACCATTCCCGCTCCTCTTCGGGGAAAAGCGGAGAGAACCGTATCCCCTCGCGGTCTTTAGCCATGAAAGGAGCCACTGTATCCCTCCAGGCGAGGTAATGAGCTGTTTCCTTGTGGGCCGCGACGGCTTCGGGAGAGCGGTATACTTCGTAGAGCATGAACCGGCTTTTGTCTTCATCGTGGCGTAACACATCAAATCTGAGGTTTCCCTCTTCTTTCCTCGTCTCTCTGTGATTCGCTTCTGTCGCTTTTATAAAAGCTTCGGCATTCTCTTCTTTCACATAGACATTCACGCAGTAAACAACCATTTCCCTCTCCTATATTTCTCTGATAAGACCGCGATAGGCTTCCGTTGCCGTACCGCGGTTTTCCCGGTACCTTTTTACGGCCTGCGGTACGGCGTCGAGAATATCTGTGGCCGTCAGGCTGTCTTTTCCCAGTGTTTCCGCCGCCAGATCTCCCGCCATGCCGTGAAGGAACAGGGCTGTTTTCACCGCGTCCTCTTCCTCCAGGCCGGCACTGAAAAATCCGGCGATCATACCGGTGAGAATATCGCCGGAACCGGCGGTCCCGAGACCCGAATTTCCCGATGTGTTTATGACAACTCTCCCGTCGGGAAAACCGATCAGGCTGTGCGGCCCTTTGAGAATCGTCAGCGCCCCGTATCCGGAAGCGCAGCGCCTGACTGTTTTTACGGGGTCTTTGAGGACGTCTTCCACGGTGGTGGCGCACAACCGGGCCATTTCTCCGGCATGGGGCGTCAGGACCGAAGCCCCGCCCCTGTTCTCAAAGAGATGGTATTTGCCGGCAACAGCGCTCAGCGCGTCGCCGTCGATAACGGCGAAGCCTTTGTAGGTGCGGATGAAATTGCATATCAGCTCGGCTGTCCGGCTGTTCAGGGACATACCGGGACCGATGACGACTCCGTCGGACTTATCGGCTTCCCGGAGAAGGATTGTCAGGTTGGACGGGGAAATGCTTCCCTGCTCAGTTTCCTCCATGGGCAGAAAGACCGCTTCGGGCAGCCGGGCCGCCAGGTGGGGGATCAGCGATTCGGGCGAGGCCAGCCTTGTGAAGCCGCCGCCGCTTTTCAGAACACCCGCCGCCGCGAACAGGGGAGCCCCGTAATAGTTTCTGGCCCCGGAAATGGTCAGAATGTTGCCGAAGCTCTTCTTATGCCCCGTTTCCTCTCTGACGGGGAGCGGGGGATAGTCGTTGATTTCGATGGTGAACTCTTCGGAATCGTAGATTTCCGGAGGGAGAGAAATACGCGAAAGTGTCACATCTCCGTTGAATCCGAATCCGGGATAAAGGATGTTCCCCGGTTTCAGCGCACCGAACGAAATCGTGTGTGACGCCTTGACGGCTGTGCCCATGACCTGTCCCGTATCGCCGTTTATTCCCGTGGGAATATCCATGGAAAAAACTTCTTTTCCCGATTCGTTAATCAGTTCGATATACCGGGCCAGCGATCCGCCGATTTCCCGGCTGAGACCTGTTCCCAGGAGGGCGTCGATCACGACATCGGTTTCCTCGAGCTCCTTCCTCAGCCGCTCTTCATTGAACTGGATAATAATCTCTATGGGATAATTTTTCAGTATCCCGTAGTTCTCCAGAGCCGGCCCGGTCAGTTTTTCCGGAGAGGAGGTCATTAATACAAGAGGAGCGCCTCCGGCGGAATAGAGAAGCCGGGCCAGGGCCAGGCCGTCTCCGCCGTTATTTCCCGATCCGCAGAGAACAAGAAAATTCGTCTCTTCGATGATCAGGTTCTGCCTTATGACGCGGCAGGCGGCCGATGCGGCATTTTCCATCAGGAGGATCTGAGGCAGCGCGTATTCTCCCCCGGCCTTGCTGTCCATGGCCGCAGCCTGGGATACGGTTACTATTTTCATTTCAAGTCTATTTTTCTGTCAGTCCGGCATACTGGAACATTTCTGCGAGAACCCACATGAAGTTGTTGTTTTCCGTGGGAACGAGAAACTGCGACGTATCGATATTCTCATTGTTTTCCGCAATGAGAGTGACTTCCTTGATGCTGAGCACCGGATAGATCTTCTCTCTGTTGAAATTGCGGGCAATATCAATATATGTCCTGGAGATATGGGGAAAAAATTCCTGTATCTGCTTTTCGTAGTCATCGCGGATTTTTACAAAGAAAATTCCTGTTGTCATGTCTTGTCTCCTTACTCGTCTAGTTCATATCCCATAGCCAGAATCCGGTAGAGATGACTGGAAAGCCAACCGCCTTCCATTCCCGTCCCCTTCATTCTCATGGCAGAGTTTCTTTCAATATCTTCGGGAAATTTCAGGTTCATCTTCTCCAGAATAATTCCCTTTGCGTAATGTTCGTGAAGGTATGTGACCGTGCCGTCATCTCCAACTTCCACGACAATGCCCACATGGGTCAGCTCGTCGTTCCGCACGCCGTCGCTGTTTTTATCGTATGTGTTGTCCCAGAATATAATATCACCCGGTACGGGCATATCCGTATCGTAGAGAAGGTCATTGTCCTCCAGATACTTGAAAATCCTCTCTGTCCCGCCGCCGGTATACTTTCCGAAGTCTCTGGACAGATCTATACCCGCATAGTAATAGATGGCCATAACCGTACCGGAACAGTCGAGGTTGAATACCTTGTCCCGTACTTTCAGCTGGCTTTTCCCCAGGGCCCAGTAGGACCCTTCGACCACTTTCTCCTGTTTTTCCGAAAGCACAGCGTTCTCCGGTACCATGTCGCCGGACTCCGGTGAAACACCTGTTTCGGGCGCTGAGGCGCATGAGAAAAAAACAGAGGCTGTCAGCGTCATAGCGATTCTAATCAGAGGTCCCGCCTTTAAACTCCAGGCCGATGAAATATGTTTCAAAAGACTCCTTCCTCACTGCTTTGGGTTTTAATATTTTAACAGAACCGAAAAGGGTTCTCATATATTCTAACAGATCTTTTTCATCTCCGCCCTGAAAAATCTTCACAACCATGGATCCTCCCTCCTTCAGGAGAGGTTCGGCCAGGCCGATGATTCTCTCCACTAGAGAATAGGAGCGCCCCGTGTCTATGGTCCGGTTGCCCGTCGTGGAGGGGGCCGCATCGCTGAGAATGGTATCGTATGGGCCTTTCTGAGCCAGAAAACCGATTGTCTCCTCATCGAAGATATCGCCCTGCATAAAAAAGAAATTGGGATAGCTCTGTTTCAGACCCATGGGCTTCAGATCGGCTCCGACCACCAGTCCCTGGCCTTTCGTCTGCCGGAGGGCGTACATGGTCCAGCTTCCGGGGGATGCGCCCACATCTATGATTTTATAACCGGGGCGGATAATGTTGAATTTTTTCTGTATCTCTTCGAGTTTGTATACGGACCGCGCCGGGTATCCTTCCTTTCTGGCCTTTTCCGCATAAAAGTCCGGTTTTTCTCTGTTTGCCATTATTGCTCCGCCTTTTTCAATCTTTCCTTCTTGACGAGGAAGAGTCTGTAAGAGAGACTCTTTCCTATGAACCATTATAAGGACAGATTGGAAAAGATAGAAGACGTACTTTACCGGACCATGCCCCTCAAATGCAGCCGGGAATGGATAAACCGCGCAGCCGGACAGATGAGCGGCGGACTTGATGAGACCGCCGCCGACAGGTTCAATGCGCCGGGGCTGGAGCTGCTCGGCCGAGGCGGCAAGAGATGGCGGCCCCTGGTCATGGTGCTGATGGGCGAAGCGGCTGGCGGAACCGAAGCGGTTTACGAGCTGACCCCCCTGGTCGAACTTCCCCACAACGGCAGCCTGATCGTCGATGATATCGAGGACAAGTCGGAAGAACGCCGCGGCGGAAAATCGGTCCACCTTATCCATGGAGATGACATTTCCATCAACGCGGGAAATCTCATGTATTTTCTCCCTTCTTTCCTTATTGACGAAAGTCTGCTTCCCCCGGAAGGAAAATTCCGGCTTTACAGCGCCTATTCCAGAGCCATGAGACGGCTCCACTTCGGCCAGGGCATGGACATTCAATGGCACAACGATCACGATTATATTCCGACCGAAGGGGAATACCTTCAGATGACCCGCTTCAAAACGGGGTGCCTCTCCTCCCTTGCCGCCAGTCTGGCGGTTATCGAAGCCGGTGGTTCAGAAGACCTGGAAAACAGGGCGGGCCGGATCTGGGAGGATATCGGCGTCGGTTTCCAGATTCTCGATGACGTTATGAACCTGAAAAAGGGGAATCCCGGGAAAATGCGGGGCGACGATATCGTGGAAGGGAAGAAAAGTCTGCCTGTGATTCTCCATTGCGCGGCCCGCCCCGAAACGGTCGACCGCATGAAAGCACTTTTCGGCCTCGCGTCGGGCGGTGAAGAAACCGCCGCGGCGGGAGCCGTAGCCGAAGCGATCCGATTGATAGAAGACTCGGGCTCCCTGGAAAAAGCCGGGGAGATGGGCATGGCTGTTTTGAATAATGCCAAAGCGGAATTGCAGGAGCTGTTTCCCGGTCACGAAGCGGTCGAATTGATGAACGGTATCATTGACGGATTTATCGAGAAGATGATTTAGTATTTTTTTTTCTGCTGTTTTTCCATTTTTCCTGTAAAATGTTACTATGGAACAGAATGTACGGACCGGAAAAAAAGCGAGCTGGAAAGACCTGTCCCGCCTCTTTCCCCCATCGGCGGAAGAGGCGGAAACGGCCAGGACTCTTTTTATCGCCTATGAAAAAAAGGGTTATCTGAGAGGGGAGGACCTGTCTCCCCGGACAAACAGCAAAGCAGTCATCATCGATTTCTACCACCGCCTGGCCCTGATGAGGTCTCCCGAAAGCCCGGTCCGCCGGAAGAAAAAAGCCGACTGGATGAATGAGCGGGATTATGCCCGCTTCAGCCATCGCGATCTGGACGGCATTGAATCATTCCCCTTTTTCCTTCAGCTCTCTCATCTTCCTTCCATCCGCGCCGGAGCGCTTATTCTGGCGCCCTTCACGGCAAACAGAAAAGGGGAACTCAACACCGTAGACAGCCATAGCCGGATTTGTGATCTCTACTGCGACAGGGAACTTCTGGAGAGGGGATTTTCCCGGGAGGAGCAATTCCATCTCTTTATCGAAGCGGTTCATCTTCTGGGAAAATGCGTCGGATACACGCTCGATTACAGAATGGACCGCTTTGCCGTGGCTGTTATGAGACGGCCCGAACTGTTCCGGTGGATCGATAGAAACAGCGGCATTCCCTACCGGGAGATGCTTGTCGAAGAAAAACAGAAGGAGATAACCGCGAAAGTCAATTCTCTGGTAAATGCGTTTCTTCAGAATCTGAATCGCGCTCCCTCAGACGGGGATTATGATGTCCTCCGGTCCTGTCTGCAGGAATCCGGTCTCTGGACGGTTCCCTCCTGTCTCGACGGGTCTCAGCAGCTTCCCTATCTGCATTCCGAACAATCCGGTCCCGTTCCCCATTTCAGCAGCGGAGTTGAAAATCTCACATCATTTAAATTTCATCTGACCACCGATAGCAGGGAATCGCTTCGGCCGGCGGGAATGCGCAATGAAATGGCTGTCAATTATTACGGATCTCTCTACATAAAATGGCGCGACAGTTTTTCCTTTGATCTGATCAAGATGGGCGGTCTTGATTTTATAGACGATGCCGAACAGAAAAGTGCCGACAGTCCCGATCTTGAAATCGTTTCTCAGGTGCTCGCCAGAACCAGAGGCGCTATCAGTCATACAGGTGTAATCGGTTCGGTAAGCTCCGGAGGAGAGAGCCTTTCCGATGCTGGATTCAATATTCTGTTCCGCGAAAGGGGGGACGAGCCTCTTGACCGCTCCTATATGGATGATTTTTTCAGATCGTCGCGCTACCATTCCGGCCTGTCCACGGCTTTGCCCGTGCGGTTCGGCAATGAATCGTCCCTGCGCCGCCTCTTTCTGGCCCGGTTTTCCGGAACGGAAAAAAACAGGATTCCCAAGTACGAGCTGAACAGGGAAGACAGCGATCTCTATCACAGAATCGAAAATGTCTTTACCAGATACCGCGATCTTGTGAAGAAAGGAGCGCTCGAAGGGTTTTTTGTCGATGATTTTATCGCCTGGTGGATTATCAGGTCGGGGAACAATCTCCTGGTCCCTCTCCTTTCCCTCGATAATCATCACGACTCGGTTCCCCGGCAGATCGAAATCGATTACTCCGCAGTCAACCGGGCATCGAGAATCCTTTCCGTTCTCGAGTATGACTTCAACAGTTCGAGGGGTGATCTGTTCCTCTGCGGGGATGATTCTATTCTCTGTGAAAATCTCCCCTACAGGGGATTCCGGCTCTACTCCGTCCAGTGAGTCCCGCTTGCCTTTTTAATAGGATAGACGTATTTTAAAGTATGTTTAAAGAACCGAGGGGGCTCAGAAAGCCCTATCCCTACAGAAACCTCAATATCTCATTTATTCTCATAGCCCTTAACGTATTCGTGTACTTTATCAATATGGTTATTCCCAGGAGCGCCGCCTATCTGGCCCTTAATCCCGGGACTTTTCTCCACTATCATTTCTACTGGACTCCCGTGACCTACATGTTCACCCACGGCGGGATGAATCACATCATCTACAATATGCTGGGGCTCTTTTTCTTCGGCCCTCAGTTGGAACGGCGCATGGGCAGCTGGGAATTCCTTTCCTTTTATATGGTGACGGGCATCCTATCCGGCGTTTTTTCCCTGGCGGTATATATCCTCTGGGGGCAGAATATTTTTCTGATCGGCGCTTCGGGAGCCATATTCGGGATACTTCTGGCCTATGCTGTTTATTATCCCAATGCGGTGGTCTATCTGTTCTTCGTCATTCCCATAAGAACCAGGATCCTCGTGCCGCTTTTTGCCGCCCTGGAGCTGGCTCAGGAAATATTCAGCATTAACGGGGGGATCGGACACCTGACCCACCTGGCGGGATTCGGTGTGGCGTTCCTCTACTTCATCATCCGGCTGGGGATCAACCCCATTACATCCTTCCGCGATTCCGGCCAGTCGCCCTGGCAGTAGATTCATGTTCAGGAAGGCTCTCTTTGCTCTGATATTATTTTTCCTTACGCTGGCTCTCCACGGGGCCGAGCCCTTTCTGCTGGGAGAGTTCGTCTACAATATGAATCTGGATCTGAAAAGCACGCCCTTTCCCGGTATGACGACAGAGGAGTTTGAAAACAAGCCCGGCGAGGATTACGAGGAGCAGATTTACAGGACTCTTCTCGAAGAGGCCCGGTGGGTTTTTTCCGCCATGATCTACGGGTTGACCGTCAGTTATACCCCTTCGGACATCGCCCGGGAGGTCGACCGGCTCTATGATGCCGAACTGACGGCCCGGATTCCCTTCGGCGACAGCCGGCTCCATGTCTACGACACCTTTGTGGAAGATAATGTCTTCCACGCCTTTATCCGCTATGAACTCGATCCCTACCAGAAAAGAAGGGTCGAGTACTGGGAGAGCGGCGTTTTCGATTCCGGTGCGTCCTATGGCTACTGGCCCTATTTCGGGGAGAACAGCCGTATCAATGCCATTAAAGACGGCATCAGAATCGCCCTGGAGAATCAGCTGAAGCCGGAGATCTACAATAAGCCGCGGCAGATCGAGGCGGAAGTGATTCTGAGGGAGTGCCCTCTCATTTCCGTCGACAGCGGGAAAAACCGGGCATTCGTCAAAATCCGGAGCCATGTGAAGAATCTGCAGACCTACAGGGTCAATAATTAATAGGCAAGAGGTGATATCGGTATGAAAACTTTCAGATTCCTTGTGTTTCAGACCCTCATTCTTTTCTCTGTTGCGTCCTGCAGTTACAGGCCTTTGTTTGCTCCCGACGAGATCCCGGCTGACATCAGCATTACAGAAGATAGAAATTCAATTCTCATTGAACCGCTTAACGGGGCGGCCGCGGATGTCGGCCTTCTCTTTTATCCCGGCGGGCTGGTTGACAACCATGTTTACAATAAGCTCCTCTCCGGTTTTTCCTCGGCGACGGGAGTCCCGGTGGTGGTCGTGAAAATGCCCGCCAATCTGGCTGTTCTCGATATATATTCCGGGTTGGAGATTGTGGAGGATTTTCCCGATACCGCCAGATGGGTTATCGCGGGCCATTCCCTGGGCGGCTCCATGGCCGCATCGGTCGTATTCAAATATCCCGATGAATTTGAGGGATTGATATTTATGGATTCCTACCCCGCGAACAGTGCCGGTCTCAGCGGCTGGAGCGGCGCCGTGCTCTCCCTTTTCTCCTCTATCGAAAAGATCAGCGATTCCGAAAGAATGGAGCAGACCTTGAGTCTGATTCCGCCGGCTACATGGATCGGCGAGAGCAGCCGGGTCTATCCCGCTGACAAAAGCAATTACTCGGTTCTTCATCAGATCGACGGCGGGAGCCATTCCTATTTCGGAACCTACGGCCCCCAGGATGGAGACTATACTCCTACAATTACAAGGGAGGAATTTCACAGTGAAGTCATTGATTACATGAGGGAATTCTTCGATGAGAACGGATGGCGGTAACCTTATGAAAAAGACGGTATCAGCGATTGTATTGATTGTTCTTTCTTCAGCCTTTTCCCTCTTCGGCGGGATCATTCCCGATGGAAAAGAGATTGACTGGCAGTTGTCGACAGGTCTGACTTTTATGCCGGGGCTCTTATATGCGGACCAATGGGATCCCGGTTACAGCGGAACGGCGTTTACTTTTCTTGTTTCCGGTGAATATGAAAAAATCACAATAAGTTCCGGTCTCGAAGCCGGCATTACCTATGCGGGGATTACTTTGCTCTTTCCCCTGAAGGGGAGCTTTTTGATTGCCCGGGGAAAATCTCTCGATTTTTCTCTCCAGGCGGCCCTGATGCCTGGAATGATCATGGCCAGGCCGACTCCTTATTTTCTTTTTGCCGGCGAGATAACCGGCGAGTTGAAATGGCATTTCGGCTCCCGGTCGTCCCTCGCTTTTACCGTCGGTCCGCGGTATACATCGAGTCCTTCATACAGTGCTTCGGTCGCTCCTTACAGTCTGCTCGATATTGTCTGCGGGGTTAATCTCGTAATATTGAGGGATTGATGTGAAAGAGTCTCCGCAATGTGAACTCCGGGAGATCATCGGGAGTAGGAATAAGTCTGTATAATTTCAATGCCAGGTGGTATGATCCCGAGCTGGGTAGGTTTATCACAGAAGACCCCATTAAAGATGGCCTAAACTGGTATGCTTATGTTTTTCCCTCAGCATTTCATCACAAACCTTGTATTTCTCATCTTTTCGCAGTATCTTGTGAGTGGGATATCCCACATACTGAGGTGAATATGAGTGCAGTATTAAAAGAATACGATACAAAAATCGACTCGAAGAACCGTTTTACAGTCCGCGGAGCCAAGTACGATTACTATCACGTAATGGAGTACAACGACGGACGAATAGAGATGATCCCCCGTGTACTCGTCGATCCTACCCTGATCTCCGCCAATACGGTGAAGATGATGGACAAATCGGTTGAGAACCTGAAAAAAGGCAAAGTCTCCGCTCCTATTGATTTTTCCAAATACCTGGAAGACGAATAGGAATGCCTTTCAACATACGAATGGGAGTTCCCGAGATGGAACTCTTCTGGAATGATCTCACAGAAAAAGCGGACAAGGGAAACTTGAGCAAGACAGAGCAGAAACTCTTCAAGAAACTGGTCAAAGCTTTCGGGTTTCTCAGTCAGAATCCCAGGCATCCCGGGCTTTCCTCTCATGAAATTTCCGATTTGAGCCGCCGGTACGGAATGAAGGTCTGGGAATCATATCTTGATAACAATACCCCTTCCGCCGGTCGGATCTTCTGGGTCTATGGGCCGGATCAGAAGGATATCACGATAATCGGGATCGAGCCGCACCCGGAGGACAAGAAGCGCGGCGGATATGATAAGGTGAAATTGTCGGAATTGAATTAATCTCTCTTGAGGAGGCTGGATTCCAGGACAGCTCAATTAGTTCCGGTAAACATCTCTTCCTTATGATCGATTCTATCATATCCAGAATCATTTTCTGTTGTTTCGCCGGTAAAGCTTTAACTATCACATTCTAAATATACATTTGAAATCAGGAACGACATAAATAGACCTGCTGAGAAAAGAAATGCTCCAATAAATTGAGGAAAACGGCAAAAAATCCTCCTATGTCGCCCGGGGTGAATGAATAATTGAAAATCAAACCTGTGGGATTTGACAATTAAAGTTCTTTCGTTATAATAAGAGTCCATATGAAATCCATACTATTTGCTTTTACAAGCTTTAGCTTCTTCTCTTTTTTCTTCTTTTTCAAGAACTGAGAAGACCTGGGTTTCAAACTGTGGAGATTACACGGCTGTTGCTCAGGCAAACAGCCGTTTTTTTTACTTAAAATATTTTTATGGGGTTGCGTATGCTGCAGAAACTGGAAGAGCTGATCGTAGAGTTCAGATCGGCAATCGGAGAGGTGGACAAAAAAGCGTCTCTCTTCGATCTCAAAGCGGAGTATCTCGGGAAAAATGGTAAGCTGAATCTGATTCTGAAAAGTCTGAAAGATGCTGCCCCCGAAGACAGGAAGGAACTGGGTATCCGTTCCAATAATTACAAAATCGAGATTCAGGATTCCATCGACAGAAAGCTGGCTCAGCTGGAGATCGACGAGATCAATGAAAAGCTCGAGAAAAACTGGCAGGACATCACTCTCCGCGATTCGGTTCGCGATCTGGGAATGAACAGCGCGGGTTATCATCCCGTCACCATTATCCAGAGAGAGATAGAAGATATCTTCCTCTCCATGGGGTTTGATATTCTGGACGGCCCCCATATCGAGGACGAGTTCCACAACTTCGAAGCCCTCAATATTCCGGCTACCCATCCCGCGCGGGATATGCAGGACACCTTCTGGTTCAAGGATATGGAACACCTCCTCAGGACCCATACGTCGACAATCCAGGTCCGGGGAATGGAAGCCCACAAGCCTCCCTTCAAGTTCGTCGGCCCCGGTAAGGTTTTCCGGAGCGAGGCTCTCGACGCCTCCCATGAAGCGGTTTTCCATCAGCTCGAGGGCATGATGGTCGGCGAGAACATCTCCGTCGCCAATCTCATCTTCTTTATGAAGACCCTCCTCAGCGAAATTTTCAGAAAAGACGTCAACGTCCGTCTCCGCCCCGGGTTCTTCCCCTTCGTGGAACCGGGATTCGAGCTCGATATCGAGTGTCTCATCTGCGGCGGCAAAGGCTGTTCCGTCTGCAAGCAGACCGGCTGGGTGGAACTTCTCCCCTGCGGTATGACCCACCCCAACGTGCTGAAAGCCGGCGGAGTCGATACGGAAAAATACAACGGGTTCGCCTTCGGGCTGGGACTGGACAGGCTGGTCATGATGCGTTACGGAATCGATGATATCCGCCATCTCCACAGCGGCAACCTGGCCTTCACCTCTCTGTTCAAAGCGTATTAAGGAAGATTGTAATGATAATATCAATAGACTGGATAAAAGATTTTGTTAACATCCCCGATATGTCGCCCGATGAGCTGGCAGTCAAATTCACTCTGGCCACCTGCGAGGTGGAAGAGGTCCTGATGACAGGGGAGCTGCTGGGAAATGTCACCGTAGCCCAAATTACCGAAGTGAATCCCCATCCCGATTCGGAGCACCTTCATCTGGTAAAATTCGAAACCGGCAAAGGCATCCGCGAGGTCGTCTGCGGGGCTCCCAACGTGGCTCCCGGCAAAAAGGTTCCCTTCGCGCCGATCGGAACCACTTTTCCCGGCGGGTTCACCCTGACTCCGAAGAAAATCCGCGGCGTTATGTCCGAAGGGATGCTCTGCAGCGAGACGGAACTCTCCATCGGAAGCGATGACAGCGGACTCGC
This sequence comes from Spirochaetales bacterium, assembly GCA_016936555.1. Classification (GTDB taxonomy): domain Bacteria; phylum Spirochaetota; class Spirochaetia; order DSM-2461; family DSM-2461; genus Spirochaeta_F. Next base: position 76,198 of record JAFGXR010000040.1, on the reverse strand, counting down.
CGAATTGCCGGAAGACGCGGTTATCGGCGAAACCATGCTCGACCATCTGGGGCGGAGAAGAGATATCCTCCTCGATATCGACAACAAATCGCTGACCCACCGACCCGACCTCTGGGGGCATTACGGTATGGCCCGGGAATTCGCCGCCGTATTCGGACAGGAGCTGAAAAAGCCCTACGGCGAGGCCTGGGAGAAAGAGCTGACCGCCCGATTCACCGACGAGAGGTCTCCCGTTTCCCTTGAAGTCGACCCCGATTCGGCCTGTCTCGGGTTTTCCGGTCTCGCCGTTGACAACGTGACGGTTCAGGAGAGCCCCCGGTGGATGAAAGAGAGACTCGAAGCCTGCGGACTCAGAGCTATCAACAACATCGTCGACATCTCCAATTACGTTATGCTCGAACTGGGTCATCCCCTTCATATGTTCGACCGCGATACCATTAAAGGTTCCAGGATCATTGTCCGCCGCGCCGGCGACCGGGACAAAACCTTTACGACTCTCGATGAAGTGGAACGGGAGCTGAACCCCGCGGACACTCTGGTCTGCGATGCCGGGGGACCCTCCAGCATAGCCGGTATCATGGGCGGACTGGACAGCGGTGTCAAAGAGACGACGAGCCGCATCTTTATCGAAGTGGCCAACTGGGTGGATTCAGAGGTCCGCATGACCTCCTCCCGCCTCGGACTGAGAACCGATGCTTCGCAGCGCTATGAAAAATGTCTCGATACCCGCCAGGTGAAACAGACTCTCCTGAGAACACTCGATCTTGTCCTGCAGCTCTGTCCCGATGCGAAAGTCGTCGGCGGAATCGTTTCCGACGGATATGGAGAAGAGAAAGCTCCCCTGGTTCTGGACATGACAGCGGAACATATCTGCCGCGTTCTCGGCAAGGAGCTGGAAACTTCCAGAATCGTTTCCATTCTCGAATCGCTCGAATTCGCCGTTGAGACAAAAGGCGGTACCCTTTCCGTAACCGTGCCTTCCTACCGGGCTACCAAGGATATCGAATGCGATGCCGATATCATCGAGGAAGTGGGGCGGGTTATCGGATACGATAATATCGTTCCCGTCTCGCCTCTCAATACAATCAGCGCCGTCCGGCTCTCCAATGCCAAAAAAATGGCGCGGAACATTCAGGATTTTCTGGTCCTCCGCGCCAGGGCCCATGAAGTTCTCACCTATCCCATGGTCGGCGCAAAGCTCCTGGAAAAGTCTTCCTGGCATCAGATGAATGATGAACTGGTTCTGGCAAACGCCCTGTCTCCTGAAACGGATAGAATGCGGCCCTCTCTGGTTCCCTCTCTGCTTCAGGCGGCGGCGCTCAATCAGAAAACCAACAGCTCTTTCAGGTTTTTCGAAATCGGCCGGTCCTATCTGCCCGATGAAAAGAAATTCTCCATCGAGAGAAATCAGATCGGTCTGGCCTGGTTCTCCCGTAAAGAATCGCCCTTTATGGATCTTCTCAATCATCTCGAGGACCTGTTCGCCTTCCTGAACCTCAAAGTGAAGATGAGCCGTCCCGATTACAGGGCCGTCAACCCCTTTGTCGATCCCGAATGGAAAGGTCTCCATCCCAATGAGGCACTGAACTTCCAGATTCAGGGAAAGATGGCCGGTTTTATCACTTCGGTTCACCCCGTCGTATGCCGGGATTTCAAAATCAAGGGGAATCTGGTTATCGCCGTAATCGATCTGGCGGACTTCGAAGAGAAAGAGATCAGGGACAAAACCAAATACGAGCCCCTTTCCCGTTTCCCCTCATCGACCTTCGATTGTACGGTCGTAGCCGATGAAAAGGAGCCGGCGGCTTCCGTAATTTCCGTGCTCAACAAGCTGAAGCTTAAAGAGCTGGACAGCGTGCGCGTCGTCGATATCTTTAAGATGGAAAACGGACAGAAAGCCGTGACGGTCAGAACGACTTTTTCCGATAAGGAAAAGACTCTGAGCGGCGAGTTTATCTCATCGGCGGAACAGAGCGTTATGGAAACTCTGGAAAAAGGCGGCTTCCCGCTCAAACAGTGACGATAGGCGCTCTGTAAAGCGAACCTCTCCTTAGCCGGGGCTGTTGCAACAGCCCCGCGGGGTGAGGTGAGGGTTTTGCAGAATCCCCTATTCCCAAAATTCATCAGGTGATCTATAATACGATAAAAAAATATAGAAAGGGGCAGTTCCATGGTATTGATGAAAAAGTTTTTCAAATCGAAAGATGACGACTACGAAAACATGTCCGTCATAACCGGGTCGATGAGGCTGGTTCTGAAAGGACTCCACAAAGGAATGATCCCCCACGATAATTATACGGAAGAACAGATCATCGATTTCTGCCGGTCACTTATCGAGAACCAGGCTCCCGATGGAAGCTGGCCGGTTTATAAAGATGAGTATGCCGGGTCAATTTCCGAAGAGGATAAAATCGATTTTCTCTACTTTCCCACACAGATCGCCTGCGCTGTTCTCGCTTCTGTCAAACAGAAGTTTCCATCAGCGTCGAAGCTGGGCAACCTCGATGAAGCCCTTGTGGCCGGTTTGAAATTCTCCGTTTCCCGCAATCTGGAGGGTTTCGGTTTCAACAGCCCTTTTCAGAAGCTCGAATCGCTCCATATCTTTATTGAAGGATCTGTCGTTGAGCTGCTGAACAGCGATCCGAGGATCTGCCCTCCCTGTTACAACCGTCTTATCGAGATTAAGGAAGAGCTTCTGGAGACGATTAAAAAAGGCGAGACGGTTATGGAATATGGTGGCGACTACAGGGAGCAGTATGAACAGGTCCTCAAGGGCCTGGAAAATATCTGATAAGTATCGTTTAAATTTTTAAAAAAATACGGCATAATATTATTATGCGGAAAAAGGCTCCTGCTCCCCTTAATTATTTTCTTCTCTTTTCACTGCCCGTAGTCGCTCTTGTTTTTCTTCTCTCTCTCGAATTGCGGGACAGAAAGCTGGAGGAGGCGGGAGACAGGATCCGCAATCTTCAGGAGCTCGTGACGGCGAGACAAATCTACAGAAATGTTATCTATACGGAAGTCAGGGAGAACCTTATTGTCGATAAGCGCTCTCTCTTTACCATTAATTATATCGTGACGGCCGGGGTGGATCTCTCGAGCGGTTTTTCCCTGAAAGCCGAAGAGAACCGGATTGTCGTATCATACAGTTCTCCCCGGATATTCAGTATCGATGCCGACGAGAGCTCCATCGATGAGTATTTTGCCCTGGAGCGTTTCGGAAGGATTAAACAGAGCGATTATCTCGATACGGTATATGATGAAAAAGAACGCATCCGGAAGGAAGCTGTCGATTCGGAACTGCTCGAACGGGCGGACAGAAATCTTCAGAGCCTCATTACCGGTATTCTGCGGGACCGGGGCATAACCGATATCCGTTTCGAGCATTCGGGCAAAGGAGAGGGAGATGAAGTTTAAATCCCTTATTCTCCCGATACTCTTTACCCTTTTGCTAGCCGCTGTGACATTTCTTTTTCTGGACCGGTATGTTGTGGGCCTCTCTCTTCCCCGTTTTTCTCTTTTCAGCCGGAAAAGCAGTTCGGCTTATACGGCGGCGGAGGAAATCGGAGATCTCTATCTTCTCAATACGTCTGAATACAGGCTCAAGCTTATTTTCCCCTATGATTTTGTAGACCGGGATTTGAGTTGGTGGGCCCTCAGGGAGATGTATGACAGGGGCCTTTCGGGAGACGAACAACAGCAGGAGCTTTTGAGAATATACAAAGCCTGTCTGGACTGCGGGTTTGATCCGGCCGTCGATGTATACGAATTTGTCATTCTCAATGCGGTGGTTAAAGCGGGAATAAATATTTCGGGTACCGTTTTCAGTAATCCCGCTCTATTCGGAGAAGGTGCTCTCAACTCCTATATGATGGTTGAGGAGGAAGGAGAAGGAAAAATTGTAAGTCTGCATCTCCCTCCCGCCGAAATAACCGAAATGTATATTGAGGACCGCAAACCGTCAGATGATAATTTTCCCGATGCCAGAATGACCCCGGCTCAATGGAGAGATCTGGTGGATTTCCTGGAGCCCCGTATCAGAGACAGGGTTGTCGGTCTCGGCATACTCTCCGATGCCGATGAAAACAGCCGGGATCTGATTCGCAAAATTCTGACGGACAGCGGATTCGCCGAAGTGAAATTCAGGGAGAGGAAATTATGAGAAATAAATTGATTCCCCTTTTTGTTCTTGCCCTCCGGTTTCCCCTGGTGGCTTCAGCGCCGGATCCGGAACCGGTCGTCAGCATCTATGATGAGTTTGACGACGGGCTCTTCGGCAAAAGCCGGGACAGAGGGGTTATTGTATCGGTTAAGAAAGCGGCTTTTGCCAGAGCGGAAACACTGGAGGTCGCGGAAGACGGCGGATCTGGGTTCCTGACTGCGGTGATCATGAGCCGTGAAACGGCGGAAAAACTGCTCTCCGGAAAATACAATCTTCCCTCTAAAGAGATCGGTCCGCACCGCGTGTTCACATACCGGTCCGAGGGACTGGATATCTCCTTTTCTGTCGAAATGCCGGGACAGTCGATGATCCGCATGGTGAGCGATTTTTACAGCGGTGACGAGAGGTGGCACGATCTTCTGGTGGAGCACTACCGGGAAAACTATGTGATCAGGATCCACAGGGCGGAAAATGTTTTTGACAGCTGGAATGATGAAATTACCTACAACGAAGCCATGGTCGCCGCAACCCTGCTGGGCGATAGCGATCAGTGGCTCTGGGGCATTCACAACGGAGAAGATATTCTCAACAAGGGTTATTAGAGACCCGTCTCATACATATTGAACAACAGTTCTCTTCTGCGTTATATTGGGGTCGGAAAATTTCCGAGGATAACAAAATGAAAAGCACAGATATCGAAAGAAGAAACAGAGATCTTAAAAGAGCCCAGAAAAAGCAGGAAATGCTCGGCCGCAAAACTATCAGAGAGCAGAGAAGCGTAGGTGATTTCATCAACGCATTCGTCGAACTCTTTTTTTATGACGGCGACAGAATCTACAACCTGGAAATGAGTGATGACATTCTCTTCCTGCTCGAGGAAATGAAAGACGAACAGCCGGAGAAACAGTGGGACAATATCTTGACGAAAGCCGTGAAGAAGACGAAAGTCAAAGAAAAAGATGAAGCCATCGAAAAACTGAAAGAAATCGGTGAGATTGAATAATCAGAAAAGGCTGTCATTTAGGGCGGCCTTTTTTATTTCCCGGCGGAGCGGAGTGGTATGACAGAGGAAAAACTGAAGAAATTTGCAAAACACCTGAAAAAGAAACATGGCGATATGAGAAAGTGGGCTCTCGATTCGGGAATCGAGGCTTATCGCGTCTATAACAGGGATATGGGCGATATTCCTCTGGCTATTGATTTTTATGGAAAATACCTTCATGTGACTCTCTTTGAATCAAATAACAAAGAGACCTTCTCTCCGGAGGAAATGGACCTGCTGGTCGAGACGGCCGGGAAAAACCTCTATGTTCCGGAAGAGCGGATCTTTGTTAAAACGAGAGAGCTCCTCACGGGAGGGAAACAGTACGGGAAATATAAAGCGGAAAACATAACAGAGCGGATCAGTGAGTACGGGCTGAATTTCAAGGTGAATCTATCTGACTACATTGATACGGGTCTTTTTCTGGACCACCGGGATACGAGACAGCTCGTCAGGGAGAACTCTTCGGGGAAACGGGTTCTCAATCTCTTCGCCTATACGGGATCCTTTTCTGTCTACGCGGCGGCGGGCGGGGCGGCATCGACCACTTCTGTCGATCTTTCGAATGTCTACCTGAACTGGGCCAGAGAGAATATGGAGCTTAATAACTTCACCGCGGCGTCCCACAAATATGAGAATAGCGATGTCTTTGCTTTTCTCGAGGAAGCGGCACAGAAAAAAGAGAGCTGGGATCTGATCATCCTCGACCCTCCTACTTTTTCCAACAGCCGGAAGATGAAGAAGGTTCTGGATATTCAGAAGGACCATTTGGCCATGATCAACCATTGTCTCTCTCTCCTGACGAAAAACGGGATCCTCATTTTTTCCACCAATTTTACCAAATTCCGTATCGATCCCGCCGTTAGAGAAAACGGGTTTGTCCATAATATAAGCGATGAAACCATACCGGAGGATTTCAAGGGAAGCAAAATCCATAAATGCTGGATTATCGAAAAAAGAAGATAATCTGAGTATACCGGGAGGAAAAGAGGTTCCGGTTAAAAATCACCGAAATCAGATTCGCTGTAATCCTCTTTATCAATCAGAGCGATTCCGGTAGATATCATTTTCTTTTTACTTTCTTCGACCGGGCTTCTTCGTGGTTCCCGGAGTAATTTCTGATTTTTATCAATTTTAAAGAAAGAGATTAACTCTTTCATCTCTCTTGCCTGACTGGCCAGACTTTCGGCCGTCGCGGCCAGTTCTTCTGTCGATGCGGCAGACTGCTGGATAACGAGGTTCAGCTGCTGCACGGCGCCTGTAATCTGATCCACTCCGGAATTCTGTTCCATACTGGAAGCACTGATTTCCTGAATCAGCTCGGAAGTCTTTTGTATATTGGGAACCAGCTTCGTTAACATGTCTCCGGCTTTTTCAGCAATATCTACTGTGGAAATCGATAACTGGGATATTTCTCCTGCTGCAATCTGGCTTCGCTCTGCCAGTTTGCGGACTTCTGAAGCGACCACGGCAAATCCCTTGCCCTGTTCCCCGGCTCTGGCGGCTTCAATGGCGGCGTTCAGGGCCAGGAGGTTTGTCTGACGGGCTATTTCCTCAATAATGGAGATTTTCTTTGCAATCTGGTTCATCGCTTCAACGGCTTCTATGACGGCGCTACCCGTTACTTCAGCGTCATTTGCTGCCTTACGTGAAATTTTTTCCGTCTGGTCCGAGTTGTCGGCGTTCTGCTGAATATTGGCTCCCATCTGTTCCATGGCGGAACTGGTTTCCTCGACCGAAGCCGCCTGTTCCGTCGCTCCCTGCGATAAGAGCTGTGATGATGAATTGATCTGTTCGCTGCCGGTGGAGACGCTGTCGGCGACTAAATGAATTTCAGATACGATCTCCCTCAGTTTCTCAGACATCAGGTTCAATGAATTTATAAGTATGCCGATTTCATCTTTGCGGTGAATCTCCACGGTATTGGTCAGGTCACCTCCGGCCATTTCCGTCACTAAAGTGACCATCCTGGCCAGAGGCCGCGTAATGTCTATTGTGATGAGAAATGCGATGAGGAGCCCCAGCAGGACAGAGGCAAAACTGACTAGAATGGTCATCATCCTTGTGGCGTTGCTCCTCTCTTCGAAGTGTTTGTCCGCCTCCAGCTGTTCATTCTTCAACGATTCGGCTATCCGGGACAAAGGCATTATCGTGCTGTCGCGGATGAGGTCGATCTCTTCATCCAGATTCCGCAATTTCTTTTCATCTTCCATAACAGCAAGAGTTTCCTCTTCCAGAGATTTATTAATCGCGTCCAGAGCCGAGAGTGTTCCCATCCGGGCCTGATCCATGGCTTCATCGAGATTCTTTATTCTCTGGCTGTTCGCCGCCGTTTCGGGCTGGGACAGCAGGGGCAGAGTCTGTTTTTCATAAAGATCAAGATATGTCCTGTAATTCTCTGCGAACCGTTCAGCCAGCTCTCTTTCTTTCTCTGTATCTGACAGATTTCTGACCGTGGCGATATCGATTTCTGAATGATCTCTTATTTTCATCCATTCCGCTCTGGTTTCCTCCAGGTCTCTGTAGATAATGCCATCGGCAATGACGGGATATACAGCTTCCACATCTATGGCTATTTTCATAATTTCAAGGCTGTCGGTCATTCGCTCTTCGATCGACTCTTCTTTGGCTAAAATGGGGAGCACTCTGTTTTCAAACAAGGCCAGATAATTCGTGAATCCCTTTTCAAATTCATCGGCCCACGCCTCTTCCCGTTCGGTATCGACCAGATCGCGGACGGTCATCATATCAGCCGCCGCACTTTTCTTAACCTCTGCAAAATCATTTCTGCTCTCTTCCAGGTTCCGGTTTATAATGGAATCGGCGATTACCGCATAAACGGCATCCACTCTGTTGGCTATGGTCTGGATTTCCACGGCGTCCAAAGCCCTTGATTTGCTCTCTACCTGGAGATCATGCATGGTGTTCAGAGATATCACCTGAAATAGGGATACGCCGACCAGCATAATCAGAATCAAAGAAAATCCGGCAAATAATTTTGTTGCGATTTTAAAATTTTTCAGATTCATAAATTCTCCCGAACACCGTCATTTTCGAATGCATGCTCTGTTTTTCGCGATTGATATATTATAAAGTATAGTGATCGTTCCTTTAAAATAAATAGGTATAGCGATTTATTGCATTCAACAAATCAAGACATGATACCCACGGGAATGTATAGGCGTCTGGAAGGACGACCCTTTTAATAAATCGAGAAAGGACATGCAGATTTGCACCTGTCCTGCATGATTTTTACAGGGTTTCTGAAAGCCTTTCAATCCTCCTCGATAATGCCCTGTCTGGTTCGTCTGTTCTCTTCAAACAATCCGTAAAAGCGCTTTCCTCCGGCCCACCGGAGGCGGCCGACTCCCTCCATTTTCCCCTCTTTGAACATTCCGCTGTAGATATCCCCGTTCGGCCAGGTCAGTATGCCCCGGCCGTTCATTCTGTTGTTGCGGAACTCCCCTTTATAAGAGCTTCCGTCAGGCCACTGGATAAATCCTTTCCCCTCCATTTTGCCGTCCCGGATTTCTCCTCGATAGAGACTCCCGTCTTTGAATGTCAAAGCCCCCGGACTCTGATGCTGAATGACTTTTTCCTCTTCATGAACAGGTTTTACATCGGGGCATGAGTCGGAATAGGCGATGGAGCGATATATCACTTCGACAGGATTCTCCCGGTTCGGTTCGATCCGGTTGTAGCGGATTCTTTTGAGCCAGTTTCCCTCGTGAAAGCAGCTGTACTCGTACCGGTCGTTTTTGAATGTCCGGCCGTCTTTTCCCCGTATGATCCATTCTGAGAGAAGATTGTCCTTCCAGACGAATTGTTCGAGGCGGAGAGAGGCTCCCTCTTTGCTGAATGTTTCAATTTGGAGGGGTTTTCCCGACTCGTTATGTCTGTAGACCAGAGCCAGTTCCGGCTCTTTTCCGTAGTAGCGGTATTCCCGGTGTATATAATCATCTTTATACTCATAGCGGATATGGCGGGATCCTTGGCTTTCCGAGATCAGGCGGTTCTCTTCATCATAACGATAGGTTCTGCTTTCCCGAACGGTGCTGTCGGGAGAGAGTTTATTCTTTATCAGAAGCCGGTTCTCCCGGTAGGTCATTCTGTACTCTTCGACAAGAGCCCCTTTTTTATCTCGTTCCCGGACAGCCATAAGGTTTCCCTCATCGTCGTATTGATATTCAAGGGAGGAGTTTTCTCTCAACTCTGAAACGGGTCTGCTCTGGCTATCGAAAATCAGGCGGGTTATGCCAGCTTTCTCAAGCTCCCGGAATTTCCCGTTCCGGTTTTCCACAAGAGCTTTTTCGACAATTATGAGTTTGACCGGACCTGTGAATTCGAGGTAATTATCCATCAGACTGATTATGGACCGGAAAAAAGAGTAATGCAATGTCTCATAATTTTTCCTATAATATTTATATGCGGCAGCCGACGGTTATTGTCCCTTACGGGGGGCCGGATTCATCAGGACGTGTAGACGATATCTTTCTCTATTTGAGGCCCGAGTCAAACGGGGTCCTTGTCGAGAGCACCCTTATGGCTGTTCTCCGGGGGGATAAGCAGTACAGGGATAACGCGGAAATGGTCTACCTGGCCAATCTTCCCGGTGATTTCATTATGGACAATCACGTTATTGAAGAGCACTACTCCATCAATTATAAATTTGCCGCCGGCGGCAGGCAGTGTTTCACTCCCGCAATGAAAAAACAATTTGAACTGCATTACGGTAAAGCCTTTGACCGCTGCGAAGTCGTCGGAGCCTTTGATGCTCTGGACAGATTGTCTCTTTCCGAGGAGGAACTCTTTTCCATCTGGGTTCCCCATGAAGACATACTTTTTCTGAATGGTCAGAGCGTAAAAAAGTACAGGGATCTTTATATCATCAATTACGACATTCCGGCTCTTCTTCATAAAAATAACTACTCTACCGATATTGCCGTTATGGTCTTGCGGTCAACGCTGAACCGTCAGGATTTCCACGGCATGATAGTCAATATGGAGGAAGCCCTTGTCAAAAGGGGTATCATGGACGGAAACAAACCGCCGAGCCGCTATTTTCACTATTCAAAAAGCCCCTTCGAGCAGATCCTCGACGGGATGGGTTATCTCTACACGCCGGAAGGGAAGCATCTGCCTCTGGAAAACATCTCTTTTACGGTAAATCTTCTGGAGAACGGTTTTTCAATTGATGAAATTCAGGGGATAATGAAGTACCCGATTATGGGTTTCGAGGAAAATGGAAGTCTGGTTGAGGATAATGTTTTCATGCGAACGAGAAACAAAACCTTTACCGAAGCCTTGCAGGTTCTTGTCTCTGCCAAATGGCAAATTTATATAGATTACTAGAGAGAAAAAATGAAAAAGATACTGGTTATTGATGATTCATCGCTTTTCAGAACATTTATGAAAACTCAGCTCGAGGAGTACGGATTCGAGGTTCTTGAAGGGATAAACGGTCTCGACGGATTGACCAAAATGAGAAACCAGCTCCCCGACCTTATTATTATGGAATATTACCTCTCCCGAAAGGGCGCTCTGGAGCTTCTCAAAGCGAAAAAAATGAACCCCAATACCAAGGGGATTCCCGTTATCATAGCCTGTAACGACATAAACCGGGAAAAAATCGTCAGCGTTGCCAACTATAACGTAAGGAAATTCCTCGCCAAGCCGATCAAGATAGACCTTCTTCTGCAGACCGTTTCGGAAACTCTCAATGTGAAAATCGCCGTTGACGATACGCCCTGTTCCCTCGACGCCCATTTGAACGACAAAATCCTGTTCATCGAAATAGCCAAGGGGTTCAATCGTGAAAAGATCAGCCTTTTGAAATACAAGATTGCGGAATTGCTAAAGCTGCATAAAATCATATCACCGCGGATCCTGATTCTGATGACCGATATCACCTACCGCGATGAGGACCGGAGCAAGCTGGAAACGCTGCTTCAGAACATCTCGGAAACGGTCGTCTCTCATGACAATATTAAAATCCTCACGGTATCGGAAAAAATCCGGGAGGTCCTGGCGGGGAATCTCTACTTCCGCGATATAGAAGTTGTAAAATCGCTGGAAAAAGCAATTGACGGTCTACTCGGCAAACGGGGTCTCGAGGAGATGACAGCCGAAAAGAGCAATGTCCATCAGTCTCTACTCTCTTCGGCTGTAGACGATGAAGCGATCTCTACGGTTCATCTCAATTTTCAGGATGAATCCCGTCTGGGCAGTGATTTTTCCGGCAGCGGAAAGAAGTACAGGATCGCTGCTGTGGATGACGACATCATCGTTCAGGCGCTTATCCGGAAAACCTTTGACGGCTATGACTGGCCGGTGACGACGTTCGGTGACGGCCGGGATTTTCTTAAAGATTTCCGCGCCGATGAGTATGACCTGATTTTTCTCGATCTGATGATGCCCGATGTCAACGGATTTGCCGTGCTGAAGTATTTGAAAGAGAATGAAGTCGAAGTCCCTGTCATCGTGCTTTCCGCCCTGTCCAGAAAGGAGAGTGTTATGAAAGCTCTGGATTTCGGAATAAAAAGCTATATGATCAAACCTCTGAAGCCCGAGGGGCTTATCGCCAAAACGAAAGAGATTCTGACAGCTATGTTTTAGGCGGGGGGCTCCATGGATATATTCAGCCGGTTGTTCGATCTTTCCCCGATGGGAATGGTCCTGCTGGACAAAGAGGGAAAAGTTCTCAAATACAACAGCAGCTTCAAAGAGATGGTAGGCTATACAGATGAAAATATGGAAGCCGGTTATTTTACCGATTTCATGCCATCGGAAGATGTCGATGACTGGAGTTTCGCCATCTCCAATTTCATTATGACCGGTTTCAGTACGACGAAGCTGACGACCCGCTTTCGCGACGGAGAGGAAAAGGACCGGTGGTGGAAGCTTGAACTGGCGCTGATTCACGAAGAGAGCGATGATCTGATTTTTATCATTGCCGATGATGTGACCGACAGGAAGATCAATGAAAAAAAACTGATTCAGTCCAGAGTCGCCGCGGAGAACGCGACCAAGGTGAAGTCTGAATTCCTGGCTAATATGAGCCATGAAATACGGACGCCGATTCACACGATCATCGGTATGTCGGAATTGCTCCACGAAACGCATCTCGATGCGGAGCAGCTCGACTACGGGAATCAGATCCGGTTTTCCGCTGATGTTCTGCTCTCCCTTATAAATGACATTCTCGATTTTTCCAAAATCGAAGCGGGAAAGCTCAGTCTGGAGACAACGGAAATCAATCTGATCGAGCTTGTGGAAAAAGCCGTCGACCTGGTCACGCTCGAGGCCAATAAAAGAGGCGTTGAGGTCGGCCTTTTCGTAGAGCAGGGTGTTCCCGAATTTGTCTTTGGGGATCCGGTCCGGCTCAGGCAGGTCATTCTCAACCTCTTTAACAATGCGGTAAAATTCACCTCAAAGGGGGAAATCGTTGTCGCGATTCATAAGGAAAGAGAGGACAACGCCTCGGTCCGTCTCCGTTTTGCCGTAGTCGATACGGGTATAGGCATCTCCGAAGAAAACCAGAAAAAACTGTTTCAGGCGTTTCAGCAGGCGGACCGCTCCACCACCAGAAAATTCGGCGGTACGGGACTGGGGCTGGCCATCTCCAGAAATCTCGTATCCCTTATGGGCGGGAACCTCAAGGTCCGCAGCCGGCTAGGCCGGGGGTCGACCTTTTACTTCTCTATTGCCATGAAAAAGGGGCGGAAAAATATCCAGCCCTACAACCATGTCTCTTCCGATCACTTTAAAGGGGTGGTGGTTCTGCTTATCGATGACAACAAAAAGGTCAGAACCCTTACGAAGACATACCTGACCGGCTGGGGATGTACTGTCGATGAAGGCGATAACGGCCCTCAGGCTCTGGATATGCTTGAAAAAAAACGGAAGCAGGGCGAACCTTATTCTCTCTGTATCATCGATCAGACCATGCATGGAATGGACGGATGGCAGCTTGCCAGCGAGATTAATGCCAGCCAGAATTTCCTCGATACGGGTCTGATTCTGATGACCCAGAAAGGGGGAGGTTCCGTTGAAGCCAAAATGAAGCTGCTCGGCTGGTTCGACGAGTATATTCAAAAGCCCATGAAAAAGGACGATCTGTTCAACAAAATCAATAAAGTCCTCAACGAGGAGGATTACGAAGACAGTTCCGTCGATGAAATCGGCGAGCTGGAAGAGGTCGAAGAGGCCGGCCCCTCTCTGCTGGACAGCAGAAAAGAAGCTCTGGTCTCTGCTTCCGATCATGTCAGAATTCTCATAGTTGAAGATCATCCCGTAAACCAGCAGCTCTTTAAAACCATTCTCCAGAAAATCGGCTTTCAGTCCGATACGGCCTCGAACGGCCTTGAGGCGGTTCAGGCTGTGGAAAAAAATAATTACGATCTAATTTTTATGGATTGCCAGATGCCGGTCATGAACGGCTATGAGGCGACGAAAAAGATCCGCGATCTGGAGGTTCCGGTCCCTATTGTAGCCGTTACGGCCAGCGCTACGACGGGAGAGTATGAGAAATGCATGGAATCGGGTATGACCGATTTTCTCACGAAGCCATTTAAAAAGAACGACCTTATACCGGTTCTGGAGAAATGGCTTCCCCGGTCTCTCCAGAAGGCTGAAAATATTCCGGCAGAGGAATCGGGAGCAGTGCCGTCTGAGGTTTTTGATTTTGACGATGCGGTCAATACTTTTATGGGAGACCGCGATATTGTTTTAGACTTGCTTGAGACTCAGATCGCCAAAATGGAAAGCCAGCTCGATGAACTTTCAAATCTGGATTTTGTAAGCGATTCGGAGAGAGTACGGGGAATAGGCCACTCCATAAAAGGAAGCTGCCGGAACCTGTCAATGAAGAAACTCGGGGATTATGGAGAGCTGCTTGAATTCGGCGGGCGCGATAATGACATAGAACAGATGCGAGACGGATTCGGAAAATTCAGGCAGGGACTGTCAGAGCTGAAAGCCGCGGTTAAATCTCTCCTCTCCTGATCAGTCCCGCTGTGTCATTTATGAAATTCCCGGATGGAGGACATAAGCCCTTCATAGGTTCCGTGGTTTTTCAGGTGAGGAAAATCATCGGTTATCCGGTCCGGCGCTCTGAAAAGGGCTCCGCCGTCGGCGCTCTGAATCATAGCCAGGTCGTTATAGGAATCACCAGCGGCAAAAACACGGCAGCCCGCGTGTCTGAAACCTTCCACGGAAAATTTCTTTCCGTTTTCCTTTCTCAGTTTAAAGTCGCGGATCATCCCCTTGCCGTCGATAACCAGAGAATTGCAGAAGAGCGTCGGGTATTTGAGCTTTTTCATCAGGGGCGCCGCAAATTCCTCGAAAGTATCGGAAAGGATGATGATCTGGGTAAAAGACCGGATCTCGTCGAGAAATTCCAGGGCTCCCTCAAGGGGATCCATTGTTTCGATCACATCCTGGATATCCTTTAATGTGAAGCCCTCCCGGGAGAGAATATCAATTCTCCCTTGCATCAGCACATTGTAGTCCGGTTCATCCCGTGTCGTTTTTTTCAATTCATCCAGACCGGTCTTCTCGGCAAAATTAATCCATATTTCAGGAACAAGAACACCTTCAAGATCAAGACATACTAAATTCATCGATAACTCCTGCGTTTTGTCATTTGTATCCTTAATTATCCGATTCTTCAATTACTATTTTAAAAGTGATGTTTTTCTCTATAATTAATAGATGGAGGTTCCTATGAACAAGGGTATATACATATTAATGATGGCGCTGATATTTCTGCCCGCGCTTTCGCTTTCTGCGGAAATGATCGAACCGGGCGACTGGTTTCAGACATCTTCGACAGCCGGGGATGTACCCGATGTGGTCATGTCCATAGTGGATGTGACTCCTCATATCATCCAGCTGGACTCCAATAACGGATGGGTCGGCTTCGCCTACTACGATGAAATGGAAGATGAGTATTCCGGCTTTTTCGAATTGCTGAATGATAAGGGGGGCCGGAAAGGCGGCTGGACGAACCAGGTTTTCAGGATCCGTTTGGTTCTGGATCACAAAACTCTGGTACTGGAAGGGAAAAATCCCTCTGATGAGCGTTTTACCGCTACTTTCAGGCTCAGGAAAGATTTCTAACGGAATTTTCATTATGTGGTCTATTTCACTTAATGGCAAGGACTTATTTTATAAACTAGCCTTCTGAAGGTATTGATGAATAAAAAGGCTTTCGATATACTGGCAAGCTGAAATTACAAAGGTGAACCGTTTTCCGGCTCACAGTAATGTCCGGACCGGTGGTTCCGGTCCTCAGGAGTTAATAATCCTCACAGATTATTCATTAATTTTTGTAAGAGGTTACGAATAATATGGCTAAAGATATCGCTCAAATGCGTAATATCGGTATCAGCGCTCACATCGACTCAGGAAAAACAACCCTGACAGAGCGTATTTTGTTTTTTTGTAATAGAATTCACGCAATTCATGAAGTTAGAGGTAAAGACGGCGTCGGTGCGACAATGGACTCCATGGAGCTGGAGAAGGAAAGAGGTATTACGATTGCTTCTGCTGCAACAAACGTCCAGTGGAAAAATATCGATATCAACATCATCGACACTCCGGGACACGTTGACTTCACGATTGAAGTTGAAAGAGCTCTCCGCGTACTCGATGGTGCTATCCTCGTTCTCTGTTCCGTTGCCGGTGTGCAGTCCCAGTCCATCACGGTAGACAGGCAGCTTAAGCGCTACAATGTTCCCCGTGTTGCTTTTGTTAACAAATGTGACCGTACCGGTGCGAACCCTTACAGAGTTGCCGATCAGCTCAGAGAAAAACTGAATCTCAATTCCGTTATGATGCAGATCCCCATAGGTCTTGAAGACAACCACGAAGGAGTTGTCGACCTGATCACCATGGAAGCTCTCTACTTCGACGGCGATGAGAACTACGCGGTCAGAAAAGCGGAAATTCCCGCGAATCTCCAGGATGAAGCGCAGGAGAAAAGAGAGATCATGCTCGACGCTCTTTCCATGTTCGATGAAGAGCTGATGGAGCTGATGATGGAAGAGGGGGACATCCCCGTAGAAGTTATCCATAGAGCTGTCAGAAAGGGTACTCTCGATCTGGAGCTCTGCCCTGTGTTCCTCGGATCGGCTTACAAGAACAAAGGTGTACAGCCCCTTCTCGATGCTGTTGAAAGCTACCTGCCCAATCCGATGGATATCGAGAATAAAGCTCTCGACCTCGATAACGATGAGGCGGAAGTTATTCTCTCTTCCGATGACAGCAAGCCCCCCGTTGTTCTCGCTTTCAAGCTGGAAGACGGTCAGTACGGTCAGCTAACCTATATCAGAATCTATCAGGGTTCTGTTAAAAAAGGTTCCGAGCTCTACAACATCAGAAGCAAGAAGAAATTCAAAGTCGGAAGACTCGTCAGAATGCACTCCAACAACATGGAAGATATTACGGAAGCGGGATCGGGAGACATCGTTGCGCTCTTCGGTATCGAATGTGCTTCCGGAGATACTTTCGTACAGAACGGCATGAATCTCTCCATGACTTCCATGTACGTTCCCGAGCCGGTTATCTCCCTGTCCATCGAGCCCAAAGACAAGAAAGCTTCGGACAAGATGGCAAAAGCTCTCAACAGATTCACCAAAGAAGACCCCACCTTCAGAACATATGTCGATGATGAGTCCAACCAGACAATCATCCAGGGAATGGGTGAGCTTCACCTCGAAGTTTACATCGAGAGAATGAAGAGGGAGTACGGGGCAGAAGTAACAACCGGTGCTCCTCAGGTTGCCTACAGGGAAGCTATTTCCGGATCTGTTGATTTCAATTACACCCACAAGAAGCAGACTGGTGGTTCCGGTCAGTACGCCCGTGTCGCCGGTAGAATGGAACCCCTCGAAGATAAAGATTACGAGTTTGTCAGCGAAATCAAGGGTGGTGTCATTCCCACGGAATATATCCCCTCCTGTGATAAAGGTTTCCGGTCCGCTCTGGACAAGGGATCTCTGATCGGTCATCCGATCGTCGGTGTAAAAATGGTTATCAACGATGGTCAGTATCACGCCGTCGACTCTTCCGACCAGGCATTCCAGACCGCTGCCAGAGCCGCGTTCAGAGAAGCCTATATGAAAGCGAAACCGGTTATTCTCGAACCGATCATGAAAGTTTCCGTTGAAGGTCCTTCTGAATTCCAGGGAAATATCTTTGGAAGTATCAACCAGCGTCGTGGTATAATTATAGGATCTACTGAAGAGGGTGCCATGTGTACCGTGGAAGCGGAAGTACCTCTCAGTGAGATGTTCGGTTACTCCACTGTTCTGCGTTCCTCCACTCAGGGTAAAGCTGAGTTTACCATGGAATTCGCAAAATACAGCAAGGTTCCGACCGGTATTTCCGAAGAGCTTGTTAAAGCTTTCCAGGAAAAGAACAAAAACAAATAGGCTTTCACGATCAAGGAGTTCAGAAATGGTAAAAGAAGAGCTGACTAAAAACAGTCCCCTGCGAATCCTCGAGAAGGCGACACACGGCGGTCTCGGAAAGGGAAACATCGCTGTTATCGCCTCCAAGAGGGGAATCGGAAAGACAGCCTGTCTGGTCCACATCGCGACAGACAAACTGATGCGGGACAAACACGTAATACACGTATCCTTTTCTTCCAGAACAGATCATATTCTCGACTGGTATGAAGATATATTCAAAGAAATCTCTCAGAAAAGAGATCTCGAAAACGCTATGGAAGTGCATGATGAACTGGTGAAAAACAGAGTCATTATGAACTTCAATCAGGATGGCGTTACTATGGATCAGGTTCTCAACAGCGTCAAGGCAATGATTGAGAACGGACAGAAAGGAACTGACGCCATTGTCGTTGACGGTTATGACTTTACTAAAAACAGCGATGGCGATGTCATTGCCAAAGTAAAAGCTTTCGCAAAGGAACTGGATCTGGAAGTATGGTTTACAGATTCCTATGAAGGCGAAGTCGTTCAGGAGGGAGCTATTCCTTCAAACCTGAAGTGCTGTGAAGAAAACCTTTCTGTTATTATGGTTCTGAAAAATGTAGGTGGGATTATGAATCTCAACCTCGTAAAAGATCATGGAAATGAGATTAAAGAGGATCTCTCTCTTATTCTTGACTCCAAAACTCTGCTTATTGCCAGAAAATAGATCGTTCCTGAAAATAAGAATGCTGTTGCAGAAGTCCATGATACAGCCCATACCCGGCCTTGTGCCGGGGATTAGAGTGGAGTTGTAGTTACAACGTCTGCACCAGCTTCTTTTTTTTATCTGTTTCTCACAATATTGATTTCATGTTCAAGATCGATTCTTCTGAACATGTCAAATCCGATTATTTCATCGTTCTGCTTTTCGATCGTGAATATTGTGCTTTCCGGGAATTCTTTCATCATGTGATCGGGTATTTCTTTCCTGTTTTTCAACTTGTTGAGAATGACATAGGGAAGGGATATATTTAAATCTTTGAGCCTGTCCCGGATATCTTTTGATTCTGACAGAGACAGTTTATCCGGATTGAGGACCAGAAATATACTGGTCTGATTTGTATCCGTAAATATTCTGTTGAGTTCGCTATACGTTGCTATCAGCTTCTCTATCCGTAACAGAACGTGGTCTTTTTCTCTTTCTTTATTGTTTTTACTATCCAGTATTTTTGTGATGATGTTCTTCTTTTTTAATATCATCTTTCTGAAGGCGATCAATTCCTGGAGCCAGAGAAGAGAAACTGATGGCAAGGCGAGAAACTTTAAAGTCAAAGCGGTCGGCGGTGTGTCGAAAATAATATAATCCATAGAGCTGTATTTCTCAATACTGTCCTGAAGAGCCAGAAGAACCGCATATTCCTCCAGCCCGGGAGAATATTTTAATGTGGTAAAGTATTTATGGAGATTGAAGGCTTCCTGGTATCTGTAGGTTTCCTTCAGTTCTTTTTCTGTTTCTTTCAGGTAGCGTTTGACCCAGAATTCAAGGTCGGTTTCCATGATGGTCAACCGGGGAAGGACTTCCTTCGGCTTACGACTGAGTCCTGTATTGAATAGATCGTGAAGATTATGGGCGGGGTCTATGGAGTTGAGAAAAACGCTATATCCCTTTTCTGCAAGTTTGCAGGCAAAAAGAGCGGAACTTGTGGATTTTCCCACACCGCCTTTTCCCGTAAAAAAAATTACTTTCAACTTGATCCTCTATATTTCACCGAGAATATCGGTAATTTCTGCCAGCGCGTCATGAGCTGTAGCGACCTTGGTAAACATCAGTTCAAGCTCCTTTTCCATTAAGGGAAGAAGTTGAAGTGTAACATGTACCGGTGGGGAAGGCATGCCGGTAAACGATCCGAAAAGTAGAAGAGTGAAAATATGTTCCAGTTCTTCCAGTTCATATTCAACTATTTTTACAGCATTTTCCCTGTTAACCTGGTTCATGTCCGACCATATATTTTTCAGAAAGCGGATGAGATTTTGACTACTTTTCTTCCACATTTGCGGTTTCCGGTAGTTTGTAGGTTCTCAGGTCATTAATAATTCTGGCTTCAAAGGGGAGCACCCCGTAAATTCCATAAAGAGCCGCTAAAACAGAACCGTAGGTGTAGAGGGGAGCAGAATTTGTAAGATAAGCCGTAGTGGCTGAAAGGAGCGATAAGGCGCTGAAAAAAATCAGCAGCTTTTCTCTTTTTATATAATCCTGAAAGTTTGTTATCATTCCCGACTGATATTTTCTGTGAAATCGGGTTCGGACGAGAACAGGCAGAGCCGCTCCGGTTGTAACAGATACCAGGAAAAGAAAAAAACTTATCATACCTTTGAATTCACCGGTCGGCAGGAAAATACCACGGTTGTGCAGTATCGCTGCTGAAATAAAATAGATCAGCGGTAAAGCAAAAATCAGAGAAAGAATACCGGTAAGTTTCAATGTAATGGATTTAATATCTATCTTCAAAATAAACCTCTAAAAAAAGGACCGGACGGTTAAGCCCGGTCCCGGTGTTTGAATGACCGATTCTTATCAGGCCGTCTGGGTTTCTTTATTCTCTGTTTTAAAGAACTTGAGAATCCCTTCCACTGTTACTACAACAGCAATAACTATAACTATAGCATTAATTATAAGCAGCAGAACATTAGAGGCAGAGATGAAATTCATCTCGTTAATCACTAAGGCCCAGAGAGTCATGGCCATCATGAAAACGGCCGGAATTCCTGAAATAAGATATTTCAACCCGCCTTTAGATTTCAGGTAAACGGTTACAACAATCAGGGTCAGACCGGCAAGAGTCTGGTTTACGGCACCGAAAAGAGGCCAGAGCGTTAAAGCTCCGGCTCCGTTGGCGCCATTATAGAAAGCCAGAATAGCGGCTGTAACCACGGCGAAGGCTGTTGCGGCATATTTGTTTTTAAAGAAACCGAGGCTGAAGTCGCTTGCCAGTTCCTGCGTAACATAGCGCTGCAGTCTGGTGGCTGTATCGAGCGTTGTGCCGGCAAAAGAGGCCACAAAAACACCCATTACAATAATGGCTATGTGTTTGGGTATACCCAGTGTGGATATCATATTGGCTCCACCTACAACAAAGGCTGTCACTTTCGAGCCCAGGCCGTTGGAAGCCGCCCAGGATGAATAATGGGTTGTCCAGGCATCAATTCCCGTAAGAAGACCGGCATCTTTCGACTGATAGGCCATCCCGATTCCCGCCGAAACAGCTATGATCACCAGAGTTGCCAGAACACCTTCCATAATCATTGAGCCGTATCCTACGGCAACGGCATCAGGTTCTTTTGCTACCTGCTTGGCCGAAGTTCCCGAAGCAACAAGGGCGTGGAATCCTGAAATGGCTCCGCAGGCGATTGTTATGAACAGGAAGGGCCACATGGAAGGAGCTCCTTCGGGGTTTGTCTGAATGACCGGAGCCACAATATGGAGTTCGCCGATAAATGCCGAAAAGAGAACTCCGCCAACCAGCAGTATCATGGCTACAAGAAGCTGCCAGGCATTGATATAGTCTCTGGGCTGCAACAGTGTCGTTACAGGAAGAGTTGAGGCAATGAAGGCATAGATCAGAAGAATGATTGTCCAGGTTCCTGTGGGTGCTATTCCGGCTATGGTGGGGAGAGTTATGGGGATGAAGTGGCCCAGAACAACTGTCACATACATCGTAAAAACAGCCAGGAAAGTCACAAGATTGACGTTTGCACCTTTCTTATAGATCAGATACCCCAGAGTAATCGCTATGGGAATTTCCATCCAAACGGGGAATACCGACTGAGGATACATGGCGAAAATAACAGCAATGATCATTCCGAAAATGGCGATGACAATCCACAATTCCAGAAAAACGACGATAAAAAAGACCGATCGGGTCCTGTTGTTTATATAGTTTCCCGTAATTTCAGAAATTGATTTTCCCTGATGTCTGAGAGAGAGTACAAGAGCTCCGAAATCGTGAACCGCACCCATGATAACTGTTCCCAGGAGAACCCAGATAACAGCGGGGAGCCAGCCCCAGATGATACCGATAGCCGGACCGACAATAGGTCCTGTTCCTGCAATTGAAGTAAAGTGGTGACCGAAAATAATTCCCTTTTTGGTAGGAACATAGTCCATCCCGTCTTCCAGTTCCTCTGCCGGAGTTCTGGCTTCACTGCTCAGTTTGAAAATTTTCTCACTCAGGAATTTTCCATAAACCTTATAGGCGAGAATATATCCGGCGAAAACCAGAACCATTAGTAATACTGCGTCCATTGAATACCTCCGATTAAATTTATGAGACTATACTAAGTCCATAAATGAAGGGAGTTTGGAGAAAAAAAATAAAGTGACAAAATTCAAACATCAATGACATTTTATTGTCAGACAATCGACATGATTTCTCTGAAAGCTTTAATATAGCTTCGCGAAACCGTAATCTTTTCAGAAAAGTGCTTCATTTGTATCTGATAGGTGTTATTAAACCAGATTCCGATTTTCTCAATGAAATCGAGATTTATAATATATGATCTGTGACAGCGGAAGAAGTTTCCGTCCGATAAAAGGTCTTCCATCTCGCCGATGGATCTGCAGTGGCGGTAGTCTCCTTTTTTCGTATGGATTGTGACAGTACGGCCTCTGGCTGAAATGGTAATGATATCGCCGAAAGATACGGGCAGGTAGGAATCTCCCAGGCCTATGGACAGATACCGGGGAACTTTGTTATCTCTCTGGAGTCTTTTGATTATTTGTTCCAGTGCCGAATAATCCCTCCGGTCATTTCCCCCTCCTCTCTGGCTGCGGAATTTCTCTATACTGCTTATAAGCCTGTCCTCTTCAACAGGCTTGAGAATGTAGTCAACAGCCCGGATGTCAAAAGCCTGCAAGGCATACTGGTCATAGGCTGTCGTAAAGATAATTCCGGGATTTTGTCCCGTTGCATGAAGCTTCTCCGTAAGCTGAAAGCCATTCATTTCCGCCATGTTGATATCGAGAAAAATTATGTCGGGATAAACATTTCCGGCTATTTTCAATGCCTCTTCCCCATTTTCCGCTACACCTGAAATTGTTATGTCTTCAATCCCTTTCAGCAGAAAGGTCATCTCGTCCCTGGCCGGCTTTTCATCATCGACGATCAATACTTTCAGATTGTTGTTTATCTGGGAATACATAAGCTCACTTTTGTTCCTTTTCCCTGCCTGCTTTCCACTTTCAGCCCCTGTTTGTCACCGTATTTCATGACTAGACGCTGATTGATATTATACAGGGCAATGGATGAGCCGTCACCTTCCGTTAAGAGTTTTTCTATAATCCTGTCCGGCATGCCCACTCCATTATCCTTGATCGCAATATGAATATTTTTCCGGTCTCCTCTAATGTCTATGAGAATAATCCCTCCCTCCTTTCGGGCCATAATTCCATGCTTGACGGCATTTTCCACCAGCGGCTGAAGTATTAAAGGGGGGAGATTGAAGTGAAGTTCCTGCGGTTTCTTTATCTCCACCTTCAGGTTGTCACCGTATCGGGCTTTTTCAATATTCAGATAGGCTTCGATGTGATCCAGCTCCTGTTCTATGGAAACATCCTCCTGTCCGGTCTGCAGGCTTTTGCGGAAAATATGGCTGAGGTTTTTCAGGAGTTTCCGTGCGGAATCGGGGTCGGTTCGGATGAGGGAGCTTATTGTGTTTATGGCATTGAACAAAAAATGGGGATTAATCTGAGCCTGAAGGGCTTTCAGTTCAGCTTTACCGAGAAGTTTTGCCTGTTCCTCAATAGTGCTCAGTTCTATCTGGTTTGAAAAAAGTGCTCCCAGGCCGGTTGCCAGATTCATGTCCACTCGGGAAATGGCTCTGGGTTCATTTCTGTATAGCTTCATGACTCCGACAATTTCATTTCCCCGGTAAAGAGGTGTAACCACTGCTGACTGAAGAGAGCAGCCGCTGTTCAAACAATTGATTTCTCTTGAATTTCCCGCGACAAGCAACTTGCCTGTCTCGAGTACTTTGCCGGTCAATCGCGTTTGAAAGGGTTCCCCGGGAGGATGGTGTGTTGCCCCTGTTCCCACGTGGGCCAGAATGATTTCCCTATTAGTGAAGGCGACAGCTGATAAGTCCGTTTTTTCCAGTATAATGCGGGCGGAGGCTGTAGCTGTTTCCCGATTGTATCCCTTCCTGAAGTGCTCGATTGTCTGCAGGGCGATAAGAAGAACAGTTTCCGCCTGGTTGGCGGCGACCAGATCCTCTTTTTCCCGCACATTCTCAATTATGGCTATAAAAAGACCGATTGCTACAGCGTTGGCTCCTATCATCGGCAGAGCGATAAGCTGTACCAGTTCGACAGCGTCCCGGAAAGGACGAACTATTGCCAGGATCAGCATCATCTGGAGAAGTTCTGCTCCGGCACCGAATCCGGTAGCGAAAAACCATTTCTTTTCGGCTTTCGAAATCTGACGGTGGAGGAGCCCGCCAATCAAGCCTTCCAGAATGGTAGAAAGCATACAGGCGAATGCCGTAAATCCTCCGATATCTATGACCCATCGGTGAAAACCGGCAATAAGGCCGGTTGCCAGCCCAATAACCGGTCCTCCGATCAACCCGGCAACAAATACTCCGACGACCCGTGAGTTAGCGATAGCTCCATGGACCGGAATACCCGTGTAGGTTCCGAGAATTCCGATAAGACTGAAAAGAAGGATAATTATGACGGTGTCTTTTTTTTTCCTCTTCCTCCTCGTCAGTATCCTTTTCACCGCATAAGACTGAGAAATAAAAAAAGCAAAAAGTGCCAGAATTCCTATCTGGTTGAAAAGAGTTTTAAGAATATCTACCAAAACAGAACCTACATCATCTTCATGGTTCCCTTATACAGGGAAATATCGGTTGTGAGGATCATAGCACCTTCTTTCTTATCCAGATCTCCGGTGATTTCCTCGATGCCCTTGACTATATCGGCTTCCTTGTTTTCCGGGATAAGAACGAAAATGGTTTTACTGTGGTTCTTCTTCTCATTCATAAAACCGATAAATGTCGCGAAAAGGGGTATGCTCGATATGTATTCACCCATCCCGGAAGAGTCCATGATGGTTGCGCCTTCGATTCCTTCCTGAATAAAATATTCCAGTATGTGGTAGAGAAATTCATCGAGGTAAAGAACAAGAATCATCAGCTTCATCTTCTGCCTCCGGTCGCGGTTCTCATCCTTTTCAAGTGTGTATTTTAAAAATGTTTCAACCAGAACCGATTCGTTTGTCGCGCCCAACAGTTCTTTTTTCACCCGCTCCTGAGACACGGCCCGGGATATGGATGCCAGAATCTGAAGGTGCTCGTTGACCGCTTCCTCCGGACCGAGAATAACGAAGAAAAGGCGGACTTTCTTTTTATCCATAGCGTCGTATTCCACACCTTTGCGGTCTGTCACAATAAAAAGGAGAAATTCCTCCATTCCCTTAATTCTGGCATGTGGTATGGCTATCTCCCCTCCGAAACCTGTTGAACCCTGATTTTCCCTCTCTTTTAATTTTTCATAAATCTCATCATCGTTTATATTTTCGAGCTTCCGGCTTTTTGCTGCCAATCTGGCCAGCTTCCGTAAGGTTTCGTCTTTCGTTTTGGTTTTAATACCGCAGCTGCAGCTTTTTATGTCTGTAATTTTAAATAAATCCATCACTCCTCCTTAACGCTTCGCTTGTGACTAATGCCGGGTCCTGACGCTTCGCGTCCCCCGTCATTATCACTCCTCTTCCATGGCGCGGACTATGGCAAATTTGGATAGAGGCGGCCCGGTCAGTTCATTGAAGAAAACCGAAAGCAGTACGATATTTACCATCAGGGATATGGTCGCCTGCCTCGCCTCCGGAAGAGCCAGGACGACGGGAGAGGTCTGAATCATCAGAACAAGCCCGATAGCCACACCCGCTTGAGGTAGCATGCAGAATCCCAGATACTTTCTGATATTGTGAGCAGACCCGGCTGCTCTGGCCCCCAGATTTATGCCCGAATATTTGGCAAGGGCTCTCGATACGATAAAAACCGCACCCAGAATAAGGATTTCTTTTTTCATAAGAGCCGCCGGATTGAGCTCTGTTCCGGCAATTATAAAGAAGAGTGCGTAAACAGGAGGCGACAGCGGTTCGAGTGTCCGGAAGATCCTGTGGTTGCGCGGTGAAATATTAATAAGAACTGTGCCGGCAGCCATATTGGAGAGAAGAGGAGAGAGGTGGAAGAAAAGGGCCAGAGCCGTTTCAAGGAGGACCAGGGCCAGCGTCAGAATGAGTATTTCTCCTGTATTGGTGTGCTTTCTTGTGGATTTGTGAATGAAGAATCCGAAGAGCGCTCCGAGAACCAGTGAAAACAGTATTTCCGTAAAAGCATGAAAGATAAGAAGTCCCGCGCCCTGTCCCGAAGCGCCTTCATGAGGGGAGAGAAGGCCTGTTGCTATAGCGAATGAGATGCTGAAAACGATGACGGCACCGGCATCATCCATAGCGACGATCCCGTAGAGCCTGTCAATAAACCTCCCGTGAGCCCTGAGAGATTGAACGATGGCTACCGTCGCAGCGGGGGCTGTTGCCGTTGCAATCGCTCCCATAAGAAGCGCAAAAGGCAGTTCCAGTTTGAAAACAACGAGGCTTATCGAGACAGTTAAATAGGTCAGCAGAATCTGAAAGATTGTGAGAATGATCACTTCGCGGCCCATAATTTTCAGCTTGGTCAGGGAGAACTCTCCCCCGATTGTGAGCGCGATAAGAGCCAGAGCCACATCGGTCACAATTGTCAGCTCGGAATCATGGGGGATCATCTGGAATACAGCATCACCCATGAGAAGGCCGGAAATGATGTAACCGGTAATTTCCGGCAGCTTGACTTTATCGGCCAGTTTGCCCAGGAAGTATCCGAAAACGAGGAGCAGCCCGATTATAAAAAGGGAATGCTGGGTTAAAAGGTCTTTGAATTCCAGGAAATCTTCAATGATAAGATTCATGAATATCATTCTAATATTACCGAGGGAAATTGTAAAAAATAATCGTATCTTCTAAAAATCTTTACTTTTGCGAAAGCCAGTTTCGGGCATCGTTAATATCATTAAAGAAGAGTATGTGAAGGTCCGCCGCTTTCATGATTATATCCGGATCAATTTCCTGTTCGAGGTGAACCCCCGTCAAGGCGGCGGCTCTGATATAATCCAGATTGCCGGAAATGAACTCCCTCGTTATCTCAAAGTATTTATGTGTATAGGGAATCCCTGTGAAATCGGCGAGGAAAAGCTGGGGAGAGCCCTTTTTTTTCAGAAGCTCCGATGTGTGATGCAGTATCTCTCTGAAAAAGATTTTGTCGTCTTTATAGTCTCTCAGGTTGAGAAAAATAATTATTTTTCCTTCGGAGGTGATCTCTTTTAATCTCTCCATACGATTCTCCTAAGGAAAATTTAATAAATGAGAACGGGAATTTCAAATTTTATTGCGCGAGGGTCTTTCTCTCTCTATCAGTCCGTCGAGGAATTTCCTCAGAAGCTGGTCTCCGCAGGGTTTGTAGTTCCTGTGTTCTTTCGTCCGGAAAATAGCGTTAATTTCACTTTTGGTAATGGAGAAGCCCACCTTTTCCAGCGTTTCGATTATATCGGTATCTTTCATATTAAAGGCTATTCTTAATTTTTTAAAAATGTCATTATTGGTCATGAAATAATTTTATCACGGACTATTGTGATTGAACAATGACGTGGTACGGTCGAAAATGAATTCAGGTACTCGATAATGGAACAGGATTTATTATATTCGCTCAGATTCAACTTGAATGAAAACACTCGTAATTTCGGAAATCTATTCTCTTCCATCAACTTTTTTGCCGATCTCTACGGCCGGCTTGACAACCTGCTTATAGGTGCGCTGCCTTTGAATCTTGAGTTTTCCCGCTCCCTTAAGGATTTCGGGGAGAATTCTTTTCTCTTTGTTTTTAAAGATCATATTCTCTACCCCGATCAGTTCCCTTTGGGGTATCAGCCGGACAGGGAAAAAGTGGAATCCTGGATGACCCGGGGCCGGCGGCTTTTCTCCTCATTTTTTATAACGGGAGAAATTCCCTCTACCGAAGAGCTGAGACGTGATCTTGAAGCACTCGGCGCGGAACTCGATTTTGCCGATCTGATCAGTTACAGGACCTTTCAAACCGATGAACTTGAAAATATTCTTCTCGATTTTAAAAGCGCCGGAAGGTTTCTTGAAATAGAGAATGGCATCATTGTTTTCGAGTGATTTTTTTCTTCAAAAAAATTGGTTTTCTCTGGAAATTTCAGTATAAATTGTATTATAAAGATTTTGTTCGGATATATGCTCAAAAGGAGGAGTTTATGAGTGATTTTGATGACGATGATCAAGATGAC
This sequence comes from Spirochaetales bacterium, assembly GCA_016936555.1. GTDB lineage: Bacteria > Spirochaetota > Spirochaetia > DSM-2461 > DSM-2461 > Spirochaeta_F. Next base: position 48,158 of record JAFGXR010000040.1, on the reverse strand, counting down.
TTCATGTCTTTAGATGATCTGGATGATGATAATTCAGATCTTTTTCCCGATAATGATGATTGGGGTGATTCCTACGATGATATGGATGCAGAAGCCTGGGATCGCGAGTACCGGGGCGAAGATGATTCGGAGGAAATTGAAGACGATCCTTGGGCATTGTCATAAGATGAATAAAAATAATCAGCCCCGGGTAATGCCGGGGCTTTCTGATCTCAGGCGCAGAAACTGTTGAGTATCTCTCTCAGATTCCTGTTCTGTTCTATATGGATTCCTTCCGGTGCGTATCCTTTCTCCACAAGGTGGTCGCTGAAGTTTTTCCACTCTCTGTAGCGGCTGTCATAGGGGCTTACAAATCTTTCCTTGAAATATACAACTTCCGGTTTGTTGTTGCTGCGGTGATCAAAGTGATCCATCTTTTGACGGCTCAGATCCACTTTTATCCTGTCGTGCATTTCCGGCAGCAGCTTATTGTCAAAGTCATCGTAGAGATAATAGGTTATTTTAGAGGATTTTTTATGGATTTTGACTATATCCGCAGAAGCGGGATCTCCATAAAAGAAAGAGGAACATCCGATATAGACACGCAGCGCCGGGTCGAGTTCTCTTATAAGAGAGGTATGAATCCACAGGGCTTCATCATCCTGCATTCCCATTTCTGTTTTTTCGCACAATTCCTTCACCATTCCCGGCCGGCCCATAACAGAGAGAAGTTTCCGGCTTTCCGCAATGGCGCGGATATTGTTTCCCAGGTGATCTGTCACTTTGTCTTTCAGAATCCGCGGCATCGATGAAAGGACGCTTTCGTTTTTAATTCTGGCCAGGGCCAGATAGACGAGTACATCGTCTTTCGTTTCTTCCTTGCCGCCGCATTGGATGTTGAACTGGAAAACTTCAGCCAGATCCCTGTCTTTGAAAAAGAAAAATAAGCCCGGAGCCGCCGGTACGGCGGGGGTGTTGAGCGTATTGAAGAGAATCTTGTTCAGTCCGGTACTTTTTATTTCTGTTGTGTATACGAGCAGAAGTTTTTTTGTCTGGATCCATCTTTTTTTCGCGGCTTTCAAAACTTCTTCAGGCTGGTCCCGAAGATCCAGGCTGTCTATGGACATGGAGGCGAAATCGAAGTTTCCCTCCGTTTTGTGAGTGATATCATCAAATTCAATGTACGTATCTGTACTTTTTATAAGTTTGTAATCGAGTAAAAATTCTTTTTTATTCATTGTTAAATAAGGTTCCTCTTCTCAGGGGTGAGACATGATGATATCGAATTTGTTTTTAAGAATTCAATAGCATTTACGGGGAATTTTTCAATTTTATTTTTATGCGAATTCGCTTGATTAATTCTCGTTGTTCTGAATTCACAATTTTGTAAATTCACAGAGTATTCACAGCTTTCCCGAAGATAACTGTATAGGTTGTGGATAACTTGTTGAAAAGTTAGCTCTAGGTTGAAAATTTCAGGTCCTCAACGAAATTCCTGTTTTCACTACTTCCGGTGATACTACACAAATATTAACATTTAATCGGGAAAAGTGGCTGAAATGGTATTTTTTAGGGTTTTCAGAGTCCGAAACGGATTTAATGAGTCGTTCGTTGGTTTTTCGAACTGATCGGAATAAATACAAATTTCAGAAACAAATTCAGTATAGGTTGTGGATAACTTGTGAATAAATTCGCTGAGAGTCGAAAATTCAGGGTTTTTCCTGTGGATTATTTATTAATTATTGTCATGATGAAAATAGTTATCAACAGCGGTCTGACGTTTCTTTTTTTCGGGCTTTTCATCCCTTGTTTTATAGCGGTTTGAAATGAGAAGGTAGAGCAGCCCCACGGGCGCAATTATTGACAGGGCTACGGCGACGGCGAGCTGCCCCCACATAAAAGCCGTTATGCCGGCCGAAAAGGAAATGATGATGAAAATGACCAGAAGAATGGACTTCATATTTTTTACTATAATCCAAAGAGGTTGAAAATTCATACTGCTTGTAGGGACGATTTTCATCGGCTATATTAGGAATATGCCGGAATACAGACTTTACTTCAGTAACAAACTAAGATCATTTATCAGCCGTTACGGCGAAGTCCTGAGGGGCGGACCGCTTCTGGGAGAAAAGGTCTATCTCGTCGTTCAGAACCGGAGTATGGGCGAGTGGCTGAAGCTGGAACTGGCCGCCCGGTACGGCGTTTCCGCCAATCTCAATATCGTTCTGCCGGAAAATGCCGTTCGTACCTTTATCCGGTCTTTTCCCGTCGGCCGGGAGATGTTGAAAGGAACAGGTGCCGGAGAAGAGAAAGCCGTTCTGTTTATGGATAATCTGAAAGTGATTGTCTATAAAAAGCTGGAAGGACTCCTGAGGACGGACCTTCCGGGACGCGGATCGGGAACCGGAATTTTCAGCGAACTGGAAAACTACATTAAAGGGGCCGGATCGGGAGAAAAGGATTACGATACTATCAGTAGTCTCAGGCTCTATCAGCTTTCGGACAGCATAGCCGGTCTTTTCTATTATTACGGGATGAACTGTCAGGCCTTAATTTCCTCCTGGGAGAAAGGACATCCTTTTCTGAGTCCCAATCTGGATCCGGTATTATTGAAGCACGAGACATGGCAGATGGCTCTCTGGAATGAACTGTTCTCCGGCTCGAAGCCCTATATACACTTAAGCAGTATTCTTTCTTCTATTGTCGAAAACAAAGATGTATTTGACGGTGAGCCGGCGCGGGTCATTTTATTCGGATCCACTTTTCTGGGAGACTCCTCTCTGCGGTTCTTCCGGCACCTTTCCGGTTTTATCCCGGTCGATCACTTCGCTCTCAGCCCCGCAGTGTCTCATGAGCCCTTTACCATGGCTCTTCTGAAAAGCTGGGGCGCCCTGTTCGGGGGATTCCGCAGCCTTATGGATGAATTGTCCACCCTGTCGGGTCAGAACATCCACAGCGACTTTTCCTTTTCCGATAAACAGACTCTCCTTTCCCTTATACAGAATGACTTCCTCCGAAACAGCAGTCCTGATCAGAAGAGAGCCATTGATGGGGACGACCGCAGTCTGACCGTTGTCTCAACGACCGGCCGGTGGCGGGAAGTGGAAGCTCTGAAAAACAGGATTCTCACATGCCTGGAAAGCGATCCCCGATTAAAACTGACTGATATAGGTGTGCTTGCGCCGGATATCAACGAATATGCCCAGTATATTGAAGCGGTTTTTCCCTCGGAGGACAGCGCCGCTCTTCCTTTTAACATTATCGATCTGAAAGGGGAGGGGGATTCTCCCTTTATCAGCGGCTTTCTGGCCCTGTTAAATCTGCCCGGAGCGAGATTTACCCGGAAAGAGCTGTTTTCGCTTTTTTCAAACAGGTGTTTCGCCGCAGCGCAGCGCATAGACTCCACTGAATATGATAGCTGGCTTAACTACTGCGATCAGCTCAATATCAAATGGGCCGTAGACGGCGGACATAAGAAGGAGCTCGGTGTTCACGGAACGGATTTCAACAGCTGGGAGCGGGGATTTGACCGGATTCTGGAAGGGCTGGCTCTATCGGAAGAGGATAAGCCCTATGATGCGCCCTATTCCCTATTGAATGAAAGCGATGCCTCTTCCGCCGGCAGATTAATTCATGTTATCCGCTCTCTTCACCGCGATGTGAATACGCTGGTCGGGGTCAGGCTGCGCCTGGAAGAATGGGTTCTTCTCTGGGAAAGCATTATGGAGACTTATCTGGCGGTATCTGATGATTCGGGCCGCGATGAAAGGGACCGGCTCCGCCTCAAGGGCTGTTTCCGCGATATTCTCAATATGGTGAACGAACTGGATAATCTGGAGGAGCTCACCAACAGGAACTTCGATTTCTATATGTTCAAATCGCTTCTGACGGAGTTTATCAGTAAATCGGGGGGAAGCCGCGGCCGCTACCTGACCCAGGGAATCAGCTGCGCGTCCCTGAAGCCCCTGAGAGCTGTTCCCTTTAAAGTGATTATGGTTCTCGGACTGAACGAAGAGGCCTTTCCCGCTTCGGACGATGCCCTCAGCTTTGACCTGAAGGAAACAGATGACGTCCGGAATGCCATTTCCATCGATTTATCCAGGAGGACGAGCGACAAGTATTCTTTCCTCGAAGTGTTTCTCTCGGCGGAGGAGAAAGTCACTCTTTTTTACAGGGGCCGCAATAATGTGGACAATGAAGTTCTTCAGCCCTCATCACTCATATCCGAGCTGGCCGGTTACATAGACGATCATTTCTATATGGAAGGGCGGGAGAGCTGTTTTTCCGCTCTTGTGGAACGGGAAAAGCTGCAGCCTTTCGACCGGGAATATTTTTCCCCGGGCCGGGAGCTGATTTCCTACAGTAAAGGGGATTTCAGGCTGGCTGAAGTTTATTACGGAGAACGGCAGATCGCTGAAGCGGTCCGGAAGATCGATCCTCTTCCCCTGAATTCCGGAGATGATGTTCCGGAGCTGACTTTTTCCGATCTTCTCTCCTTTCTTAAAAATCCGTTGAAAGTTTTTTTCAACAAATCCCTCGGCGTGTTCATGGGAGATAATGAGCTCCCCGAAGAGGATACGGAAGAAAACATCGAAGCGGAGTTTTTTGCAGACCGCTCATTTCTGGAAGAGATTCTGCAGAGCGAAGAGGCACTTCAGGCAGATAGCGATTATATGGAAGACAGGCTGAAGTCTTACTTTCAGATACAAAGCGCCCGGGGCGAACAGATTGATAATGAACTCTCTGTTCCTTTTGTCGACCGGCTTAAAGAGAATACGATTTCACTGATCGATCAGGTCAGAAGTATCCCCGGTCTCCTTTCCAGACCGGAGCCGGTTGTTCTTTCTTTCGGAGATGAAACGAACCTGGGTAAGGGAATTATCAGAACGCCTCTCATCCGCCTGGAAAATAATTTCGAGGTGAGGATTAAAGGGGCTCTGCCTCCTCTCTATATACAGGCGGACCGGACATTGGTTTACGCCGGATTATTCAACTCGGGAAATGCCCGGCTCTCCCATTTCTTCGTTCCCTATCTCATCAGCTGTCTCCTTCCTGAAGAGGTTATGAATCATCACGAGCTGAAAGCCTATCTCCTGTCCCCCGGGGGGACGGCATCGGCTCTGTTTTCCCGACGTGAGGGGCTTCCCGATTTAGCCGGCTTGATTAAGCTCTACAGCGATAACCGGCATAGCCCTCTACCCCTCTATCCGGAAATCGGAGAGGAAATGGCTAAGCATTGCGATGAAGAGATCTATTCCGTACCAAAAAAAGTTGAAGAGATATTTCAGGAGAAATGGAATGATAAGCTCTCTGCAGCGGATCGGGGATACTCACAGTTCAAAACGTGTCCATACAGGACGATAGCCTATCCGGGACTTCCCGACTGTGACGGGGACGGAATGGCCGGTTTTGTTAAACTTGTCTATGGCTATTTGAATAAAGCCGTGCAAAAGGGGACGGGAATATAATATGTCTCAAACAGGGAATTTTTCATTTTCTGAAAATATCGATCTTCTCGGAAATATTCAGCTGGAAGCTTCGGCCGGAACGGGGAAAACCTATACGATCGAAAGAATCGTATCTCTTCTCATAGCCGAAGGGGCTCTGGCCCTGCCGCAGATTCTGGTTGTCACTTTTACCAGAAAAGCGGCGCGTGAGCTCAAAGAGAGGATCCGTCTTATTTTGAATGAGGCTTCGCGTACCGGAGAGCTTGATCTGGGCGGAATCAGGCGCAAGCTGACAGCGGGAGAGCTGGAAAATATCCGCCAGGCCGTTTACGAGTTTGAAAAGGCTTCGATCTTTACAATTCACAGTTTCTGTCTCAATGTGCTGAAGGCCTTTCCTTTTGAATCTCTCAGCCAGTTCACCATGGATATGGAAAGCGATGCCGATCTGGTCGCAGAGGCGGTTCGCGACTATATGCGGGAAATCGGCGAATCGATGGACCGCGGGCAGCTGATCAGATACAAAGCTTTTCTGGGCAGCGGCGGATATGATGACGCCCTTAAGGAGCTGGCCGATGCGGTCGGCCGGGAATTGCTCGGACCGGGGATCGTCGTTCAGCCCGGGGAGAGACAGCGCGGGGAAATACTCGAAACCGTAATGGAATTCGATAAGGGCCGGGGGGCTCTACACGATGCCTGGATCCGCATGAGATCGGGGGATCTGCCCGATAAGGCCCGTTTTACAGCACTGGGATTCAAATATGCCAACCATCTGGAAAACGCCGTTCTCAAACTTCAGCAGATTCCCGCAGAGACGGACCTTATATCCCTCAGCGTTTTCATTTCCCGAAATGAAACCATACTCAATCAGTTTATGCGGTTTCTGCCTGAAAACCTCGGGGAAATGAACAATCCCGAATCCATACCTCCCGATCCCTTCGTTCAAGCCGCAGAGGATTTTCTTGATTTATATCTATTTGATAAAGACAACCCCGGAGCGGATCTTTATAACAGAGCGATGAAGGCATCCTTTCTGATTGAAGCTTATGAAAACATTTCAGAGAAGCTGAAACGGAAGAAAGCGATGACCGGAAAGCTGGACTTCAATGACCTGATCGGAAGGCTTCATCAGGGACTGTGCGGCTCGGGAGACCTCTATCGACCCGAACTGGAGAGGGAGATCCGCAAGCGGTACCGGACTGTTCTTATAGATGAATTTCAGGATACGGATCAGCGTCAGTGGGATATTTTCCGGAAAATATTCGGCTGCGATGACAAACACAATTTTTTCCTTGTCGGCGATCCCAAGCAATCGATCTACCGCTTCAGGGGAGCGGATCTGGAAGTCTATTATCAGGCTTGCGGAAGCGAGGCTGTAAAAAGCCGCTACACGCTGGGAAAAAATTTCCGCTCCATTTCCCCTCTTGTCGAAGGAGTGAACCGTTTTTTTTCTTCCGTACTTCACGAGTCGCTTCACTGCGGTCACACATCCCCTACGTCCTTTTCTCCTGTTGAAGCCGGTAAGCCCGCGGAACCGAAGGTTGAAGACGGAAAAGCGGCCTTTGAATTCATACGAATTGAAAGCGGTGAGAATGACGACGGTATCAGCGAAATCGTAAAATGCAAAGATTCCTGGTTTCAGCTCATCGCCTATAAGAGTTTCAACTTACTATCGGGAACACAAATCGGCGAAAGAAGAATCAGGCCCGGCGATATAGCCATTCTGGCTGAGAGCAACAAAGACTGCCTGGCATTGCAGGCCCATCTGTCGTCCTATTCCATTCCATCCATAATCAATGCGAGAGAGAGGATATTCGATACTGAAGAAGCGTCCGATCTGCTCCTCTTTCTCAAAGCGCTTATCCGAATGGACAATTCGACAATCAAACATCTGCTTTTATCCCGGTTTTTCGATCTTACGCCGCGGCAGGTGCTGGATTCGGAGTCAAAGGGAGACCTGGATCACCTCGCGGGACGGCTCGCAGAGTGGAGGGAAATGGTTGACCGGGGAAAAATTATCGAGGTGAGCCGCGATTTTTTCGGCCAATGCCAACTTGATGAGCGGTTGCTGGCCCGCCTGAACGGAGAGCGGTCCTACAGCAACTTCCGCCAGCTTCTCGAATTCCTTCACGGGGAACAGCTCCGTTCCCAACTGGATGCTGAAAATCTCTACGCCCTTCTCCTGGGGAAAATCCATGAACCTTCCGGGAATGATGAAGACCTGATCCGGCTCGATAAAGATTCGGAAGCTGTTCAGATCATGACCATGCATGCCAGCAAGGGACTGGAATTTCCTATCGTTTTCTTTGCCGGGGCTTTGAAGTCGGGAGGAAACTCCGGCCTGGAGGATTATTACGATTATGTTGAGGCGAAAAAGCGGCATTACGATTTTCTCAAACTCAAAAAGCACGAAGCTTTCCACTCTATGGACGGCTGGGAAGAGAGAAAGAGACTCTACTACGTCGCCCTTACGAGGGCTTCTTCCCGGCTCTACATGCCCTTTTTCAAAAACGGCGGCTTATCCTATCTCACATCGCTCTACAGTTCATTTGCCGCTGAAGATATAGAGCGGATCGTAAAGGATTTTCCCGACCTGATCAGCTTTTCCCATCCTCTGCACAGCGGCTTGTTGTATAAGAAAAACTCCAGAAAGAAAAAAAGCGATATCAGATTACTGGCAGAAACAATAGACAGCGCCCTTTGCGGTTTTGTTGAAAAGAACAGAGAACTCTACTCTCTGGACACAGAACTGGAGAAAGAATTCCTGAATCTCTCCTTTCCGAAGAGCCTTCTCTACAGAGAGGATGATGAGGTTATAAAACCGGTCCCCCATACTTTGAAGGCGCAGGCCGGCTACGGAGAGAGATATACCCATATCTCAAGTTATTCATCCATTCTCAGGGAAGCTGAAAGGGGGAGGGAGCTGGTCTCTCATCGTGCCGATGCAGACCGCGATGATGTTTCGATCGTGAACCGCGATGAAGCGGGAGATGAGATCCTCTTAAGCCGCGGAGCCGTTTTCGGGGAGCTTGTACACCGCATCTTTGAGGATATGGATTATTCAGGAGTCAATGAAATGGCGCTTGACGACTTCCTGAAAGATGAGGAGGCGGATCGCCTGCTGCGGGATCTCTCTGTCCGGTTTTTCGACCATAAATGGTATGCCCGATCCTCGGTTCCCTTGAAGAAACTCGTTTACAGGACTTTGCGGAACGGACTGCCTTACGGCTGTTCCTCCCTCTCTGTGCTTAAGGAGGAGAACCGTCTTCACGAAATGGAATTTCATATGACTGTAAAAGAGTGTGCCCGGCTTGCGGTCGATTCAGCCTATGCCGGAGAAGTGGAAGAGGGGCTTCTCAAGGGATTTATCGACCTGATTTTTCTCCATGAAGGCAGATACTATATTGCCGACTGGAAAACGACCTCTTCTCCCGAGGGGGATGGATACGATAACTACAGACCTGAAATTCTGGCGGAGATGATGGACGCTCACCATTATAAACTGCAGTCCCTCATTTATATTACGGCACTCTACCGGTATCTCAAGTCTGTAGAAGGAGACAATTTTGATTATGAAAAGCATTTCGGGGGCTGTTACTACTTCTTTGTACGCGGGATGAACGGAGAGCCCGGTTCAGATCGGGGAATCCATTTTTTCAGACCCGGTGAAGAGGAGCTTCTCTCCTTCGCCTTTCAATTTACACCACAGGAGGCTGTTCTGTGAATCACTCTCCCGGACCGGCGATAATGACCTGCTTAAAACAGAATGAAAAGTTCGGCTTTACCGATCTGAAAGAAAAGATCCGCGGTTCCTATGACTCTGAATTTCAGAATCTGGCACGGAGTTTATCCATTCCCTGGCACCATATTTATTATGCCGAGCGTCTGGCGGGGAAAGAGTCAAAGGGTGACAGGGATCTTCTCAGATGGTTTGTCGTGCATCTCCTCTTTCAATCAGGATCGGGGCACCTGAGGACAGATTTGAACAGTATATCCAATGACCTGAATAAATGGTGTCTTCCCGACAGAGATACTTTTTCCGGAAGCGAAAGCGAATATGCAAAACTGGAGAACAGGCTGAAAGAAATCCGCGAGGATCTGATCGGGACCTGGACCGAAATTCCCGGTTCATACCCTTCCTGTTTCGGACCTCTCGCGGGGACGACTCCCTTCATATATTTTCCGGAAAGGGGAATCGTATACATCAGGAATTACTATAAAATGGAGCAGACCCTTCTCAACCATCTGGAAAGGCTCTCTTCGGAAGAAAAAATTCTGCCTCCTGCGGTCGCACCTGAACAGGAACTGTTGAAAAAAGTACTCCGTCACCGCCTTGTTCTGTTGAGCGGCGGTCCCGGCACAGGCAAAACTACAGCCGTAACCACTCTTTTGCGCAGTCTTTTTCAGCTGGCCCGGGATAAGGGGGAGTTTACTCCCGGCAGAATCCTCCTGGCCGCTCCGACGGGCCGTGCCGCGAATCGAATGATTGAGAGCATGAGAGGCCAGCTCCTGGCCGATCCCAGGGGAGAAATCGACGAAATGCTTCCCGGTAAAGCCTTTACACTTCATAAAATGCTTCAGGTAAACAGAGAATCGAGGAAAGCCCTCTATAATCGGGAACGACCGCTTCCCGCCGAATTAATCATAGTCGACGAAGCCTCCATGGTGGATGCCAGGATGATGTCTCTGCTGTTCGACGCGCTGGGGCCTGATACCACTCTTCTTCTTGCAGGAGACCGGGACCAGCTGCCCTCAGTCGATGCCGGAGCGGTTTTCGGGGATTTCATATTCGGCTCTGAAAAGCCGCAGCACAGGCTCCATGAAAATGTTCTTCTCCTCACAAAATCCTGGAGATCGGGATCGGGTATCCTCCAGGCGGCGGATGCGGTCCTTAAAGGTGATGCTGCAGGAGTTTACGAAGCTTTCGATAAACATAGTGAGGAACTGGCTGTAGGTGAGCTCCCTCCGAAGAATGATATGATAAACAGAATCCTCAAAGCATACGGAATCCCGGAGAACGGCTTTTCCACCGGTGCAAAAGAGGAGGATCTAATCGGGATCTTTGAAAAAACGGCTGTTCTGATTCCGGCCAGGAAGGGGATGTTCGGTGTGGAGAGCCTGAATAGAGCCATAACCGGACGGTTGAAAGGGAAACAGACGAATCTTTATCATGGCCAGCCCATAATGATCACAAGCAACGACTACAGCCAGAATCTCTTCAACGGGGATCGGGGCGTCATTGTAAAAGAGGGACTTGAGTACTTCGCCGTCTTCCGCGACGGCCCCGATTCGTTCCGGCGCATTCCCGCGGGAAAACTCGGCTCACGGGAAACCGCTTATTGCCAGACCGTGCATAAAAGCCAGGGCTCCGAATTCGATACGGTCCTGTTGCTTCTTCCCGAAGGATCGGACCGGCTTCTTACCCGGGAAATCGTCTATACGGGAATAACCCGCGCCAGGAGCAGACTGTCTCTCTTCTGTACCCGCCCCATTCTGGAAAAAGCCCTCTCACGCCGGGTTGTCCGTCAATCGGGAATCCGCGAGTATCTCGGGGGCGCTTATGAGTAAAGGCTTTTCAGAGCTGACGCCCCACCTCCTGATCGACGGCGTGGAGAATTTTACGGGCGACCGCTACACAGGCCATACCAATCCGCTGGCCAGTTATATCAACCGGGTTTATGAAGTGGAACGGGAAGACGGTGTAAAAATGATTGTAAAGTACTACCGTCCCGGACGGTGGTCCCTCGATGCCATTTACGATGAGCACGATTTTATCCTCGACTGCCTGGAAGACGAAATACCCGTCGTCGCTCCCGTCGAGCTGAATAACGATTCCACTGTGGCTCTCTGGGGCGACTACACCTTTGCCCTGTTCCCCAAGAAGTCGGGCCCTATGCTGGAAATCAACAGCGATGAAGAGTGGATACGCGCCGGAGAGCTGATCGGGAGGATCCATGTCGCCGGTTCCCGCTTCGACAGCGAGTACAGAATGAAGCTCGATCCGGAAAATTCCACGGAAAAATTCCTTGAGAACCTTCTCTCGGGCGATCATATCAACGAAGCCAACAAGAAGCCCTTCGAAGAGGTCTGCCGTAAGATAGTCAGAACCATAAAGCCTCTCTTCGCCGACTTCGAAACCATCCGGGTCCATGGAGACTGCCATCGCGGCAATATCATCGGCCGTCCCGGAGAGGGATTGATGATTATCGATTTCGACGATATGGGGACCGCTGTTCCCGTACAGGATCTCTGGATGCTTTTGCAGGGGAGGCTCGACCAGTCGCGCCGGGAGATGAATCTCCTTCTCGAGGGGTATGAGACCTTCCGCGATTTCGATTATCGCTCTCTGAAACTGATCGAGCCTCTCAGGGCTATGAGAATTATCTATTACATCGAATGGTGCAGCCGTCAGGTCGGCGAATCTCACTTCTTGAGAAACAATCCCGATTGGGGTTCCGATATCTACTGGCGCAATGAAATTAACGACCTCGAAGTCCAGTATCAGGAGATTTCGGACGCCATAAAGTCCGGCGGCACTTGAATTAATAGCTTTTCTGTTTTAAAAAAAGGAGACTTGAAAACTATGGAGATTAGAAATGGCCAAATGTCCCTGCGGAAGCGGTAAAGAATACAAACAGTGCTGTTCCCTTTACATAAAAGGGGGAGCCCCGGCTCCGACGGCGGAAGCCCTTATGAGAGCCCGCTACACAGCTTATGTTGAGAAAGAGATAGATTTTATTGTAGAAACACACGACAAGGAAACCCGCGACGATATATCCCGGGAATCGGTTGAAGAGTGGTCGAAAGAATCGAAATGGTACGGTCTGGAAATAAAGGAAACGGTGAAGGGCGGCGAAAGCGACAGCACCGGAACAGTGGAGTTTATTGCCGAGTACAAGCAGAACGGCACCAAATACAATCACCACGAAAGAGCCGAGTTCGTTAAAAAGAAGGGGAATTGGTTTTTCCACGACTCGAAAATGGTGAACGAGCCCATCGTCAACGAGACGAAAGTGGGACGAAACGACCCCTGTCCCTGCGGCAGCGGCAAGAAATACAAGAAGTGCTGCGGCGCCTGATTGTAGGCTATGAGCTGAAATTTCTTCCGATTGAATCTTCGGGGATTTCAGCTCGAAGGCCGGTTTTTTTTTAAATGAATGTTTTTATTGATTTACAACTTCCGATAAAGACGAGTTCTGTCCAGTTCATACCAGCTTTTCACTAAACAACAGAGTCTGAGGTCTCTGCTTGTCATATCATAATTTGTCTTACAGCATTACAAATGTTCATTTAACAACACAAGTTTGCTTAAATTGGAATCAATGAAATTAAAATCATAATGCAAACGGTTGCACTGTGGGAAAAACAGAGTTATTATAGGGGAATGAATAAGATAAACCAAAATAACACCCTGGAAAGAAAAAGCGGGATTCTCCTCCATCCCACATCCTTTCCGGGGAAGCACGGCATCGGGGAACTGGGCCGGGAAGCTTTTCAATTTATAGATTTCCTGGAGGAATCGGGACAGACCCTCTGGCAGGTTCTTCCTCTCGGCCCTACGGGGTACGGCGATTCCCCATACGCCTCATTTTCAACCCATGCGGGAAATCCCATGCTCATCAGCCTTCAGGTGCTGGTGGAGCAGCAGATCCTCTCTCCCGTAGATCTGAAAGATGAACCGGAATTCGACGAGGTGCGGATCGATTTCGGAACAATCATCCCCTGGAAAAAATCGAAGCTGACTCTGGCGGCGATCAATTTTATTGAAAGTCAGAATCATGACGGGTTTAATCGTTTCTGCCGCGAAGAGGCGCACTGGCTGGACGATTACGCCCTTTTCATGGCGGTGAAAGAGCACTTCGACAGCAAAGCTATGGCCGAAGGGGTTCACGGCGCCATGTGGAGCAATTACTGGGACAGCGATATAGCCCTGAGGCAGCCGCAGGCTGTGAAGAAATGGAGCGAAGATCTCTCCCGGGATGTGGAGATTCACAAAGTGCTCCAGTACTTCTTCTTTCAGCAATGGCTGAAGGTCCGGAAGTACGCCAATGACAAAGGCATAGAAATCATCGGGGATATCCCGATCTTCGTGGCCGCCGACAGCGCCGATGTCTGGTCGAACCGCCGGCTCTTTCTGCTGAATACGGACGGTTCTCCCTCTTCCGTCGCAGGCGTGCCGCCCGACTACTTCAGCGAAACCGGACAGCTCTGGGGGAACCCTCTCTACGACTGGAAGGTCATGGAAAAGAATAAATTCCGCTGGTGGATCGAAAGGATCAAAGGAACACTCAAAATGGTCGACATTATCCGCGTCGACCACTTCAGGGGATTCGAAGCGTTCTGGCAGGTCCCGGCCGGCAACGAGACAGCCGTCGAAGGCAAATGGGTTAAAGCGCCGGGACAGAAGTTGTTCCGGCAGGTGCGGAAAGTGCTGGGGACTCTGCCCATTCTGGCGGAGGATCTCGGTTTGATTACCGATGAAGTCAATGCCCTGCGCGATGAATTCGGATTTCCGGGAATGCGCATTCTCCAGTTTGCCTTTGACAATGCCGAAGGAGAAACGGGATTGGATCCCGGTAATATCTTTCTTCCCCACAACTATATCGCCAACGCTGTCGTGTACACTGGTACCCACGATAACTCGACCATGCAGGGATGGCTCGACAACAGCAAAGATGAGGAAAGAGAATTCATTCGCGAATATACGGGGTACGGCGGAGACGATCTTGTGCAGGAATTTATACGCATGGCCATGGCATCGGTTGCGGCTTATTGCATCATCCCCATGCAGGATTTTCTCGGACTGGACGACAGCGCACGGATGAATATTCCCTCAACGCTGGGCGGTAACTGGAACTGGCGGTATAAACCTGAGGATCTCAGTGGTGAACTGAAAGAGAAAAATCTCAGACTGTCCCGGATTTACGGACGGTATCCCCTGGGATGAGAGAAGAGAGCCGCGGTTATTTCAGACCGCGGTTCAATTCCTCGGAAATCTGATCGCGGAGAGTTTCGGCGAACTCCTTCAGTTCCCTGTTTTCGTTCTGCAGTCGTCTGATTTCGTAGATCATCCATTTTATATCCTCTTCAGCGTCCACTATATCGTAACTCAGCTCCGCATCGGGGTTGTATTTTATCCAGCAGATCTGATTCCCGTTCCTTTTTTTTCTTTTGAGAAGCTCTTCAACTTTTTCCAGACGGTCCGGATTGTTCTCCATATATTAAATATAATACCTTTCTCATAAATAGAAATTCTTGAATTGTCATATTCCTTGTGTAATGATAGTAGTATGGAAAAAAACCGTATATTGATAGTTCTGATAATTCTTGTCGCCCTTCTTTCCGGCTGTACCTCAATTAAGAAAGCGGGAATCAACATGATCAGCGATGTGATGGCCGGCGAGGGGAGCGGGGAGCTCTTCACGGGAGACGATGATCCTGAACTCGTTAAAGATGCGCTGCCTTTTATTCTGAAAATGTATGAAATGCTTGCCGGGGAGAACCCCGATGATCCGGCTTTGCTTCTGGCTACGGGCAGCACTTTTATTATGTATTCCAATATCTTTATTCAGACCGAAGCGGATATGCTCTCCGATGACGAGTATGAGGAGCAGTTCAGGATGCTCCATCGATCAAAAAAAATGTACCGGAGAGGAACCGGCTATGTCTTTCAGTCTTTGGAAGCCTCTCATCCCGGATTCGGCGAACTGATCGATCAGGGACGGATTGATGAGGCTCTGTCCGGTATGACCGTCGATGATGTTCCCGCCCTCTACTGGGCTGCTTCCGGTATGATGGGGGAATTTTCCACGGACCCCTTCGATTTTGAACTCGGGCCTCAGATCTACAAACCTGTCGCCTTTGTCTATAAAGCGCTGGAACTCGATGAATCCTTCAATAACGGATCAATCCATGATCTTCTCATCCTGGTCAACAGTTCTCTTCCTCAAGCAATGATGTTCAAGGCCGGTGGAGAAGAGCCGACGGCTATAGAGCTGTTCACAAAAGACTATTACAAGTCGGCCGGAGCGGGGACCCAGGCGGAAATTGCCCGGTTTCACTTTGAAAGATCCCTGGAGATATCGGGAGGAGGTAATGCGGGAACCTATATCTCACTGGCATCTTCGGTCTGTGTCAACGAACAGAATCTGGCGGAATTTGAAGAACTTCTCACAACTGCGCTTGAAATTGACCCTGAAGCGTTTCCCGAAATGCGTCTGGCCGGTATAATATACAGGGAAAAAGCCCAATGGCTGCTCGATCACAAATCGGATTATTTTTTACTGGATTTTGATGAAGGGGATTTTTGATGAAATTACAGAAACGGTTTTTTACGATTCTTTTACTCATATTCTTTACTGCCGGCCCGCTTGCCTCACTTACGGTTAAGCTGGGCAGTGTCGTTCCCGCCGGTTCCGACTGGGACATGGCTCTGAAGCAGATGGCCCTTGAATGGAAACAGATCACCGGCGGCCAGGTCAATATAAAAATCTTCCCCGGCGGAATTGCCGGCAGCGAAGAGAGCATGATACAGAAAATGCGGATCAATCAGCTCGATATGGCGGTCCTTACGGCAATCGGGATGAATAAAATAGTTCCGGAGACCTTTGTGCTCAGTCTTCCATTCCTGGTGGAAAACGATGAGGAAGTAAACTTTCTTCTGGAAACAGTAGCGCCCGAATTCAATGAGGATTTCAACGGAAAGGGCTTTGAAGTCCTTATGTGGTCTTCCACAGGCTGGGTCAAGTTCTTCAGCCGGGAAAAAGCCACTTCCCCCGATATGCTCCGCAAACAGAAAATCGCTGTGGACGGAGACGAAACTGAAATGATGGATGCCTGGAAAAGCCTTAATTTCCATGTTATTCCAATGGGAATCAACAGCACCTTGTCGGGACTTCAGAGCGGCATGATCGATGCTTTCTATGCGCCGCCCATGGGTGCTGCTGCGTATCAGTGGTTTGCCCTGACTCCTCATATGAACAATATGCCCTTATCCCCTCTCCTCGGCGGTGTGGTCATTTCCAGCAGAACCTGGAGCAGGATACCCGAGCAATATCACGAGGAGCTGAAAGAAGCAGTAGAGAGAGCGAACAGAAAGTTCAATATTTCCTCCCGTGAGATGAATGATCAGGCTCTGGATATCATGATTGATTACGGCCTGCAGGTCGATGACGTGACTGAAAGTGAAAGACAGCAGTGGATAGAGCTTTTTGATGAGGATTACAGCTCCATAGTAGGACCGGGAAAACTGATTCCTTCGGAAACCCTGGAAATGGTGAAACAGCGCCTTAACGATTTCAGGGAGTCGAGGTGAAGAAATATAAACTCATAGATTTCTACCACTTCGGTGAAAACACAGCAGCATCCTTAGCTCTATTCGCGCTTGTTCTCTTTCCCTCTCTGGAAGTTTTTATCCGCCTGTTCTTTAAAACAGGACTTCCCGATTCGGGAGCTTTAATACCTCATGCTGTTCTCTGGGTGACTTTTCTGGCCGGCATGCTGACCTCCCGTTCGAGAGAGCATCTTTCCCTTACCATTATCCACGGGAATATAAGAGAACCCTGGAGGACGGTGGTCGATGCGGTGAATTCCTTTCTGGGAACCATGATCGCCACGGCTTTTGCCATCAGTTCGCTATCCATGGTTCTGTTCGCTTTCGATCCCGAGCAGATGGTCGGCCATATTCCCATCAGGTTGGCAACCATTATCGTCCCGATCGGTTATTTCGTAATGGCTGTTCGCTTTATCTACAGGAAGGATGAAAGCTTAAAGGTGCGTTTGCTTGCTACTCTCGGGCTGATTCCCGGAGTTCTTCTCGCCCTTCCTCCCATTGTGAACATTCTCAGCTATATCAATCCGGATATTCCCTTTTTCTGGTATGACTTATCCGATTCCTTTTACGCCCTCATGCCTTATCTGGATTTTCCTTTTGTCCTGATATTAATAGGCGGGGGGCTTATCGGTACACCTATTTTTATCCTTCTCGGCGGCATAGCCTATATCCTTTTCGCCGGGAACTGGGGATCCCTGGAAGTTCTGCCTCTTGAAGCTTACGATCTTCTTACCGGCAAGTCCATTCCGGCCATACCTCTGTTCACTTTTGCCGGGTTCATCCTGTCGGAAAGCAATTCGGGCAAGAGACTCGTCGGTCTTTTCAAGGCCTGGTTCGGCTGGCTTCCCGGAGGGATGGCCGTCGTCGCCGTTCTGGTCTGTGCTTTCTTTACGACATTCACCGGTGCCTCCGGCGTCACCATTCTCGCTTTAGGCGGACTGCTCGCCTATGTTCTGACAGACAGCGGCGGTTACAGCAGGAAATTCACAACGGGACTGCTCACCTCTTCGGGCAGTATCGGACTTCTCTTTCCGCCCAGCCTGCCGATCATTCTCTATGGCGTTATGGCCCAGATCAGCATCAAGGATATGTTTGTGGCCGGTCTGATTCCCGGTGCTATAATGGTTCTGGCTCTCTCTCTGATGGGTGTCCGCCAGGCGACGACAAACGGGGTGAAATCCGTTCCTTTCAACCTGAAAGACGGATTGATCTCTCTGAAAGAGGCTTCCGGGGAGATCATGCTGCCTCTTATTATTCTTCTGGGATACTTCGGCGGCATTACAACGATCGAAGAAACGGGAGCCATTGCGGTTCTCTATTCCGTTATTCTCGTCGTTTTCATAAAGAGGGATCTGAAATTCCGGGACATGGGGACGGTCATTCTCAAAGTCATGCCTATTATCGGAGGAGTTCTGGTTATTCTGGCCATGGCTAAAGGCTTATCCTACTTTATAGTCGATGCGGAAATCCCCATGAGACTGTCCGCTCTGATGGAAGCTCATATCAGCTCCAAATATGTCTTTCTGATCCTGCTGAACATTCTCCTTCTCCTGACGGGTTGCCTTATGGATATCTTTTCCGCCATTATCGTCGTGGGCCCGCTTATTCTTCCCCTGGGAGAGTTGTACGGGATCGATCCCGTCCATCTGGGAATCATCTTTCTGGCGAATCTGGAGCTGGGCTATCTGACTCCGCCGGTGGGACTCAATCTCTTTCTGGCGTCGTACCGCTTTGAAATGCCGCTTACAAAGGTATACAGAACCATAATCCCCTTCTTCCTGCTTCTTGTTCTGATGGTCCTTCTCATTACCTATGTCCCCTGGTTCTCCACCGGGCTTCTGTCCATAATTAATTAGATTGACTTTTCATCTCCCTGATTTATCCTTTAGGGGATAAATCAGGAGTTTTACGTTGAATACAGAAAGAAAGAAGATCACCCTCTCCGTTCAGATCCTTTATGGAATCGGGGTCAGTTACGCCATAGTGGATCAGATTTTCGCCCAGTGGGTCATGACCTATTATCTCCCCCCCGAAAGATTCAGTTTTTCCCCTTTTCTCTCTCCGCTTTTTATAGCGCTGGCGTTGATGCTGTCGCGCTTTGTCGATATGGTCGCCGATCCCCTGGTCGGGTTCTGGTCCGATCGTCTCGATACCAAATGGGGGAGGAGAATCCCCTTCATGTTTCTCGGGGCCATACCTCTGTCCCTTGCGACGATCGCCTTTTTCTACCCTGTTAAAAGCGGCGGTATTCCCTCTTTTCTCTATCTTGCCCTTACGGGCAGTGTGTTTTTTATTTTTTACACAATCGTCGGGGCGCCCTACAATGCCCTTATCCCCGAGCTCTCCCATTCTCAGAAAGACAGGCTCAACCTTTCGACATGGCAGTCTGTTTTCAGGCTCGTCTATACGGCCGTCGCCATGATCCTGCCGGGAATCCTGATCTCTCTACTGGGCAAAGGGGACGATGAAAAGGGGCTTCGCCTTATGGTTATCGCCCTGTCCGTTCTGGCCGCCATCGGCATCCTCGTCACATCATTGTCCATTGATGAGAAGAGTTATTCCGGCGGGAAGACCTCTCAATCAGACTTGAAATCATCGCTGAAACACATATTCGGCAATCGCTCTTTCATGATCTACCTCGGGGGATTCCTTCTCTTTTTTGTCGGATTCAACAATCTGAGGGCTTCGATCAACTATTTTGTCATTGATATCATGCTTCTTCCTCCCGGTGCGATAACTACGGTTTCCGCTCTTCTGTTCGGCGTCGCCGCGGCTTTCTTCTATCCAATCAACCGGATCTCCCGGAAATCGGGATACAGAAAGCCCATGCTCTTTTCTCTGGCCGGACTGGCTGTCGCCTCGGGAGCCCTCTATTTTGTCGGCAGGGGATTGCCGGTCTGGACCGGTTATCTCCTCTACGGATTCTGCGGAATACCCGTGGCCGGTGCGGCGTTTATTTTCCCCCCGGCTATGCTCAGTGAAATCAGCGCTGTGGCGACGGAGAAAAGCAAGGTTCAGATCGAGGGGCTCTTCTTCGGGATCCAGGGGTTCGTTCTCAAACTGGCTTTTCTTATCTCCATCGCTCTTCTTCCGCTCATTCTTGTTTCCGGCAGCGGGCTCTCCTTTGTGGATATGCTCACATCCATACCGGAAGGGCCTGACCCGGTGGGGATTTACAGAACGGCGCTCCTCTCTTCTGTCTTTTTTGTTCTCTCCTTTGTTTTCTATTACCTCTTCCCTGAAGAGATTGTCAGGGACAACTGATGAAGGACGATTACGGGCGCCACATCGATTATATGAGAGTCTCCCTGACGGACCGCTGCAATTTCCGATGTCGGTACTGCATGCCAGAAGAGGGGATCGATATGCTCTCCCACCGCGAAATTCTCTCCTTTGAGGAAATTCTGAGAGTCATCTCTGTCGCTGTAAAGCGGGGCATAACAAAAATCCGGCTCACCGGCGGGGAGCCTCTTGTGCGCAAAGGCGTGCCCGGACTGATCCGCAGAATCAAATCCATCGAGGGAATCAGCAGTGTTTCGATGACCACCAATGGATATCTGCTCGGGGAAATGGCTCACGAGTTGAAGGAATCGGGACTGGACCGGGTCAACATCAGTCTCGATTCAATTAAAAGGGAGAAATTTCAACATATTACCCGCAGGGACGGTCTCGAGATGGTTATCTCCGGAATCGATAAAGCCATTGAAGCGGGGTTGAGCCCCATAAAGCTCAATACGGTTGTCATAGGTGGAACAAATGACGATGAAATTCTCGATCTGGTGCGTTTTGCCGCCGGACGGAAGCTTACTTTGCGCTTTATCGAACAAATGCCCTTCAGCGATGATAACAGAGATGATTTTATATCGGCTCATGAGATTAAAGACATTATTGCCGGTAAGTTCGGCACGGCCTCTGTTCCGGATATTGATGAGTCAGCCCTCTTCAAAGGCTTCGGTCCTTCAGAGCATTACCGTTTCGGAGAGAATGGTCCCGTTGTCGGTTTTATCACACCTATCAGCAATCACTTCTGCAGCCGCTGTAACCGTTTGAGGCTAACGGCCGATGGAAAGCTGAAACCCTGTCTTCTCTCCCATGATGAGATCGACCTGAGAACGGCTCTCCGTTCCGGCTGTTCCGACCGCGACCTGGAGGGAATCCTCAGCTATGCCGTCGACAGAAAGCCGAAAGGGCATTTATTGAATAGTGATATTTTCGAGCGATCCAGGGGGATGTCAAAAATTGGCGGATAACCATAATGAACTGACTCACACAGATGAAGCGGGGAAAGCCCGAATGGTCGATGTGGGGCATAAGGATGATACGAGACGGGTTGCCCGGGCTTCCGGGGAAATCCGAATGAAGAGGGAAACACTTGAGCTCGTAAAAAGTAATGCCATGAAAAAAGGAGATGTTCTGGCTGTGGCCAGAGTCGCGGGGATTATGGCGGCCAAGCAGACCCACGCTCTTATACCCATGTGCCACCCCCTGCTTCTGACTTCTGTAAAAGTGGATTTCATCATCAACGATGAAGAGTCGAAGATCGAGATTTTCAGCGAAGCGGCTTTGACGGGAAAAACCGGTGTGGAGATGGAAGCCCTGCAGGCTGTGTCCACGGCGGCTTTGACCATCTTCGACATGTGCAAAGCCGTCGAACACACAATGGAGATAGGTGCCATCAGGGTCGTCTCGAAGGAAGGCGGGAAAAGCGGAGTCTGGAGGAATGTCAATGCCCTTTAATGCAGCCGTACTGACTATCAGTGACAAGGGATACGCGGGGGAGCGCGAAGATAAAAGCGGACCACTTTTAAAGAAAAGACTGGAGGATTTGGGCTACATGACAGCCCATGTAGAGATCCTTCCCGATGACAGAGCGATGATATCGAAGCGTCTTCTTGAAATAACCCGGACGGGATCGGCAGATCTGATCATAACCACAGGAGGAACCGGTGCCGCTCCGCGGGACATAACGCCCGAAGCATCCATGGACGTTATAGACCGGCCCATGCCCGGACTGGCTGAGCTTATACGCTATGAGGGGATGAAAATCACAAAAAGAGCGGTGCTTTCCCGAGGGGTTTCCGGAATCTGCGGGGAGACTTTGATCATCAATCTGGCGGGCAGTCCCAAAGCCGTGGCCGAGGGAATGGATATTCTGGCGCCGGTTCTGGAACACGCGCTCCATATGCTGAAAAGTGTGAATTTGGAACACAAATAGGAAATAAAAACACAAACCAGCTGGGTTTTTCCGAATTATAATCTATAATAATAAGAAGGAAGCTTTTCATTTACTTTCCTCGTTTTTATAGTAGCCGGTTTTTTGGGTAAAACCGGCTTTTTTTAAAGAGGTCATCGATGGACGACGTTGAAGCCTATCTCAATAACAAAGGGATTGATTATACACGGACCGGACAGTATGAAAAGGCTCTGGAATCCTTCGGTGAAGCCATATCTCTCGACGGAAATAATCCGCTTTTTCATTTCAACATCGCTCTCGTCTACGAGCAGATGAACCGGTTTGAAGAAGCTTCCCTATCGCTGAACCGGGCGATCCGTCTCGACAGCGGGAATGATGAATACTGGAACGAACTGGGGCTTGTTCATTACAAACGGGGGGAAAGAGAAGGGGCGGAACGCTGCCTTAAACAGGCTCTTACGCTCAATCAGAGGAGTTCCGCCGCCTGGAACAATCTGGGCGTTCTGAACTTCACCGGAGGAAACATGAAGGAAGCCTGCAACTGTTTTCAGGCTTCTGTGCAATACGATGAGGACAATGCCGATGCCTGGTTCAACCTGGCGGATACCTGGAGTGAGCTGGGAGATCGGCGCAGAAGTTATGAAGCAAGGGAAAAGTACGAAACAAAACGGAGAGAATGAAGTCCGCCCGGAAGAGCTGATCGTCAATATTTACAGAGATAAGCTGCGGCTGCAGGAGAGGGGCAGGAAGCCCCGACGAGTCGTTATGCCAATGGATCTCTATCGGAAAATCCGCAACTATCACGCCGGGCTCGGTGAAATTCAGGGGAGCTTCAGCGACTATATAACTGAAGATGAAATTTTCGGAATTCCCGTTTTTATCGATAATATCGAAGGAATCTCCGTTGAGTAGAGAGGATGAAGCATGAACAGGAAAATCGGATTTATTGGAACGGGAAATATGGGCAGCGCCATGATCGGAGGGTTGATTGCCCGGGGCACAGCCGCTGCAGAGAATATTCTCGTCAGCGACAGAAATCAGGATTCGCTCGACAGGCTGGCAGCTCAGTGGCCGGGCGTGAACTGTTTTACTGATAACGGCGATACGGTGAAAGGGGCCGATATTATCATCCTTGCTGTAAAACCCCATATTTACAAAACCGTAATTGAAGAAATTGCTCCCCTGATAAACGGGAGTAAAATAATTATAACCATAGCTGCGGGCGTGACGATTTCCCAGGCGGAAGTTATGTTCGGCAAAGAGGTGAAAATTGTCCGGACCATGCCCAATACGCCGGCTCTGGTCGGGGAAGGGGTTACGGCATACTGCTGCAACAGCCGGATTTCGGAAAGCGAGGAAAAGGACATTCTGCCCGTTCTCGAGAGCTTCGGCATCGTGGAGAAAATCGGAGAGGAGTATTTTCATGGCGTCATCGCCGTCAGCGGAAGTTCTCCCGCCTATGTCTTCATGTTTATCGAGGCTATGGCCGATGCGGCGGTTCTTCAGGGGCTGCCCCGTGCCCAGGCTTACCGGATGGCTTCCCAGGCCGTTCTCGGGGCTGCGAAAATGGTCCGCGACTCGGGAGTTCATCCCGGAGAGCTTAAGGATGCGGTCTGCTCGCCCGGCGGAACAACAATCGAAGCCGTCAGAACCCTGGAAAGGGGCGGCTTCCGGTCCTCTGTCATCGAGGCTATGAATAACTGTGCCGAAAAGTCAAAAGAAATGACAAAGGGCTGATCTTGGACTAAAATATATCGCGAATGAAGAAAGATAATGTCGAACTGATCTGCAGTATAAGTGAACTGTCCAGTCTCTTTAAGGAAAAGACCAACGTCCAGGGGTTCCTTTCAAAAGTCACGAGCACGATCGCCGCTCATATGAACTGCGACAGCTGCTCCATATTCCTTCTTGATGATTTGAATGAAGAACTCGTCCTCGAAGCGACGGAAGGTCTAAACCGGGACTTTATAGGCAAGCTCCGCCTGAAACCCGGAGAGGGGCTTACGGGCCTCGCCCTCCAGGAAGAGAGAATCGTCATCGAGAGCGAGGGGCTGAAAAATCCCAATTATAAAAAAGTACAGGGATTCGGAGAAGAGGTATACCATTCTTTTCTGGCTGCGCCGATTCTCAGCGGGCTTTCGAAGATCGGCGTTCTGGTTCTGGAACACAAACTGGAGGATTTTTTCAATATCAACGATCAGATGGCTGTGAAAGCCATCGCCTCCCAGCTGGCGACGACTCTGGAGAATGCCAGACTGCTGATCAGCTTGAGGGAAAGTAAAAAGGTTGAGAATATCCGGATTTCCGGACCGCTCCATATTCGCGGGATGGCTTCGGGGTCAGGCATCGCGTCTGGTAAAGCCCTCATTCTGGGAGACAGTACGGAAACGGTTTTTCTCGAAGCCGGCGATATCGAGTACGGCAGAACCATAGAGGATTTCGAACAGGCTCTCAGCAGTACGGTCCGGCAGGTTGAGGAACTGCAGGAGCAGATGGAAGTGGAGCACTCCGATGTGGCGTCCATGATATTCAGCACCCATCTGCTGATGCTCAGCGACTCGAGCTTTTCCGGGGAGATGGCCAATATGATTAACGGGGGAGATTCGCCCGTCTATTCGGTCATCGCCATCGTCAACAAATACATCACCATTTTCAAAGACAGCAACAATCCCCGGCTCCAGGAAAAAGTGCAGGACATCAAGGATCTGGGTCACAGGCTTCTGCGGAATCTTAAAATAGAAGAGCATGAAGAAGGGGATTATGCCGGACAGATTATAGTGGCCCGGGAGCTCCTTCCTTCGGAACTGATAAAAATCACCGCCCAGAATGCCGAGGGGCTGGTTCTCTTCGGTGGGGGGGCGACAGCTCATATCACGATTCTGGCGAAATCCCTGGGCGTCCCCATCGTCTTTACAGACAATAAGCAGATCTTTGATATCCAGGATAACTCCAATCTTATTATCGATGCCAACGAAGGGCATATATTCGTCAATCCCGACGGGGGAACTGTCCGCAAGTACAGGCGCCATCATCAGGGCTCTCTTGTTTCCGATGAGGAAATCTCTCTTATCGGAGAGAAGACCTATACGGCCGATAAGGTAAGAGTCAAGCTGCTGGCAAATATAAATCTTCTCAGCGATCTTAAAAATGCCACATTGTTCAAAGCCGAGGGTATCGGTTTGTACCGGAGCGAATTCCCTTTTATCATACGGGACAATTTTCCTTCGGAAGAAGAGCAATATCAGATCTATAAAAAGCTGATAGAAAGGGCTCCCGGAGAGGAAATGACTTTGCGGACCCTCGATATCGGCGGAGATAAGATCCTCTCCTATATGAAAGACATGGAAGAGGAGAATCCCTTTCTCGGCTTGAGGGCTATCCGCTTTCTCCTTAAAAACCCGAAGATATTCGAGACGCAGCTCAAAGCCATGCTCAGAGCCGGCAGCGGAAGTCAACTCCGTATCATGTTTCCTCTGATCTCTTCAGTGGACGATCTTCTTGAAGCGAGGAAAGTGGTCGATAAATGTCTCGCTGACCTGAAGCGCGACGGACTGAAATACAACAAAAAACCGGAAATCGGCGTCATGATCGAACTGCCTTCCGCCGTCATGGTCATTGATGAGATCTGTGAAATCGCCGATTTCGTCTCGGTCGGCACTAACGATCTGGTTCAGTACATGATCGGCGTCGACCGGTCCAACGATCATGTTTCCTGGCTCTATACGGCGCAGCATCCCGCTATTCTCAGGGCTTTGAAGAAAATCGCCGACGGGGCGATCGGGAAGAAATGCGACGCGTCGATCTGCGGCAATATCGCCGGCGATGAGAGGCTTGTCGAGATCCTCATCGGTCTGGGCTACCGGAAATTCAGTATGAACCCGGCTAAAATACCGGAAATTCAGAAAAAAATAGCCATGATAGATATAAAAACCGCAGAAGTCAAAGCCGCGGCGTTACTGGAGAAGGGGCTTGTCAGTGAAGTCAAAGAGTATTTTGGAAGCCATGGAATTTGATCAGGCGACAGAACTGGCGAACCGTCTCGTCGAGGGGATGAGCCGGGTTATCCGGGGGAAGGATGAGTTTCTGAAGCTTCTGGTGACGGCACTTCTGGCGGAAGGCCACGTTCTGGTGGAGGACCTGCCCGGGACCGGAAAGACAACAGCCGTCAAAACCCTTTCCCGGATTATCGGCGGTCTCGATTTCAAGAGAATTCAGTTCACGCCGGACCTCCTCCCTTATGATATTACCGGAGTGGAAGTCTGGGATCCCCTCAGCTCGTCCTTCGTCATGAAAAAAGGACCTGTATTCGCCAACATCATCCTCGCCGATGAAATCAACAGAACGACGCCGAAGGTCCAGTCGGCGCTGCTGGAGGTAATGGCGGAAAAACAGGTGACCATAGGCTCGACAACTTATCCTTTCGAAGGTTTGTTTTTTGTAGCGGCGACGGAGAATCCCATTGAATTCGAGGGGACATATCCCCTCCCTGAAGCTCAGAAAGACCGTTTCCTCATGAAACTCTCCATCGGCTATCCCGACAGCGAAAGCGAGTTCGAAATCGTCAAGACCGATCCTTCGGCCAACAGCCTCTCCGGACTCTCCCCCCTTTGCAGTCCTGAAGATCTCTTTCTGCTTATTGAAACGGCGAAAACGGTATTCTGCGATGACAAGCTCATCCGCTGTGCCATCGCCATTGCAGACAGAACGAGAAACCACAGTTCCGTGCAGATGGGCGTTTCCCCGCGGGGATCTCTTATGCTGATCAAAGCCTGCCGGGCCTATGCGCTGGTCCGCGGAAGGGATTATGTGACCGATCAGGACCTCGCCGATCTGGCGCCTCTGGTTTTCGGCCACAGGATCCGTCTGAAGAATGTTAAAAAGTCCGCTGCGGCACTGATCGAGGAGGTCGCTTCTGTCGAAATTCAGAGAATTCCTCAATAATCGATCGGGTTTGCCGGGATTGCCCCTCCTCGGGTCCGCCGCTTTTTTTTTGTCCCTCTGATCGTTTTTCTGGCGGGCCGGGAGAGAAAAGAGGCTGTCTCCATGATCTGGGGAGCCTCATTCTCCTTTCTTTTTGTTCTCCTGCTGATACTGTACTTCTTTCAGTATCTGTTCCTGCGGAGATCTCTTCGGAAAAATCCTCCCGATTGTCCCTTTCCCCTGTCGGTTAATGCCGGCGAGTCTTTTGCCGTTTCTCTCGATATTCCGGTCCCCTTCCTCTTTCCCGGATTCCGGACCGTCTGGAAAACAGACCTCCGTTGGAAAGAGGGAAAGCGCCGTCTCGAGGCATCCACATCCTCTGCCGGGAAAGGCAAATTGACGGAACTGCTCTTTGCCTCCGTACAGAGAGGTGTCTATGCCGGTGCTGCGGGATCTCTCTATCTGGAAGATCTTTTCGGTATTGTTTCGCTCCCGGTCTATAGAGGAGATTCAGTCTTGATTTATGTCTATCCCCAGCCGGGCGGTCCGGAAAGGGAGCGGGAAGAGGTGATCAGAGGGGGAGAAAAAGCTTCTGATGAGCTGTCGAGGCTCCGGACCGACGAACTTCTGGATGTGAGAAAATACTATCCCGGCGATGATGCGCGAAGGATCAACTGGAAACTCTATGCTGCTACGGGAGAGATGTTTCTCAGGATCGGAGAGGAGACGCCGCCTCCTTCCGGTGAAGCGCTCCTCTGTCTTCTGGCCGATTCCGCTCCCGTCGCGGCTATGAAGGCATCCTCACTGTTAACGGATCGGCTCGTTGACGGATTGCTCTCTCTTATACGGCGGTTTCATGAGAGCAAAACTCTGGTCCGGGTTCTCATTTCCGGCCGGACCCCCCTGACTTTCGACCCGGAAAATCCCGATGTGCTCCTCAAAGCATTGGCGGGCGTATCTCCGGATCAGCTCCCTCCGCGGCTTCCCGACTCGGAATTCCTTTATGTCATCGCCCTTCCGGGGGCTGCTGCTCTTGAGTTTCTGCCCGGAAGAGGGAAGGATGAAACCAGAGTCTTTCTCCTCTCCCCGCCGGACGGGAAGGACAGTTTCCCGGGATTGAGAACATTGCTGTTCCGCCCGATAGATTCCGGTGAAAACCGGATCGGCATCAGGGAAAGAACGAGGCTGGAAGGTCTCTTCAATGAAAACCTCTCCTTTCTGGAGCGAGAGGGAAGGGGGAAAATTCATGGCGGTTCCCTATAATCTGCTTCGAACGGTACTGCAGATTCTCCTGCTGGTCGTCTATGGTAAATATCTCGAGGATGTTCTCAGTTTCCCCTTTCTGGCTGTTGCCTATCTTTTCTCGCTGATTATGGCCTGGTCGCTCGCAAGTTTCAGGCTGAGAGGCTTTTTCTCCGGGATGATTCTTCTCCTCTGGCCCTGGGTTGTCAGGGGCGTCGTTCTGCTGATTCAGCAAGTCAGACCATCGTTTCTGCAGATTTCCTTTGATATGAATTTCTATTTTGTCCTTGTTCCCGTCTATCTGTTCTCAATTACCACATGGATAGTCCTGACATACCGGCGCTTCGGCCGGTATGAAGTGCTCCTGAACGGTTTGCTGATTTTCCTTCTCTTCCTTTCCCAGGGGAATTACAGAGTGACGATTGTTCCTGAACCTGTCTGGCTCGCTGTTCTGGCTCTTCTTTTTCTTATTCTGGAACTTCTTGTGCTTTATATGGCTGTCGCCGGAGAACGGAGTCTTATTAAAAGCCCCGGCGATGTCTTAAGGGAAATCCTGCCGTTTTTTATTCTCCTCCTCCCTCTCCTCGTTTTAATGCTCCTTCCTCTGTGGAAGGAATATGAAGAGGGATCGGTCGCTGGCGGGGGAGGGCTGCTTAAATCCTCTTTGTTCCGCTTTGACTTTTCCGAATACATCAAACTGGAAACGGAAATATCCATGAGCGACGATCTCGTTCTGATGTTCCGGAAAGAGGGACCGGCGGAGAGGCTGCTTCTCAGGCGTTACGTCCTCTCCGGCTATGAGGAGGGCCAGGGCTTTTTCCGCCATGAAAAAGATCGGATTAACCCGCCCGATAAAGTCCCCACCCGGTATACCGAGTATGAAGATCCCGCGTACCGGAACAGGGAGAAGGTGAAGCAGGAGCTCTTTCTGGTCAATATCGATCCGGCGGCTTTTTTATCACTCAACTATCCGGTTAATGTGCAGCCCGTATACAACTGGGATGATTCCTCTTTCGTCCGGATTTATCAGTCCGAGGCGCTGGTCAACACAAAGCCTGTCCGCGAAATCAATCCCTCTGTTGAAATGGCCCCCCCTGACGCTGAACACTACACTTATTGGGGAGACAGCCTGGCTATCGGAAAGCTGGCCCGGGATATTACGGAAAACATCCCGGGAGCGTTGCTCAAGACCGCGGCCATAGAGCGGTATTTTCATGAAAACTACTATTACTCACTCAAGCCCGGTGTGGCTCCCGACGGGGATCAGCTCTCATGGTTTCTCGGGGAGACGAAAAAAGGTTACTGCTCCTATTTCGCCTTTTCCATGGCGCTCATGTGCCGCAGCATCGGCATTCCCGCCCGGGTCGCTGTGGGGTTCTGGGTCGATCCCGATGTATCGGTTCTCAACTTCTATCCCGTCCGGGCTGATCAGGCCCATGCCTGGGTGGAGGTTTATTTCGAAGAGTACGGGTGGATGGAGTTCGATCCCACATCGTCGACCATGTACCCCGGTGAGCAGTACCCCTTTGCTGGTTTCTCCATCGAGGAGTTCAGCTCTCTCATCGAGGAAATTCTCGATAACGATCTTGTCGCAGAGAATCTCGCCGAACCGGAGGACACGGCCCCTCAGAACAGCGGGGGAAATGCCGCGGGAGAACAGATCCTCCGTTTTTTCCGGGTCTACTGGCCCTTTCTCCTGGGGCTGATTTATCTCGGTTCCCTGCTGATTTATCACAAAGCCTGCCGGATTCTCTTTTTTCTAAGGCGTTCTGCCCGGGGTAAAGCGAAATGCATTTACAGAGAGCTCCGGCATCTGCTCTCCTTTGAGAGAAAACCCTTCAGGGAAACCATCGGAGACTACGGGGGACGGGTGGACCGGATCTACGGGTTCACCTTCTCCCAAGTGACGTCATCATATCAGAAATCACTCTATTCCCGGCATTTTTCCCAGGCGGATCTGGAGCTCATGGCTGAACAGAGAGCGGCCATCCTGAAGGAATACAGAGAAATCCTCTCCCCGGGGCGCCGGGTTCTGCACTTTGTGCTGCCTTTTGCAAGGAGTCTGTGACCGTGAAATTCCATCTCTCTATTCTGCTGCTGATAGTTCTTTTACCTCTCCCTCTTTTTTCCCAGGAAGGGGAAAGCCGCGACGAGGAGTGGTATTACTATGAGGCTCAGGAGGCTATCGATAAAGAGAATTTTGAATACGCCCTTTCACTGCTCAACGAAGGGCGGGCTCTTTTTCCCGATTCCTTCAGGCTGGCTGAAAAAATCGGAAGTCTCTACTATGACAAGGAGCTCTATTCCCTGGCTCTCGAAGCCTACAGGGCTGCGGAGGATATTGAACCGGACAGAGGTTCCATTATCTACAATATGGGATCGACCCTGGCGCGTCTCAATGAAAATAACCAGGCTATTGGCTATTATGAGCGGCTGATCGATGTCGAGTCCTATCACCGCCGGGCTGTCGACGATCTTTCCTGGCTTTATTACAAGGTTCACAGGCTGCAGGAGAGCGAAGAACTTCTGCTCGATGAAATGGAGAAATCCTTCCACCGGAACTACGCCATCACTCTGGGAACGGTATACTCCGATATGTACGATTACGAAAAATCGAAAGAGTACTATCTCATGTCCATAGAGGATGCCCGTAAAGACAACGCCCGTTATTTCGCCTCCGTTGCCTTATACAATCTGTCGCTGCTGGAATACTCATTCTACAACTATGAGCAGTCTCTTGAGTACACAGTCGAATCTCTCGACGCAAGGGACAGGGCGAGCGGTCATCTTGCCCGGGGGGAAATCCTTCAGCTCGCCGGGCGCTACAGCGAGGCGGAAGAGGAGTACCTGAAAGCGGAATCTCTCGATGACACGCCGCTTTCCCGTATCTCCCTGGGTGTCCTCTATCAGAAGACCGGTCACCTCGATAAGGCTCTCGCCTATATAAACGATGTCTATAACCGCCGGGATATGAGCTGGATGTATTTTTTCGGAACCGATAAAAACCAGTATGCCATGGATATTCACGGTCCCCTCCGCGATATCTACAGGGGAAAAGCCGAGTACGAAAAAAAGAGGCTGACTTCCGGATTTACAGATTCCCTGCTCAGAATCTATGACCGGATACGGTACCGGGTTCTCAGTTTTTATCACGACCAGATTTTCAGAAAGGCGGCGAGGACTGTGGGCGATAATAATGCCGGTAAAAGCGATCTGAACAGCTGGTGGGCTTATTCCCGGGCGGCTATGGGGAACCGGCCCGCCTTTATGAAATACATTGAGCTCTGCGAGGCGTTCGAGCTGGAGCTTACGGAGAAGGCTGCGCCCTGGTATATGCTGGAAAAAGGGCGCGAGGCCGACGATTATGCCCTGCTGGAACAGGCCGTCTCTCTCTTCCGCCCCCGGTGGGAGGCGGAGCCGATCATTGAAACCCTCCATCACCTCATCCGGCTGGAAAAGGGGAGCCGGAGTGAAGTCCGCCGGAACAGGCTGAACAGGCTCTATGAATTGAATAGCGGATATCTGATGCAGCACGGCCTCGAATTGCCTGTCGTTCTCGAAGTAAGCGGCAAAGCGTCGGAGAGATCTGTGAAGCGATACCTTGAAAAAACTGGTTTTGAGGTCGCTTTAAAGAGCGGCGGCGGGTTTTCTTTCAAACTCATTGTGCAGGGGGACGAGTCGGACTGGTCCTGGTATCTGCTCGATCCACTGGGGGAAATACTCTACGAGGGAAAAGGGGAGGATAACTCTCCCGGCAGGGCCTATTATAGAAACCTGGCCATGTCCGTATTCAACGCGGTTTATCTCTACCGGTTCTGAAAAAGCCAGGTGAGGCAATCCCTGACGATAACGGTAAATTCCCTGTCCCTCTGTGTGAGAGAGTAGGAATAATCCCTCCGGCAGTTTTGACAGCTTCCGTACCCGTTGTGGAGGCGGTAGCAGATCCGGCTGACGAAAAGGTGGGGATTGAAAGATTCCCCGATTCTGATCAGAGGCGGCAGGTCTCCGTTTTTGTCTTCGATCCAGTATGTCGAATAGATCAGTCTTTTTATCCTGCTTCTGAAAAAAAGGACCGCGGCTTTATTGGCCGTATAGGTGCAGTAGTCCGTAAAAAAATAGACCCTGTCATTCTGCCCGAAATCATCCAGGAGGGAGAGATGCCCGGGATTGTTTATTCCCAGAGCCAGGGGAGCACCGCTCTTCTCCAGCAGAGCCTCAATGGTCTCTTTCAACTCGCTGAAAGCTTCCCCGTCGAATTGAAGAGGCGGAATGGGAAAGAAGCCCTTTTCTCCCGGACCGAAGGGGACGGGGGCGCCCGGGGGCAGCATAGCGCATCGATCGGGTAGGATCCCGGGGAAAACCTCAAAGGGATTTTCTTCAAATTCCCTGTTGATTTCACGGATCTTCCGGGCCGCCGATTCGCAGTACAGATCGTCGACCCATTTATCGAGATTCCTGTAAAACTCCTGTCTGATTTTCTTGAGCTTCGAGGGGGGGATAAAGATATCTCTGTCCATCCGTCCGGTTCTGTTCGTCAGAGCGGCTGATAAAGCTGTAAAACGGGATTCGCCGCTCCGGGTAAAACTTTCCATGAGAATCTCATTAATGTCTTTATTCCCGGTCGCGTCCCCGATCAGAACCTCTTTTTCAAAACGGAATGCTTTCTCCGGGAAAACAGATTCAACGACGATCTTCTCTTCCTGCAGTTCAAAATGGAGTTCAACCGGAGTTTTCCAGGGTTTCAGGCTCTCCTCTCTGTACTCCTTCATGGTCATATCGTGACGGGAGACGAGAAAAACCTCCGTACCGGGAGGAACGGAACGGTTGAACAGAACGGGAACCGTTTCTCCGGCCTGGAAGCTATGCTTTTTACCGGCGCTTTTCAGAGCGAACTGCTGCGGTTCCTCTCTCAGAAAGAGAAGAAGACCGTCCCGGTTCGACAGGGGAACCCCGCTCTTCAGGTTGATAACGCCTTTCCCTGAAGACAGGACTTTGCCGGCAGAAACACCTCTATGGCCGGGAAAACGGTTTCCGACCAAATTCTCCCCTTTTCCGCTGTTAAAAAACGCAGGGGTCTGTTCTCTGGAAAATGCTATGGATGACAGTTCACCTTCTTTTCTTATTTCTCTTTCATGTGCGCCGTCGATCAGATTTCTGTAATAGCGGACCGTATGGGAAACGTATTCGGGGCTCTTCAGGCGCCCTTCGATTTTCAGGGAATCGATTCCCATTCCCGCCAGCTCGCGGACTGATTCTCCGGCTTTCATATCGTTGGCTGAAAAGGCAAACCGGTGCCTGTCCTGTCCGTCGAACCAGGTCCGGCAGACCTGTCCGCATTCGCCGCGGTTTCCCGACCGGCCCAGCAACCGGCCCGAGGCCAGGCAGATTCCGGAAAAACTGTAGCACATGGCCCCGTGGATAAAGACTTCCAGTTCCACATCTTCATGGTCCCGGCGGATCCTTTCAATCTCTTTCAGGCTCAGCTCCCGGGAGAGAATCAGCCGCTTGAATCCGGCGTCTTTCAGGACTGCAACGCCCTGGCTGTTATGTACCGCCATTTGAGTGGAACCATGACGGTCGATGGCAGGAAAGTATTTCTCCAGGATATAGGCGAGTCCCGGATCCTGAAGAATAATTCCGTCTATCCGGATCTCCGATAAGCTGTGGAGAAGAATGAGAATATCTTCCATCTCGCTCTGCTTTATAACTGTATTTATGGCGATATAGATCTTTTTATGCTCGCGGTCGGTGTAGCTTTTGAGCCGTCTGAGCTGCTCCGTGGAAAAGTTTACCGCCCCTTTACGGGCGGAAAAAGCGCTCATGCCGGCGTATACGGCATCGGCTCCCGCTTCATAGGCGTGGAGGGCTGAGTTGAAACCACCGCCCGGCGCCAGAATTTCCGG
This sequence comes from Spirochaetales bacterium, assembly GCA_016936555.1. Lineage (GTDB taxonomy): Bacteria > Spirochaetota > Spirochaetia > DSM-2461 > DSM-2461 > Spirochaeta_F. The sequence continues at coordinate 14,144 of JAFGXR010000040.1, read as the reverse complement.
TTTCTTCATATTCTCATTCTACTGCAAACACTGTACTTTTATAATATGGTAATTCTCAAAGAACCGGATATCTCGAGCCCCGTTGACTGCCCCTATATCAAGGGAGAGAAATTTATTCAGGAGTACTTTTTTGCCTACCGGGTCAATGATAAGGAGTTTGATGAATTTCTCTCGGCCGGATGGAGGAGGTTCGGGCTCTTTTTTTTCAGGCCTGCCTGCGGGGGGTGCCGTAAGTGCATACCCATCAGAACGGTCTGTTCCGAATTCAAGCCGACGAAAAGCCAACGGCGGATCCTGAGAAAGAATGAAGCAACAGAAGTCCGTCTGTCTCCTCTCAGGTTCAGTGATGAAATCTACCGGATCTACGAAAAGCACTCGCGTATCAAGTTCGGCCAGAAGAGTGATCTCTCTCATTTTAAAGAGAGCTTTTTTACTCCGGCGGTTCCATCCGCCCAGTCAGAATATTACATTGAGGGAAAACTGGCCGCCGTGGGATTTATCGATATTTCCCGTCATGCCCTCAGCAGCGTTTACTTTATTTATGATCCCGATTATTCCTCTTACAGTCCCGGGACGTTCAGCATTATGAAAGAAATTGAAATAGCGGCGGAACTGGGTCTGAAATATTACAACCTCGGATACTGGATCAGGGAAAACTCCAGCATGTCCTATAAGGGGAATTTCAGCCCCTATCAAACCTACAACTGGCAAGCCGGTCTCTGGACTGACGGGGACTGTGCGGAATCAGATGATTCCGAAGGTGTTTCCCAGAAAAAACAGATAAAATAAGAGAAGAATGATTCCCTCGAAACGGAAGACTTTCTTATCGGAAGTGATAACCACCATAATTACGGTCGCCCCTAAAAAGAGGGGAATGTGGAACGATACAATCTCCTGCGGAATGGCCAGTTTTCCGAAAAAAGCGGAAAAGCCCATCACGGCCAGAGTGTTGAAAATATTGGAACCGATGACATTGCCGACGGCCATTTCGGGGTTCCCTTTCCGGGCCGCCTGAAAAGAGACCATGACTTCGGGAAGCGATGTTCCCAGGGCGACCGCGGACAGGGCAATGATTTCCGTTCCGATGCCGATTATTTCAGAAATCTTTATCACCGAATTGACGGTCCAGGTCGCTCCCAGGGCTATCAGAGCCGGCGAGACGAGGAGCATGGTCCAGGTCAGAACCGTCAGTCTATGCTCGTGTTTCTCTTCGAATTCATGGAGCTCCTCATCGATCGTACCGCTTTTGAATGACGTGTAAACGTAGACGACCAGAAGGATGATACTGATGACCGCTTCGGGAAGCGAGTAATTCCTGTCCACAACCATGAGGCTGACCAGTATGGCCGAAGAGATCAGGAAAGGGATATCGGATTTGAGAATATCGAATTCCAGTTTGAACTTTTTTCCCATAAAGGCGGCTACGCCCATGACCAGGAAGATATTGGTTATGTTGGAACCGATGACATTTCCGATAACAATTTCGGAGTTTCCTTTTATAACCGAAGCCACCGAAGAGGCCAGTTCGGGCAGAGATGTTCCGATGCCGACAATGATAACGCCGATGACGAAGCTCGGAATTTTAAAAAAGAGTCCGATCTGTTCGGCCGCGGCGATAAACCAGTCGGAAGAAAATATCAGAAGAGCGAGAGATATGGAGAAGACAGCAAGCCAAAGAATAATCATTTCATTTCCTCGGGAAGGATTTTTTTTCAATTATAGCTGAAACGGGGACTTCTTTAAATAGAGGAAAAGATCTGTTCGGGCGAATCTTCTTGACATAAACCACCCCCGTGGATAAAGTACATTTGTATCAAATGATTACGGGCTGTAGCGCAGGGGGAGCGCGCGTCGTTCGGGACGATGAGGTCGGAGGTTCAAATCCTCTCAGCCCGATAAAAAGGTCAGACCGGCTTTCCAGCCGGACTGACCTTTTTTTCTTAGAGGGCCGAACCGGTTAAAATAGGAGCTGTACTATTTTTATGAGCTTCTTCCCCCCTCATCCCCCGGCCCCTTCTCCCAAAGGGAGATGGGGAGGGTAAAGTTAAAGCCCCCGGGTAAGGTGTGGTGGGTCTTTTGCAAAAGCTCTGACTGTGTTTTTTCCTGTTCAAATCCGAATTTGATACATTTCTTTACAAGCGCTATGCTTAAATATTAAATAATAACGGGAGAGATTCGCTTCGATGCTCTATGACTGGCTATCGGGAATACTGGAGTTTCCCATTTTCCAATATTTCTCAGTAAAGATCATGCTCTCTTTCTATTTCAGCTTTATCGTCAACCTGTACTTCCTGAAAAAGCTGAGCCCGAGGCTTCCCCGCGACAGAGGGAAACTCCTCAGCGTGGACGGCGCTCTCTCCAAAGGCAAACCGACAGGGGCCGGTCTGATCTTCCTGACGGTTCATCTCATTTCCGTACTGATCTTCAACAGTTTCGACTGGGATCTCTACCTCAGCACTCTGCTGATTACCGCGGCGATGATTTTCGGCTTTTTCGATGACAGAAGCGTTTCCGAATGGGGCGAGTACAGAAAAGCCGCTTTCGATCTTCTTGTCTCGATGGCGGGTACGGCCGTGCTCATCCTCTGGGGCGATGTGACCATCTGGATTCCCTTTTTCAAAACCGTTCTGATCGACCACGTTATAGCGCAGTTCATCATCTACACTCTGGTTCTCTGGGTTTCCATCAACACGACCAACTGTTCTGACGGGGTGGACGGGCTGTCGGGCATTCTGGTGCTGCTCAGCATCGGATCGCTGGCCATCCTGCTCTACTTCATTCTGGGGAACGTAAAAATATCAGAGTATCTGCTGGTTCCCTTTATCGCCGATGGCGCCAACTGGTCCATAGCGGCTTTCTCCATCGTCGCGTCTCTCTTTGCCTATCTCTGGTTCAACGCCTATCCCAGCGCGATTCTGATGGGAGATGCGGGATCCCGTGGATTGGGATTCGCCATCGGCATTATCATCCTGAAAACGGGAAATCCCTTTTTGTATTTTCTTGTCTCCACGGTCCTTTTCATCAACGGCGGGACCGGGCTTGTTAAAATCGCTTTGAAGCGGTTTCTGAATATTCACATTTTTAAAAATGTCCGCTTTCCCCTCCATGATCATATGAAGGAAAACTACAACTGGTCCCCCACACAGATCATGATGAAGTTTCTGATTCTCCAGCTGGTCATCACTTTCGGAGTGCTGATTCTCATATTCAAGGTCAGGTAAAAATATGCCATTCGGCATATACGGTTTTTCTCTTCATGGAACGATAATTATGTAACGATTAAAAAGGAGTTAATCCATGGAGAGAAAACATATCGTTGAAGCTACATGCGACAACTGTGCCAGAGTCTTTGCCGCTACGGTAAAGAGGTACTACTGCTTTCACTGCGACAAGTATTATTACGTCTGCCCCAATTGCGCGGAGCTCGTTCCCAAGTGCCGGCATTGCGGCATCCCTCTGAAACGGAGAACCGAGCCTCAACTGACTTTGACGGCAAAACGGGCCGTAGCTGCCGGAAATTAATTTTCCAGACCGTTGAGAATCATAATCTCCGGTCTGTATTCGAAGTGAATGGTATCGTAAAACAGCCATTTCCCTCCCCATACAAAGCCCTCTTTTTCGAATGCTTCTATAAAGGATTCGGGAGGGCTGAATCTTTTTTCATAGGGAACATTGTAGAATTTCTCACCGCTGTTAAGGGTCCAGAGCCAGTATATCTGTTTTCCTCCGGTCCTGTTCAGTATGAGGTCTATAGCTGTTCCATAGGAGTGAACGCTGAGGGTGTCCGTATCGGCAATCTGACGCCAGTTATAGCCGTCTATCCGGTTAAGAGAACGGATAAAGGCTGCCAGCTCCCTGTCCACAAGCATCCGCCTCTGTATCTCCTCCTCAACTCTTGCCAGATCTTCGAGAAGATCCCGGTGGATCTAAAGCTTGTATCCCAGAAAAAATGTCGTTTTAACCCGTTTCCAGCTCGTGTCCCTGTCCCAGATCCGCCAGAGCCCATTCAGAAAGGCGGGGTTCCTTACAATGGGATTTTCCTTCCGCTGATCGATTATGCCCTCTATTCTCTCTGCTGTTTCGCTGTCCGGTTTTTCAAAGGGGGGGAGGTTTTCAGGATATGTGTAGAACAGGTGGGGGCTGTATTTCTCGCCGCTGTAGATTTCCTCCTCGGGGAGAAGCCGTCCTTCCGCCCAGTAGAGCCAGCGATCGTAGATTCTGATGGCCCAGTCGTTGTTTTTATAGGTGATTTCTGTGATTTTATCGGGATAAGCCTCTTTCAGGGCGGAAATAATTCTGTTCGGCGGAAAGGGAGTATTTCCCGGCGAACCCGGTACAGGCTCCGCCGAAGAGGGGGGCTGAAGTCCTTCCGCTTCCGACAGGATCAGATATCCATCGGGATGATCCGATTGAGCTCCGTTACCCGTACTGAAGCAGGAGCTTGCCATCAGAATTGCGAAAAGCGGCAGAAGGGATTTTTTCATATACTCTTATTATAATTTATATATAATGGAAAACATGATTGAAATTTATAAAAAAATGAACAATCTGTGTACAGGTATAATTGCCGGAAGTAGATTTTAAGGATTGAAAATGAAAAAGCTGATAATAACCTTTCTTCTGACTGTTTTTCTTTTTTCCTGCGGGAAAGGAGCGGATATATCGATCGATGAAACCATTGTTGATTCCGGCCCTGTTGTGACGAATCAGGAGGAACTGCTCGCTTCCCCCGATGATCCCGATATCGACCCCGGCGCACCGCTGCCCGATGATACAGAGCTTCTGGCCCGTTCCCGCCTGTCCAGGGTCGATGCCGACGCCGTAAGCCGCCTCTTTACTGAAAGGGCTGACGAAGAAACGGATCAGCTCAGAACCGCCCTTGATTATTCGGGATTGACTATCAATTATTTCAATCCTTCAGAAGTGGATATGTCCAGACTGTCTTCCGCCTCATCGGCGGGACCTCTTAAGATCGTCGATTTCGGTCCTTCGGGGGAACTGCCCATGGAAATGCGGCGGCCGACGATCTATGTTCTTTTCAATCAGCCCATGGTTCCGGTCAGCCGCCTCGGAGCTCCCCTGACGGAAAGCCCGATCATGACCATCGATCCGGCCGTAAAGGGAAAGTTCCGGTGGATGGGAACAAAAATGCTCACATTCGAACCGGATGAGCCGATTCACCGGACTCGCGATTTTACCGTGACGGTCAAGGAAGGAACGCAATCTGTTTTCGGAAAATCACTTCCCATGGACTATTCCTTCGTGTTCCACAACGAGTTCGTGGAGATTCTCTCCATGGCTTTCGGTACCCTCGGGGATCTCTACGATTCCACCCGGGAGGTTCCCCCTTCCAAGACGAACAGCATCATCCTGACTTTCAATCAGGACATTGACGCCGATACTCTCGATGGATTCATAAAAGTAACTGATGATTACAGGGAATACGATGTCAAGGTCAGCTCTCTGCCGGAGGAATATGAGAACTGGCACCGCGATACGCTGAAGCGGATGGTTCTGGCGACTTTTGAAGGCGATACGCCTTTTGACAGTGAGATCAGAGTGGAGCTCCACCCGGGCGCCAGAGCCAATGAGCAGTCGAGCCCCAGAGAGGAGATGCAGGAACTTACATACAGGACGCTCTCTCCTTTCGGCTATTCGAGTTATTCCCGGTACAGTTACAGTTTCCCCGCAGATCCGGAAGGCGTTCAGAATCCCCTTTATCTGGAGTTCTCCCATCCGGTTGAAAAAGAGAGCGTCTACGGCAATATATCCTCATCTTTTGAAGGGATAGATCTTAAAGATCACATTGAAGTTTACGATTATACGATCAGGCTTGCCGATCTGCCCGTGGAGTACGAATCGGAGTACACCGTGACTCTGGGGGCGGGAATCAAGGATATCTACGGGCGGTCTCTCGACGCGGACAGAACCGTCACGGTGGAAGTGCCCGAGGCTTCCGAGTACTCCCGCTTCCCCGGTTCCGACGGTTTCAGAAGTCTGGAGGCCCGGTTCGATCCCCTGCTGATTTATGAATATCAGAATATTGATAAAGGATCCTTTTTCATAAACGGAGAATCTCAGGACCCCGGCTTTGAAAAGGCTAAACGAAATGAAGCCAATTACAAGCTTGTCGATCTGACCCCATATCTGGACGGACAGTTCGGGGTCGTCAACCTCCAGTGGGATTTTGAGGAGAATTACATCAACTGGCGGAATGAAGCCAAGGTCCGCCACAACAGGCGGAATATGGATGTACAGGTGACCGATCTGGCAATCAGCACCCGCTTTTCCTGGAATAAATTCCTGATCTGGGTCAATTATCTCTCGACAGGGGAGCCGGCGGTCGATGCAACGGTTTCGCTCTCCGGACTGAACGGCCTGTACGGGCGGGTTCAGACAGACAGCGACGGATTTGCCGTCATCAATCTGAAAAGCGGTGATCTGGCCCGTTTTTTCTATAAAAGCAACCGATATGAGTACGATATCAATATCCGCGCGGAGCTGAAGGGCGACAGGGTCGATCTGCCGGTCCGCAATACCCAGACGGGGTGGCGTTTCGGAATCAGCAGCTCTTCGCCGGTTTACGCCGAGGATACCATAGCCAGAGTTTTCTTCTTCTCCGACAGGGGGCTCTACAAGCCGGGAGAAACCATTACCCTGCGCGGAATGGACTGGAATCAGTATCTCGGTGAATTTTCCCCTTATGAAGGACCTTATTCCATTACGGTGAAGGAAGTACGGGGATACGAATCCAGAACCATTGCCGACTGGAAGGGCAACACGACCGGATCGGGCGGTTTTTATGAGACATGGGATATTCCCGCCGATTTTGATCCCGTTGATTTGAGAATCATCTATGAACGGCAGGGGAAAAAATTCGAGGAGACAGTTAAAGTCGCCTTTTTCCGGAGGCTCAATTTCCAGGCTTCGCTGAGCGCTCCCGACAGAAAATACTATAGTGGAGATAAAATCACCATGTCCCTCAAGGCCTCTTATCTTTCGGGCGGCTCCATGTCCGGCGGCGATGTGGGCAGCTTCTGGACAAGGAAGCCCGTTCATTACAATCCCCCGGGAAAAGAGTGGCAGTTTTCTGTTTTCGGACCGACTGTGGGCTGGCTGAGGGAAAATGTCATCTCTTCGTCGGAGGATAAGCTCAGCGTCGACGGTTCGGCTCAGCTCTCTGTGGAAACAGGCGATCACAGCATCAAGGGGATGGCATACCGCTATGTGGCGGAGGCGACTGTTGAAGATATCGATCGGCAGACCGTGAGCGTCGCCGATTCGGCTGTCGTCCATCCTGCCTATTACTACATCGGGGCGTCGATTGATGACGGAAGCGCCGGAAGATGGAGGCGCTTCGTCGCCGTGGACCGGGAGATGAATTTCCGTTTCGTCCAGGTCAGTCCCGAGGGAGATCCCGTTTCGTCGGAAGGCAAGGCGCAGCTGGAAATTATCAAAGGTTCCTGGAAAGCGGTACAACAGAACAGCATCGGAGGGCGGATCAGCACCCGCTATGAATGGGTGGAAGAGACTCTGCACAGCGAGGAAGCCTCCTGGCAGAACGGAAGGCTCTTTTGGAATTACACGCCGTCACAATCGGGAAGTTACAGGCTCCGGATCAGCAGCCGCGATAAAAAGGATAATGAAGTCATCACCGATCTCGAGTTCTATGTGAGCGGCGGATCCTGGGTCAGGTGGGCCGGAGACAACGCCGAGGATATTACACTCGATGTGGAACAGGAGCTCTACTTCCCCGGCGATACGGCCCGGATTCTGGTCAAATCCCCCCTGGAAAAGGGGAAATACCTGATGACCATCGAGCGGGAGGGAATTCTCGAGGAAAAACTGATCGAGCTCGATCCGGCCGATCCCTTTATCGATGTTGAAATTCAGGAAGAATGGGTTCCCAGAATGTATGTGACTCTCTCATCCTTTATGCCCCGGACCGATCAGCCCGAATCCTATTTCGATCCCGACTTCGGAAAACCCAAAGGCATTTTCGGTGCGGCGACGCTCAATATCTCCACGGCAACCCGGGAACTCGACGTTGCCGTTACTTCAGATAAAGCTCTCTACCGGCCCGGGGAGAAGGGTGAGGTGACGGTAAAGGTCACGAGAGACGGCCGACCCGTGGCCGGTGCGGAAATCACCTATCTGGCTGTGGACAGAGGAGTTCTCGATCTTATCAATTATCACATTCCCAATCCTCTGGAGTATTATTACAGCCCCTGGAATTTCAGTCTTTACGGGGCGGGGGACGATTCGAGACGGCTCCTGCTGGCTCCGGTGACCTACGATGTCTCGAATCTCGTCGGAGGTGACGGCGAGGAGGGTAAACTGCAGCGCCGCGATGATTTCTCACCCCTGGCCGTATTCGAACCCTTTCTGATCACCGATGAGAACGGCGAGGTGACCATATCTGTCAGCTGGCCCGATACGCTGACCACATACCGGTCCACTGTAATCGCTCTGATGGGGGACCGGATAGGCTACTCGGAAGATGAGCTTTTCGTCAGGAATCCCCTGAACGTGAGAACGGCCATGCCCCGACGCATGCGAGTGCGCGATACCTCCTTTGCCGGGGTCGTCATAACCAATATCGACGGACAGGATCACGAGGTGACAGTGAGGGCCGAATCGGATCTGATCAATCTTCCCGGAGAAAGGGAAAAAACCGTTATCGTTCCGGCGGGACGGAGTCTGGAAGTTCCCTATGTTCTGGAAGCGAAAACGCCGGGGGCCGGGGAGGTCGTCTTCACGGTTCTTTCCGATGTTCTCAGCGAAGAGCTGGTCCAGACTTTAACCGTTGAGCAACCCCTGCTGCGGGAAGCTTTCACGACGACGGGAACCGTCGGGCGAGACTCTCAGATGGCCGAGGAAGCTCTGATCATTCCGAACAATATCGGCCAGTCCTACGGATCGCTGGAATTTTCTATCGATTCGAGCCGGGCCCCCTTTCTGCGGGACCAGCTTCTCTCGCTCAATAGCCACCGGGTCTACGACAACACCTTCGATTATCTCTACAGTGCCCTGCCGGGCATCGTGGCGCCGCGAACCGTGATCGCCATGGGGGCAGATTTTGAGCAGGACTCGAAAGATAAACTGGTCCGCTTTCTCAAATACCTGCGGAACCGGCAGCGCGATGACGGCGGCATCGCCACATCCTCCTACATGGCTGAAGTGAGGAGCAATCCCTGGCTGTCGCTTCTCTCTCTCCACATGCTCGAAATACTGAAAAAACAGAAGGGGGAATACGAAACCGTGGTCAGCGAGAAAAAGCTGATTGCCTATGTGAACAATTACGGAGCACGGAACAGGAACGATCTCTATTACAATGTCTATCTGAATTATATCAACGCTCTGGGCGGCAGGACCGATGAAGCGCGTACCGACGAGCTCATGGCTCTGGGCGATGAACTGGGCATCAGTGGATACGCCCTTGTGGCCTATGCCTATAAGCTGGAGGGACGGGACGCCCGGATTGAGACGATATACAAACGGATCAAAAACTTCGTCTCCATGGGAGCACAAAGCGTCGACATCAGAGAAACCTATGAAGCGAGATTCTACTTTGACTCCATGTACCAGCAGCTCTCCCATCTTCTCCGGCTGGCTTTGATGACCGGTGAGGAGGATGATATTCTGAGCCGCTATACTTTCAGCCTGAACAGGCAGAAGAACAGCCGGAACTGGATCAGCGCCCATGACAGGATGTGGATGGCTCTGGCGCTCAATGATCTGGTTTCGCTCGAAGGACCTGAAGGCACTGACTATGAGGCGGAAGTGGTTCTCAATGAGGATTCCATGGTGAAGAGCCGGTTCGAAGGTTATTCCCGCGGACCCGATGAGAGAGAATTCGATCTGTTTAAAGAGATTCTTCCCGTAACCGGTCAGAACGAGGCGGCCAGCCTTCAGTTCCGGAAAACAGGAGAGGGAAGTCTCTTTTACAGGACAACTCTCAAATACGCACTGCCCAATGAATCGGCCCCTCTCCGCGACGAGGGCATCTCCGTCTTCTCCAGGATTGAATCCCTGGAGGGGGAGGAAATCGTCAATAACGAACTGGTTCTCGGGGAGACTTACCGCATGCGCGTTCTGCTCGGAACATCCAAGAGCCGCAGTTATGTCAATCTGACTGTTCCCGTTCCGAGCGGAGCGGAGATCGTCGATCCGAGCTTCTCGACCACATCATCGTTCCTCAATGCGGGGGGAACCGGCAGCGAGCGCTGGACAAGGGAATCGCAGTACGGCGATGAGGACACCTATATCGGCGAAGGTTATATCATAAACGGGGATTTTTATCCCTTTGCCCCGAATCAGCTGATTTTTGACAACGAGATCCGCTATTCCTGGGATTTCCTGTACTACGGCCAGAGAGACGTCTCCTTCCTCTTCCGCTGCACCACGCCGGGTATCTATCCGACGCCACCGGCGGGGGCGGAGCTGTTGTTCGAACCGGAGGTCTTCGGAAGGGACAGAGGGCGGCTCATTGTCATCCGCTAGGAAAAAACTTCTCTCAGCCGGCATAGCTGCGGCGGCGCTTTATGCGGCGCTGCGGCTGACGCCGGTTCCCGGTCTGGAGGATTTCCGTCAAAGCCGGTACAGCATTCCTCTCTACAGCGCTCAGGATGAGATCTTCGCCGTTCTTCCCCTGGAAGAGGGGCTGCGCCGCCAGTATCTATCGGTAGATAAATTGAGCCGGGACCGCATTGCAGCCATTCTGCAGAGCGAAGACCGGCGCTTCTATTTTCATCCCGGTTTTGATCTGATCTCGCTTATCAGGGCTGCCTGGCAGTATGTCCGGAGCGGGGAGATTCAGTCCGGCGGTTCGACCATAACCATGCAGCTTTCGGGATTGCTGGAACCGGGGCGCCGGGGCATCCCGGGAAAAGTATATGAGATTTTCAATTCGCTCAGGATCGAGCTCAAACTGAGCAAGAAGGAAATCCTGGAGCTCTACCTGAATCATCTCCCCTTCGGATCCAATGTGGAGGGATTGAAAAGCGCCGCCCGTTATTTTCTCGAAAAGGAAGCGGAGGAGCTCAGCCGGGAGGAGATTCTGGTTCTGATGATGATTCCCCGGCGGCCGGAGGACTTCAATCCCTTGAAGAACCCGCAGGCAAACAGGGCCGCCGTCGACAGAACCATGGGGCGGATCAAAGGCGATCTTTCCCCGGAGGAGCTGGAAAAAGTATACCGGAACCTTTCCACCCGTGACGCGCTCTGGCCCTCATCCTATAATCACTTTGCCAATATGATCCGGGAGAAGCTGACAGAGGAGCAGTGGCGCAGCGGTGCTCCTCTCTACACGACTCTGGATCGGGAAATTCAGAGAGGCGCCGGGGCTTACCTGCAGGAGATTCTGGAACAGACGGGAAAGAACAGAATATCCAACGGAGCCGTTCTGGCCATTGACAACAGGACCGGGAACATCCTCGCCTATATCGGTTCGGCCGATTTTTTCAACGACGAGCTGAACGGGCAGATCGACGGCGTGAGAATCCTCCGCCAGCCGGGATCGACACTCAAGCCATTTCTCTACGGGAAAGCCATAGAATCGGGATTCGGTCCGTCGACCCCTTTGCCCGATATACCCATGGAATTCGGTTCCCGGGAAATCTACATCCCTGAAAATTACAACGAGAGGTACAACGGTCCTGTGCGGCTGAGTGTCGCTCTGGGCTCATCGCTCAATGTCCCGGCTGTTTATCTGCTGGAGCAGGTCGGAGTCAAGTCGTTTCTGGAGAAGCTGGTCCGGGCCGGATTTACCTCTCTGGCAGAGGGGGAGAATCTCGGGGTGGGGCTCGCGCTGGGAAACGGCGAGGTCTCCCTGTGGGAACTGGTACAGGGGTTCTCGCTTTTCAGCAGGGACGGAACGTATATCCCGCTGGGCTTTGACAGAGAGCGGCCCGTTCCCGAAGGGCTCCCGGTCTACCGGAGTGAAGTTGCCGAACTCATCCGGGTTATCCTTTCGGACAACAGAAACAGAATCCTCGGATTCGGCCGCATCAACCCTCTGGACGTTGAGTTCGAGGGGGCTTTTAAAACGGGTACGTCCAATCAGTTCAACAATATCTGGGCACTCGGATCAACTGAGGATTTGACCGTCGGGGTGTGGATGGGTAATTTTTCGGGCGATACGGTTATCGGGTCTCCCGGGAGTTCCTATCCGGCGCAGATTGTCGTTTCACTGCTGAGGGATTTCCGCAGGGAGGATTCTTTTTCTGATGGCGGTAACTTCGTTCACCGGCAGATCTGTCCCCTGAGCGGAGATCTGGCCGGTCCTTATTGCCCTTATTCCGTTGATCAGGTTTTTCCCGCCGGTCCGGTTCCCGGTGTTTGTGACTGGCATAGTCCGGAAGGGGCGGTTCTTCCCGCCGAATACGGGCGATGGGCTTCCATCTATCATCAGAATTATATAATCGCTCCTTCAAAAGAAGCCGTGGAAATCCTGCAGCCCCGGGACGGAGCCCTGTTTTACCTGGACCCGACGCTTCCCGACGATACTCAGGCCATAGCCGTGAGAATCCTCGGTAGATATGAGGTGTCGCTTTATATTAATGACAGTCTGGTAACGCGGCAGCAGGCCCCGTTCACCTGGTTCGGGAAGGTCGAGCGGGGCCGAATCGATTTCCGCGCCGAGGGGGGGGGCTCTGTCGACCGGGCCTCCGTATTGGTAAAATAGAATGAACCCTATGGCCAAGACGCTTAAATTGAATCATGATTGAGAAAGAGGAAGGTAGAGAAAATTGATCAATCCGAGAAAATACATTTTGGTGATACTGGGCATTGGGGTTCTTCTTCCGCTTCAGGCCTGGGACAAGCGGGATTCCGGAGCTTATATACAGCCGGGGCGGAGAGTGAGCAGCGTTATTGATTTATCGGAGGAGCAGATCTCCTACACCTACAAAACCTTTAAAGTGCGTGTCTCCGATAGTATTTTCAAAATGGATATCAATATTGATAATTCACCGGCCGATCTGGATCTCTACGTCAATTTCGACAGGGAAATTTCCAATTATGACGAAGTCGACTTTTCAAGTACCCTCGAGCTATTCAATGAATCCTTATCCCTTTCCCGCATGTCATCGAGTCCTCTCCGGTCCGGAGTGTATTATATCGATGTCGTCTATCCCCTGGAACGGCTTCCCCTCATCGGAAATAGCGAGTCGAACCGAATTCCCTTCGGAATAACCGTGAATCTGGAAACCCTTGATAATCCCGTGCTTCTCAATCCGGGAAATCCGGCCGAATCTGCTCTTTCGACAAATTCGGGCATGGTTAAACTCTTTGCTGTCGATGTGAATGAAAATGAAACGGTTCTCCGCATCGATCTATTCGGAACGGATACAGATCTCGATATGTATGTCTCCCGGGATAGAATCCCCATGACTTCAGATGAAGCCGATTATCTCAGGGAGAGTTATCTCGGCCGGGAATTCCTTGTCATCAACGGTTCATCTCCCCGGCCTCTGCAGACAGGACGATACTACATCACAGTTTTCGATCTTGTCGAAGATGATCTGACCGACCGGTTTTCCATCATCGCCTCCTTCACCGGGGACCCCCCGGAGATTCTGACCGACTTTCCCGAACTACCCCGCTGGGATACACCTCTGGAAAGAGCCCTCTACAGCACAGTGGAAATCTCCACGGAAACGGCGTCCGGATCGGGTTGTCTCGTGTCCCCGCGGGGACATATCATAACGGGGCTCCATGTCATCACGGACAGCAGCGGAGAGGTCGCCGACGAGTTCTTCGTATCTTTCAATATGTCTCTCTATGTTCCGCCCGGAGAACTGTTCCGCGCGGAACTGATCGATATACGCCACGACGAAGATCTTGCCTTTCTGAAAATCACCTCAGGGCTTTACGGGCAGGATTTGCCGGAAAACTACAACTTCCCCTTTTTCTTTATGGCTGAAAAAGACTCTGTTTTAATCGGGCAGGAACTGAAGTTTCTCGGATACCCTCAGATCGGGGGAGAGGGGTCCCGTGTCTCCATCTCCCTGACCAGAGGGATCGTCAGCGGATTCAACAGAACGGACTACGGTTATCTGATAAAAACCGACGGGGAGATAAACGGCGGAAACTCCGGCGGAGCCGCCTTCAACAGCAGCTATGAACTGATCGGCTTTCCCATG
>JAFGXR010000039.1 GCA_016936555.1 Spirochaetales bacterium | reverse complement strand
ACCAAAGAGCACGCGTCCTTAGCTCAGCTGGATAGAGCATCGGCCTTCTAAGCCGAGGGTCAGAGGTTCGAATCCTCTAGGACGTAAATAAAATCAGACTCCGGAAGGAGTCTTTTTTTTATTCCAGGATATCCCTGTTAATTTCTCCTATAACGGAATTATGAAAAAGTCTGTTTTTCTGCTTTTTCTTCTTCTTTCCTTTTCCTCTGCCCTTCCCATGTATCCCGATGGTCTCGAAGATTTTAAAAATGAGGTGGAGCAGGAAGAGGATGAGCCTGCGGAACTTTCAATGAGTCATTTTCAACTTTCGGTTTTTTTACAGGCCTTTCCGGCAAGTTTATAAATCATCCGGGTCCTGAAATCAGTTACAGACTTATGGCCGATGATTCGGGGATACTCCATTATCTGACAGCGGGATTGAATTCAGAACGGGATTTCATATGAACCGCTATGAGATTTTTTTCCGATTTCCATACTTTGCAGTCACGGACCAGCGCACTCTATTCCATAGGCTTCGGCGCAGCTGTGAATTTCTAGAGCAAAGATTTGAGAATCAGCTTTCTGAAGGCTTCGCCATATTCAAGTACTTCAGAACTGTAACGGGAGATTTCTTTCAGCCTGGCCTGGTATACCCGATAATCGTCCGGGGTGATTCTCTTTTTAAGCAGTAGATAATTGAGAATCATCAGTGTGTTAAAATGCGGGATACCCCTTTCGGATGCCTCTTTCAGGATCGCCAGATCTTCGGAAAGAAGAGGAATCCGCTTCGCTTCGGCAACGGCGATAACCGTATCGTCATTGGACACGACGTCCTGCTGTTCCGGCACCTCTATTACGGGAAGACGAGGCCATCCCACTTCTTCCAGAATACAGGGACATGCATAGAACTTTATTTCCGCTGCCGCATATCCCAGTATTCCTGTTTTAAGCATATAAATGATACTGGAAGCGTCGATAGAGAGTTCTTTTATTCCCGCCAGAAACAGGTCCGGCAGTTCTTCAGGCATCTTCATCTATTCCCATTATAATGCTAGTTTCAGCCAATGATTAAAAAAATATTTTCCCTTTGGGTTCCGCTGGCTGCCATGTGGCTGGTCATGGGAATCGAAATGCCTTTGATTAATGCGGTCATAGCCAGAATGAATGAGGCCAAAGCAAATCTGGCCGCTTTCGGAGTCACCCTGTCTCTGGCATTGATTATTGAATCCCCTATTATTTCGATGCTCACAGCCGGCACAGCTCTTGCGGACAATCGGGAAAATTACAGGAAGCTCCTCAGGTTCATGCATATCATGGCCCTGGTGTTAACCTCTTTCCATCTTATTCTGGGTTTGACACCGCTTTACGGTTTTGTTCTTAAATACATAATCGCCGTGCCTGAAGATATCATCCCCCAGAGCAGGGAATCTTTTATCTGGATGTTTCCCTGGTCCGCGGCTGTCGGATACAGACGATTGTGGCAGGGCGTTCTCATCCGCCTTGGAAAAACAAAAATCATCCCCTTTACCATGATAGCAAGGCTCGCGGCTACCTGCGCGGTCCTTCTCATCGGCCTCTTTACGCCATCCTGTTCCGGAGCTCTTGCCGGAGGAATCGCCCTGTCCTTCGGCGTTGTAGCCGGAGCCGCGACTTCTTTTTTCTTTCTCTTTCCCCATTTAAAGGATTTGCCTGCAGACAGGAATAGCGAAGCCCTCAGCTGGAACAGACTCTTTACATTCTACTACCCGCTGGCTCTGACAAACTTCGTAACTTTCATCGTCAGACCCGTTTTGACTTTCGGCATCGCCAGAGCAGCCTTTCCCCTGGAATCTTTAGCCATATGGCCGGTTGTCACCAGTTTCATGTTTCTCTTCAGATCCATGGCCCTGGCCTATCAGGAGGTCGCAGTCTCCCTGCTGAAAAATGAAAGCGACAGAGAGCCGCTCGGGAAGTTCGCCCTTTTTCTCGGTGGAGGGTTGAGTTTAATCTTCCTTTTTGCCGCTCTTTCGCCTTTCAGCGCTGCCTGGTATCACTATGCAGCCGGATTATCGGAGAATTTGATCCCCTTCACTCTGTTTCCGACGATTATCGTGGCGACAGCGCCTTTTTTCTCGGGAATGACTTCATGGTACCGGGGACTGCTGGTGTTCCGCCAGAAGACCTCTATCGTCGCCAGAGCCGTATTTATCAACAGTCTGACACTTCTGGTCCTGGTTTTAACCATACCGATGATAGCGGATATCCAGGGCGGCATTATCGCAGCCCTGGCCTTCGCCATATCGCTGGCTGTCGAGACGCTATATCTGAAAAGCCGTACGGGAATCAGATTTTCGGACGGAAAAGCGTAAAAGCTTTTTTTTCTTTCGGCAGCAGAGCAAATTGCTTTACCTCACCTTCAGGGAGACTGATTTTTTCCCCGCAATGATAAAACTGAACCGTGCCGCTCCCCGATTTATAGATAGCCCTGTCATTTTCAAGCGTAATGTTCAGATTCGAGTTCTTCAAAGAAAGATTCAGAGAGAGACGTTTCAAATTTCCCGGTAGAGCCGGGTTAAAGAAAAACCCTTCAGCCTTTACTTCAAATCCCAGAAAGCCGTTGATTATCATCAGATAAGATCCGCCCATTGCGGCGGTATGAAGTCCGTGCGACACATTACCGTGCAAA
Source organism: Spirochaetales bacterium (assembly GCA_016936555.1). Lineage (GTDB taxonomy): Bacteria > Spirochaetota > Spirochaetia > DSM-2461 > DSM-2461 > Spirochaeta_F. Next base: position 79,271 of record JAFGXR010000039.1, on the reverse strand, counting down.
TCTTTTCTATCGGTGTGAAGGGTCTCGTTGAAGTATTCCCATGCAAGCTCTTCATATCCCAGATGGAACGCACTGATCCCCTGGGCACAGGCGCTCAGAGAAGAATCTCTGGTCGTAACCTGCTCATAATAGTCGAAGTTTCTCTTTTTCTGTTCCACCGATAGTTCCGAAGGAAAAAGAGCCTGGGCCATGACGACATCGGCCTGCTTCAAGACCTGTTTCCGGTAAATATTCAGAGGATGAAAATGAAGCAGCAATGGATAGGAGGATTTATCGGTGTTGACGAAATCCCATTTTTCTTTCTGAAGAAAACTGTCATCCTGAGGGGTCACCCCCTCCTCAGGCGGCAGATAGATTTCCAGTGCTCTCTGCATCCAGATCCGACGCTCTTCTTCGGCGACCTTCCCTTCCAGAAGACGAGCCGCGGAAAGAAGATTTTCCCGTGCGCAGAGATTGGTATAGTAATTATTGTCGACAATCGCCGTGTACTCATCAGGTCCGGTCACATTATGAAAACAGAAGCCCTTTCCCTCCACGTAAGACCCCAGATCGCACCAGAAGCGGGCAGTCCCGGCCAGCAGCCCGACTCCCCCTTCCTCGAGCAAAGATTCATCGCCGGTTACATCGATATATTTTACCAGTCCGAGCGCAACGTCGGAATTGATGTGATATTGGGCTGTTCCGGCAGGGAAATAAGCGGAACATTCCTCACCATCAATTGTTCTCCAGGGAAAAAGGATTCCCTTGTGACTGAGTCTGCCGGCTCTCTTTTCAGCCTGGGGAAGTATGGAGATCCTGTATTTAAGCATACTTCTGGCAATGGCTGGATTTGTATAGATAAAAAAGGGAAGGACATAGGTTTCGGCATCCCAGAAGTAATGCCCCTCGTATCCGGAACCGCTGAGACCTTTCGCAGCTATCGATCTTCCGGAATCCTGTCCGGTAGACTGGAGCAACTGGAAAAGGTTGTAACGGAGGCTCAGTTGGGCTTCCTCATCACCATCGATTGTTATATCTGCCCGCCCCCAGTAGCGATCCATGTAATTTCTCTGTGTTTCCAGGTCTTTATAAAAGGGCTCTTTTGCGCAGCCATCAAGTTCCTGAAGCAGGTCGGAAATGACAGTTTCAAAATTATCTGTCTGCCCATAATCGTAGGAAACGGTTTTTTCGAGAAGAATTTCTCTGCCTGGAGAACCTTTCATAACATCCCAGAGACCCGATTCGTCCATATGTCGTTCGGTCTGCAGCTCCATCAATCCCTCGGTCTTGTTCTCCATCGAACACAGAGCCGTGAGTCCGCTTCCTTCCGCCCTGACCGCCAAAACCGGCTGTGTCTTCACTTCTAAAGCGGAATAGATGATCGTGGATCCGTCAAAGTGTCCGGGAAGCCGGGGATCATCGGTTTCATTCAATTCTTTTTTCAGAGTCTGGAGAGAGCTTTTAATGGTGAGAGATTTTACGGACTCCGGAATGGATAATTTCCACAGAAACCTCACAGTCCCTTTCCGGCTGAAGGGAATAAGGACAGTGACATGACCAATGAATATTCTCCCCTCACCGTCGGTGAAACTGAAACTCCAGATTGTATTCCCCTCTCTCAAATTCAATACACGGTTGAGATTCACAGTGGATTTCCGGTCAATGACCAAGGGCATGCCATCGGCTTCGAATTCAACCCCTTTTCCATCGGGAAGCGAAACTATAGTCTGCCAGTTATCGGCATATCCATAAGCTTTCTCTCCGTAAGTTATGGCCCCGGACTCGAAAAATCCATTTATGAATGTTCCCTTCTCCACAGGTGAAGGCGCCAGCGGAAAATCCCCCCGGAGCCCCAGAAAGCCGTTACCCATGGTAAAGAGGCTCTCCATCAAGCCATTTTGACCGGTTTCGGAAAAATCACTCTGTTCTATTATCCAATCGTTAATCATTATCTATCCGCCTCTTGAAGCCAAAGCAGGCCATAAGGTTTTATTGTAAAATCGCCCTCTATCGAAACGCCGGAAATCAGATCTTTAAAAGAATAGGATCCCCCGTACAATCTCAGGCTGTTCAAGCTTACAGTAGTCGGGCGCTCTGTAAAATTTGAAATAATCATAATGTGTATGCTATGGTCGGAAAGCCGGAATCCCATCAGATTTTTACTGCTCAAATCCATCAGCTCCATTCTTCCGCGAAAAGGGGTCAGGTCCTTTCTCAGATTAATCAGTTTTTTTATATATTCCCGCAGGATCAGCGCGTTACTATCGCTTTTCTGTTTCAGAAGATCCCAGGGAAAGGGTGTTCTGTGAATCCAGCGGGAATCCCCTCTATGTTCGGGATTATCAAGATAGGAGTAATCATTGAGAACCGCCAGCTCGTCGCCGCTGTAGAGAAGCGGAATGCCCGGCAGGGAAAGCAGAAATCCTGTCAGCAGTTTGATTCTCTCCAGAGCCAGTTCAACAGCCTGTTCATCACCGCCGAATAGAGCTTTTTCCAACCCCGCCATGGAGGCGAGAGTGCCGGAGATCCGGGCGTCTCCTGTTTGGAGATTCTCCTGAAATGGAACTCCTGAAGCAAAAGATCCTTCAAAACGTCCCGTATAAAAATCATTGAGGAATTTTCTGTGACCGGAGCCATCGATACCCAGACTGGCCGCATCATTATCACAAAAAGTCCAGCCTATATCATCATGGCAGCGGATATAGTTGACCCAGCGGCACGATTCGGGAATTTCAAATCTGGGGGAGAAGGTTTTCTGAAGAAGCGAAGTATCTCTCGTGGCCAGAGCTTCCCATGTCGTCGCCATTTGAAGGGGATTATAGGAAAGCTCGCACTCTTCAGGGGATATGTATTTTACAACATCGTCGGGATGGACAATCGCTTCGGAGAGAAAGGAGAGTTCCGGAGCGGCAATGGATGCCACAGATTTAAACAGCCGGATGAGTGTATGGGCTTTCGGGAGATTCTCGCATCCGGTGCCCTTTTCTTTCCATGTGAAAGCGAGCGCGTCGAGCCGCAGGACATCAACACCGTGATTGGCGAGAAACAGCATCTGGCTGCACATATCTCTGAAAACCGAAGGATTTCCGTAGTTGAGATCCCATTGAAAACTGTTGAATGTTGTCCAGACCCATTTGCCCATATCATCCCGATATGTAAAATTGCCTCTTCGTACCGACGGAAAGATCTCCCTCAGGGATCTGTCATATTCGTCAGCTTCTTCCCTCGTATCAAAAATGAAATAATAATCCCTGTATTCAGGATCTCCGGATCTGGCTTTCAGACTCCATTCGTGCTCATCCGATGTATGGTTGAGGATAAAATCCAGTATGAGATGTATTCCCTTTTCCCTCATTTTTCCGGCGATACCGGCAAGCTGCTCCATTGTCCCGAGATCAGATCTGACCCGGCTGTAATCACTGACGGCATAACCGCCGTCATGATCTCCCTCAGGGGTTTTGAAAAGCGGCATAAGATGTACCGCCGATATCCCCAGATCAGCAAAATAGCCGATTTTCTTTTCCAGTCCCGAAAGATTCCTGTTGAAAAGATCTACGTATAACATCATGGCGACAGGGTTTTCCCTCTTGAACCAGCCGGAATCGGCACTGCGGAGAGCCGGTGGCCGGAGTGAGTATTTTTCAACCATCATTCCGACGAGATCTTCAAGTTGATAAAGGCAGTCGAACCTGTTTCCATAGAGCTGATAGAAACAGGTCCAGAGTGACGGAAATTCCGCGATCAGACGTTTTTCGAAATCTGTATCAGGATTTTGATTTTTGGATTGTCCCAGGACATTATAACGGATTTTTTCGAGAATTTTCTCTTGAGTCCACATTCTTTTCGCTCCGAATCCATTTTACCCTTTTCAAAAAGGTGTATGTGGATTATAAAGAAATCATCAATGTAAGTGCTTTCATTGTACCTGTTTCACATACTAAATCGCGGTGAGGACTATGTCAATAGAAGGATCGGATAAAAAAGAAGCGGCAACCATTTACGACGTGGCGGAGAGGGCGGGAATTTCCATCGCTACTGTTTCCAGGGTTATAAACCGGCCCGAAAAAGTCAGCGTCACGACTAGGGATAAAGTTTTTTCCGCAATGAGAGATCTCGGCTTCACACCTAAAGCCGAAGCGAGGGAAAGAGCCAGAAAAGAAGTGGGGCGGATCGGAGTCTTAACGCCCTATTTCACCCATCCGTCCTTCGTACACAGACTGAGGGGGATCAGCAGGGCCATCAGAGGTCAATCATACGAACTTGTGATAATAAGTCTTGAAAGCCTCGAGGAAATTGAAAGCTATCTACAGTCTCCCGGACTCTCCCACCGTCTCGACGGCATGATCGTTCTCAGCAGGAAATTTGAAACTTCAACATTGAAGATTCTCATGGACCGGAAATTGCCGACTGTTTTTGTAGAATTCGGTGAAGAAGGTTTTTCCGGCGTCTGCATAGACAATATCAAAGGCGGGGAAATGGCTGCAGAATACCTTCTCGACGCTGGATACAACTCTTTCGCTGTTCTTACTGAAAATGAGCTGGGAATTGATGTCCATCCCAATATGATGCGGCTTTCCGGATTCAGAGAGACACTCAGGAAGAGGGGTATCGTCCTTAAGGAAGATGATATCGGTTACGGCAGTAACGACATGGATCAATCTCAATCAGCGGCGGAAGAACTACTGAACCGGAATATTCCCGATGCCATATTTGCGACTACCGATTTCCTGGCAGTCGCTGTGATTAAAACCGCAAAAAAGAAGGGTATTTCCATTCCCGGAGATATGGCACTTATCGGCTTTGACGGTACAAATACATCTGATTACATGGATTTTTCGACGGTAGACCAATCGCTGGAAGAATCGGGAGAACTGGCTGTTGAATTGCTTATGAAGCGTATCAAATTTCCAAAGTCTTCCGTCCAGACGATATTTCTTCCCCTGCACATTACGGAGCGCGACACGACTACCAGGTAAAAACTTCATCGCCGGTTTCGGAAAGATCCTGAGCTATCCAGTCGGCATCGGGAAAGAACTCCTCGCCGAAACTGGTGGTCAGAGCCAGTGTTCTGCATCCCGCCGCTCGGGCCGCTTCAATACCGTTTACAGCATCTTCGATGACAAGGCATTCCTTCGGTTCCAGACCGAGCCGTCGGGCTGCCAGCAGATAGATATCGGGAAAAGGTTTTTTCCGTTCGACTTCGAGTCCGTTGACAAGGGCGTCGAATATGCTTTCACTCAGACCTGTTTCTCTCAGATTACTCTTCATCTTGCTTTTGTCAGCCGAAGTGGCTACGGCGAGCTTCAATCCCCTCCCCCGGCATCGCTCGAGAAAATTGACGACTCCCGGCAGTGCTTTCAGGCGCCCCCGGATCAATGCCCCGTAAAGGGTATAGACTCTCTCTTTCGCTTCTTCAAGATTCAATTCGAAACCGTATTTTTCCGCCACGCCGCCGATGTATCTGTTTTCTCCCGCGCCGATATAGGGAAGAAAATCATCCCTTTCAACAATCAGCCCCTTTTCAGCGAACATATTCACAGCGGCTTCACAGATAAACCACTCGGAATCGACAAGTACTCCGTCCATATCAAATAGAACACCTTTTATCATTATCTCTCCTGTTTAAAACTGCCGGCAAACTATTCAGGGAATCGGACAGATTTATTTCATTGATTATTTAAGCCATAAATAGCCGTAGGGTTCAAGTGTCAGCTTGAAAGCACCTTTTTCAGCTTTGATGACAGAATGGGTAAACCGATCCGTTAAAACATCAGGCGTCCAACCCTCAAGCGATGCGGTTTTTATCTCGACCGATACTTCAGTGTTTATAATGTTACCCAGAATAAGAGAGTGTTCTTTACCCTGCCAGGGATGATGGAGAAAAACAGAATCACGCAATGTCTCAAAACTGAATTCTCCTTCGCCGGGTAGAAAAGATTCATCTTCCGCTCTCAATTTAAGTATGGCATTAAGCTTTTTGACATAAAGCGATGTAAAAGGATCATGTTTCACCAGGTCAATCATTTCATCAAGGCGGTTTTTATGGCGGTTCAAATCACGGGGACGGCCTGTGAGCTCATAGGTCTCCCTATCATTTTCCAGACCGATCAGATCGTTGAAATAGATGGCCGGAACATCCTGCCCCTGGGTCAGGACAAATAACTGGGCGAGAGCCATTCGTCTGGCCTCCTCTTCCTCTGAAAGGGAATTCCCCCGGCTGTCGGTCTGCGAAAAAGAGGAGCGCGTCGTACAGCAGAGCTCATAGGCCGTTCTCCCGTAAACTATCCACTGGATAAAAAAGTCCACTGCCGGTGAACCACCCAGTTCTCTCACATCTGCTTCCAGTAGAGAGGCCATTTCCTCAAGAAGATCGGACTCTTCCCATCCCTTATCTTTAAAACGGCAGATGTCCTCTTTTTCCAGCAACGGGTAATCGAAAAGAGGAAGAAGGTTTCCCAGCTTCTGACCATAGCCTGCTTCTGTAAAAACCTTCCGGAAAGTATCGCCGGGGATTTCTCCTTTCGGGACACTTCTGAACTTGGGCTTTCCCCCCCTGGCTTCAACTGTATCTTTAAGATTGTAGAACTGGCCGATCGAGACATGGCCGTCACTTCTCTGGACTCCCAGCCCCTGAACAGATCGGCCGTCATGAGTGGATAGCATAACAAAAGGGAGAAAGTTTTCCGGGCACATTTTGCTCTTCGTTCTGTTAAATCGGATCAACGGCTCCAGAGTCCCCTCGTTGAAAGCGATCGGAACCGAATTGACCTGGCCGAAGAGATAGGCGAATCCCCCTTCCCTGGCCATGGAGTAGACGACGGGATCGGGACTGTTTATCTCGTCGAGGGGAAGCGTCTGGGGAGAAACGATTTTCATAAGAGTCCGGATCACCTCGATAAGTTTATTCCCCTCTTCCATATCGAAGTTTCTGCACCCTATTTCCTTCCAGAGATATTTAATGGCATCCATTCTCATCATAGCCAGCGAACCGCTGGACAGAAGGTGGAATAAATCGTCAATTATCATGGAAAACCCATCTGTACTGAGAGGGTTGATATCCACTTGAGACTCGCTGAAAGTCGTGTAGATATAGAATTCCCGTCCGAAGATGTGGTCGCCGTCATTCATGAATATATCGGCGTACCTGATATCGAGACCAAGCTTATTCATAAGGGCTTCCATATGGGGCAGCTCTTCGAAGTTGATCGCTTTCTGTCTGGACTGAACCTGGGATTCTTTCCAGAAATGCGACGTGTCCACTCCGACCGATGCCGCATAATCTTCAAATTCATTGAAAATCCGTTTATCTTCAGAACTCAGCCCCTGATCATTTTCAATTTTGAAGTAGATGGACATAAAGCGGAGAACTCTCTCATCGAGGGGTTCCAGACCATTGGCAGTAAAAATTCTGTTCATCTCAACGGCAGATTCATGGGGAGTGAGACATTTGCCATCCAGATTCGATACGGGATACTTTCGCATGCCGGTGAAAAGGGGAAACGGCCTTGGACGGAATGTCTTGTCGAAAGCGCCGTCCGCTTTCAACTGACGGAACCGGTCGCGGTAAACAACGAGAAAGGCATCGCCTCCGTTGTTGCCGCGTCGGAACTCCTCCAGATAGTCATTGTCGATATCGAGATGATTCACGACAAAATCGAGCATAGTGGAAAAACTGCCAGTCAGATCTTCCAGATGCCTGTTTTCCCCGAAACGGGGATCGACTTCAGCACGGGTTTTCTGGGAAAAACCGCCGTCGTTGAAATGAGAGTTCCGGGCCGAATTCAATATCGGGGGAATCATCTCTCTCAGGACTTCACTATCCTTCCCTGCTATTCTGGCAAGCTTCTCCGACAGAAAGGAGCGAAGGAGCAGGTCGAACTGGTCCCGGACCATTCTTTTTCCGTCGAGGATTTCACTTTCCTGAAGAGCCCTGATTAGTCTATGAGCCGTATTATGATCGCAGTAGCGGTAAAAATCCTGAGGCCAGACATCATAATGGCTCATTGTTCTTTCGGGGAGGATATGAATACCTCTGATTGAGGGGAACCAGTCTTTCAGTGTCCGCTTGAGTGTCACCAGAGGATATTTGTTATCCGTATAAACGTTATCGGGATATGCTATTACAAAGATTTTCCCTTTCAGCGCTTTATACGGTTCGGCCGGATCAAAGGAATGGGCGGCGCGTATCTGTTTTCCACTGCGTTTCTTCAGAAATTCATCAGTTTTTTTCTTCAGCAGTTCATAACGCTGAGGGCCTTCCTCTTTTCCGAATAAATCTATGAGGATTGTCTCAATCCGGTTGAATTCCTTTTCCGGAAAAACTGATTTCATGGCGTACCTCCCTGGATCATCTCTACTAAGTATAGTTGATAATCCGTGAGGTTTTCCTCAGTTAAATGAAAAGGAGGGCTATTCTGTAAACGATGAAAGAGACGATCCAGGCGACCGACATGGTATAGGCAAACATGAGAGCGGTGTATTTCCACCGCCCCGCTTCTTTATGGAAAACGGCTATTGCCGCCATGCAGGGAGCATAAAGCAGGACGAAAACCATAAGGGAGAGAGCCGTAGCCGTAGAATAACCGGTAACCGTTTTGAAATCGGAAGAAAGTCTTTTGATATCTCCGCTGTCCTGAACGGAATAAATCGTATTCATAGTCGAGACGATAATCTCTTTAGCTGCCAGCCCGGCCGTGAGAGAAATCCCGATTTTCCAGTCGAACCCTATCGGTTTGACAAGCGGTTCTGTCAGTTTGCCGAAACGTCCGGCCAGCGAGTATTCCATTTGTCCGGCAGCTTCATCAAAATCTGCCGCGGCAATCAGCTCAATTTTCTCACGGCTGCCCAGAGAGGTGTCGGAGGCGATTTCGCGCCGGACACTTTCGTAATGATCGGAGATATCTTTACTGACAGGATAATTTGTCATCAGCCAGATAAGAACAGAAGCTCCGAGAATGATAGTTCCCGCCTTTTTGACATACATTCCGGCTTTAAATCCGACCTGCCTGAGCACCGATGAACCACTCGGCTTCCTATAGGGAGGAAGTTCCATAACAAAAGGTTCCGATTCATCGCGGAAAACCACTTTCTTCATCACAAGTGCCGAGAGAAGAGCTATAAGCACGCCGAGCATATAAATTCCGAATAGAACATTTCCCGCCTGAGAGGGAGGGAAAAAAGCACCGATCAGCAGAATATAGACAGGAAGACGGGCGCCGCAGCTCATAAATGTTGTTATCATCATCGTGACGATTCGATCGGCTCTGTTTTTCAGGGTGCGGCAGGCCATTATCGCCGGAACTGTACATCCGAATCCGGTTATCAGGGGTATAAACGACTTTCCGTGAAGTCCGATTTTATGCATGGCCTTATCGACGACAAAGGCGGCGCGGGCCATATATCCGGTGGCTTCGAGAAGAGAAATGGCGAGAAAGAGCAAAAGTATGTTGGGGACGAAAACCAGAACTCCTCCTACCCCGGAAATTATCCCGTCGACAACGAGAGATTTCAGGAATCCTTCGGGAAGCAGAACGCCGACTCCCTGTGCAATGAAAGAGAAGAGAGAATCGAGCCAATCCATAGGATACTGACCGACTGTAAAAGTGAACTGGAAAATCAACCACATGATTCCGAAAAAAATCGGCAGCCCCAGAATTCTGTTCAAAACGATATCATCGATGTAGTCAGTCAGATTCTTCTTGATTTTGTTGGGAACCTGTACTGTTTCCCGAATGGCGCCCCGGATAAAGGAATGCCTGTCCTCGGTAATGACGACATCGGGATCGCGATGAACGGTTTTCTCGAAGATGTCCAGCGTCTCGTTCAGAATTCTCTCGACCCGTATCCAGATGGATCTCTGTTTTACTGTTTCATAGACAAGCTGATCGTTTTCCAGAAGTTTGACCGCAAGCCAGTGAAGGTTATAGCGGCTTGAAAGCCAGGCGTCCGATACGAGCAGATTTTTCAGCTTCCCGATCTGCTCTTCAATATAGCGGCTGTAAATGAGTTTATTTTTTGTGACGCTTATATCGCCTTCATAGACTCTGATAACGTGATCGAGCAGAAGATCGATACCCAGATGCCTGGCTGCGGAAGTGGTGACGACGTGAGAACCGAGCAGTTTCTGTATCTGCTGGATATCGATCTCAATTCCCTGCTTTTCAACTTCATCAATCATATTGATGGCATAGAGGACATCGACCTCCAGTTCCATTATCTGTGTCGTCAGATAGAGGTTTCTCTCGAGATTCGTCCCGTCGATAACATCTATAACGATGTCCGGCCGCTCTTCGATGATATAGTTACGGGCGACAACTTCTTCAGGTGAATAGGCCGTGAGAGAATAAGTTCCGGGAAGATCGATCAGATTGATTTTGTAGTCTTTATATCTGACGAATCCCTCATACTTTTCAACGGTAACTCCGGAAAAATTCCCCACTTTCTGGTGGGCGCCGGCAAGACAGTTGAAAAGAGATGTCTTTCCGCTGTTCGGATTCCCGAGAAGAGCGACATTAATCTCTTTTCTCCCCTTTTCACGGCTTTTGAGAGACGCATCAACGGGAGAATAGAGCTTATCCTTCTCTAACCCTCTGTCTTCTTCTTTTATCTCAGTTTCAACGACAATGGAAGCTGCTTCCTCCATCCTGAGTGAGAGATCGAAGCCTTTGATCTTTATGACAATGGGATCGCCCAGCGGAGCTATGCGGATAACTGTAAAAACAGCACCTTTGCACATCCCCATGTCGAGAAGGCGTCTTTTGACCTCCCCTTTCGCATTGACCGATATTACAACGGCGTTTTGACCGATATTTAATTCAGAAAGAGGCTGTTCCACTTAGTCTCCCTTAACTTTATTATTCTCTACTCGGAATATATCCCGAAGGAGCCTTTTTGGCAAGAGATAACAGTTTCTTTATAACTGATTGTTCCCTTGACAAGCCATACTCAAAGTTCTATGTTCAGCAGAAGTCATATGGAATACCTGAAACAACTGATACGACAGATTACCCGAGATACGCTCTTTTTCCGGTCTATGCTTTCCATTGCCCTGCCGATAGCCCTGCAGAACCTGATTCAGTCCGGTCTGAATATGATCGACACTCTTATGATCGGCCGTCTGGGAGAGACGGAAATAGCAGCCGTGGCCCTGTCCAATCAGATTTTTTTTCTCCTTGTTCTCATTCTTTTCGGGATTACGAGCGGAGCTTCGGTTTTTGCCAGTCAGTACTGGGGTTCGAAAGATATAAAAGGTCTCAAAGAGTCTCTATCGCTGAGCCTCCTTCTCGCCGGTGGAGCCGGACTGATTTTTTCAGCAGGCGCCGTAATCTTCCCAGCCGCCATTCTTTCCATCTACAGCAAGGACCCTGAGGTCATAAGGCTGGGAAGCTCCTATCTGCGTATTGTCGGAACGAGCTACTTCGCGACGACCATAACATTCTCCTTTGCCGCTTCTCTGAGAAGCACGGGCCGGGTCAAGCTCACAACGGCCGTTTCAGGAGTATCCATAGCCATCAATACGGGTCTGAACTTTCTCCTGATTTTCGGAATCGGACCATTTCCCGCCATGGGAGTCCGTGGTGCCGCTATCGCTACGGCTATAGCCAGGGCAGCGGAAACGATTGTTCTGCTTCTGTTCATCTACAGGAATAAATATCCTTCGGCTCTATCTCCCGGAGATTTAGTCAACATTAGCCGGACCTATATCCGCAAATACTTCCAGACATCCATTCCGGTGATTCTCAACGAAATCTTCTGGTCTTTCGGTATTACGGCGATCAATCTCGTTTTCGCCCGGATCAGTACGGAAGCCCTGGCCTCTTTTTCCATTTCCGACACGATCAGCAAGCTCTTCATGATTTTTTTCTTCGGAACAAGCGGCGCCTGCGCCGTTATGGTCGGAAACAGAATCGGGGCGGGAGAAGAATCCAGAGCTGTCTACTACGCCCATGCCTATGCGATTCTCGCACCGCTCCTCGGGCTGCTTATGGGATCGATTCTCTTTCCCCTCTCATCGGTTCTTCCCCGCCTCTTCAATATTTCCTCCGACGCCAGAGAGGGTGTAACCTCCATCCTGAGAGTTCTTGCCTTTTTTATGCCCTTTAAAATATTCAACTGGCATATGATCGTGGGGATTCTGAGAAGCGGCGGAGACACACGATACAGCCTGTACATGGAAGCCGGAGGAATCTGGCTCATAGCCGTTCCGGCTGCCCTGATCACCGGCCTGGTCTTTCATATGCCTCTGATGATTATTTACGCCTCTCTTTCAGTGGAGGAAATCGTAAAATTCAGTTTCGGTTTCAGCCGCCTGAAATCCGGGAAATGGCTGAAAAACGTTATAAACTGAAAAATTCTTCGTATGAAACGAGTCTGACTCCCAGCTTCACCGCTTTCTGTAATTTGGAACTACCCGAAGAAGGGTCTTCGCAAATAAGAATATCGGTATCCCCCGTAACGGAAGAGACGAATTCATACCCCATCTCCTCAAGACGAACCGCCAGTTCCTTTCGGCCCATAGGCCCTTTTCCTGTCAAAGCTACAGTCCCTTTTGATTCTCCGGTTTTCTCTTCTTTCAGGGAAACAACTGAAATCAGTTCATTCAGATAGTCCATATTTCCAGGATTATTTTTCCACTCGATAATATTCTGGCCTATGACATAGGTCTCATCGTTAAATGCGAGAAAATCATCAATCGTGGCGATATTGAGTTTTTTCAGGGCTTTTTTCTGAACAAGAGGAATTCCGAGACGGCTGATCAGCTCAACCGGTGTCAACTCCCGGGATTTATAAACCTGTTCGATAAAATTGCCAATTTTTTTATCACCGAACCCTTCGAGGTTTTCAAAATCCTCTTCTGTCAATTCGTAGAGATCGCGGATTTTTCTGATTTTTCCCGAATTGAACAGAGCCCGGACCGTCCCGATTGAAACCTGTTCGATTTCCGCCTCTCTGACCCAGTACATGATTTTCTGGATGAGCTGTTCCGGACATTCACCATTATCGCATTTAAGATGGACACCCGATTCCGTAAGCCTTTTTCCGCAGGAGGGGCAGTTGTCGGGGAGAAGGGAATTGCTGAACAGGTCGACCGTTCTTTCCCGATTGCTTTTGTTGGAACGCACATAGGGAATGACATCATTGGCCCTCTCGATGACCAGGGTATCTCCCTGCCGGAGCATCAGTGACTCGACAAAAGCAAAATTGTGCAGAGACGCTCTTTCAAGGGTGGCTCCTCCGAGAACGACAGGTTCGAAAAGAGCCACCGGAACGACGTTCCCCTGACGGCTGACCTGCCATTCGATATCTTTCAAAGCCGTTTCTCTGAAGGCGGCGGGTGGCTTGAAGGCGATGGCGTAATGATGGTGATGGTCGACGACCCAGCGGCTGTCAATCTCATCGTGAAGAGAATTATCATCAACCGCAACAATCAGACCATCGGTTTCATAAAGCCATTTGTCACGGTTTTCATCAATATATCTGTCGTAATAGTCTTTAATCTCTTCAATGGATGATACACGGCTGTAGGTGACTGTATGAAACCCCTCTTTTGAGAGAACTTCGATCTTTTCCGACTCAGTTGTGCTGACTGTATTATCGCTTATCTGATAAGCCACAAAGCGCACATGCCTGAGTTCGTCCTGTCCTTCTTTTCTATTTATAAGACCGACACAATTGTTCCTGAGCGGTTTCCCCTTTGTATCGTAATTGGTATCCTTCGGAAGATACAATTCTCCGCGGACTTCGATATCCCCATGGGAAAATGAAATTGTTTCCTTAATATCGGTCATATACCGGGCAATATGGCTGATATCCTGCCCGGTCCTCCCGTCCCCCCTCGTCGCTACATAGAGAAGTTTTCCATCTCTGTAGCGGCACGACGCGGAAAGCCCGTCAATTTTCGGCTGTATACAATAAACCTGCGACTCCGGAAGTGAGAGCTTTTTCATCCATTTTTCAATTTGACTGATATCCTTCGCTTTACCCATGGAGAGCATGGGTACCTCATGGCGGATCTTGCCCCCTCCGCTTTCGTTTTCCGGCAGGACTCCGACAGTTGAAAAGTAGTCGTTTCCGGGATCGATTTCCCGGAGACGGTCCTCCAGGGCATCGAACTCGCTGTCAGTCATCAGCGGAGTATCGCTGTTGTAATATACCGTTCTGGCTTCAGTCAGTTTTTTTACAATTTCATTTTCAGTCATGGAGAGATTTTAGCAGAGAGCCGCTATAGGGGCAACGAAATGAACATAAAAAATGGGTCTTCCGGAAAAAGGAGGAAAAACCGGAAGACCCCACAAACAATAAAAAATCTAAATCCAGGAGTAATTGCATTAGCCAATTTCATGCTGCTTTCAAAAAGAAAAACACCGATTCTATTAAAAGTTACAAAAAATATAAAAAAAAAAGAGAAAAACCCATTTGACATTTTCTCTTCACTACTTTAACAATACTGTAGGAGCTTAAGTAATGTCAAAGAATCTGAATTACCGTTTCGGAGAGAAAATCAGACTCGTCAGAGAAAGACGGGGAATGACTCTCAAAGAAGTGGGAGCCGAAGCCAATGTCAGCGAGAGCCTTGTTTCTCAGATTGAAAGAAATAAAGTCTCGCCATCGGTCGATACGCTTATGGCCATTACGGACGCTCTGGACATAGACCCGGAGTATCTTTTCAGAGACTACAAGAAAAAGAGAAAAGTGCAAATAACCCATGAGGCCCAGAGAAACAGTTTGACTATGAATAATGTGACATATTATCAGCTCGCCTCTATTCTGGACTCTGAAACCGGAACGGGCAACTGCGAAGTCGAAACAATGATGATTGAGATTGAACCGGGCGGTCAGAAAGGCGATATAGAATACGGCCACCCCGGAGATGAAATCGGAATTATTCTCTCCGGAAAAGGAGAGCTTTTATACGGCACGGAAACTCATATTCTGAATAAAGGCGACAGCCTGTCCTTCAGTTCCGACATTCCCCATATCTTAAGGAATCTGGGAGATGAGAAATTAAAGGCTCTGTGGATCATCACACCGCCGCGTGTTTTTAAAGATTAGTTTGGGAGGATTATATGGGAAAAACCATAGCTCAGAAGATTTTTGATTCCCACCGGGTGGACAACCCTTCAGGAGATATCAATGTAATAAAACTGGATGCTGTTTTCTGCCACGAGATTACAACACCGATCGCCATAAACGACCTGAAAAGCCGGGGAAAATACAGGGTGTTCGATAAGGATAAAATCAAAGCCGTCATCGACCATGTAACCCCTTCTAAAGATTCCAAAACAGCCGAGCAGGCAAAAATCATGCGGGAATGGGCCCGGGATCTGGATATCAAAGATTTTTTTGATGTCGGACAGAACGGAGTCTGCCACGCTCTATTCCCGGAAAAAGGTTATGTCCGCCCCGGTTATACCATCATTATGGGAGATTCACATACCTGTACGCACGGAGCCTTCGGGGCTTTTGCCGCCGGAGTGGGAACGACGGATCTTGAAGTTGGAATTCTGAAAGGGGTCTGTGCCTTCAAATCACCGGAAACATTAAAGGTGGAATTAACCGGCACGAGAGCCAAAGGCGTTTACGCCAAAGACATCATACTCCATGTCATTTCCCGGCTCGGTGTCAACGGTGCGACAGACCATGTTATCGAATTCGACGGTTCGGTCATATCTGACCTCTCCATGGAAGAGAGAATGACGCTCTGCAACATGGCCATCGAAGCGGGTGGGACCTGCGGGATCTGCCCTCCCGATAAGACGACTGTCGATTACCTCTGGCCTTTTATCAGCAATGAGTTTTCCACCAAGGAAGAGGCGTTGAAGGATTACGTCAGATGGGCATCCGATGATGATGCGGCTTTCTCAAAAATTCTGAAAATAGATATCAGCGAACTTGAACCTGTATCCACATTCGGTTTCAAACCGGATCAGGTTAAAACAGTGAAGGAAATGGAGAAAACTCCTGTCGATCAGATTTATATCGGAAGCTGTACGAACGGAAGAATTGAAGATCTCAGAGCTGCCGCCGAAGTGCTGAAAGGAAGGAAACTGAATCCCTCCGTCAGAGGTATCCTGGCGCCGGCGACACCGCAGGTTTACAGAAACGCCGTAAAAGAAGGTCTTATCGATATATTTATGGACGCGGGATTCTGTGTGACGAACCCGACCTGCGGCGCCTGTCTGGGAATGAGTAACGGAGTTCTCGCAGATGGAGAGGTCTGCGCTTCGACGACTAACAGAAACTTTAACGGGCGCATGGGCAAAGGCGGAATGGTTCATCTCATGAGTCCCGCCTCTGCAGCCGCTGCCGGAATTGCCGGATATATAACCGACCCCAGATCATTCCTGGTACAGGATGGAGAAAACTGATGAAAGAATTTAATGGAAAAATCCTCTTTCTCGATAGAAACGATATTAATACAGATGAAATAATTCCCGCCAAATACCTGACGGAAATTTCCAAGGAAGCCCTCAGGCCCTATCTCCTTGAAGATTTGAAAATGGATGGTTTCGATGCCGCGAAGGATCTTCCGGGAAAAACGGTCATTGTGACAAGAGAAAACTTCGGATGTGGTTCATCAAGGGAACACGCGCCATGGGCTCTTGAAGTCAATGATATCCATATCGTCATCGCCGAAAATTTCGCACGTATATTCCGTCAGAATATGTTCAACTGCGGCATGATGGCCGTTCCTCTTGAAAAAGAGCAGATTGATTTGCTTTTCGGGACATTCGCCGGAAAAGAAACGATACTGACAACTGATTTCAAAGGAAGCAAATTCACTTTTTCTTCAGGAAGCGATTCAATAGAGCTGTCCTTCGGGATTTCAGATTTTGACAGATCTCTGGTGGAAGCCGGAGGCTGGGTCGATTTCGCCGATAAAAACTACTGAAAAAAAGCAGCAGGATATTAGAAATGAGGGGGTGGACGTTTCCTCCCCCCTCATTGATTTTTAAGAGGAAAAGACCGCTTCACCTTCCCTGTCCCCCGATTTCACAAGATTCATCAGATAGAGAAAAGGCGTGTCGAGAATCGCGGCAATGTATTTGACCACTAGTGTTGTAATGATTATCGAGCCTGCAATATCCATCGGGAATATCCCCACAAGAGCGAAGCCGATTGTCACCAGGACGGTATCCACCAGCTGAGAGGCTAAAGTCGAGCCGTTATTCCGCAGCCAGAGTGTTTTTGTGCTGCTGTTCCAGTTTCGGATCCTGGCATAAATAAAAACATCGAAACTTTGACTGATAAAATAGACCGCATTACCCACTAGAACGGCCTTCAGAGTGCCTCCGTTTATTGAAAAAAACAGATCGAGAGCCTGATTGAAATCCCGGCTGTATTCCATCCCTCTGAACAAAGTGGAAATAAACATGATCAGAACGAAGGAAAGATTTGCAAAAATCGAGATGTGAACAGCATTTCTCGCCTCTTTATATCCGTATTTCTCATTGAGGAGATCAGTTGCCAGGAAGATTCCGGCGAACATGACGTTTCCCAGAGTCGCTTCAAGCTGAAAAACACCAAAGTCGAAAAGCACTCCCTTATTGACCTGGAGATTGGCGGCGATAACGCTCAATACGATATTTGCCTGAATGCCCCGTTTACCAAAGAAACGGAATGCCATTGTGATCAGCGCGAAATTGACGATCGCGAAGATCAGAAAAACCATTAAATTACTCATAAAAACTCCTAGTTTTGTTTACGCAGGATGGTTACGAACTGCGTCTGCCTGTTAACAGCAGTTGACTTTATATTGTAAAAAACTGTTAATTACAAGCCTGTGAACAGATATAGCGTATTAGAAAATAAAATTCGAAGAGAGATTCTTTTACTGAAAGGCCGACCCTGCCTCTGGGGAAAGTGCAGGTTCTGTGATTATATTGAAGACAATTCAATCGATGAGGAACTATGTAATTCAATCAACGCCAGACTTCTCGATAAAGTGACCGGAGAGTTCGGAGTTCTGGAAATCATCAATTCGGGAAATATTTTTGAATTGCCTCAGGCAACTCTTTTTCAGATTAAAAGGACAATTATCGAAAAAGAGATTCACACTCTGTTTTTTGAAGCTCATTGGATGTATAGAAATAGACTTGAAACGATGCGTGAGTTTTTCGGTATTGAATGCATTGTAAAAACCGGTCTGGAAAGCTTTGACAGGCATTTCAGAGAAAAGCAGCTGAACAAAGGTTTTGACTTTTCAGACATCAGTGAACTGCAGAAATACTTTGATTCAGTCTGTCTCCTCGTCGGAGTCGAAGGGCAGACAAGAGAAATGATCGATTTGGATATCAAGAAAGCTGACAGATATTTCAAGCATTTCACGGTCAATGTCTTTATTGAAAATTCAACATCCATCAAACCCGATTTTGAGCTTCGTGAGTGGTTCCGGAATAATTACCTGTTTCTCAACGATATGGAAAAATGTGATGTCCTGTGGGCAAACACAGATTTCGGTGTAGGTCATTAATTGATAGATTTAAAACAGCTGATATAAACTGAATTCAGTTTACTATAAATCTGTCAATGAAAAGAGTTTATATGTCTGTTTACCGTTCATGGTCAGATCAAAGACGGACGGCTTTCGAACCGCCGATTAGCATTTTATACTCTGAGATGTATTGACGGTAGAGTTCCTGAAAATTTTGAAGATCTTTTCTCTGTTTCCTGTTGATATTGGAATTTTCCAGATCATTAATTAATTCGGAATAGAGATTGATCTGCTTCTCCAGAAACAATTCCCTGTTATTGCTCATATTAATATTATCATCTTTTTCAGCCCTGCTGTATATAGGGATATTTCCTATACAATTTTTAAATTTTGCCCAAAGCTCCCTTTATATGAACTAAAATGTCTATATGAAAGAAATGTCTTTAAGTCATGATTTAAAATCTCAAGTGGAAAAAATTCTGACATTCCGTTTTCTGACCGTTCAGGAATTGGATGAACTGATGGAGGTATCGACCTTCCGGGAATATGAAAAAGAAGAGAAAATCATAGTACAGGGCGAAGTAAAACAGGCTATTTACGCCGTGATAAGCGGCAATGTAAAAGTAACGGTTCAGGAGAGACAGGAGAGTGAGGCCTATATTTCAACCATAGGAGCCGGAGAGGTTTTCGGCGAAGCCGGCATTTTTACGGAAGTGAAACGTACCGCCAATGTTACCTGTATGGAAAAAACAACAGTGCTCGAAATAAGCCGGAAGGGACTGATCGATTTTATCCGGAATTATCCCAAAGCCGGAAACAAAATCCTCATGCTGATTATTTACAGCCTTCTGAAAAAACTCAGGGAAGTCAATCGCGAACTCGCTTACGAGCGGAAAGCCGATGCGGACCAGGATGATATTGATTCAATAATCCGCAATTTCATGGACTAATCGGACCAGAACATATAAAGTAATTATCAAACTTGGAGGTTAATTTTGAAAAAATCATCAAATTCTATTTTATTTCTGCAACTCAGTCTCGCTCTGATGTTTATCAGTTTCGGCCTCGTCGGAATAATCAACTACAATTCCGATCTGGCGAATTTCGGAAGGTCGGTGAATAAACTGTTCGGCCAGAGCAATGATGTCATCCCCGTACTTTTTGCCGTTCTCGAGCTCGTTGCCGGGGTTCTTCTCATCGCTTCCCTATTTTCAGGGGTCTCAAGCCGGGTACTCTCCGTTTCCCTGCTCGTGATTTTTATTTTCTGGATTGTCTTTATAGTGATGAATTACTTCCTTGACGGTTTCGGCATGAATCAGTATGGCAGAGAGGATTTTCTCGGCTGGCTTAAAAATCTTTCCCCTCAGCTGGTTGCTCTGTCGGGTCTATGGATAATAACCAGAAGTCGCGGATAAAATACTATAAATGCGGTCTTTCGGGACCGCTTTTTATTGACAATAAATAGATAAATATTTATTGTATCCTTATTCTGAGGTGAGGATTTATTCTCTCCGAGGAAAATCCACAAAAACTGATCCAGAGGTATGACTGATGGAAAAGAGAATCGGAATAGTTGCAATACTGGCAGATAACAGGAATTCAATATGTTCTATGAATTCCATTTTTTCTGATTATCACGACATAATCAGAGCCAGGCAGGGACTCCCCTTTACGGACAAAAAAATTCAAATCATCTCTCTTATCGTCGAAGGTACGACGGATCAGATCGGCGCTTTGACCGGCAAACTGGGCAGATTGCCCGGGCTGAAAGTCAAATCCATGCTGACCACATACAGGGAGAATGATGAAAACGGCAACTCAGACTGAAACTTTTCTCAATTACGAAAAAATTGAAAAACTGTCCCGAGTCGAAAGCCCATCTGCTTCACGACTGGCTGAAGTACTCGAAAAGGCCAAAGATCTCAAGGGGCTCTCAACGGAAGAGGCGGCTGAACTTCTGGCTATTGAAGACAGAGATTCCATCAATCTTCTTCTTGAAACAGCGTGTATAGTCAAAAGGGAAATATACGGCAAAAGAATGGTTCTTTTCGCACCTCTATACGCGGGGAATCATTGCACCAATAACTGCCTCTACTGCGGATTCAGAGCCGCCAACAAAGATATACACAGGATTAAGCTGAATGCGGATCAGATCCGTCAGGATGCGGAATCGCTCATCAGGGAAGGACATAAAAGAGTGCTTCTCCTTTCCGGAGAATCGGGACATTACCCCCTTTCCTATACAATGGATGCCATAAAAGCCGTATACAGCGCCGATGTGAAGGGCGCGCGGATCAGGCGGGTTAACGTCGAAATAGCCCCTCTCGATGTGGAGGATTTCAAAACACTCAAAACCGCCAATATCGGAACCTACACCTGCTTTCAGGAAACATATGACCGTGAGCTCTACAAGATTTATCATCCGACGGGAAAAAAGAGCGATTATCTATACCGGCTGAACGTCATGCACAGAGCAATGGAAGCGGGAATTGACGATGTAGGTGTCGGAGTTCTCTTCGGATTGGCCGACTACCGCTATGAAGTGATCGCCCTGATGGAACACGCGGCGGATCTCGAGGCAAAATTCGGATGCGGACCCCATACGGTCAGCGTTCCCCGACTCGAACCGGCTCCCGGATCGGCTATTTCAGAAAAAGTACCCTACCCAGTCTCCGACGATGATTTCAGGAAAATAGTGGCTGTTATCAGAATCGCCATGCCCTATACGGGGATCATCCTCTCCACAAGAGAGTCGGAAGAAATCCGCAATGAGCTCTTTCAATATGGTGTCAGCCAGGTATCAGCCGGTTCAAGAACGACTCCCGGAGGCTATTCCCTGACGGGAGAGGAAGAGAACAAACAGTTTTCACTGGGCGATCACCGCTCGCTGGAAGAAGTAATCAGGGATCTGACGGATGGAGGTTTCATTCCCTCCTTCTGTACGGGCTGCTACAGAAAAGGCCGGGTCGGTAATGATTTCATGGACCTGGCAAAACCGGGTTTGATCAAACATTTCTGTATGCCGAACGGACTGGTGTCATTTGCCGAATACCTGAGCGATTTCGCTCCGGCCGATCTGAAAAAAAAGGGTTTTGATCTCATAGAGAAGATCTCGGAAGAAGCGGAGAACGATTCTGTGAAAGAAATGATCCAGGATTCTGTTGCCCGGGTGAAAGCCGGAGAAAGGGATATTTATCTTTAATGAAAAGTGAAACGGAAAAGGCCCGGGAGTCCTTCGGTTCAGAGCAGACGCCTCCGGAATTAATCAGGGCTTATGGTGAAGTGAAAAAAGCCGCCCTGGCAGCTCAGCAGAGCTGTTTTGAGCTATACAGACCGGAAATCTATAAAAGGATCATATCTGTTCTCGATGAAATCATTCAGGGATCACATAACAGCCTGTTCTCACTGCCTCTCAGTCAGGGAGGCGCCGGAACATCGCTGCATATGAACATTAATGAAGTTGTCTGTTCACTCGTAGGCGAACCGTCGCTCCATCCTCTCGATGATCTGGCCAGGTTCCAGTCGACCAATGATACTTTTTCCACAGCCGTAATCATTATGGTCTACAGGCAGCTGCTTGAAACGGAAGAGTACGTGATAAAGCTACAGGAGAGCCTTGTCAGGCTGGAGGAGAAATACAGCTCGGTGCTTATGACCGGGCGGACGGAACTTCAGGATGCCCTGCCGATCACGCTCGGCCAGGTCTTCGCAGCCTGGTCCGGAGCAATTGAACGGGACAGATGGAGACTGCACAAACTGAAAGAGCGCCTTCGAACCATACCTCTGGGTGGAACAGCCATTGGCACCTGTTTCAGCGCTCCGAGAAAATATGTTTTTAAAGCGGAACAGAGCCTTCGTCAGATAACAGGGCTGCCTCTCTGCAGAAGCCAGAACCTGACCGATGCCATCAGTAATCAGGACACTCTGGGAGAAGTGGCCGGAGGCTTCCGGCTTCTGGCCCTGAATCTCAGAAAAATCTCCGGCGACCTTCTTCTCTACACCTCTTCTCTGAGCGGAGAACTGGTTCACGGAGAGCTTCAATTCGGTTCTACGATTATGCCCTTGAAAGCGAATCCTGTACTTCTGGAGTACGTCTCCGGTCTGTCCCTTTCGGTAAAACACGAATGCGCCAAGATAGAGGAGTATGCCGCCTCCGGGCAATTGCAGCTCAACCCCTATCTTCCTTTTATGGCCCAGTCGTTTTTATCGATCCACTCTTCGCTGAAAAAAGCGTTGAGCGCTCTTAACGACAGGTTTTTCCCGGGGATGTCCCTGAATAAAGAAAAAATCGCTTCAAATCTGGCATCATCCCCCGCGCTGATCAACACATTGAGAAGCGTCATAGGTTACAGCAAAATAAAAGAATTGTCCGAATTGATAAAACAGGAAAATCCCGCCGATCTGGATTCCCTCAAGGAATTGATCTCACTGAATTCCGATCTTACAGGGAAGTTCCTCGATGAATGGTTCCGTCCGGAGAATCTCACAACCTACCGGGACACAGATATCGATTCGGAATTGCAAACAAAGGAATAAACAAATGGCTACGGCACTGGCAGAATCGACGAGGATTGTTTTGATCGGTATCAGGAATGCCGGAAAATCCTCATTGATGAATACACTCTTCGAAAAGAATATTTCCATTATTTCCGACAGGCCCGGCACAACGACCGACCCGGTAACCAGGCAGATGGAGCTGGGATCCCTGGGTCCTGTAGCTGTTACCGATACGGCCGGACTTGATGATGAAGGAGAACTGGGTAAGTTGAGAGTACTGAAAACTCTCGAAATTACCGCATCATCGGCCATCAACGTTTTTGTAACTCCTCAGGATAGAGCGCCGACAGAAGAGGAAAGGGAAATCCTCAAAGAGCTCATTCTGAAAAACAGCAGAACACCCCTTATCTGCGTTCTCACCCATAGCGATCTCCCCGTAGACAGGGAAAAAGCGGAGTTTGTTTCCCCTGTTCCCAAAGTAAAAGTCAACAATCTGACCGGCGAAGGCTCGGAAGAACTGAGAAATCTCCTGTCAGCCCAGAAAGAGAAACTGACACCGGAAATATCTCCCCTCGAAGGACTTGTCAGCGAAGGGGACCTCGCAGTCCTCGTCGCCCCGATCGATCTGGCGGCTCCCAAAGGGCGTCTGATCATGCCTCAGGTCGAAACGATCAGAGATCTCCTCGATAAAGATTGCGCGTCTTTAGTCGTCAAGGACCGGGAACTTCTCTCATTTTACAACAACCTCAAAGAAAAACCCAAAATTGTCATTACCGACAGCCAGGTGTTCCATAAAGTTGCCGCCGATATTCCCGAAGACCAGCTGCTGACATCATTTTCCATATTATTCGCCAGGAAAAAAGGCGATCTGGAAGAATTTCTCAAAGGGATAATCAATCTGAAGAAAACACCTGAGGGAAGCCGGATTCTCGTCATGGAATCTTGTTCTCATCACAGACAGGCCGATGATATCGGAACCGTTAAAATTCCCAGGCTCTTCCGGCAGCTTGTCCGCAGCAATGTCGATTTTGATTTCACCAGAACCCTGCCTTCAGAAGAGGAACTGGAAAAATACTATATGGTCATACACTGTGCCGGATGCATGATCAACAGGGAAAAAATGATGGACCGGCTGGAGCGAATCCGCAATAAAGGCGTTCATATTACAAATTACGGACTCTTTCTCGGGTGGGTTAACGGTCTGCTTCCCCGTGCTCTGGAGCCCTTCCGGGATCTCTATGAAGAGTACAGAGATGCCTTTGATTAATAAAAAAAGGGGCTGTTGCAACAGCCCTTTATATCTATTTCCAGGGCTGAACCCGGTTGAAGGTCTGGTTCCTGTCGGGACCGACAGATACGGTTCCTATGGGAGTTTCGACAAAATCTTCGATGAAGCTGATGTAATCTTTAACTTCCACGGGCAGATCATCATAGGATGAACATGTCGTCAGATCGGTTTTCCATCCCCTGAACGTCTTTGTAACCGGTTTTGCTTTTTCCATAAGATCGATTCTCGCCGGAAGAACATCTGTTACAACTCCGTCTATCTCATAGCCTGTGCAGACTTTTATTTCATCAAAAGTATCGAAGATATCGACCTTCGTCATAACCAGGTAATCTATAGAGTTGGACCAGCAGGCATATTTAAGCGCCACGAGATCGAGATAACCGCACCGTCTGGCCCTTCCGGTCGTAACACCGAATTCCTGGCCGATCTTCAGAATCTGATCGCCGAGATCTCCGTCTCTCTCCCGGCTGTATTCCGAAGGAAAGGGTCCGTTTCCAACTCTTGTTGAATACGCCTTGAAAACACCGTAGATTTTATCGAGCTGACGGGGACCGATCCCACTTCCCATGGCTGCTCCGGCACTGCTTGAATATCCCGATGAAACATAGGGATATGTGCCGCTGTCCAGGTCGAGAAGAACTCCCTGCGCTCCCTCGAAGAGAATGTTTTTATCTTTATTTTCATAGAGGTACTGCGAGATGTTGCAGACCATATCTTTCATTTTGTCTTTATAGGGATCGAGGAAGTTCCGGTCTTCCTCTTCGAGAAGGGCATATCGCTTCTCATCATACATGTCTGCAACGCGAAAGCCGTCGCGGGCTGACTTGAGGGCATAGGTCACACCGATCCCCCGTCCCGTTGTTCCTATGGGGTTCCGGCGGTTCTTATCCATTTCGATATCCATATCTCTGTAACGGGGCAGAACAATGTGGGCCCGGTCAGAGACGAGGATTCTTCCTTTGCAGTCGAGTCCTTCCGCTTCAAGACCTTCCAGTTCCTTGAACATGGATTCGGGATCAATGACCATACCGGAACCGAGAATGGCTGTTTTGTCGGGATTCACGATTCCCGATGGTATGAGATGAAGTTTGTAGACTTTTTCGCCTACGACAATGGTGTGCCCGGCATTGGCACCTCCGGAAAAGCGGACCACGATGGAAGATTCTTCCGACAGATAATCGACGATCTTCCCCTTCCCTTCGTCACCCCACTGGGCTCCGATTACTACAAGCTTCATACAATACCTTCTCAGAAATAAAAATACGGCTGCTTCGGCAGCCGTGCCCCATTCTAACTTTTTTCCCTGTTTCTTTCAATATCAGAGAGTTTATCCACATCTTTGTGTATCCCCGGATCATCCACGTTTATTTCACTGACGAGACAATCCCTGAGAACTTCTCTCATCATAAGATGATCGGGAGTCCTGCGTATTGCCTGAAAAATCGAAGAACGGACGAGAACAGGATGGCCTCTTTTCCCTTCGAACACAGGGAAAAGCGCATCTTTAAAAGGAAATTGCGACATAAGAGTATAAGTTTCATTATTTATGTATGGCATATCGCCAAGGGCAATAAAGAAACTTTCTGTTTCAATGTAGTTGAGGGCTGCTTTGACTGAAGTCAGCATTCCCCGTGCATAATCGGGATTTTCCACCAGGAGGACTTGAGAGAAATCGCCGGCTAATTGCTTCAGGGCATGGAAATTATACCCCCCTACAAGAATAATCCTGTTGGTAGAGACCACAGCGTTTGAAATTGAACGCCTGATCATTGGAATTCCATCTACATCGACTGCCGGTTTCCAGCTACCCATTCTCGAAGAAAGACCCGCAGCGAGCATTACGCAATCATTTTTCATTAATTAAATCTATTATTTGAATAAAAATATAACTAGCCCTATACTCTTATTATGGCGAAAATTGAAGCTATAATCGATTATCTCAAACATAATGACAACTATATTGTAACGTGCCATGAATCTCCTGATGGCGATGCTCTGGCAGCCGAATATGCTCTGGCAAGAGGACTTCAGATTTACGGCAAAAAAGCCCGAATAATCAACAGCGATGCCACTCCTGACAAATACAATTATCTGGATTCAGGGAATATCATTCTCCAGTACCGGTCGACCGGAGATCTGCCTGAGAAGCTGAAGGACTGGACTCTGATCGTCGTCGATACGGAACTGTCCAACATAGGTTCAATAAAAGAGGTAATCCCGCCGGAAGTAAAGCAGACATTAATTATTGATCATCATAACTTCGGAGACGAAACGGCGCCCTTTACCTATCTGAATCCCGAGGCCGGTTCGTCCAGCGAAATCATTTACATGATTCTGGAAAAACTGGGCGTGGAAATGACCCTGGATATAGGCATAGCCATCTACACGGGGATCGTCTATGATACAGGTTTTTTCGCCTATCCAAAAACCAATGCCTATGAATTCCATATTGCGGAAAAACTGGTCAATCTCGGAGTTGATCCCAGTAAAATATACTCGCTCCTTGCCGAAAGCAAATCTATTGAATCCATAATTCTTCAGACTCTGGTTCATCAGAATATGAAACTTCATTTCGACCAGAAAGTCGCAGTCCAGTATATGAGCCGGGCTACGCTTCTAGATTCGGGAGCCAAATACGAGGAATCCCAGGAAATTGTAAATTTCCCCCTTCAGAGCCAGCAGGTCAGAGCATCGGTTTTCTTTAAAGAAGACACGACCGGGCTATTGCGCTGCTCCATACGCTCCAAAGGGGAAGTGAACTGTGCAGAAGTGGCCCGGAGTTTTAATGGAGGGGGACACAAAACAGCGGCGGGATTCAAATGCTATGAACCATTTGAAGATATTCACACCAAGGTGCTTGATATGCTCGGGAGATATTTTACATAATATCATCCATGATTAAAAAAAGAACGATTCTCGCAGCCTTTGTATTTCCAGTAATTCTCGTCATCTCATGCAGTTCGCCCCGATCTGAGGATGAAATCATCACGGCACAGACGATAATACCCGGCCTGGCAAATAATTCTCCCGGCTCACTTGAAAGCGATAACTCGATTGTTGCCGCAGACTCCATTATCAACAGCCTTCAGATTCTGATCGACCGGGAATACAGAGACTATGAGATTCTCAATATTAATCTCGATGAAGATGAAATCGATGAGCAGATAATCCTGGCCAGCCCTCTCAATGAGGATAAAAATGTTTTCCGGATATATATAGCTGATTTCGATGAAAAAAATGATGAGTATTATGAAATGTACCGCAGCGATATCGGAACTTTCAATCTCAATATTGCGTCCATTGAATGCGATGATCTGACCGGTGACCATCTTAATGAAATAATCATAACCGGAGTCGATACGAAAGACCAGCAGGTTTTCGAAGTCTTCAAGCTGTTTCCCGATAAAGAAAACCGGACCTACAGAGTGAGAAAAGTTTTTACAGAGGCTGTTGACGGGGATTTTGAAATAATAAGAATGGACCGGGGAAACGATTATAAGATAGACGGACTTCCCGGTGATAGCTTCGGCCTTGAAGTGCAGAAAAAAAATCCCGATGACGAAAAGAATCTGATCGTCGAGAGATTCAAGTGGAACAGGGAAACAAACCTGTACGACCTCTCCAGTTCGGAAAAAGTTCGCATCTCTTCGCTGTCAAATGAAAACCTGTTGAATTTTTACAGAGGCACCAGCGAAGATTATATAAACTTTCTCAAAGGCCCCTGGTTCAAGACAAAGGATCTCAGCGGAAATGCGACCCATAATATGAACGAAATTTTCCAGATTCTTCCCGGCGAAAAGACAATCACATTTTATTCGGGAGATATTCAGGAGAGCTTTACCTGGAATGAAAATACTGAACCGGTCAAATACCGGCATATACTCTCCTTTTATGATGTCAGAAACAACTTTCTGACAAGCATGTACTACTCCATCAGCATCAACATAGACAGTTTTGAATCCATCCAGGTAAAAATCCGGGGGAACCAGAGGTGGGGCGGAACCTACAGCCAATTGACAGATAACCTTCAGAAGGCTCTGACCGATAACTCGAGGGAGAACCTGCTTCTTTCGGAAATGGTTCTAAAAGGCCTCTACAAAACAAATCTCAATACGGAGATTAGTTTTGACAGTCCGGAATATATTCTCAAGGAAGAAGGGAAGGAAACCCGGGGAATCTTCACAATTTTCGATCTCGAGGGACAGAAAATTCTGGAGATGAAAGAACTCAGCACCAATGGTTTGACTAAAGAGATCAGAACATATCTGATGAATTATGCTGAGACAGCCGATGACCTGAGGATAATCAGAACCATAACTTTAAAGCAGGGTGTTTTGAAATCCAGAGGCATTACACCGGAAAGCGGATCGGAACTTCACTTTGAACAGATTGAAAAAATTAACAAGGACACTACGGATACTCTGTAATAAAACCGTCGAACCCTTTTTCTTTCAGTGATTGCAATAGTGATGTGCCGCCTTTGACCAGGACTCTATAATTCCTGCCGTTTCGGACGATAAAAGAATCAAATCCGGCTTCTTCGATGCTCTCCGACAGATCCACGGCATTGGATTCCTTTGAAAAGACACCAGCCTGAATATAAACAGGCGTTTCAGAAACGACGGTTTGCTGAATGTTTATGGATTCCCGATAGCCCGTTGACAGGAAAAAATCCGAAATTCTTGGGATTTTATTTACATGATCCGTCATAATGGCAAGTTCTATGGAATCGGGATATGTTTCTTTCATAAAATCGAAGATGCGGGCGGCTTCTTTTCTGTTATCAGTTCTCATATAGATTTCCCATAAAGTGAATTGAATCACCGGATACAGATTGCTGTAGCTGCTTTGCAGAAGAACATCTTCGGCTGTATTCCACTCTCCCCGGTAAATTAAAAGCTCGGCTTTGAATAACAGAGCATCCACATAAGAATCTGAATCCAGATCTTTCATCAGAAGTGAATCAATTTCCCTGTCATCAGGAATTTGGCCGGACTGATAATAGAGCTTCATGGAACGCAAGAGCAGGATAGGATCGGGGGGATCTACCGATATGGCAGCCATTCTGTAATAATCGGCAGCATAACTGTTCCGGAAGGAAAGTTCATACAACAGGCCTATCTGCTCGTAGATATTTTTCCGGATCGATCCCTCTGAATTTGTAACAAAGTTCAGATATATTGAGATGGCTTTATCGACATCCTCTGAGAGCATCGCCGTTTTAGTAAGAATATCGAGGAATCGGAGATCTGTTCTGTTATCACTGAGCCATTGAGTATATATCTTCAGGGCCTCAACACCTTTTCCCTCCTTCTCCAGAACGGAAGCATCGTAGAGAGGATCGGAAAAAAGATGATAGATGGAGAAGAAGAGAAAAAATAAAAGAAATTTATTCTGTCGTCGTTTTATCAACTGACTCTTTTTCCGCCTTTTCTTTTTTCTTTTTCTTTTTTAATCGGCTGATAGACCGGTTTACTGCAAAGGGAATAACGGAAAATGCTCCGAGAAGATATGCTCCGAAAAGACTGACGTATATAGGGACGTTCTGAAAACTGGCTCTTTCGCCGAACCAGAACCGGATATCCGAGCTATAACCGGCATTGAGACCGATGAACAGGATCACAGCAGCCATTATGAAAAGGAATCGCATCATTCTCCAGGGCATGGTACCTCCTCGCCGAAAAAGGTCTGGCCTTTCAGCGATGTAATTTTAACAGTCAGCACTTTTCCAATCAAGTCTTTTGAGCCATTAAACAGGACTGTCTCGTTCCTCTCAGTCCGTCCGAGAATCTCCTTATCGGACTTCTTCGAAACATGCTCCGCGATCACTTCAACCGTGGAGCCGATCCGTTTTTCAAACTCCCCGGCTGATATTTCCCTTTGCAACTCGATGATTTCAGCGAGGCGGGCCTTTTTAATATCATCGGAAAGACTGTCCTCCCGCCCGTAGGCTTTGGTTCCCTCACGGGGATTGTAGAAATATGTAAATGCTTCTGAAAACCTCACCTTTCTCATCAGATCCTTCAATTCATCCAGATCTTCCGGTGTTTCTCCCGGAAACCCGACCATGATATCCGATGTGAGGGAGATTTCAGGCATGGCTTTCTTCAGTTTATCGACAAGGAGAAGATAATCCTCTTTGCCGTAACGCCGGTTCATCTCTTTCAGGACCTTAGTAGAACCGTGCTGCACCGGGAGATGGAGATGCTTGCAGATTGCTTTTTCCGAGGCCATGACCTCAATAATATCATCGGTCAGATCCTTGGGATGAGCCGAGAGAAATCTGATCCTTCTGACTCCGGTTTCCCTGGCCGTCCGTCGGAGCAACAGGGCGAAATTGACATCGTCGCCCCTGTCAATATAGGTATTGACGTTCTGGCCCAGTAAAGTTACGTCCTTTACGCCTTTTTCAACAAGCGACTTCACTTCCGCCAGGATCTCTTCGGCGTCTCGGGAGACTTCCCTGCCCCGGACATAAGGAACAATGCAATACGTGCAGAAATTATTGCAGCCGTGCATAATGGGAACCAGGGCATTGATGGAATCCGATGATCCGTGGCTCTGATGAAAAGAGTATCTGTTCTCCTCGAGAAAATCCTCCTGTCCCGTGTAATCTCCCGAGAGCTTTTTTACCAGAAGCTTCTGACCTTTCGTGCCCGCCACGATATCGACGGCAGATCCTTTCCGGGTCAGCTCCTCTCTGCGGTTCTCCGCCATGCATCCCATGACAACGAGTTTCATGTCGCGGTCTTTCTTGAGATGCTTGTAATGACCGATCCTTCCCCAGATCCGGTTTTCCGCGGACTGACGGACCGTACATGTATTAATAATTGCCAGATCGGCCTCCAGCTCGCTCTCCGCTTTAACCCAGCCTTCAGCCTGCAGTTCCAGCTCAAGAGCCGCCGCTTCCGCTTTATTCATCTGGCAACCGTAATTTTCCAGCCAGTATTTTTTTTCAGACATAATTAATTTCCACTGTTAAATACATTTCCGATAAATTTATTGAACAGATCCCAGTCATTGTCTTTCGGTACGACTATCCACTGTCCGGCGAAGAAATTATCGTCGGCGAGGAGCTTTTTTTCCTCTTCAATAGGTAAAAGATACGTATTGGACCAGCGGGCGACAAGTATATTATCGAGGTTCAGCGTTACGGGATCGTCAATCTCGTTATCTTTATACATCACAAAACTTTTGGCAAGATCCCCTATTGTCAGATTCGTATCGATATAGGAAAAAACAGATGTCACAAAGTCGTAGAAAGTTGACATATCTCCGGCCCCCAGAGAGCTCATCCTGTCCATTATGGCTTTGACGATAAGCTGCTGACGTCGCGAACGGTCATAAGCTTCCGATCCGTGCCTCGACCTGGCAACCCTAAGAGCCGCCACTCCGTCGAGATGATGGGTTCCTTTTCTGTAATACAGCGTCGACCAGACCCCGTTGTTTTTCACTTTATATGTCGGATCGATCAAATCGCTCTCGAGCGTCACATCAATCCCGCCCAGAATATTAATGACATCGATAAAGGCGAACATATCGATAGAGATATATTTTTTTATGGAATAACCGGTTATCTCGGACAATTCTTTTGCCAGTTGCGCCGGCCCCTGTTCTTTATAGATGTTATTGATCTTGCTGCCTTTATAATACAGATCGCGGGGGAAGCTGATCATTTTGATTTTTCCCGTTTTATTGTCTGCATGAACAATGATCATGGTGTCGGCATTGTGCTCGTGGGTTCCGACGACAAGAAAGGTATCGGATGAATCATCGAGGGCGAAAGGAGAAAAACTATCAGTCTTCTGTTCATTGACGACAAGGGCGCGGAAATCATTTTCAGGTGCGAACTGGTCCAGAGACTTCAGGTATTTCCCGTCTCCCGATATGAGCAGGACTTCTCCGAATTCCTTCTGGAGGACATAGGATCCCCTAATGGTTCCATCCTTCCGGAAAATATGGAAGTAGACGAATTCCTCATCTTCTTCTCTCTGCAGATCCCTGAGGCAGTCTTCCGATTCCAGCAGGACTTTAAATCCTTCATCGGCGAAAACCTCCTCCATCTTTGCCAGGACTAGTTTATCGATCCGCTCAGATTCCGTTTCGGTACTGATTTCCCGGAGGAACTCCATCAACCCTGTCTGAAAGGCATCATCACCGGGATAAGAGATATTGCCGGCGTAAAAACCGGTTCCTCTCCGCCCTATAGATGCCAGATAAGACTCATCCCTGCGGTTGATCAGATTAAAATGGAAAGATGATTTTTCCTGAATATCCAATCCTTTTTCCGCAAGAATGTCCTGTATTTCGGGGCTCTCCATCAGGCGGGCGAGGAAGCTCTCTCTTTCGCGGATTTCACGGCTGTAGGTTTCCAGAATATTCACCGCTTTATCCAATGTCTGCCCGGGATTCTCATCCCGGGCAAGATTATAATTGTTGCCGGCAATATCGGTGAATTCTATGAAATTCTTGCTGTCGTTCCAGTTGAGCGAGAGCATCTCCTCATCATTTTTGAGAATTGAGACCTTCTCGCCGTTTTTTCTTTTGAAAATGTAATCGCGGGAAGAAAAATACTCCTCTATTTTACCCTCATCGAGCCAGAGAGAAAACGCCGCTGCCCGGTTTTCCTCCTCTTCCTGGGAGACGAGGTAGCGGAATGCATCAAAAAAAGAGACTGCGGGATCAATGAGACCCTTTCCGCTCTCCTCAGAAACACTTTGAATCAGCTGTTTTTCCGGTAGGCTCATATAGCGGCGGACCTCATTACTGCCGGAGGCAAGTATCTGCAGATTCTGCGACATCTGATCTATGGTCATGCGCTGATTCTCAAGCGCCGTTCTATAAAAATCCTCACTGTCAGCCAAACGGCTGTTTAACCGTCCCATCTCTATGGAGAGAACAATAATGACAGTGACAAGAATGACCGCTGCGGCTGTAGCGGCGATGCGGAATATTTTTCCCCAGTCTATCAATGTTTAAAACTCCGTTGTCCGGTGAAAACCATAGCGGCACCAAACTCGTTACAGGCTTCGATGCTTTCAAAGTCACGGAGAGAGCCGCCGGGCTGAACAACGGCCGTGATACCCTCTCTCAAACCGATATCTATTCCATCCCGGAAGGGAAAAAAGGCATCGGATACCATGACGCTGCCCTTCAGACCGCCCCTGGCTTCATTCACCTCTTCTTCAATTTCCCTTATTAAATCAGGATCGGTCATGGATGTCCACGGCGTTTTATACTTTGTCCAGGAGATTCGGTCTTTCATATTTCTGTAAGCCTTGTCTCTCGCTATAGTCGCCACTCCGACGCGGTCCTGCTCACCCGTTCCGATGGCGACGGTCACACCGTCCCTGACATAGAGAACAGAGTTGGAAGTAACGCCGGATTCGACAAGCCAACCGAAAATAAGGTCATCGTATTCCCTGTCTGTCGGTTCCCGGTTTACTTTGAAGACCTCGCCCTTCCGGGTGGTTTCTGCTTTGAGAAAATCGCCTTTTTTAAGAGTCTG
This sequence comes from Spirochaetales bacterium, assembly GCA_016936555.1. Lineage (GTDB taxonomy): Bacteria > Spirochaetota > Spirochaetia > DSM-2461 > DSM-2461 > Spirochaeta_F. The sequence goes on along the minus strand of JAFGXR010000039.1, from coordinate 45,566 downwards.
GGGAATATAGGACCACTGGACGATAACACCGCCATCCATCATGGACTTGAAGTCGAGGACCGGTTCTCCTATATAAGTCTCCAGCCTCTTCATATTATCGATTTTCATAACCCTGAGATTCTTTTTTTCGGCAAAGAGATCCAGAGCTTCCCTCTCATAATCCGGTGCGATAATCACTTCATGATAGTTCTCGATCATTTTTCCCGCCGTAGCGGCGTCGACTTTGCGGTTAATAGCTACCGCTCCGCCGAATGCGGCTATTCTGTCGGCCAGAAGGGCTTTTGTATAGGCATCTTCGTTATTTTTTCCTTTGGCAACTCCGCAGGGATTGTTATGCTTGATGATAACGCAGCAGGGAGATTCGGAGAAGTACTTCAGAATATTGAGTGCGGCATCAGCATCGGCGATATTGGTTTTACCGGGATGCTTGCCCGACTGGAGAAGATCGATATCGGAAGCGAGATAACGGCCCGATTCGAGCATTTTCACTTCGCCCAGAATGATATTGCCGTTAATGGGCCTGTAAAGAGCCGCAGGCTGTCCCGGGTTTTCTCCGTAGCGGAGTCCTTTTTTCTCACCGTCGATTTCCCAGTTGACTTTCTCATAGACAAGAGTCTGTTTCTTCTCTCCATCGATAAATGAGATTTCCATGGAAGGAGTGAAACTGTCCTCCATTATTGTACTGTAGGATTTTTTCAGATCCGCCATATCACAACACCTCTCTATAGCATTTTTTCAATTCAACTGCAGACGAATTCTTTAAAAACTCAAAAATGTTTCTGTCATATTCAGCTGTGTGAGCAAAAGTCTTTTCGGCCATGGCAAATCTCGTCTCCAGAGAGATATACCCGCCGCTGGCCTTCATTTCCTCAATAATCCTATCGTAATCGTCAGGATTACAGAGGGAAAGGACACGGAGAAAATTCTTTGCCGATGCTCTCAGCATGCAGGGACCGCCGATATCGATATTGGTACGTCCCATTTCCACCGTCACGCCTTCCCGAGAGACCGTCTGACTGAAGGGGTAGAGATTAACTGCGACCAGATCGAAGACGATCCCCCCTATTCTGTCGAGATCCTCTCTATGCGCCGCGTTATAGGTTTCACTGAGGAGCCCCATATAAATCTTAAAATCCAGGGTTTTGACAAGACCGCCCTGCATCTCCGGCTGGCCGGTGTATTCTGACACGGCGACCAGATTCTCAGTCCCTATCAGCTCTTCTATCGCTTTATAGGTTCCCCCTGTGGAATAAAAAGTTATGTCTTTGTTGATTTCCAGCAGAGACTTCACAAATTTTTCCAGGCTAGTCTTGTCGGACAGACTGATCAGAACATTTTGAATTTTTACATTTCCATCGATTTTTTCAACGATATTGAGAGCCAATTTCCTTTCTCCTGATAAAGTGAATTTAAAAAAGGCCTGCCCATGGGCAAGCCGTAATTTCCTAATTATTCAATCTGTTCCGGGCAGACTGGACCGTATTAAAAAGAAGCATAGTGATAGTCATGGGACCGACTCCGCCCGGCACAGGCGTAATCTTGCTGCACTTCTCTTTGAGCGAATCAAAATCAGCATCACCGACCAATCTGTATCCTCTTTCTCTAGTCCCGTCTTCCATTCGGTTTATACCCACATCAATAACCACAGCCCCGTCTTTAACCATATCCGCTGTAAGCGTATCGGGATAGCCGGAGGCGACAATGATAATATCCGCTTTTTTAGTATGGGCGAGAAGATCTTCTTTTCTGGTTCTTGTATGACAGACCGTAACTGTGGAATTCCCCGGCTTGTCTTTTCTCATAAGGAGATTGGCTACCGGCTTGCCTACGATATTGCTTCTACCGATTACAACCACTTCAGCGCCTTCCGTTTCCACATCATATCTCTCGAAAAGTTTCAGGCAGCCGTGGGGTGTGCAGGGAAGAAAGGTATCATGCCCTAGAACCATTCTTCCGACGCTGACAGGATGAAAACCGTCGACATCTTTATCGGGACTGATAGCATTGATAATTTTATCTTCATCTATATGTTTGGGTAAGGGAAGCTGAACAAGAATTCCGTGAATCTTTTCATCTCTGTTCATCCTCTCGACATGAGAGAGAAGCTCCTCTTCCGTTATATCTCCGGGGAGTCTGATATCATCGGAAAAAATACCGATACTCTCACAGGCTTTTTCCTTTGATGTCACATAGCTCTTGCTTGCCGGATTATCACCGACAAGAATGACACCCAACCCCGGAGTAATACCTCTGGCTTTTAAATCCCCGACCTGAGTCTTAAGCTCTTCTTTCATTTCCAGAGCAAGAAGCTTTCCATCCATAATTTCCGCTGCCATCATCTACCTCCGATAGTTCTTAATATTAAAATAAAGTCACAGAAATGTTAGAGTATTTTTCCCACTTTTTATAAAAAAGGCTTTTTTGTAACTTTATTGATGATTAATGGTTACTATGATAATATCACATAAATTATTGAAGGAAGAGGATCAATTTGACAAAGAACATAAAACTGCTTCTTGCAACTCTCGTTTTCACTTTTTTTCGGCTTGGTTCAGTCTATGCTCAGGAAGAAGGAAATGAAGAGGAAAAGCCTCAGCAGGTTGACTTATATTCTCTGGGAGATCAGAATTTTGCCATACATGCGGGGATGTTTTTTCCTTTATTCTTTTTCGACCCCACACCTGCCGATGGAGAAAGCGCTTTTGCAGCGACAAAACTGACTGTCGGTGGAGCGGGATCACTTATGTATGAAGCCTATCTGAATAATAACTTTAAAATCGGTCTGGAGATTGGCGGAATATTTGCCTACAGTCCCAATGAAAACCCTTTTTTTATGGTCCCCATAACGACCAGAATCGCTTATGAGTTTCATTTCGGACAGTTCTCGCTGCCACTGTTCTGGGGCATGGGTATTAACATCATAACGTACCAGGATGAAAAGAACGTTCAATTCCTTATGAAACCGGGAGCGTCGCTCTATTGGCATTTCAACAGTGACTGGTCCTTCGGTGGAACCCTTTCCTACTGGGTTTCTCCTGAAATAGTTCCCAGCGACCACTCATATGACAGAATAGGCAATTTTCTCGATTTCACTCTTTCTGCCCGGTACCACTTTTAATAATGAGGTAATATAAGTGAAAAACCTTTTTAAAATAGCATCTCTTGTGGCAATATTCTCTTTATTTGCAGCTTGTAATGATAAAGGGATATTCTATTCCCTGGAAAATGAAGAACTTGTTCAGGAAAAAAACAACCTGAATAACAGTGCGATTTTCAGCAATATGGTAAAAATCGGAAATTATTATTTCGGAAATGCCGGTACGAAAATCTACTACAGAAACATCAGTTCTGATTCGACGCTGGACGACTGGTCGGAACTTGCTCTTCCGAACGGGTCTGATAATACACCAGTCGATGCCAACGAACCATTCAGCAGTTATCCCGCTGTTACATCCATGGTCCAGATCGGAACGGAACTTTATATTTCAATGTCTTCTGCTTCAGATTCTTATTTTATTAGCGGTATTTTCCGGGTATCGCCATCTGATCCTTCATCGGTTATTTCGTCATCATGGACACCGGAAATAAAAACTGTTGTCGAACGTACGTCTACAACCCATGATTCCAATATATACAGACTGTTTTCTACCGGAACCGGATTGTACATCAATCGAGTTAATTTTACCTATACATCCTTTAATGACAATATCCCTGATACGATACCCGGTGGATCAAGCTTGTTCTATACAGCGTCTCCCAACCTGATAGACTACGACTTGAACAATACGACATCTATCGATATCAGCACTTTCGCCAAGTACGACGCTGATTCCGAAGGTGTCGTCGAAAATATGATCGCTAAAGTGGAAAATATCGTCTATGACGGCACAGCGAACTACTGGCTAATAATAAATGGGGAATCAGAAGGAAAACTCTACAAGAGTACCGATGCTACAACTTTTAATCCTGTTGCCGCCAGTCCGGCTTCGGTCCGCTATGTGGATATCTTTGCCTATGATGCAACACGTCTCCTGCTTACCGACACTGCCGGATTACTCCACATATACAACGGATCTGCTTTCAGAGAGCTGACAAACAGCGATGTCTGGCTCAAAGGCTTTGCCAGACTGGATACTCTCGGGACGACAAACCAGCTTATCATCGGAACTATTGCAAATAAAACTGATACGACAAATGACGGCGAAGGGTATGTACAGCTGAATGTTTCCAGCAGCGATGATGGGGTCTGGGACTGGGTTGATATAAACTTTTCCGATGAAAATAATTATCTTAGCAGCGATCTTTCCGGAGCTTCCATAACGGGTTTCCTTGCTGATGGAGACCGACTTTTCGCCTACACGGCCGCAAACGGAGTCTGGATAAATGAAGTTGATCAGGATGATAATACCAAAAGAATCTGGGCTATCGAATAGACGGGTAGCAAGTTACTAAAAAAAGCACCGGGGGGCCCGGTGCTTTTTTTTATTTTACGATCCTGTGAAGTATCTCATTTACTTCTGGATCTCTGCTGTAGTACTTATCAATCTCTTCAGATGTCAGACCAGCGAACTCATGGCTCATATAATGCAACCATTTCTCGTCTTCTTCATTTTCAATGATGATTTTCTCACAGAAAAAGTCGGGCTGAATCGGAAGTTTACGCTTGTTCGGAAAAACCTTGTAGTCGTGCACGGCGACTTTAATATCTTCCCTGGGAATACCGTGAGAGATGATTTCCTCGACGAGATAATTCAAAGTGACACCAGAATCGAAAACATCATCGACAAAAAGGATTTTGTCTCCATTCCTCAGGTATTGAGGATCATAGGTCCATCCGTCGATCATGACTTTATCTCTCTTGTGAATGTCCGTATAGGATCGGGCTACAACTGCAGCATAAAAAACCGGTCTTTCATTTTTTCTGACCAGTTTATAGTATTCGCTGAATACATTTCCCATGTAGGCTCCGCCTCTCAGGGGTATATAAATGACATCGGGAGTAAAACCGCTTTTATAGACTTCATTTGCCAGTTTAAGTGCATTGTTTCTGATCGTATCGTAGGGAATAAAAACTTTTTCCATAATTTTCCTGCCTTATCTGATTTTGATTAAAGAAGTTTCAAAAGAATCCCCTTCCCGGATATAGGTTATTGTTATTTCCTTATTGCTGTTTATCTGCCTGTAAAACTCCCGAAGATCTGCAATCGCTGCATTATTGATTTCCGTTATGCGGTCTCCTTTTTTTATTCCGGAAATCTGCATGGGAGTTTTCGGATATATTTCATAAACTACTACACCGTTTTCATTGTCGTCAAGAGATAAAGCTTTTCTCAACTCATCGTTTAAAGGAGCGACAAGAGCTCCCGGCCAGGCGAGATAACTGGATGAAAGTAATTGAGCTGCCTTCTCATCATCCCTTTTCTCAATCAGAACGGAAATGGCAATTTGGTTTCCATCTCTTTCGACAAAGAACTGGACTTCCGAACCGGGCTGAATATCACCTATGAGGTAAAATAGATCATCACCGGATTTTAATGTTCTTCCATTGACTGAAGTAATGTAATCACCTGGGAGTATTCCGCTTTTATCGGCAGGGGAATTGCGGAAAACCTGTCCGATAAATGCGCCGCTTTCCGACTTGATCCCCAGGCTGATTCCTGTTTCTTCATTAATAGAATTGATGGAAACACCCAGCCAACCGTACTGCGGAGATCCGCTTCTGATTATGTCGTCGATGGCTTTCTTCGCATTGTTGATGGGGATACTGAATCCCAGACCGATACTTCCCCCGGTCGGTGTCGTTATCCACGTATTGACACCGATAATCTCTCCCTTAAGATTGACCAGAGCTCCTCCGGAATTACCCTGGTTGATCGAAGCATCGGTCTGGATAAAATCACTGATGTTCTCGGGTCCCTGTTTCCGTCCCAATGCGCTGATTATCCCCGACGTAACTGTCGATTGAAAACCGAAAGGATTACCTACAGCCAGGACAAAATCACCTACATATAGATCATCGGAATCCCCTAAAATTCCGATTTTAAGATCTTCTGAAGTTTCAAAAGAAACAAGCGCCAGATCTTTTCTCTCATCCGTTCCTACAATATTCCCGTCATAGGAGCGCTCATCGAATAACTTTATTGTGATTTCATCGGCATTTCCCGCAACATGGTTATTCGTAAGAACATAATATCTGTCTGAATCTCTTCTAACGAGAATTCCCGATCCGAGACCTTCACTGCGGTACCTTTTCGAATCCCCGTCGTCGGAATAAATATCGTCCTTCGGCTCCATGAAGAATCTGAAGGGATTAAATGTATCGGATGTTTCAGAGTCCTGAAATTCAACAGCATCTATCTCCACAACGACAGGCAGGACATCCGCGGCAACCTGTCTGTAAACATTTTGGAGAGCCAGGGCTTTTTCATAATCCGTATTCCTTACCGACTGGGCGAAAACCTGTTCAAAAAAATCGGAATTTCGATAGGCCCCCCTTGAAGTTATGACAGAGAATATACTGACCAGAATAGAGACTGCAATAAGTACAAATGCAAGGGCATGTCTGGCAGAGGTAGTAATTTTCATAGGTCCGATTTCCTCCGCCTTATTTTTTTGTGAGAATTTCCGTATGGTCTTTAAAAACGGCGATGGTGTGTTCGAAATGGGCTGATATTTTTCTGTCTATCGTCTTTACGGTCCAGTCATCACTGAGGACTTCAACTTCATCGACGCCCAGATTGACCATCGGCTCTATTGCCAGAACCATGCCCGGTTTGATGCGGGGATTGAAGCCGCGATAGGGATAATAATTGGGTATGGACGGATCCTCATGAACTGCCAGTCCGACGCCGTGTCCGCAAAAGTCATAGACAATACCATATCCGTAGGGTTCAATATGGCCTGTGACAGCTTTTGAAATATCCTTGATTCTATTTCCGGCGACAGCCGCTTCTATGGCTTTGTAGAGGCTCTCTTTCGTTATCCGCAGGAGCTGTTCAACTTCACTGTCGACTTTTCCTACCGGATAGGTTACAGCCCTGTCACTGAAATAACCATTGAGGTTTATACCCATATCGATACCGATAACATCTCCCTCTTTAAGTTTCGTCTTGTCGGGGATTCCGTGTATTACCGTATCATTGACTGAAGCGCAGATTGCACCGGGAAAACCTCCGTAACCCAGAAATGAGGGGACACCTCCTTTTCTACGGATAAAATCATCAGCGATCTTATTCAACTCCAGGGTCGTAATACCCTCTTCAATATACGACTCTATTTCCTCAAATGTATCTGCCAGCAGATAACAGGATTCACGGATTCTGTTTATCTGATCCTCATTTTTAATATTAATCAAAACTTCACTCCATTATTGTATCTCTCGTGTCAATAACGCCGCTTCGAGATTGCTGCTATCAAGTTTAAGAGCTTCTGACAGAGACACTCTGGCGTTATCAAGTTCCTTTAATCCAATATAAGCAACTGCAAACTTCGTTTTTATGCTGGAAAGAAAGTTGAATTGTTCCAGATCGGATTTCGCGAGTAATACCTCCGCTTCCTGAAGATTGTCGAGAGCCATGCTGTATTTTCCAAGAAAAAGCTGTATAACTGCAAGATTGTAAAAGGCATACCATGTCTCTTTCATCTCTATAGATTCTTGAAGTAACCTTTCCGCTTCATTGAAACCTTTATTCATCGATAAACTGAGCGCTCTGTAGAATACGGTCCAGTAGGACCGGCCGCTGTCCCTGTCGAAACGGTCAAGAACAAGAGTTGTCCCCTCGATATCCCCGACACCGAGGAGATACCAGATAAGAAATTCGGCTATGGTCCTGTTCGCCGGATTTTTATTATAAAGTTCCCAGATTCTCGCACCGTATTTTTCCGGAGTCGTCTGTATGGGAAAATGCTCAATAACCAGCAGATTAGCCTCAGGATCATCGGGATGCCGATCGAGAAAGGACTTCAAATATCGTTCGGTTGTAGACCTGTTTCTGTCAAACTGATTGTTGACCATAGAAACAACCAGCTCTTTCTCTTTATCGGGAAACAGACTAATGGCATCCTGAAGAGTCGTCATGGACTGGCGGAACCGCCCTTGCGCTTTCAGTAGTCTCGAATAATTAGCATACTGCTTCCAGCTTCCCTCTTCATTTATTTCAAGTGATTTTCTGTAGTATTCCCCTGAATCATTGAGTTGACCTTCCAGCTGCAGCAGATCCCCGAGAATAAGCTGAATCGCCCATCTTTCATTGTGATTCTGTTTATCCAGTTGATTCTGATTGAGCAGACGCGTCAAAGCGTGTTTATATTCACCAGCATCAATTGCTATCATACCGATTGCTTCATCATGAACCCATTGTCCGGTAATTCCTGAAGCGAGATGAAACGCATTTCTGATTTCTCCGCTTTTCATATAGAGAATAGCGGCATCAAAGAGAAGTTTCTCGTTTCCCGTGATTTCCCCCACTTTTCTGAAAATGGAAGGATCATCGGAGTTCTTTAAAAGATCCAGTATATAGGAAAAAGGATCGGCGATAGTTTCGGAGGCGAATTCGGCACTCAGAGCTGCTTCCACTTTAAGACTATTGTAAAAAGAATTCTTTATACTCATTGAAAGATCGGAAGCTTCTGAATATTTCTGCTGGTTCAGCAGAGAGTAAACCCGAAAAGCCCTGATATCTTCATTTCCCGGGTACTCAACAAAACCTTTTTCCACATATTTATGGAAAAGAGATGCATCCCCGGTTTTTTCTCCAAGAATATAAGCTCTTTTGATAACGCTCATCCAGTTCAGACCGGTTTCTGCGAAAGAAGCGCCTTTTTTCAAATAAGAAATGGCGGAGCTATACCCTCCGCCATTTATCATTCTGTCGACAGCCCCCAGGTTCTCCCTGAATTCATCAGACCGGTTCGGTCGAACCAGATCGACATAATATGACACATTATTCTGGCTTAGAAGAAATCCCCCTATTGCCAGAGCGAAGATGAGAAGCACAACATCAAGAATGATTAAGGATTTCCGACCGTTTATATTAAGCTCCGTTAATTAGTTTACTGTTCTTCTAATATTATCGAGAACTCCATTAATAAATTTATATGATTCATCGGACCCGAAGCTTTTCGCAATCTCGATTGCTTCATTTATGGTTACGCCGGCAGGGACATCTTCCTGGAAAAGGATTTCAAATACCGATGTTCTGAGAATAGCCAGATCGACTTTGGCAAGCCTTTCAAACTCCCAGTTCCGGATATTTTTCTTTATGACACGGTCGATTTCGTCAATATTCTCAACGACTCCTGAAGCGAGGAGTCTGGCAAAATTAGCGACGTCGTTATTGATCTCTTCTTTTTTCCAATTGAAATCGAGCAAATCCTCAATTGAAGACCCGTTCATGTCCCAGCTGTAAATTGTCTGAAAAGCCAGTATCCTGGCCTTGCGTCTTAAACCCATTATGTCCTTATTCCCAACCGAGATTCTGTTTATACATGGTGATTTCAGCATCATTTCTCAAGCGCTCAACTTCGCGTTGTGAAACGATCTGAAACATTTCCTGCCTTTTCTGCAGATATAACTGCTGGCCGATATACTCCCTTACAGTTATCTGCTCAGCGGGGTTGACAGGATCGTCGAGCTTGAGAAACTTCTTATCTATCCTGTCTGTTACGCGAACGATGTGAACTCCGGCGATAGACTGTACCAGCTCAATTTCTCCTACAGTCATATTATACACCTCATCAATAAAGGAAGCACCAAGATTCTGAAGGGCATTCTGATCATTCCTGATAAGAAATCCGATATCACCGGCTTTTACCTTGCTGTCCTGATCCTCTGAATGAAGCCTGACAGCCTGTTCAAAAGTCATTGTGCCGTTTTTCAGTTTCTTCATAACATCTTCTGCTTTCTTCTGAACAGCTTCTTTCTCAATCGCATTCATCATTCTCGGAGAAGTAAACTGGTCTGCGATAAAGGAGAAAAAAACATGGCTGACTCTTATCATCTCCGGATTAATAAAAGATGTCTCTTCTTTTGTATAAGCGGCAGTTATTTCTCTTTCAGAGGGCTGTGCTATATTGAGTAAATCGTTTTTTCCTTTTTCAGATATATAATTCTGTATAAGGAGCTGCTTTTTCAGTTCACCGATATAGGCGGATACCGGCTGTCCCGACTTCTGCTCAATGTACTGTGTAAATTCAGCTTCTGACAGCAGCCTTCCAGCGGCCTGACTTATCTGGGCGATGCCGTACTGCTTCGCCTGAGCATCAGTTATGGACATACCGTCTCTCTTGGCCGCCTGAACGACAAGTGCGGAATCGATCATGGAATCCAGAACAGCCATTTTCTCTTCTTCGGTAAAAGAACGCCTGGCATTGGTTTCAAGGATTCTGATATTCTGATTGACCAGTTTGGAGCTGATCGGCTCTGTTTCAATCAATTTAATAACAGCAGCAGGCTTATCGAGAAGAGACTGGCTGAATATTGCAGCAGAGAAGCACATGAGTGCCGAAATCAATATTGTTTTTTTCATAATATTCCTTCAGTTACAGAATAATGATTCCGGTTTTATCCGGGATATATTTATAAAACCCGAATCACAAAACCCGGTAACACTTTTTTTATTTTTTAATGTGAAGCTTTTTTCCGGCTGCAGTGGCTTCTTCCACTGAGTACAGAACGTCGGAAATTTTAAGCATCATCCCCTCCTGTTCCATAATTGCCATAAGACTTCTGAGAGCTCTGACGGAAGCGAAGCCTCTTTTACAGATGAAAGCGTAGGATCTTTTCCCGCTGAGCATTCCGGCATTTTTAAGGTATGTACCGATCCTATCTGAAATTCTCCCTCTGAAAAGAGTCCGGGGAGCTGCTCCGATCGCAATATACTCATATCCGGTCAGCTTTTTATCCGTATCGGTTTCTCCATTAATAAGATCAACCATGTGGTTACCAGAGGCTATCCCCTGAGCCAGCGCTTCCGCTGTTGTTTTTACTTTGCTGTTACCGCTTTGAAAATATACGACGGCTACTCTCATTAAGTGTCCCCTTTAGACATGACAAAAGGGAGTCCTTATCAGACTCCCTTTCTGCAAATAGTTGAATTACTCGTTCTGGCTGTTATCTGCTTCGTTGTTTTCAAACCAGTTTTCAGTCTGTTCAGAAGCACTTCTACGCGCCTCACCGAGTACATCATCTTTTTCAACTGTTCTGGTAATGTAAGCCATCCCCAGCGAGCTAACGATGAAAATGACACCGAGCACTCCAGTTATTTTTGTCAGGACATTTCCCGATGATGAACCGAAAGGCGTAGAGCTGCCCCCACCGAAAATTCCTCCCAGTCCTTCACCCTGATCATCCTGCATAAGGACGACAATTATCAGAAGCAGTGCACTTATGGCAAAAACAACCAATAATAGTGTTTCTATTATCCCCATGAATGTCTCCGAATTCTATTTATTAAAATTGACAAGGGCAGCAAACGAATCCGCTGTTAAAGATGCGCCTCCGATAAGGCCGCCATCTATATTTTCCATTGCCATTAGTTCCTTAACATTTGCAGGGTTTACCGATCCGCCGTACTGAATTATTATTTTTTCAGCCGCTTCAGAGGAGTACATTTCAGCCAGCTTTTCACGGCAGGCTTTATGTACCGCTTCAGCATCTTCAGGAGAAGCTGTCTTTCCCGTACCGATGGCCCAGACAGGTTCATAGGCGATTACGATATCGGCGAGATCAGCTTCCGATACACCGGACAGACCTTTTTCAAGCTGCTCGAAACAAACAGCCTCGGCTTTCCCTGCTTCTCTCTCTTCGAGAGTTTCACCGATACACAAGTCTACAGTAAGATCGTGCTTTAAGGCAAGCTTAACTTTTTTATTTATCGTTTCATTTGATTCTTTGTAGATACTTCTTCTTTCTGAATGACCGAGGATCACCATTTCAACGCCCAAATCTTTGAGCATAAGAACAGATGTTTCTCCTGTGTAGGCCCCTTTTTCTTCATCAGCCATATTCTGCGCAGCCAGAATCACATTTGTGCCCTTTACAAGCTCGGCAACAGCGGGAATCGCGACAAACGAAGGAGCGACAGCTACTTTAACCGAACTATCTTTCACGAGGGGAAGAATTTCTTTGACAAGCTCCTTCGCTTCCGAAGGGGTCTTGTTCATTTTCCAGTTTCCTGCAATTAAATAATCTCTCATTATAATTCCTTTATTCCTATAGTTATTTTCTGAGGGCGACGACACCGGGAAGCTGTTTCCCTTCGAGGTATTCGAGTGATGCTCCGCCACCTGTCGAGACATGGTCGATTCTGTCCGCGAGATTAAATTTATTAACTGCGGCGACAGAGTCTCCTCCACCGACGACTGTCACACCTTTACAGTCTGCAACGAATTCGGCAACGGCTTTGGTCCCCGCTGCGAATTTATCAAATTCAAATACACCCATCGGACCGTTCCAGACAACTGTTCTGGCCGCTTCGATACGTGATTTTACGGCAGCGACTGTCTTTTCGCCTACATCCATAGCCAGTTTTCCGGCGGGAATGTTTATATCGGCGACATACTCGGAATCGGCATTTTCGGCGAACTCCGAAGCGACGATATGATCGAGAGGAAGAATAACTTCGACTCCGGCTTCATCGGCTTTCTTAAGGAAGGATTTAGCCACATCGAGAAAATCTTCTTCAAAAAGAGAGTTTCCGATTTCATAACCTTTGGCCTTCAGGAACGTATAAGCCATCCCCCCTCCGATAACAAAGGATGTGCATTTACTGACAAGAGATTCAAGCACACTTATTTTGGAAGAAACTTTGGCACCGCCGATTATAGCGACAAATGGTTTTTCGGGATTGCCCAGAACGCCGTCGAAAAAACGGCACTCTTTTTCCATCAGAAAACCGGCCGCAGAGGGAAGATATTTAGTAACACCTTCCGTGGATGCGTGGGCTCTGTGAGCGGCACCGAAAGCATCGTTGATATAGACATCACCGAGTTTTGCCAGCTGAGCGGCAAAATCAGGATCATTCTTTGTTTCCGCTTTATGATATCTCGTGTTTTCGAGCAGAAGGATTTCACCGGGTTTCAATTCTGCCGCGAGCTTCTCCACCTCTTCTCCGACACAATCGGGAGCTGTCACCACAGGCACTCCCGCAACGGCGGAAAGATGGGCGGCGAGCTGTTTCATACTGAACTGGGGTTCTCTCTCTTCAGAAGGTCTGCCCAGGTGGCTCATAAGGATAAGCGATGTACCCTCCTGTTCAAGAATATACTTGAGGGTGGGAATCGCGCTCTGGATTCTCGTATCATCTGTAATGACGCCGTCTTTTAAAGGAACATTGAAATCTACCCGGACAAGAACCCGTTTGTTCTTTAAATCCATTTCCTCTACAGTTTTTACACTCATTGAATTCTCCTTAGAATCATTTATTACGATTTAATAAAGCCGGCTGTTCAACCGGATCCGCAAATCTTGCTAAACAGTCCGTCCATTATCACACCGGGAAGGCTTTTGATAAAGACCCGGCCTTGTTGATATCAAGCTATCAGAATTTACCGGGCATTTCAGCAAAATCATTGAATCTGTATAATTTTACAGATTCAATATAGAAGATATGTCCTTTTCAGGTCAATATCAGTGTATTCTCAGCAATTCCCTTTTCAGCGTTTCATTATATCCGAAATCAGATTCCAGCGTTATTTCTTCATTTTTATTGAGAAGAAAAACATCATCTCCCGGATTTAAAAGTTCGAAAAATCCCGGATTCTCATAGGAGCATTCGGCAACAGCTTCATCGAGAGCTGTTACTGTCAGAAGCCCCAGTTTGTCCTGATCAGGAATTTCGTACCACGGCTCTTCTGAAATATAACGGACCTGGCCTTTCCTCCCTATCAAAAACCGGTCTTCCACTTTAATACCATCAAGTTCGCCAAGATTAATGAGAGCCTTGCCATCGTTCACATTGACGATGTTTCCCCGGACCGGAAGAAATCGGCTCAAATAAGAAGAAGAGAGACTGACAGAGTCGGACAGCTTTTCATTCCCGGCACGGATTACCGTATAACGGTCCATCAGAACTCCGGTTCTGGATAGATAGAGCGAAACGTTCAGTGTGAAAATTCGAGACGATTCAAAAAAATCAAGAATAACATAATATTGAGAGCCGCTCTTATGAGACAGTCTGTATGCATCTGATTCCCCGTTTATAATCACCGCCTCTTCAGGTGTGTCGAGCCACTCATATTTCTCCAGTTCATAATTGAAATACTCAGCGATATACTGTTCCGCGACACTGTGTTCTGTTTTTATATCCGGCTTTCTGATATAGAGATCGAGTTTATACCGGTCTTTCACAAGATAAAACTGATCGACAGCCCAGTCGCCTGCAACCGATTCTTCCTTCAAATGTTCAAACTGCATTTTCGATGCGAGAAAATCCGGATCATCATAGCCATTCCAGGTGAGGAGATTGAGAATGTCCAGATACTTTCCGGCCTGTCCCCTCAACTTGAAAATATCAGCATAAAGGAGCCGCCCTGTAACAGAGGTCGGATCGATTTTCAAACCTCTGCGGTATTCTATCAGGGCTTTGTCGTAACGGAAATTCTTCTCCCACTGCTGACCTTTTGAAAAATGGTATGAAGCGTATTCCTCGATTTTCGATTCCAGCCTGTTTTTAACGGCCAGATTCTCGGCTGCCATGCGGCTTATCTCATCATAAGGGGCATTTTTCAGAATATAATCAAAGTTATGAAGACTCTCGGTAATCCGGCCGATTCTACTGTAGGAGACCGCCAGAAGGTATCTCAATCCCAGATCCGTACGTTCCGATTTAAGCTGTTCCTCCAGGAATCCTATCGATTTTTCCGCTTCGTCTTTCTCGAGGTAAATACGCGCCAGCAGAGGTCGGACATCGGAAGATGAAGGATTTATGGAAAAGAGGGTGAGAGCGGAATCTTCAGCTTTATCCAGTTCTCCGCTCCTGTAATAGTGCTGCGCCGCCGCCAGCTTCACATCTGGATCGTAAGTATAAACCCGGTTCAACGTTTCGAGTATCCGGTCCCCTTTTGAAAAATCTCCTTTGGTATCGTAGAGGAGAAGCAGCGAGAGGAGCGCTCTGCGGCTTTCGGGAGAAATTGTCAGACTACCCAGGTAACGTTCCTCAGCTTCGGAAAATCGATTCTCAATCAGATCGATTTCCGCCAGCCCGAGCCGGGCAGTCATATTATAGGGTTCCTTTATCAGAATTGAATCAAATACTTCCGCGGCTTTTTCCAATTCTCCCAGTCCGATATCAATTCTCCCCTGAAGATTAAGATAGACCAGATTTTCCCCTGATTTTTCCAGAGCCAGACCTATATAAAAGTCAGCAGCCTCATATTCTTCCAACCTGAAATAAGCATTGGCCATTCCATATAGCGATTGATGGTACCGGGGGTTCTGTTCTACGGAACGCGAGAAATATTCCAGAGCACTGTATACATCATTTTCGGCTAATTTTTTATCGCCGAGCCTGTTGTATTCAATAGCACTTTGCCCGAACAGAGAAAATCCGGTCAGGATAAAAAATACTGCTGCCAAACGCTCCATGAAGACTACCTCAGATTTCTTTTTTAACAACTTTAATAGTGTTTATTTTATGCCCGTCCATACTCTGAATTATGAAATCGACGCCTTCATAGGTAACTTTTTCAAAACGGACCGGAATCTTCCCGAAAAGATCGAAAACGAAACCTCCCAGGGTATCGTAATCGTCATCGGAAATATTCATGAAAAGTTCCTCATTAAAATCTTCAATACTCACCCTGGCGTAACAAAGATAGATTCCGTCGCCAACAGCAAGGATATCATCATCCTCATTGTCAAATTCATCCTGAATATCACCGACGATTTCCTCAATAATGTCCTCCATACAGACGATACCGGAAACACCGCCGTACTCATCAACGACAATGGCGATATGAACTCTGCGATGCTTGAATTCCCGTAGCAGCACATCGAGTTTCATCGTTTCCGGAACAAAATAAGGTTTTCTGATCAAATCCGTAATGACAATCTTTTCTTTATTGACGATTTTGGAAAATAGATCTTTGACATAGAGAATTCCGATTACATTATCTATAGTCTCCCGGTAAACAGGGAAGCGGGAATGGCCTGATTCGACCAGTGTTCTATAAAGCTCATCCTCGCTGATTTCATCGGAGATAAAGACGACATCAATCCTGGGCACGATGACTTCTTTTATGCTTGTGTCGGACAGTTCGACAATGCCGCGAATCATATCCTTCTCTTCCAGATTGAGATCACCAAGCTCTTCTTCGGCCAGTACTGCTTCTTTTCTGTTTTTGAACATTTTACTGAAAAATTTCATCTCTTTAAAAAATTCTCACCTCTTTCAGCTGACTGAGCAGCTGTTCCTGATATATAAGCATCTCCTGTTGCGGAGAATTATCACTGTGATCCATTCCGGACAGATGAAGAACACCGTGTACGATAAGCCGCTTGAGTTCTTCTTCTTTTTCCACATGAAAATATTCGGCATTTTCAGCCAAAGTGTCCAGAGATATAACAATGTCCCCGGCATAATGAATCTCTTCATCTCCTTGAAAAGGAAAAGGGTCATCGTCCTGAGCAAAGGTCAAAACATCAGTGGCGCTGTCTTTATCCCGGTAATCCCTGTTCAGCTCATGAATAAAAGTATTATCACAAAAGGTTAAGGAAAATTCCCAGTTCTCTATTTTCAGAACTTCAAGCAGAGCCTTAACAAAAAAATCCACTTTCGGCAGCCACGGTGGTTCACTGATATTTTCATACAATATATCTATATTATTCATTATCGTTTTCTTTCTCTTTGTTTCTCTGATCATCAGGATATTCTATACGGGTGTGAAAATGTCCGGCCAGTACATGGACAAATGAGTTTTTCACATATTCCATATCCTTGAATGTCAGGGAACAGTCATTCAATTCACCGCAGATAAATTTATCCATTATGAGCTCCCAGACATACTTTTCCAGCTTTGCCAGCGAAGGCTTTTTCAGGGTACGGGTTGCCGCTTCGATGGTATCGGCAAGCATGACGATTGCCGCTTCCCGGGTCTGGGGATTGGGACCGCTGTAGGAAAAATCATCCTTGTTGACTTTCGTATTCCCCTTTTCCTTTAAAGCCCGGTCATAAAAATATTTCATGGTCGAGGTTGCATGGTGCTGGGCGATTATATCAATCACATCCTGGGGAAGCTTGAGGTCATGAGCTTTCTCTATCCCGATTTTTACATGGGCTTTCAATACGGCGGCGGAAAGTGAAGGCTTCATGTCGTCGTGCTTATTCACATCGGTCTGATTCTCAATGAAATATTCAGACTGATCGACCTTCCCGATATCGTGATATAGCCCTCCGACTCGGGCCAGAAGCGTATTTGCACCGATTTCCTGGCAGGCCATCTCCGCCAGATTGGCGACATTCATCGAGTGAATATAGGTCCCGGGTGCTTTTCCCAGCATATTTTTGAGAACAGGCGCATTGGAATCGGACAATTCGATCAATCTGAACTTTGTACTGGTCTTCAACCAGTGTTCCAGAACAGGAAGAAGACCCAGAGCCAGTATGCTGCTAATAAAGCCGTTCACGAACATTATGGATGAACCCCAGAGTGCTTTATATAGCCCCGGATCATTTATAATACTGAAAAGAACAAAGAAAAAAGCCTGTGATACGCCCTGTATCAAGCCGGCGCGGATCATATCCAGCCTGCGGGCCGCACCTTCGATGACAAGACTTGCCGTTACTCCGTAAAGGAGGGGCAGGACGAGAAATTCGAGATCAAATCCGGAGATATAATAGAGAGCCGTTGAAAGAATAAGCTGAAAAATCAAACCGGTTTTTTTATTGATCAGCAATGTAACAAGCATGGCGAACAGAGCAACGGGGATATAAATTCCCGGAGATAAATTCCGGGGCGTGCCTGCGAAGAGAATAATCTGATAGGAAATGAGGACAGACAGAACCAAAGCGGAATAGATGATTATGCTGACCTGGAAATTACCGGCTTTTTCCGGGGAAAAAACCTTGAGATACAGAACGGCAAAGGCAAATAAAAAGGCGGAGAAGATCAGAGGGGAAATAAAGACGAGCCGGTTCCCCGATCCTTTGGCTGCTCTTATGGCTTTAAGACGAGATTCTATTTCCGGAGTCACGACCAGACCTTTCTCCAGAATCTTCTCACCTTTTGCCAGATAGATCTCCACAGGTTTGACTTTTGAAGCGGCAAGGTCTTTATTCAAACGGGTCTGAAATTCATCGGGAAAACAGTTCTCTCGTACAAAGAAGCGTGAAATAACCAATACGGCCTGGACAACAGAGTCATCCTTATCAGTAAGATCCTGTTCGTTGGCAACATAATCGGCCAGAGATTCAAGCCGGGGGATCTGATTATACTTCAGGAAAGTTTTATCAAGATTGTCTCCCGCCTCTCTCCAGACTTCAACGATACCCGAGGCGGGAATCATATTTTCATCCTCATTATAGACGATTCCCCGATTCATTAGTGTCTGCAAGGTATCTTCAGTCCTATCGAGGATGAACGGGAGGTTTTCCGACTGAAGGAAATCGAATAAGGCATCCCGGTCAATAGCTTCTTCAAGACCCGAGGAGAAATGGAAATCTTCGAGACCGGTTGGATCTGACTCCAGAAAAAGGTTCACTTCCGATACAAAAACATCGTAAGCGGCAAGAACGTCACGGGTTATATTGACGTATATTTTAAAAACCGGATAAGCCATGGATTCAGCGAGATCTTTCTTTCTGGCTGTTGCTGTTTCGTCAATAAGAAATAAATCGATATCAGAATAAATGTCTTCTCTGACAACATCTCCGACTTTGTAATCAAGATAGGAATCAGCATGAAATATCCTTTCAAAATTCCCGAAAAAGGAAAACATGAAAACACAGAGAATATAAGAAATTATCATTGTGATAAGGGAAACCGAGATCCCGGCGGAAAAACTGTTCTGTTCTGCCGATCTGGTTTGAATGAGCTCAGCCATTATCCCTTCTTTTTCTCTTCATCGTACCTCTGTACATGAGATTGTACTTATTATTGGTTAAAATGGTCAAGGATAGAATAATCATTCAAACTCCGTATCGACATTCCATAGCTCATCTGCGTATTTAGTCTGCAGCTTCAGTTTTTCAATGGGATTCCAGCGGACAAGGATGGAAAAGGTAGATTCCCATTGCGACTCCAGCTCCCCCTTGTTCAGGACAGGTTTACCGCTGTATTCCATTTCAAGATCCCAGTCATGGAGCTTATGAACGACTGAAAGATTCAATGAGTTCATATTGAAAAAGGAATCATAACGGTCCTGCTGTTCAGGACTGAAGAAATTGAAAGATCTGAAAAGATCTCTGAACAAACTGTATTCTTCTTCTATTCCATAGTAGTCCCTCAGCGAAGGGAAATAGAGGAACATATGTTCGTTTGTCGATTTCATAGAAAACTTAAGATCGAGGAATTCAAAAATATGGAGATTGTAAGTCAAGTTCAACCCCAGTTTACTGAGATTGTACTGCTGAAGGTTCATTGTATACGTCAGATTTATGGTACCATCCATAGTAATCCTGTTCTTCCAGAATACAGGACTTTCATACTTGTAATTCAGTCCCAGAGACAAGGCCGTTGGAATAAAATCCTTTCCAAGGTCTTCAAGCTGCTGGGCCTCTTTATCCCATTTATATTCAGTTGCATAGGCCATTTTATAGGATCCGGTCAAAGGCCATAATTTAAAAGCCGCTATAAGGGATTCGGGAGTCTCTTCTTCGAAGTCATAGGAGAAATCTCCGGAAATATTTACATTATCAAAAGGATCCAGCTTTGTACTGATCTTAAGAGGATCGGGTGTCCATTCATTCTCTTCGTATATGACCTTACCGGAAATTTTCCCGGTCCACTTCCAGATGGAGAAATCAAGAGAAGGAGCAATTGACTGCTTGATATCCAGAGGAGGAAGTGTGGAGTCAAACGTAATGGCGAGAGTGACCGGTAAAATGGAAAAATTCAGATTTACAGCGCCTCTGTGAGTCGTTATATCATCGTCATTCCATCCGATCCACTCCTTAAGAAATTTCTGTTGATCCGAATCGTATGCCATGGAGTAAAGTGTTGTATCAAATTCATAACTTATGGATGATTTATTTACATAAGCGATATTTTTAAAAGGATTGATTGCAAAATCCAGCGTATTTAGCCAGTTGAGCTTTCGGCCTTTCAGTTCACTCACCCCTTCATCATCACTGTAGTCACCAAAATATTCCAGATAATCAGCGGAGACTGTGTTCTTTCCGGCAAAAGAAACGGTTCCTTCGAAGAGCTTCATGCTGTAATTCAGATTGAAAGTGTTTTTATTCGTCAATAGCGACTTTAATATATCGAAATCAATATCAGCCGGCTTATTCCAATCACCATTGTTCATATAGGAAGTGAAATTCAAATACCCAGTGAAACTGTAGTCAATTTTTGAATAAAATGCCTGTATTCCGTTACTTATTGAAATACTCTCCTGCCTTACAGGCTTATTGAAACTATCATCTCCGGCTGTTTTCTCCGAAAAACTATCTCTGCTATTATTTCCCCAGGGCGCATCAATCCTGTCTCTTTTTTCAAGATCATCCTTCGGAAGCGGCTCATCGGGACCTGTTTTGTATTCAAATAGAATTCCCGATAGATTCAGAGACGTCTGGGGCCAGGTTATATTTGACGGATAAAAAAACTGTCTTAAAGGACTGTAGGGGTCGTAATACTCAGCAGGATCTTCGGGAGCTTCATAATCACTGTTACTTTTACTGCTCCACAGCATATTGACTTTCAGGGAATTGAGAGAAAGGTTTTTAATGTAATCGGCAGCCCATTTGTTGGGAATGTTGATATTGCCCTGTAAAGACCAGTTAAAGGAGCTCTGAGTGCTTTCCTCGATATCTTTATCTTCCGTAGTCTGGGACAGAAGATAATTGAGCCAGTCAAAATTTTCTTCGCGGCCGGCAAAATCGTTTTTGAAATAGGGATCTGTCAGATATTCGAAATTCAGATTGAAATTGAGAAGCGAAAATCCGAAAGACAATCCGCCCCGGAAAGGAAGGGCCTGCCCGAAGAGATCAGCTGAATTCCAGGATGAGATATAGTTATTTTCTTCAAAGTAGTTCGTATATGTGCCGTTATTGTTTTTAATTGACCTGGTAACACCTATGCCCAGATCGAATTTGATATTTTTGAACTGCCAGATATGGGCCAGCGATCCTTCAAATGCTGTATAGCCGCCGAGATTGGAATAATAGTCGAGTTTATATTTTATATAATCCGTGTTCTGTTCCTGTTCCGATGCTCCTTTTTCCTTGAAGAGATACAGACCCTGCGGGACCAGGTTGTAGGTTTCATCGCTGTCGGCTACATTAATGAAGAAAGAATCATCCTCTTTATCATTTGCTTTCCGCCCCAGAAGATATGTCGTTGTCTGGATATAATACCCGCGCCTGCTGTCATCTCCGATAACGGGATTGAAAAACAGATCGTTTCCGGGAAGATGATAAAAGGGAATATAGAGCACAGGAATATGTCCGATATAGAGCGCTCCGTTGAAAATGGCCCACTCATCAGGTCCGAGTATCCAGATTTTACTGGCTTCTATACGGTAATGGGGATTCTCATCGTCACAGGATGTGATGGCCCCCTGATCGAGAACGACGACATCGCCCTCACCTTTTTTTATAGCATCCCCGCTGAAGATGAACTCCGTCTCCATGCTGTTGACATCCTGGGTACGTTTAAAGTCTCCTTTGAGAATGACCCCTTTCCAGCTTTGAACATTAAAAGTGAAATTGTCCCCGCTGTACTCCTCTTCCTTTCCGTTCTCCTCTTTGACATATAATATATTTCCGCTTGCTGTCATCGTATCGGTCGTCTGGTTAAACAGGACGGAATCGGCTTCTATCGTATGGGTCGTGTTTTTCGAAATCTGTTTAACGATCAGTTTGACCCGTCCGGTGATCCGGACATAATCTTCGCTGATTTCTTCCAGGGAATAGTATTCCGAACGGTCGGCACTGATAATTTTGACAACGATATCGTTGTCACTTTCAGCAGTTTCTACAATATTGAGATCTACTTTATAATAGGAATAGAGCTGTTTCCTTAAATAATCGCTATTCCCCTTCGTATCGAGTTCCAGTTCGCGGCACCAGTTGAGGAGTTCATAATAGGAAGCTGTATTGATATCACTGTAAAGCGTATCGGTGAAAAGATCCCCTTCTCCGGTGTCCTGAGAGACGAGAGGGTACATGCTGAATAAGAGCAGTATGATTATTAGTTTTCGCAATGTCGGCACCGGCACTTTCAAATTACTGCTTCAATCCCCGTTCCAGTTCAGGTTTCAGATAATATCCCGTATAGGAGTCCGCACACTCCGCGACAAGCTCGGGTGTTCCCGTACAGATCAGGGTTCCCCCTTTATCTCCGCCTTCCGGTCCCAGATCGATGATATGGTCTGCCTGTTTGATAACATCCAGATTGTGTTCGATCATACAGATCGTATTGCCTTTATCGACGAGTTCCTGAAGCACTTCGAGAAGGAGCTTGACATCGGCGAAATGAAGACCCGTAGTGGGCTCATCAATGATATAAAAAGTTTTGCCCGTGCTGCGCTTGGAAAGTTCGAGAGAGAGTTTGACTCTCTGGGCTTCCCCTCCGGAAAGAGTGATAGCCGATTGGCCGAGATTGATATATCCGAGCCCCACGGACATCAGAGTATCCACTTTTCTCTTTATCGCCGGTATGGCTGCAAAGAATTCCGAAGCCTCCTCGACTGACATCTCCAGGACTTCGTAGATGTTTTTCCCTTTGTAGCGCACATCTAGCGTTTCCCGATTGAACCGCTTACCTTTACAGACATCGCAGGTGACATAGACATCGGGAAGGAAGTGCATTTCAATTTTCTGGGTTCCCGCACCCTGACACTGTTCGCAGCGCCCGCCTTTGACATTAAATGAAAAACGGCCCGATTTGTAACCTCTCGCCTTTGACTCGGGAAGAGAGGCGAACAATTCGCGGATAGGAGTGAACAGCCCCACATAGGTAGCGGGATTGGAACGGGGCGTCCGGCCTATGGCGCTCTGGTCGATACTGATAACCTTATCGATGTTTTCTGTCCCCTCGACAGCATCGCACTCGCCGACTCTCATACGGGATCGGTTGGTCGCGTTATGCAGCATGGGATAAAGAAGATCACTGAGAAGTGTCGATTTTCCGGAACCGGAAACTCCGGTAATGACAATCATCTTTCCAAGAGGGAATTCGACTGTAAGGTTTTTGAGATTATGCTCTCTCGCTCCATGTATGATTATGCTTTTTCCGTTGCCCTTACGCCTTTCCCGATTGCTCTCGATGTAAATATCTCCGCTGAGATACCGGCCTGTCAGACTGTTCGGATCGGAGAGAATTTTTTCCACGGTTCCTTCAGCCGTAACCGTACCGCCGTGGATTCCCGCACCGGGCCCCATATCGACAATATAATCGGCGGTCCGGAGAGTCTGCTCATCGTGCTCGACAACGATGAGTGTATTGCCCAGATCGCGGAGGTGCTTTAGAGTATCGATCAGCCGCTGATTGTCTCTCTGATGAAGGCCTATGGTCGGTTCGTCGAGAATATAGAGGACTCCGACAAGAGAAGAGCCGATCTGGGTCGCCAGTCTGATTCTCTGGGCTTCTCCTCCCGAAAGGGTGGCCGCTTCCCGGTCAAGGGAGAGATACTCCAGGCCGACGCTCTGCAGGAATGAAAGCCTTTCGCGTATTTCCTTCATAATCTGTTCGGAGATATGCCTTTTCGTGGGATCGAGCTCAAGTCCGCTAAAAAACTGTACGGCATCTTTAACGGAATAGGATGTCATCTGATGGATATTTTTATCATCGATTCTTACGGCGAGGCTTTCTTCCCTGAGCCTTTTTCCCTTACAGGTCCGACAGTTCTGCTTGACCATGTATTTTTCAAGCCAGTCCTTAACGCCATCGGAAGTTGATTCCCTGTACCGTCTCTTCAGATCGTGAATGATACCCTTGTAGTTGGAATTGTACTCGAAGCGGCCTGTTCCCTCGCGGTTTTCATAGAGAATATCGATCTTGTCGCTGCTGCCGTCAAACAGCACATCGATTATGCTTTGGGGAAGTTCTTCCAATGGCGTATCGAGGGAAAACCTGTAATGCTTTGCCAGCCCCTCGAACCAGCTTCTGTGCCAGTTCGCATCGGGGTTGTAGGGAGCAATACCTCCTTTATTAAAAGAGAGGCTCATATCGGGCATAATGAGATCCCGGTCAAACTCCATTGTCATCCCGAGACCGCTGCAGTCTGGACAGGCCCCGTAGGGATTGTTGAAGGAAAAGAGTCGGGGCTGCAGCTCCGGCATGCTGAATCCGCAGTGAGGGCAGGAGTTTTTCTCCGAGAAAAAGGTCTCTTCATCCTCTTTCTCCCCGGTTCTGACGGCAATGACTTTCCCGTCGGTTATCTCCAGAGCCGTCTCCACGGATTCGGCCAGTCTCTTTCTTGTTTCAGAGCTGACCTTCAGGCGGTCTATGACGATTTCAATGCTGTGCTTCTTGTTTTTATCCAGTTCTATAGGATCATCGAGAGACAGAATTTCACCATTAACCCGAACCCGGGCAAAACCGGACTTTCTGGCATCGTCAAAAACTTTCTGATGCTGCCCTTTTCTCCCTTTAACGACAGGAGCCAGTATGATAATTCGGCTCCCTTCGGGATATTCGTGAACTGTGTCTATGATCTGATCGACGGACTGTTCTTTTATTTCTATGCCGCAGGTCGGACAGTGTGCCGTTCCGATCCTGGCGAAAAGCAATCTCAGATAATCGTAAATTTCCGTAATGGTTCCGACTGTGGAACGAGGATTTTTATGGGTCGTCTTCTGTTCGATGGATATGGCGGGGGACAGCCCCTCGATATAATCCAGATCGGGCTTATCCATCCGTCCGAGAAACTGCCGGGCGTAGGCGGAGAGGGATTCGACATAGCGCCTCTGACCTTCGGCGAAGATAGTATCAAAAGCCAGGGATGACTTTCCGCTCCCGCTTTTCCCGGAAATAACAACGAGCTTATCCCGTGGAATTTCAAGATTAATATTTTTAAGGTTGTGTTCCCGAGCACCTTTTATAACGATCTTATCCATAGGAAACAGAATACATTATAACAAAAAAAATAAGAATCCCCACATGAGGATTCTTATCTCGAAAGGTTCTGCTGTTGATTCAGTAAATCATTTCTCCCGACTCAACAGAAGGATTGGATATCTGCTGCTCAGAGCGCAGCTGCCACATTCCCGCATTGCCGTTCATACTGACAATTTCCCATATCCCCAGAGCCGTTTCGCTATAGCCTTCTGCGAACAGTGATGCTGCGAGATAATACAATGTCCGGAAAATTTCATAATCATCCATGAGATCTCTGAGCGATGGTTCGCCATAGAAAAGAGCAAGACAGCAGGAAGCCCCGGATAGATAATAATCTGGAGGTTCAGGGAGCCATTCCTCTGCTTCCTGCAATTGTTCCAGTTTGTCTGTTACACTTAATGATTCCAGACTCCGGCTGAAGCTGAAATCTTTATTCCTCACTTTGATTATCTCCTCCAGAGTATCAAAAACATAATCACTGTGGTTTTCTACCAGTTCGTCATAATCTTCGGGAAAAGTGAACCGGGGATCCAGATCCCTGAGATAATCAATGGAAATAGAAAAAAGGCTGAGCAGAGGATAGATCAATTTGGATGTTGCTGCCTTGTAATCGCCATTCTTATAGTAATAAATACCGAGTTGATTAAAGGCATCAATGGAAAAAGTAAAGGTGTGCCTGAACAAGAGGATAGTTCTATCAATTCCGTCTCTTTTCAGTGTATTGATAGCCGGGCTTTCATTGGCAAGAGCCAGCTGATTGATCTCCAGCTCATCAAGAATAATGCTGTTGAGAATCTGGTTGTATGAATCGAAATCCCCCCTGTTCTTGTACAGCTCGGCCAGTCGGTACAGGATGTCGTATTTCTCTTCGGGTATGTGAAGAACCCTAACGGCTTCGAGAGCTTTAAGATATTGCTTTTCAGCGAGGATATGCTCCCCTTCCTGCTCGAAAACACGTCCGATCCAGTATTCCGCTTCTGGATATACGCCGTGACGCTCTATAAGCTTGTTGAAGTGATTCAACGCCTCTCCATATTCCTTCGTACTGTAGAGATGCAAGCCTCTTTCATAGAGAAGCCAGGACTCCATGGAATCCAGTGCTCCGATGGAACCGGTAAGAGAGTCATCAGAACCGCTTTCCTGTGCCTGGAGAAAAGAGATGGATAACAAAAGGAAAAGGAGAATCAGAGTTTTTCTATTTCTTCGATAAATGCGTCTTTCGCCGTCCAAGCTGTTTCCCTCCGGATAATCTCACCTTTTTTAAATATGGCGATACTGTTCCCCACACCGCTTATACCGATATCGGCATGGGAAGCTTCGCCGGGACCATTCACCATGCACCCCATAATGGCGACCGATATATCTTTATCGACAGAATAGAGATAATCCTGTATTTCTTCAGTAAAACGGTGCGTATCAAAAGAGGATCTGCCGCATTTGGGACAGGAGATCAGATTGACTCTTGCATTGGAATTCATCCCGAGAGCGGAGAGAATTTCGTTTCCCGCTATAACTTCCTTGAGCGGATTGTCGGAAATGGAAATTCTTATAGTGCTTCCGATCCCCTTTTCCAGAAGGCGTGAAAGACCGATCGAACTTTTAACAACGGCGGGAATCAGGGGACCGGCTTCCGTGATGCCCAGATGGAGGGGATAGTCGTGTCTGGTCGCGAAAAGACTGTTGGCTTCGAAGTTCTCTTCGATATCTGATGATTTCAGAGAGACAACGATATTTGAGAACCCGAGACTCTCGAGAAAATTCAGCTGCTCTTCCGCTGCCAGAACCAGAGCCTCCCCGCGGTTTTCCATTTTTTTTAATGATTTGGGCAGAGAGCCGCCGTTGGCGCCTATGCGAATGACCGTTCCCGTATCAGCCGCTTTCCTGACGACCTCCTCCACCTTCCATGATGCACCGATGTTGCCGGGATTTATGCGGATCTTCGGGATGCCATGATCCATACAGGCGAGAGCGATCCTGTAATCAAAGTGGATATCCGCCACGACGGGCATCGAGATCCGGCTCGCGATTTCCCCCAGAAGAGGGACCGAATCCTCGGTGGGTGCGGCAAATCGTATCAACCGGCTGCCATAGACCTGAAGACGGTTCAGTTCGGAAATGAGACTGCTATCAACCTTATCGACAGCTTTGTCCCACATCGTCTGAACAAGTACAGGATTATCCCCTCCGAGTTTAATATTTCCAATCGAGATTTCTCTTGTTTTCACCATCGATATTATTCCTTCTCCAACAACTCAAATCATATCATAAAAAAAGAATTATGCTCTACCGGTAAAAGGACTTGCTCCGATAGCCCGGCCGGGTATTGCCGATGATCCGATTAATATGTATAAATTAATAAATTACCTATTATTGCATTTAAAGAAAAATTATCAGGAGTCATTAATGAAAGTACTGACACTCAACTGTGGTAGTTCTTCGATTAAATTCCAGTTTATTAACCTGGAAAATGAAGACGTTATGGCAGATGGAGTTGTTGAGCGGATCGGAGAGGAAGATGCGCTCTACACATACAAAAGTGAGAAATACTCTGTAAAGAAACTGGAAATGCCCATTTCCAACCACACTGTGGGAATCAAAGAGATTCTGAGCAATCTCATGAGCGGGAAGCACGGAGTCATCAAGGACCAGTCGGAAATAGATGCCGTCGGCCACAGAATCGTTCACGGCGGCGAAGATTATGCCGATTCCGCGAAAATCACCGACGAAGTCATGAAAGTTCTCGAAAAGTGCTGTGAGCTGGCGCCACTGCATAATCCGGCGAATATCATGGGAATCGAAGCGATCAACGAAGCTCTCCCCAATGTTCCCCAGGTCGGAGTCTTTGATACGGCATTCCACCAGACCATGCCCTCCAGAGCTTTTCTCTACGCTCTCCCCTACAGCTATTACACGGATCACAAAATCAGAAAATACGGCTTCCACGGCACATCCCACAAATACGTAGCCCTCAAAGCGGCTGAGTTTGTCGGAAAGAAAGTGGAGGATCTGAAAATCGTTACCTGCCATATCGGAAACGGAGCATCTGTCTGTGCGATCGACGGCGGAAAATCAGTTGACACATCCATGGGATTCACTCCACTCGAAGGCATCATGATGGGAACAAGATCGGGGGACATCGATCCCGCTATCCCCATGTACATGATGAACAACATGAAGATGAGCGCCGAAGAGGTAAATAACGTTCTCAACAAACAGAGCGGGATGCTCGGACTCTCCGATATCAGCAACGACATGAGAGAGATCGAGGACAAGATTCTCAAAGAGAAAAACGATATGGCCATTCAGGCATTCGAAGTCTATACCTATAAGATAAAAAAGATGATCGGCGCATATGCTGCGGCAATGAACGGTGTTGACATCATAGTTTTTACAGGCGGCGTGGGAGAAAAAATGCCCATTCTCAGAGAAGACGTCTGTGTCAACATGGAATATCTCGGGGTCAAGTTCGACAGCAAGAAGAACGACAGCTTCGCCGACGGCACTTTCGAAGTCAGCACTGATGATTCGAGGGTCAAAGTTCTCAAAGTTCAGACCAATGAAGAACTTATGATCGCTCTTGAAACAAGAAAGGTTCTTTCATAATTATCGAATCTGAATGATCTTCAACCGGTCTTCTATAATGCGGAGGCCGGTTTTTTCATTAATTTGATAAAATGAGTCGAAGGCATGGGTTTGTGAAAGTAATACCCCTGAATCAAATCGCAGTGCAATGACTCCAGAAGCCGGAACTGTTCCTCCTTTTCCACCCCCTCAGCGACGACGCGGTATTCAAGGAAATGAGCAAGTTCTATAATTGTCTTGACGATATTGGACGATGATATGTTTTCCGGAAGCGGATCGATAAAGGATTTGTCTATTTTCAACGTTGTTACCGGATAGTCTTTCAATTTATTGAGGGAGGAATAACCGGTTCCGAAATCATCGATGGATATGGAATATCCCCTTTCTATCAGGCGCTCCATAATCTCGACGGTTTTCCTCTCATTTTCCATTATGCCCGTCTCCGTTATCTCGAACTCGATATATTCGGGATCAATTTCATATTTCTCCTGGAGCCTGTCTATATATTCGATAAACCCTCTGTCGCTGAACTGCATGGGTGCTACATTTATGGAGATTTCCACCGGTTCCAGACCGGAATCAATCCATTCCCGAATCTGACTATAGGTCTTTTCCATAACGATTTTCCCGATATCAATAATGGATCTGTTTCTTTCGGAAATGGGAATGAACTGCCCGGGTGAAACCATACCCTTTTCCCTGTGAAACCATCTGATCAGGGCTTCCGCACCGGCGAGGTTGCCCTCGAGGTCGACTTTAGGCTGATAGTAAACCGTAAAAGTCTTATCCTCTATTGCCTGGAAAATTTCCTTCTCAATCTGTATCCTGTTTATAAGATCCTCATTCTGGATTTTATTGAACATGGCGTATTTCCGGTTCCGGTTCTCTTTGCAGAGAAAGAGGGCTGCTTCGCTGTTCTTGATCAGATCGTCCTTGCGGATACCGTCGTTCGGGTAGACACTGATGCCGATGGAAACGGAAACAGCGATATCTCTCTGTTCGACCCAGAAAGGTGTTTCAAAACTATTCATCGTCTTCTGAACGATCGCGATGACATCATCTTCCGATTTCATATCCGAAAAGAGAATCAGAAACTTGTCGCCCATCATGCGGGACACAAAATCGTCGCCCCTGAAATTCGATTTGAGACGGGAACCGATCTGCTTTAAAACCAGATCTCCGAATGAAGTTCCGAATTCTCCGTTAATATCCTTAAAGCTATTAATTCCCAGGCACATGACGGCGAATGATCTGCTTCTGGCGGCTGAGCGCTCGATTTCTTCAACGATCTTCTCGGAAAACATCAGGAGATTGGGCAATCCCGTCAACTGGTCGTAAAACTCGAAATATCTGGCCCGCTGTTCCGCCTGGATATGCCTGGTGACATCTCGGTATATGAAGAGAATGCCTTCTATTCCAGGATTGTTCAGCATATTGGTCACGGAGACTTCGAGATTTCTCCATTCCCCGTCCTTGTGAAGATACCTGTAATAGATAGTGCTTTTATCAATCCGGCCTTCGGTGATATTGCGGAAGTTTTCAATGACGCGCTGTAAATCCTCGGGGTGAATTCTGTCGAAATTCATGGCCCCCTCTGAAAATTCCTCGGAACTGTAGCCTGTTATGTTTTCCGTTGAATTGCTGATGAATTTATTATTTCCCTCTCTGTCGAGTATGGTAATACCGTCAAAGGCGTATTCCACAATGGTTTTGAATTTGAGTTCGTTGCCCATCAGGGCATTGCGGTAATGCCTCGATGTTTCCTGCTCTCTGTTAAGCTTGCTGTTACGGCTATCAAGAGTTCTTTTCAACCGATAAAGTTTTGAGAAACTTCTTTCCAGATTATTAACGATTACGGAAACAGATGATCCGGTTAAAAAACTCGCCAGAAGTGTGAAAAGAGCTATGGAATCGGAACGGAGAGAAAACGGACCACCCGTTAGAGCCAGATAAACAGAATCTCTATTAATAAAGAGGATATTTCCCAGAAGGAGAAGGTAAACGACCGCTGTTCTTCTTATCCGGTAGAGGAGAGCCGACACCAGGACGCAGAGAAAAATCCAGATATAGGCCGGATAATTGGCCAATCCGGCCGCTGTGAAAAAAGATAACATGGTCAGGATATAAAGGATGTAGGATTTCTCCACAAGTTTCTCGCGATGGAGAAGATTGATGATAAGAATTATGGCCATCTGGGATGTAGCGAAAATGAGCAGAAGGAGAAACATATCTCGCTGAAGAAGCAAATTCTCCACGATAAGCGATGAGATGAAACTGACTGCTATGAAAACGGGCTCAAAAAGAGACATATATTTATAGCGTATGGATTTCAATCCTTCGTAGCTTGTTTTTTCATGTCTGAGAAAGAAAGAGATAATATTCCGGGAGCGGCTGCTTTTCATCTCTATAAATTTAAGAGATAGAAGTATAAAATTCCAATAGAGAATAAGAAAAGGAATTGAACGATACAATGCTGGTGGAACAGAGAGCACTTGATATAATATCCTCTTTTATGGAGACAACAGGGAACACAAAAGAAAACCTCGTTGCGGATCTGAAAGACAAAGACCTTCTGGTCAGGACTGACGACGGAACATTCACACTGCGTTCAACTGCAGAGTCTGAACTGATGCATTCTCGGATCGGCGCATTAACCGAAGCCTTTGAGAAATTTGTCCTTCCCTCGGAACTGGCTGTGAAGCATTCTCCCCGGTTACTCGATCTCTGCAGCGGGTTGGGCTATAACAGCCTCGCGGCTCTCTCAAGCAGCAAAGAGGTAGAAATCCACTTACTCGAATACAGTAAAGAGCTCCTTTTTCTCGGCTCCTGCCTGCCTCTGGAAGTCGAAGGCAAAGAGATATTCGATAAAGCTGTTCAGGATTACCTGAATGGAAGGGGAAATGACCGCTTAAAAATCTTCTGCGGAGATGCAAGAACGAGCCTTCCCCTATTGCCTTTGAATTATTTCGATATTGTCTTTCACGACGGATTCTCTCCCGCTAATGATCCGGTCCTTTATTCCGTTGAATTTCTGACACAGTTGAAAAAGAGTATGTCCCCGGAAGGTATACTTCTCTCCTATTCTTCGTCCATACCCTTCAGGAGCGGTTTAATCCATGCGGGATTCCACGTGGGGGAAGGTCCGGCAATCGGTCGGCAGAGAGGCATAACCATAGCAGCGATCCGGGGAGAGGACAAAGGACTGACCTCCCGATTGCCGCTCCACGATGAAATGCTCATTGCACTGGCTACTGTGGGAACTCCCTACAGAGATCCGGATCTGAGGGGAAGCGGACCTGAAATTTCCAATAGAAGAGAACAGGAGAGAGATGTAAAGAGAGAGTCCGGTAAATATCTGTCCGTAAAGAAGATAAAGCAGAATAGAATAGATCCCGCATTCGGGAGGATTGCAATGGCCGAACCGGATTCCCTTTCGGCCGTTCTCTCAATGAATAAATTTTTATTGACAAATCGTAAAAGCTGACCTATTCTCAATTCAAGATTTTCGGGGTATGGTGAGCCTTGACAGGCAATTCCAGACCGGCGGTTATAGCCCGCGACTCTATCTTGACCGATAGACTGATCTGGTGGAACTCCAGAGCCGACGGTACAGTCCGGATAAGAGGAAATCAAATCGTTTTTACGAATTCACGACACCCCCTGATTCTGTCAGGGGGTGTTTTTTTTACCCCGTTGTCGGATTTTTTTCGGACCGGGGGATCATTTGAACAATCAGACATTTATGAGGCGGGCTCTGGAACTGGCGGCATCGGGAGGAGGCAATCTGTCTCCCAATCCGGCAGTCGGTGCAGTTATCGTCAAGAACGGGCGGATCATAGGAGAGGGATTCCACAAAGGCCCGGGAACGCTCCACGCTGAAATCGAAGCGATTGAAAATGCCGTCGAATCTGTTGAAGGCGCTACACTCTATTGCACCCTTGAGCCGTGCTGCGCCTCCTATGGGGGAAAGCGACAGCCCCCCTGCACTGAAAGAATTATCAAAGAGAGAATCGGAAAAGTCGTTATCGCCGCCAGAGACCCCAATGAAAGGGTGAACGGAAAGGGAATGGCCGCGCTCGAATCCGCTGGCATTTCCCTTACGGCGGGAATTCTTGAAGCTGAAGCCGAAAGGCTGAACGAAGTCTACAATATTAATCAGAAAGAGAAGAGAGCTTTTGTGCATCTGAAAATGGCCCAGACTCTAGACGGTAGAATAGCCACGAAAAATGGCGATTCCAAATGGATTACCGACGTAGACGCCAGAAAAGATGTACACAGATTCAGATCTCTCTACGATGCGGTTCTAGTCGGTGCCGGTACAGTCCGTGCCGATAACCCCAAACTCGATACGAGGCTGATCGAAAACGGTAAAAATCCTATAAGAATAGTCCTAAGCCGATCTCTCGCCTTTACAGAAGGTCTGGAAATTTTCAGCGATGAAAACAGAACAGGGACAATCATCGCAACCGGTTCTGATTCTCCGGAAGATAAAAAACAGCATTTTGCCGGGAAAGGAATTCAGATCATTGAAATAACCGACCTCCACTCATTGCTCAAGGAGCTTTACAGAAAGGGAGTCTGTTCTGTTTTTGTTGAAGGCGGGAGCGAGGTATACACATCCTTTCTTCAGCAGAAGCTTTTCGACCGCTTATCAATTTACACCGCCCCTATTATCTGCGGAAAAGGAATCGAAGCTGTGGGCGATCTTAAGACCGGCCTGATGAATGCGTCTCTGACCTTCGGAAAAACGGAATTCCTGATGATAAATAATCAGACAGTCTTTCACGGATGGAGGGGTGAATGTTTACAGGATTAATCGAAGAAACAGGCACAGTCCTCTCGGTGAAAAAGAACTCAATGGGATTAAGAGTTCAATATAAAGCTGATCTGGTTCTTGAGAATACCAATCCCGGTGATTCGATAAGCGTTAACGGTATTTGTCAGACTGTAACGGAAATAAGCGCATCGGATTTCACCGTCGACATTTCAGGAGAAACCCTGAGTAAAACCAATGCGGGAAATATGAAAAGAGGAGATATCGTCAATCTGGAAAGGGCCATGGCTCTGGGAGCCCCTGTGGGCGGACACCTTGTTCAAGGACATGTCAATGGAACTGCAAAGATATATTCTCTGCAGAAAGAGGGACAGATGTACCGGATAACACTCGATGTTCCCGATGGTCTGATGAAGTACATGATCGATGAAGGTTCGGTCGCAATTGACGGGATCAGTCTGACTATCGCCTGCGTAGAAAAAAATACAAGCAAGATTCAACTTCAGATTATTCCCCATACCTATAAAAAAACCAATTTACACATGCGGAGTAAGGGGGACCCGGTGAACATTGAAACAGATATGCTCGGGCGGTATGTTGAAAACCTGTTAACCTACCGCAATGAAAAAAACATAAATGCAAACCAATTGAAACAATGGGGATATGGAAAATGAATGGTAAAGAGAGACTTAAAAAGGCGGTGGAACATTATCGTTCCGGTGGAATGATCATCGTCACAGATGATTTTAACAGGGAAAATGAAGGAGATCTGATGGTTTCGGCTCAATATATAACAGCGGAACAGATTTCTTTCATGGCGCGGTATGGCAGAGGTCTGATCTGCCTTCCCATTGAGAGATCGACGGCCGGGAGACTCAACCTCCTCCCGATGTGCCGTTCCAACGGCAGCAGGTACTCGACAGCTTTTACCATATCTGTAGATGCAGCGGAGGGAACCACGACGGGTATCTCCGCCCATGACAGATTAAGAACTGTACAGACAGTACTGAACAGTGAAAGCAGAGAGACTGATCTTCTCCGGCCGGGACATCTGTTTCCGCTGATCGCGGCGGACGGCGGATTGAAGGAGAGAAAAGGACATACTGAAGCGGCGGTTGAGCTCAGCCGCTTTGCCGGGCATCATCCATCGGGTGTCATTTGCGAGATAATGAGTGATGACGGCTCGATGACCAGAGGAAAAGATCTGGCCGATTTTGCCAGGACACACAATTTACCTCTAATATCAATTGAAGAAATTGAAGAGCTCCTTCCCGATCGGGAAGAGGAACCGGTCTTTCTTCCAACCGATTACGGTTCCTTCGAGATGTACCACTACGCTTCTGATCTGACCGAACATATGCCCCATATAGCCCTGGTCCATAAAGAGGCCGATTTAACAGGTCCGGTGACAGTCAGACTCCACAGCGAATGCCTCACCGGTGATATCTTCGGATCGCTGCGCTGCGATTGCGGCAACCAGCTGAAGCAGGCCTTCAAAATCATT
Organism: Spirochaetales bacterium; assembly: GCA_016936555.1. GTDB lineage: Bacteria > Spirochaetota > Spirochaetia > DSM-2461 > DSM-2461 > Spirochaeta_F. The sequence continues at coordinate 10,488 of JAFGXR010000039.1, read as the reverse complement.
AATGAACAAAAAGGCGTTCTTCTATACATGAGACAGGAAGGCCGGGGAATCGGCCTTGTGAATAAAATGAAAGCCTACAGACTTCAGGAAAAGGGTTCCGATACTGTCGACGCCAATATTGAGCTCGGATTTTCACCTGATGAGAGACATTACAAAGATGCCGCTCTGATTTTGAAAAAGCTGGGTATCAAAGAGGTGGAACTGCTGACAAATAATCCGCTGAAAGTCGATGGACTGATCGAATCGGGAATCAATGTCAGGAAAAGAATTCCTCTCGAAAGCTTCGCCACACCTTTCAGCAGGCACTATCTGAAGACTAAAAAAGAAAGAATGAACCATATACTGGAAATAAGGGAGGTTATGTAATGAAAATTTCAGGACATTTAACAGGCAGGGACAGGAAATTCGCTATTGTCGTATCCCGATTTAATGAATTGATTACAGGTAAATTGCACGAAGGAGCAATGGACTGTCTCCTTCGGCACGAAACAGCTGAAGAGGATATTGATCTCGTGAGAGTACCCGGTGCACTTGAAATACCCCTGGCTGCCGATAAACTGGCCGCTTCGAAAAGATACGACGCCGTCATCGCCCTCGGGGCGGTCATCCGTGGCGCAACAGCCCATTTCGATATAGTCGCTTCCGAATCGGCGAAAGGTATTGCCGTCAGTTCCATCAATAGGGGCGTTCCCATAATCAACGGAATTATTACGACTGAAAATATAGAACAGGCTTTGGAAAGAGCCGGAACAAAAGCGGGCAACAAAGGATGGGATGCGGCCCTCTCCGCGCTTGAAATGGCGGATCTGTCAGCCAGATTGAAATTCAAACCATGATTGCTAAGCAGAGTTTTTTAACATAATATAATGGTATGAAACGTATAGTCAGCCTGTTATTTTTTTTCGCTTTTCCGATACTGATAAGTGGTCAGGATGCACCGGCCTGGGTGAAAAGTTTCCCCTATTCTCCCAGGTATTACACTGGGATCGGCTCCTCCAGCAGAGGAGACCGGTCCCATGATTACGAACGTGCCCTGGCTCAGGCCAGAGCGAACCTGGCGGCGGAAATTTCAACGAGTATAAGCTCGGAAACCGTAATAGAGACTGAAGACCGGGGGGACGGCAACCTGCGCGAATCCTACTACGAGAAGCTCAATCAGTCAGTGGAACAGAATCTGAAGGAAGTGGAAATTGTCGATACATGGTATTCGGAGAAGCAGGGATACTGGGTTTATATCAGGCTCGATAAAAACCGCTGGAACGAAATCAGGGCTGAGGAAACCGCATCGCTTCTCGATAGAGTCCGGCAGATTCTCGACGGTGATTACTTTTCTCCTTCTCAGACGACTGCCGGCAAGTTCAATCTCCTGGCATCGGCGTCACAATTGCTCAATGAATCTCCCTACGGCCTGGTTGTCTCCGGTTCCCTTGGAGGAAAGTATTCCGGAAATATCAGCGATTTCATCATCTCGGAAATCTACAGGCTGGGTTCGGTAATCCGGATTGAAACCGGGACTTCAAAAACAATGACAAGCCTCAACGCAGGGGCCGAACTTTTCATAACCTGTCATTCAGAAGAAAATTATACGGGAAAAATCCCTCTGAAAATTGAAAATCCACAATATGCCGTCCAATTCCGCCAAACAGATATTAACGGTAATGTCCGGATGGCTCTTCACAATGAGATGCTCAATCCGGGACGCAACAGACTGGAGGTTTCCATTGATTTCTCAAGATTGGGATTCCCGGTTGACAGCATCTATGAACGCTCTTTTATTCCGGTGATCTCCCTGATTGAAATTTCAGTCTCTGCTTCCCGAATTTTCCTCGACGTTCAATCGAACCGGGTTCAATCATCTTCTGTCGACAGCAGCATAAGAGCACTATTCAACGGGTCTGACGATAAGTTCGAATTCACAGAAGTCCCTGACGGTGCCGATTACACTCTTATCTATGCTCTCGATTATTCGGAATACCCTCGCGTTCTGGAAAACGCACCCTTAATGGTCGGGCTGAGAGGACATCTGAGTCTGAAAAAGGAGAACCGGGTCCTGTATGAGTACGAGACCGATCTATTCAAAGACGGAGGGCTGACCTATGATCAGGCTGCTGAAAGAGTCTTCCGGAAAATGATCGGCGGACTCTCCGATTCTGCTCCTTTTATAACTGATATAGAAAACTCAATCAATCAATGATTCGTATTTCGTAATTCAGAATCTATTTTATTTCGTTATCCTCTTTTTAATATCCTTTTTTTCTTGACATCTGAATAAAAGAGATTAAGAATGAGTTAATTCAGAGGGAGGATAGCTTGAAAGCTAGTGATCTGGCAGCAGCAATACTGGCTGTTTTAATTGCTTTTTTCTTTATTTTTGAGCCTACAAGAGATTTGTATATTCAGGCATACGGAAAGCTTCCCGCCCTGATATCTTTTCTGAAGTTCGCCCTTCTGGCGACTTCCGGAGAAATGCTGGTTCTCAGAATACAAAAAGGGACATATCTGGAGAAGGGCTTCGGACTTCTGCCGAAGATGATCGTCTGGGGTTTTCTCGGTGTTTTTATATACATGGCCTTCGGTATTTTCTCCAATGGCGTCCCCGCCCTCTTTCCCATGATTGACAGCCCTTTCATCAGGGCTTTTCTTATCTCTCTGCTGATGAATGTGATCTTTGCGCCGCTTATGATGCTGACACACCATCTTACTGATTTGCATATTTCAAGGGGGGGCGGGAAATTCAGTTTGACGACGTTCTCACCTTTAAGCCTGTTAAAAGAAGCGGACTGGGATAAAATGTGGTCATTCGTTTTTGCGAAAACAATCCCCTTTTTCTGGATTCCCGTTCATACGGTTACCTTTCTTCTCCCTTCTCAATACCGGACCCTATTTGCGGCATTGCTTTCAGTGGCTCTGGGCCTTATCCTCGCATTGAGCGGAAAAACGCAATTGAATAAAAAGAATTGAAAATTTAAAAAAGCATAAATAGAAAAGTATTTACAAAAAACATTTAAAACATTTTACTGATTTCTAATCCTTACTCACTCTACCGGATGGACCGGTAGAGTATTTTTTTGAAATGTTATGACGAGCAATATAAAAAAGGAATACATTTTTATCTCATTCTTCAATCTGGACCTGACAAGAGGATTGTGGATGATCTATCTCGCCATCAGGGGATTTTCCTTGATAGAACTGGGCATTCTCGAAAGCACTTTTCATATCACTTCATTTCTAATGGAAATTCCCACCGGTGCTGTAGCCGATCTCTGGAGCCGGAAAGCATCGCGTATTTTCGGTCGTCTCTTTTATCTCGCCAGTCTTCTCATTCTCTTTCTGTCAACCGGCTTTGCTCTTCAGCTCACCGGATTTATCCTCTGCGCCATTGGATATAATCTTGAATCCGGAGCTGGAGAAGCTCTTTTATACGATTCTCTCGATAGAGAAACCCGCGAGCATAAATATATGAGTATTGTCGGTATAAAAGAGTTCCTGATTCAAGCTTCAAGTATTATCGCTTTACTGGTCGGCGGATATATGGCTACAAAAGGATACGATCAGGTTTTTGCCCTGTCCATTACGGTAGTCATCTTCTCCCTTGTTACCGCTTTCACCTTCAAAGAACCACCACGCCATCATAAGGAAGCCGGAAAAAAAGAGATTCACTGGCTGAAACAACTTAAGGAACAGACTCTTGAGAGCTTCAGAGTAGTTCGGACAGGGAGGCAAATTGCTTTTTTCATTTACCATCAGTCTGTTCTTCTATCTTCAGAATTTCTGGAAAAATAACGGTTATACGGAATTTCAGATCGGAATGATCTTCGCAGGCGCCTCTTTGCTTTCGGGAATAACCAGCCTTTTTGCTCAGAAAATTGAGAAAATGATCGGCGGAGAAAAAGGACTGATCCTGACTCTGCCGCTCCTGCTGATACTTTCCTTATGGGGGATTGCCCTGAGCCCCTTGAAATTCCCGTTTTACCTGATTATCGGTTTTTCCGAAGGGCTGCTTCTCGTTGCCATCAGCCATTATATAAACAGATTGATTCCATCGGAAAACAGAGCGACTGTTCTTTCATTTCAGAGCATGGTGTTCAGTTTTTTTATGATTTCACTCTTTCCGCTTATCGGTTGGCTCGGAGAGACATTCAGTCTCGATACAGCCTTTCTGGTTATTGCTGGAACCGGAACGCTTATCGGCCTCAGTTATTACTCCTACCGCTTCATGATTGCCGGGAAAGACCTTTGAAATAGTCTACGACATGGTCGTTTTCATTTTCATCGGCAATATCAATTACGGTCTGATTATCCTTATTAACTATTGAAAGATCGGCTTTCCGCTCTTCCGCGAGATAACGTATAACGTCGAGATGTCCTTCCAGACAGGCGTACATAACCGGAGTGCTGCCGCTGAAACTCATGGCGTTGACGTCAAGTCCGCAATCTTCAACAAAATATTTAACCATATCGAGATGCCCGTGGATCGCGGAGAAAATCAGATAATTCCATCCGTCGGCATCAGAGTATTCTTTATCATAACCCAGATTATCAATGAGAAGACTGACCGTTGACAGGTGGTTCCCCTCGATGGCATGCATGACTGCATTCATACCTCTCAGGCAGAGAGTATCCTTGTCGGCACCGGCCTCTCCAACAAGATAGGACACAACGGGATCAGACCCGTTGCGCGCGGAATTCATTAAGGGCGTGCAACCATGGCGGTCCTGCTGATTTACAGATGCATTTCTCTCTTCTACAAAATACTTGAGAATTTCAAGGTGATTGCTCTCGGCAGCATAAAAAAGCGGATCAGCGCCCCGGTTACTCTTTCTGCTGATATCCATTTCACATTCTTCTACGAGAAAGCGGACGATATTGAGAGAACCTCCGGCGACGGCTTTCTTGAGGACAGTCCAGCCCCGTTTGCTTTCCAGATTGATGTCAGCTCCCTTCCCGATCAGATAGCGGACGATATCTTCGTGGCAATGACCGGCGGCGAACATCAGCGCCGTTCTTCCGAAATGATCTTTCTGATCGATAAAAACCTCATCGTCTTCGAGAAGGAAACGGACAAGATCGAGGCGCCCCCAGCGGCTGGCCGACATAAGGATGGTCCTGCCCTCTTCACTGGTATGGTTTTTGATTTTGCCGTATTCTATCAGCTTCCGGATATCGTCAAGGGACGAACCTTTCTCTATTTCTCCGAGGATTTCATATATTATCTGCAAAGCTTTCTCCCAATCGTTTCTGCTAATATCATTTTAAACGAAATCCCCGGAAATGCTAATTAATTATTCAGTTCCGTTTTTCCTTTTCCGCCAGCTTCTCCACAATAAATGAAGCGACGTGTTCGGGATAGGAGCCGCGGCCGAATCCCGCATCGAAACCGATTTCAAGGGCCAGTTTATTGCCTATTCTCGGTCCTCCGGCACAGATAACAGTTTTATCGCGCAGGCCTTCAGCTTCCATCAACTCTACAAAATTGGTCATATTGTGAATGTGTACTTCTTTCTGGGTAACAATCTGCGAAACAAGTATGGCATCGGCATTTACCTTTTTTGCAAAAGCTATCAACTCTTCATTGGGTATCTGGGCGCCCAGATTATAGGCCTCGATTTCTGGATACCGCTCCAGTCCGTAATGCTGGTCATAGCCTTTCATATTCATGATCGCATCGATTCCGACAGTATGGGCGTCCGATCCCGTACAGGCCCCGACGACAACGATTTTCCGCCCCAGTTTTTCCTTGATGAAACTGTTTACTTCGTAGAAATCCATGGACGTCTCCACTTCCTCCACAACCACTTTGGAAAAGTCGACGGAAACCGGGCTTTTACCGTATACGACAAAAAAAGTGAACTCATCAGCCAGGGAATGGGAGTGGACGACTTCGCACTCTTCAAACCCCAGCTTTCCGGCATATATTCTCGCCGCCTCATCGGCTTTGGGTCCGGCGGGAACAGGAAGGGTGAAAGAGAGCTGTACGGCTCCGTCGTTCAATGTATCTCCGTATGCTTTAATCATCATTCTGCCTTTCCTCCGATTTTAAGCTCGCTGTTCAGATATTCCTCGATAGGATTCCAGTAGTCAGCTCCTTTTTCATATACCCCGGCAAGACCTTTGCCTCCGGTCTTTGGCCGGCTGATATCGGCAAACATCTTCTTTTCTATAGAGTCGAAAAGCCCTTTCTCCCTGATCTCTTCAAGAAATTTCTCAGTCCGGTCGAGCACCGATTTGGCGCGGCTCTGCATTATGCCGTCTTTTCTGAACTCGATATCGGACATGAGATCGCCCATATTGTTCATGACGTACCTGGCATTGGCTATGGCGAGAAACCGATCCTGCATAAAGGGCGTGTGGATTGCTTCCGTCAGCATTCCCAGGAGAAGAATCCCCTGCCCCGTAGCCTTGGCTATAAAGTTGAAAAGGGTGTTCATGGCATACCCCTTGAAAATATCACCGGTCATGTATTTTGTGGGTGGCATATATTTCAGAGGTGCTTCGGGAAAGATTTCCCGGGCCATTTGAGCCTGGGCCAGTTCATAGAGAAATCCGTTTTGAATTGAGGGATTCATCTCAAAAGCGTGTCCCAGCCCCATGAGCCTCTCGGGCATGCCTGATTTCTTCGCAAAGCTTTCATTGATCAGCTGGGATGCCGTTACCGTATAAGCTTTTTCATAGGCATCGGATGTGGTCAGGTAATTATCCTCTCCCGTGTTGATAACGATATCGGCAAAGGTATTGATCATCCTGGAAAAGTGCTGGTCCACAAAAGTCCGGTACATATTGATATCCCGGAACAGAATGCCGTACATGGAGTCGTTCAACATCATATCGAGCCGTTCCAGAGCCCCCATGGCGGCAATCTCGGGCATGCAAAGGCCGGAAGCATAATTGACCAGCCTTATGTACCGACCGACTTTTTCCCCGGTCTCATCCAGAGCCTTGCGCATGATCCGGAAATTCTCCTGAGTGGCGTAGGTCCCCCCGAAGCCCTCGGTCGTCGGTCCGTAAGGCACATAATCGAGAAGGCTCTGGGCCGTCGTTCTGATGACGGCAATGATATCCGCTCCCTGTTCGGCCGCAGCCTGGGCCTGCTTTATATCCTCATAAATATTTCCCGTGGCGACGATAACATAGAGAAGCGGAGAAGGCTGTTTCTCTGCGGCTTCATCAATTTTCTGTTTCCTGAATGATCTGTGCTTCCTGACTCTGGCTGAAAATAGCTCGACCAGTTCCCGGCCTCTTTCCACTATATGCTTTCTATCGACCAGATCCAGCTTTCCAATATCAAGACCTTCGGCTATTTTCCGGTTCAGTTCGTCGGGAGAACTTCCTGTCTTGAGAAGCGCATTGATATAATAGGCGGCCGCACCGTTCTCGAGTCTGTCCTTAAGCTGATTGACAATAATATTGGGGACGGGAATTTCCTCACTGTCCACCAGATCGGCTCCGAGCAGACGGAGTGTCGCCCTTTCAACAGAATCCGTCGTATGTCTGTGTATGTAGCTTTGAACCGGTTCGACAATCTCTCCGGCGATGGATCGGCACCGGCTGATCTGTTCCTGCGATAGCCCCAGTTTATTCTCCATTCTTTTTCTCCTGTTTTTTTATATTTATTAATGCATAATTTACTATCCGGGAATCGAGTCCGAGTATATCGGCGATTTTCAAAGCATCCCTGGAGGATCTTTCTCCGGCTTTTCTAGGTTCGATGCGATAGTCCATGTATTGGTTGATGAGCCTGATCCTTTCCGTCAGATCGCCTTTAAAATCACTGTGAAAATATTCGCCGTATTTCAGATAATCGAGTCCTTTCATCATCCAGTAGGAGACATTTTCAAGTTCAGGCAGATTCTCAAGATGAGTCGAGGAGAAAGAACGTATATTATTCTTCTCTGAAAAGGCTTTCAGCAAAGCGCTGTTAAGAGCATAAGCTTCAATTGAGTTAGTGGTTCTGGCAAACTCATCTATGACATATAGAGTGTTTCCTTTCTCCTCCGCCCGGATCAGACTCATAATTTCCTCACCGAAACTGCTCAAACCGATTTTGGCAACACCGGATTTATCGCCTATGAGGTTGAAGGAACGGAAAATAAGAGACGAGAAGCTGGCGGCAGGGACAAAGAAACCCATCTGAGCCAGAAGCTGTGCAAAGAGAAGCGTTCTCAGAACTACGGTTTTCCCTCCCATATTAGAGCCGCTGATGACTATGTGATCAGCATCAAAATCCGCTGTCAGAGATGTGTAGGAAACGCTCTCTTTCCGGCTGATCTCCTCGAGAGGTATAAATCTCAATTCGGCAACGGAAACCGCTCCCTCATCGGATAAGACAGGCTTTACACATTTGTAAAGCAAAGCTGTTTTTGCCCGGGCGAGAGCCAGATCGAGATCAGTCAATGAAATGACACAGTTTGCTATGGCCTCCCGTTCCCGTTCAACCTCTCCGGCCAACCGGTTCAGGATACCCTCTTCCAGCTCTTTTTCATTCAGATAAAGTGACGCCGCACTATTGCGGGTATCGTGGTATTCCCGCCCTAGCTGCGGTTTTACAATTACCGAGGAACTGTCAAAAGGCTCCAGGAAAAGCATCATTTCCGATCCCGGCGGAACGTCCGATTCACCGACTACGAGGAAATCGTTAAACCGGAAATCGAGTGCGTATAAGTCTCTTATCTCTTCGATTCTGGCTTTTTTCAATTCATCGAGTCTCTTCTCCACATCCCTTAAGCTTTTTCTGACAGATCCGAGCTCCCTGGAATAACTGTCTTTAATAAAGAAACTCTCCTGCTCATCATCCTCATATCCCAGCAGATCCAGGACTCTATCCGCTTTATAGGTGAAACCGAACTCCTCTATGACGGGCCTGTCCAGAAGTCGGGAAATGGCTCTGTAATTATGGAGAAGTCTTTTTACGCTGTAGAGCTCCGATCTCAATTCACCTTTGACAAAGCGATTATTGATCGGAGGGATTCTCTTCAGATGATATTGGATTTTATCGAACTTCTCCTTCCCCTGCTCCAGATAAGGCAGTATCAATTCCATGCGATTGTAGATTTTCTGCAGTTCTTCTCTGTCGGTATAGATCTTTCTTTCAGCCTTGGCTTTACAGCCCTCCGGTGTTTCAGGTCTGAAATTCTCCAGAAATGTGTCCAGCCCGGCAAATTCATACAAGCGGTCCGTCACTTTCCGCTCCTTTCTGACCTGTAGGGATTAAAATAGAAAGGCACGGTAATCCCCGATTCTGTCAAAAGCCCTTCAAACTCGCCGGGACCGATATTCATAAGATTGAGAACCAATCCCTCAAGGGCGAAAACATTCCTGAATGAAAGCCTGACACGATCGGTCAGATCCTTTAAATCCTTCCAGGGTAGAAATACTTTTGTAAAATCATCGACGACAAGTGCTTCCACATCCTTTCCCAGGTTTCTGGCAACAGCCATTGTCAGCGCCCCTTCAAGGTGCCGGACCTGCTCACCGGACTCCTTTCTGTATAAAGGAATCTTATCGAGCAGATTAAGAGTCCTGATTGTGTTGAGGGAACCGGATCTGTTCTCCGGGGTAACTTTCATAACATAATAATAAGTGGATTCTCCTCCCGCTGCCAGCTGCGTTATGCGGTTAACAGCCCCGTCGACCAGCACAGTGCTATTTTCCATAGAGGTTTTGACTGATTTCAGAATTTCCTGAAGCTGGCTGTTTGATTCAGATCCAGCCAGCTCGACAAGGCCGGAACGCTCGGTCCGCAGCAGCATAATCCGTCCCAGAGCGGTCTTCCAGGGGAAGACATGGACAATCGAAAAAAGAGCATCACTGCTGCTCATCATCTCTTCGCTGGTGATCAGATAATCGCCGGAACGGGCTTCGATAGAAGGTTTTTCATTGCCGAAAATTCGATCTTTTTTTTCACCGTCGATCCCGACAGTCAAATAAACAAGCTCTCCCCCGGATCTGAGACGGGGGAGAAGATAATTGAGAAACGTCGTCTTGCCGGCATTTTTTGAACTGCCCGAGATAAAAGTCAATTTACCCCGGAGCCGTTCAAGTTTATCAGCGTCCATACCTTTTCGAACGGGCCAGTCCCTCCGGAGTAAGACAGAGCTGGTCTCCGTCGAGAAGCGCACTGACCCCTGATTTGGGGACCCCTTTCCATTCCCTGCAGAATTCGCAGTTTTCCTTATCGTGATGGGTATAATGGTCCGGTTCCGTATACGTCGTGATAACACCTTCGTAGTTTCGCAGAATAATCCTCTGATCGGTCTGAGAGATGAGATAGTCGGGCATGACGGGAATTTTTCCTCCGCCCCCCGGAGCATCGACGACAAAGGTCGGAACAGCCATACCGGTAGTATGACCTCTGAGGTTTTCGATTATTTCAATTCCCTTGGAAACAGGGGTTCTGAAATGCGATATACCTCTGGAGAGATCGCACTGATAAATATAATAAGGCTTGACTCTTATAGTCAGCAGCTTCTGAACGAGATGAAGCATGATATT